>NZ_JBIUUU010000032.1:0-97832 GCF_044742595.1 Streptomyces sp. NPDC087859 | reverse complement strand
TTGATGCGCATGCCCTCCAGCATGCCGACCGCCTCACCACCGGACCATAGGGGGAGCCCTACGCTTTGTGTATCACTCACGCAAAGAGAACCCCGCCTGTAGGGGAACCCACACACCCACTCGACGAGAAACATGGGGTTCGCTCCATCGAAGGACGCGGTGGAGCCGAGAAACATATGAGATGGCCTCCCCCGGATACGCCGCGGTCCGTCGGGGACACATGGGGCCGCGGCAGGTGTCACCGGGCGCCTCTGTGAGGGCTGGCGCCCGGTGACACCGCTTCTCCACGCCCGCGCGGGGCCGGGACCTCTGGGAGCTGTGACATGCCGCGTGTGCCGAGAATTCCCTGGACCTGGACGGTGCTCGGCTGCGTCTGCGTATGGCTGGCCGTGGTCTGCGGCTGTCTGCTGACCCAGCACCGCCTCGCCGCCCCCGGGGCACCCGACGCCGACGCGTTGCGTGCCGACGCGGCGAGGGCCGTCCGCGTGCAGGACCCCGCCTCTTTCCAGCGGCTGTTCACGCCCGGCACGGTCGGCTCCGACTATGCGCGCCGTTACTTCACCGACCTTTTCGCCGTCCCGGCCACCGGTCTCGGTCTGGATTTGGAGCGGCAGGCCGACCAACGGTTCCTTGTGCTGCGTGGCCACGAGGCAGGCGGTGGGGCGCTCTGCGACGCCTGGCCGGTCCAGAACTCCGCCGGACGCAGCGTCCTCAGCGCCGTACCGCTGACCTCCGACCCGTGCGACCGCGGCTCCGCGACCACGGGATGAGGAGCGCCGTACCTCCGTATCGCCGTACCGCGGAACACGTGATGTCCGAGGTACGGCGATCCCGCGTCCGGGGTCAGGAACCGGGTGTGCGGGGTGTGCCGGTGCCTTCGGCGGGGGCGGTTGGCTGTGCGGAGGTGCGGGCGGCCGCCGCCTGGACCAGGCCGCTCGAGGCGCGCAGCGGGACTTCCTTGATGAAGAGGGTGACCAGGAACGCGATCAGGGCGACCGGGGCGACGTACATGAAGATGTCGCCGATGGCATGCCCGTAGGCGCTCTCCAGCCAGGTGCGGACCGGGGTGGGGAGCAGGGCCAGGTCGGGCAGTTGGCCGCTGCCGGAGGTCTTCGCCGCGGTCGCCTGATCCTGCGGTGCGAGCCGGGTGATGGTCTCGCGCGCGTAGTGGCCGATCCGGGTGGTGAGGACCGAGCCGAGCACCGAGACGCCGACCGCGCCACCGAGGGACCGGAAGAAGGTCACCGTGGAGGAGGCGGCGCCCAGGTCGCTCGGGGACACCTGGTTCTGCGTGCACAGCACCAGGTTCTGGAGGGTCATCCCGACGCCGAGGCCCATCAGCGCCATGCACAGCGCGATGAACAGGTACGGGGTGTCATGGCGGAGCATGCCCAGCAGCGCCAGGCCGGCCGTCAGCAGCACACCGCCCGTCAGCAGCCAGCCCTTCCACTTCCCGGTGCGGGTGATGACCCGGCCGGAGACGGTGGAGGCGATGAACAGGCCCGTGATGAACGGGATCGTCATGAGGCCGGACCTGGTCGGGGATTCGCCGCGGGCCAGCTGGAAGTACTGGCTGAAGAAGACGGTGCCCGCGAACAGGGCGACGCCGGTGAACATCGAGGCGATGGAGGCAAGGGTGATGGTGCGGTTGCGGAACAGCCGCAGCGGGATGATCGGTTCACTGGCCCGCGTCTCGACAAACAGGAAGACCAGCGCCAGCACGAGCGAGCCACCGACCAGCGTGTACGTCTGCCACGACAGCCAGGCGTACTTGTCGTCGGCGAAGGTGACCCAGATCAGCAGGGTGCAGACGGCCGCGGTGACGAAGAACGCGCCGGTCCAGTCGACCTTCACCTGGCGCTTGGTCACCGGGAGGTTGAGCGTCCGTTGCAGCACGACCAGGGCGACGAGCGCGAAGGGGATGCCGACGAACAGGCACCACCGCCAGCCGAGCCAGCTGGTGTCGGTGATGACACCGCCGAGGAGTGGGCCGCCGACGGTGGCGACGGCGAAGGTCGCACCGAGGTAGCCGGAATAGCGGCCCCGCTGTCGTGGGGCGATCATCGCCGCCAGGACGACCTGGGACAGCGCGGACAGACCGCCGCCGCCCAGACCTTGGATGACCCGTGCGGCGATCAGCGTGGCCGCGTTCGGCGCGAGACCGGCGACGAGCGACCCGACGCCGTACACGATCAGCGCCGACTGGACCAGGATCTTCTTGCTGAACTGGTCCGCGAGCTTGCCCCACAGGGGCGTGGAGGCGGTGACCGCCAGCAGAGAGGAGGTGACGACCCAGGTGTAGGCGCTCTGGCCGCCACCGAGGTCGCCGATGATTCTGGGCAGCGCGTTGGTGACGACGGTCGAGGACAGGATGGCGGCGAACAGGCCGAGCAGCAGCCCCGACAGCGCCCGCATGATCTGCGGGTGGGTCATCGGTACGGCGTCGTCCGCCACCTGTGCCGGGTCGGCGGGGGCGCCGGTCCTGGGGGTGGTTGTCATGGGGTATCTCGTCCTTATGAAGTGACTGCGGGGGCAGGGGCGGGGGCGTCGTCGAAGCTCGCCCGGAGCCGGGACAGCAGCGACGTCAGCCGGTTGATGTCCTCCTCGCTCCAGTCGCTCAGCCGCAGGGCGAGCAACTCGGCGGTGCGGTCGGAGAGTTCGGTGAGACGGCTACGGCCCTCGGGGGTCAGGCGCAGGATGCGTGAGCGCCGTTCGGCGGGGTCGGGGCTGCGGTCGATCCAGCCCCGTTCGGCCAGGTGTGTCACCTGGCGGCTGGTGACCGACATGTCGACGGCGAGCAGTTCCGCGAGTGTGCCGATGCGCAGGTCGCCGTGGCGGTCCAGCAGCGCCAGCACCATGGCGGTCACGCTGGAGCAGCCGCCCGGCAGGCTCCGGTCCAGTTGTCGTCGTACGGCACCGACGGCGCTCAGCCGGCGCGTCAGCTCCTCGTACTGGGCTCTGTCGGCCACATGTCTCTCCTATTTCATTGCTTGAGGCAACCATGACCTGATGGGTTCGCCTCGGCAGATCTCTCAGGCGGGTGGGCTCAGCGCAGGATGCGGCGGGCGACGTTCGTGTTCACCAGGTCGAGCAGTTCCTCGCCGCGGCCGGAGAGGACGGTGCGGATCGCGTAGAGGGTGAAGCCCTTGGCCTGCTCCACCGAGACCGCGGGCGGCACGGACAGCTCCTGTCGCGCTGTCATCACCTCGACCAGCGCCGGGCCCTCGTGGGCGAAGGCACTCTTCAGCGCGTCCTCCAGGTCGCCGGGCCGCTCGACCCTGCGGGCCCACAGCCCGATCGCGGCGGCGACCTCGGCGAGCTGAGGATTGTCCAGCTCGGTCGCGTAGTTGACGATGCCGGCGGCCTTCATCTCCAACTCGACGAAATTGAGCGAGCCGTTGTTGAAGACGACGATCTTGGCGGGCAGCCGGTTCTGCCTCAGGGTGAACAGCTCGCCGAGGAGCATGGTGAGTCCGCCGTCGCCGGACAGCGAGACCACCTGGCGGCCCGGGTACGCCGCCTGTGCGCCGACGGCGTGGGGCAGGGCGCAGGCCATCGTGCCGTGGTTGAACGAACCCAGCAGCCGCCGACGCCCGTTGAAGGTCAGATAGCGGGCCGCCCACACCACCGGGGAGCCGACGTCGACGGTGAAGACGGCGTCCTCGGCGGCGAGCCGGTCCAGGGTGCGGGCCACGAACTGCGGATGGATGGGGGTGCGTTCGCGGTCGTTGACGGCGAGCGCGTCGAGTGACTCGCGGGTGCGGGCGTAGTGGGCGCGGGCGTGGTCGAGATGGTCGACGGCGCGCTTGTCCGTCTTGGCGGACAGCAGCGGCAGCAGCGCGGGCAGGGTGTCGCGGACGCTGCCGACCAGGGGCAGGTCGACATGGGTGCGGCGGCCGATCTGCTCGCCGCGCAGGTCGAGCTGGATCACCTTCGCGCCCTGCGGATAGAACTGCCGGTAGGGGAAGTCGGTGCCCAGCATCAGCAGGGTGTCGGCCTCCTCGATCGCCTTGTAGCCGGAGGCGAAGCCGAGCAGTCCGGTCATGCCGACGTCGTACGGGTTGTCGTACTCCACGAACTCCTTGCCGCGCAGCGCGTGCACGACGGGGGCCTTGAGGGTCTCGGCGAGCCGGACCAGGTCGTCGTGGGCACCGGCCGCGCCCGCGCCCGCGAGGATCGTGACCCGCTGGGCGGCGTTCAGCAGGCGGGCGGCCTGGGCGAGTGCCTCGTCGTCCGGGCGCACGACGGTCCGGGCCGGGCGTACGACGGTGGGGGCGAGGGTCCGGCCGGTCTTGGCAAGGAAGATCTCGCCGGGGACGACCACGACCGCCACTCCCCTGCGTTCCACGGCCGCCCGCATCGCCGTCTCCAGGATGCGCGGGCCGTGTTCCGCGCTGGTGACGACCTCGGCGTAGACGCTGCACTCGGCGAACAGCTCCTGCGGGCGGGTCTCCTGGAAGTAGCCGGAGCCGATCTCGCTGCCGGGGATCTGGGCCGCGATGGCCAGGACCGGGACGCGGCTGCGCTGGGCGTCGTAGA
Source organism: Streptomyces sp. NPDC087859 (assembly GCF_044742595.1). Taxonomy (NCBI): domain Bacteria; kingdom Bacillati; phylum Actinomycetota; class Actinomycetes; order Kitasatosporales; family Streptomycetaceae; genus Streptomyces; species Streptomyces sp. NPDC087859. The sequence continues at coordinate 93,293 of NZ_JBIUUU010000032.1, read as the reverse complement.
GGCCGTTGATCAGGTGCAGGTTGCCCGGGCCGCAGCTGCCGACGCACACGTTGAGCTCGCCGGTCAGCCCGGACTCGGCCGCCGCCGCGAGGGCCGCGCTCTCCTCGTGCCGCACATGCACCCAGTCGACGGCGTCGTCCCGGCGTATCGCGTCCGTCAGCCCGTTGAGGGAGTCACCGGGCAGACCGTAGAGACGGTGGACCCCGGAGGCCTTGAGCGAGGCGATGACGTGGTCGGCGAAGGTGACCATGCGGGTTGCCTTTCGTCAGGTGTGAGCGCGTACCTGATCAGTGTTCGGGAACATGCATTGCACACACATCCGTCGAATGACTGCGTGGGTGGTGGGGGGACGGCGGGGCCGCTGGGTCGGACGACTGCCGGATATGCCGGGTTCATGAGCGGGAGTGAGTCGCGCGCTCCGCCCGGACGCGGGGAAGCCCGCACCCCCTTCTTTCCGGACAGGGCCGGGGGTGCGGGCTTTTTGAGGCTTCCGACTTGGCTACGAGCCTGGCTACAGCCCGAGGTCGAGGGCCAGACACGAGAAGGTGCGATACGCGGCCGTCTCGCCGGGCGAGGTGTTCGCCCCGCCGTTCGGCTGGGGCTGCACCGCTTCCGTCATGTTCTCGTACCGGATGCGCTCGGGCAGCTTGCCGAAGCGAGCGCGCCGGGCCGCCGCGGCGGTGTCCATCGTGGCTTCCTGGCTCATGGGAGCCTCCACTTCGTCGTTCGTGAAAGGACCCCGTCAGCCGGGGCCACTACCAGCTTGCGCCTTCGATTCGTCACCTGTCAAGGTGGTGACGCGATGCCGGATGGGCGCGCTATCGCAGTTCCGGGCGCGGAACACGGGTGAGCAGGGGCGTGCGGGGCGACGCGGGCCTTGCCGCGGGCCGGCGGGGCGGGTGACGCCGAGGCTGTCCGGGTCGCCGCCGGGCGGGGGCGCGGCACGTCCGGTATCGCGGTGAGAGGGCGGCCGCGAATCCGACGCGGGGAACCGACGTGCCCGGCCGGTCAGTTGCCGTGCGTCGGCCGGTCGAGCCACTCCCCGAGCAGGGCTCGCTCGCCGGGGGTGAGGGCTGCGGTGGCGTCCCCCCTCCAGAGCCCGATCACGGAGATCGGCGAATGTGCCGTACACCTGCGGATGCGGCGTCTCGGCGCCACCTCCGCCTCCGCGGGCCACCGGGTGTGCTCGGCGGACGGAAAGCCGGCCTCTGCGCACGACAGCCGTACGGGTGGCGCGCCTCGCCGGGCGGCGTCGCCGGGCCGACTGACCGCGACACGGTTCCTTCAGCCTCTCCATGGTCACCATATATGGGTCTTTTCGTCTTGTATGGGTCATGCCGACCGGCAGTCAAACGACTGATCCACGGCAGGACAGCGGCTTCGACAATGGGGACGCTGGCGACAATCCGGAAAGGAACCGCACACCCATGACAGTCATCAACAGCCCACTGCCGGACAAGGAACGAGAGATCGTGGGCACCGCCCTCCAGGCGACCCTGGTGGACCTGCTCGACCTCTCCCTGGTGGCCAAGCAGGCGCACTGGAACCTGTACGGTCCGCGTTTCCGCTCCATCCATTTGCAGCTCGACGAGGTGGTCACCACCGCCCGCGAGTACGCCGACACGGTGGCCGAACGCGCCGCCGCGCTCGGGATCAGCCCGGACGGACGGGCCGGCACCATCGCCGCCACCAGCGGGCTGCCCGAGTACGCGCCGGGCTGGACCAAGGACGTCGACGCGGTGGAGGCGCTGGTCAAGGCGTTCTCCGCGGTGATCGGCCGGGTGCGGGAGCGCATCGAGACGACCGGTCCGGCCGACGCGGTGACCGAGGATCTACTGATCGGCCTGACCGCGGACCTGGAGAAGCAGAGCTGGATGTTCCAGGCCGAGAACCGCAGCTGATGACGTCGGGGGCGTGAAACCGGCGGGGACGGTTCCGTACGACGGGCCCATCCCCGCCACATGTGTGTCACGCCCGTCGACGTGCCCGCAGCGCAGCCGCCTTGACGCGGTTGCCGCAGGTCCGCATCGCACACCACTCGCGTCGGCGCCCCCGGGAGCGGTCGAGGTAGACATGGGTGCAGTCGGGGCGCCCGCACTCGCGCAGCAGCGCCGCGTCGCCCCCGGCGAGGATCTCGACGGCCTGGCGGGCGAGGTCGGTGAGGGCCTGGGCGGCTCCCCCGGAACGACTGGCGCCCGCGACGCCCAGACGCGTCACCACCGGCACCCCGGCTGCCTGCCGGTTCACCGTGATCACCGCCGTGACGGGCAGGGCGCGGCCGGTGAGTCCGGCCCTGACCAGGGCGTAGATCGCCTCCCGCAGTTCCAGCGCCGCGCGCAGGTCGGCCCGGTCGGAGCCGGGGTGGCGGTCGAGCAGCCCGGCTTGGACGAACCAGGAGTCGAGCAGCGCGGGGGAGCCGAGCCGCTCGACGGGAACCGGCGTCCGCCGCTCATGGAGGGTACCCACGAAGTCGAGTGCGGGTACTCCGCACGGAAACACATGTCTCACGTGACCTCCTGGGGCAGGGCCTGACCACCTTTCAAGAGTAACCACCTTGACAGGTGACGGCAGCCCTTGGGAAGCTCTCGTCACCAGCCAGAACGGTTACTTCTCGGTGAGGACACTTCCCATGACAGTCGTACGCTTCCACCTCGTCTCCCGGCTCGGCCCGAAGGACGTGCTCCAGGTGCTCACCGACTTCAGCCCCGCACGGGCCGAGGCCTGGCCCACGATCGACGCCGCACACTTCGAGGTCCACGACCTCGGCGACACCTGGGCCGAGGTCACCGAGGGAACCTCCGCGGCCTGGGAGCGGGCCCGCTACGAGTGGGAGCCGGCCGGTGACACGGTCACCATCACCACGCTCGACTCCAAGCTCTTCGGCCCGGGCGGGGGTTGGGTCTTCCGGATGACCCCGGAGGGCGAAGGCACCCGGGTCGACGTCGAACTGACCCGGCAGCCCGCGACGTTGAAGGGCAAGATGCTCGCCGCCCTGCTCCCCCTCGCCGCCCCCGGGTCGCTGCGCAAGTCCTTCGCCGGCCCTCTGCAGGCCACGTGACGACAGCCGTCGCTCACTTGTCCAGGTTGCTGGTGAAGAAGTCGGCGAGCTTGTCGACGGCCGGGTCGATGTACTCGCGCTTGTCGTAGAGGTCGACGTGACTGGCGCCGGGGATGCGGTGGAGCTCCTTGGGGCCGGTGGCGGCCTGGTGGGCCTCGATCGCCATCCAGGCGGTCACCGCGCGCTCGCCGATGATCTGAAGGATCGGCCGGGGACCGATGAGGGGAACCGAGCGGAAGACGTCGCTGGAGGCCATCTTGTCGACGCTGTCCCAGGTGAGGAACTTCGCGGAGCGCTCGTGGTAGCCGCGGGCGCCGCAGTAGTACTCCCAGCCCTCGATGCCGTGCTCGCCCCCCAAGGCGCCTGCCTCCTCGGCCGTGTCGGGGAACATCGTCAGCACGCCGGCGTCCTCGCCGCGGGCGGCGCGGGTGCGGGCCTGGGCGGCAGCGTCCAGGAGGGCCTGGAAGACGGCCGGGTCCTGGGAGCCGTCGGCACCGAAGCGGAACTGGCGGGCCGGTTCGGCGGTGCTCACCGTCGCCACGGCCTTGACGCGGTGGTCGCCGCCCGTGGCGGCCAGCGAGTAGCCGCCGGAGGCACAGATGCCGAGCAGGCCCACGCGGTCGGCGTCGACCTCCTCGCGGGTGGTCAGATAGGACACGGCGGCCTTGAAGTCCTCGATGCGCTGGGCGGGGTCCTCCAGCCCGCGCGGCAGCCCGCCGGACTCGCCCTGGTAGGCGGCGTCGAAGGCGAGGGTGACGAATCCGCGCTCGGCCATCAGCTGTGCGTAGGTGCCGGACGTCTGCTCCTTCACGCCGGTGCCGGGGTGGCCGACGACCAGCGCCGGACGGGGACCGACGGCCGGAACGTCGGGGGTGTAGAGGTGTGCGGCGATCTCGATGCCGGCGCTGTCGAAGCTGACGCGGGTCCTGGCCATGGCGAACACTCCTGGATTTCGTGACGGACTAGGTCGGAAGCGCCCGGTCTCCGCCGGGCACACATCCACCATCCGTCGTCCGTCCCGTTCGCGGGAGAGGCAGGTTTCTGCCTGGGAAGGAACCTGCCCCCTCACACCTATGCCGCGCCTGCGGTGGCCGCAGCACACTGGAGAACATGAAACCGACACCCGACTCCCACCTCGGTGCCTTCCTGCGGGCCCGCCGGGCGCAGCTCGACCCGCGGGAGTGCGGTCTGCCCCCGACGGACTCCGCCCGCAGGGTCACGGGGCTGCGGCGCGAGGAGGTCGCCGCCCTCGCCGCGATCAGCGTGGACTACTACACCCGCCTCGAACAGGGCCGCGTCCGCGCTTCCGCCTCCGTGCTCAGCACCCTGGCCCGCGCCCTGCGCCTCGACGAGGACCAGCAGCGCTACCTCTACGAACTCGCCGGACGCGCCGACAAGCGGCCACGCCGCCGCCGGGCACCCCAGCGTCTGCGCCCCGCCATGCGGCGCCTGCTGGACCAGCTCACCCACACTCCCGCCCTCGTCCTCGGTAAACGCCTCGACATCCTGGCCTGGAACCAGGCCGCCGCGGCCCTCTACACCGACTTCGCCGCCCTCCCGGCCGACCAGCGCAACTATCTGCGGCTGCTCTTCACCGACCCGGCGATACGGGAGCTGCACCCGGACTGGGAGCACGACGCCCGCGACGCGGTGGCCGCCCTGCGTCTGGAGGCCGCGGCCGACACGGGCGACCCGGAACTGGCCCGCCTGGTCGGCGAACTGTCCGTCCGGGACGCCGACTTCCGCACCTGGTGGGCCGAACACCAGGTGAGCAGCGCCGCCTACGGCACCAAGCGGTACCGCCACCCTCTGGTGGGCGACCTCACGCTGGACTGCGACACCTGGGCCAGCCCCGACGGCTCCGGACAGCGCCTGATGGTCCTGACCGCCGAGACCGGCAGCCGATCCCACGACGCGCTGCGCATCCTCGCCTCCTGGACCGCGGAGGCCACCGACACCGAGGCGGTGAACCGATGACCGCCTGGACACCCGAGGACCGATCCCTGTTCTCCGAGACCTACTCCCTAGTGCTGACCGCGGGCGACTCCGAGCGCACCGGCGTGGAGGTCGGCATGGTCGTCGTCGACGGCGAACTGTATGTCCGCGCCTACCGCGGCGTCCGCTCCCGTTGGTACCGGGCCGCGCGCGAACACGGCCGCGGAACAGTCAGGGTGGGCGCCGTGAGCCGCGAGGTCCTGCTCACGGCCGGAGACGTCGAACCACCCGCCGGACTCGACGCCGCCTTCCGCACCAAGTACGGCGCGGTCGCCGACGCCCTCGTCGCGAACCCGCAGGCCCGGGCTGCGACCGTCCGCATCGACCCGGCACGCCCCGGCCTCCGGGACGGCCGCTGAGCTCCGGCCCGCCGACCGCACGAGACCGCCCGATTTCCGATGTCGGCTACGACTGTGCCGGCGCCGGTCTCGTCCGACCGGCGCCCACCGTCCCGCCCCCGCTCAGAGGACGCGGCCGAACAGGGCCAGCAGCTCCGTCCAGTGCCGTTCGGCCGCCGCCGGGTCGTAGGCGGCCGTGTCGGACTGGGTGTAGCCGTGATGCGCGCCCGCGTAGACCTCGCAGCGGTGCCGGACACCCGCGTCGGCGAAGGCCTTCTCCAGTCGGCGCACCTGTTCCTCGGGCATCGAGGGGTCCTCGTCGGCGTGCGCGAAGTACAGCTCGGCGGTGATGCGGTCGGCGAGCAGGTGAGGGCTGTCCGGCGCCTCACTGGCCAGGTCGCCGCCGTGGAATCCGGCCGCCACGGCGACCCGGTCCGGGTGAGTGCCGGCCGTGTACAGCGCGAGCCTGGCTCCCATGCAGTATCCGGTGATGCCCACGGGCCCGTCCGTGACCAGCGGCGAGTTCGCGCACCACGCCAGATAAGCCCCGGCGTCACGCTCCGTCAGCTCGGGGGTGAGCGCCTGCATCAGCGGCACGACCTTCCCCACGATGTCCGGCCGGGCCTCCATGTCGATGAACTCGGGGAGCTCGACGACCGGGGTACGTCCGTGCCGGTAGAAGACGTTCGGAACGACAACCGTGTAGCCGGCGGCCGCCAGCCGGTCGGCCATGCCCTTCAGATGCGGACGCACCCCGAAGGCGTCCTGGTACATGAGCACGCCCGGGTGGGCCTGCCCGTCGTCCGGGTGCGCCACATAGGCGTCGGCGATGCCGTCAGCGGTGACGATGTCCACGAGGGTGCCGGTCACGGAGTCCATAGGGGTGAGCCTCTCTGAGCGGGGAGCGGAAGACGAAGTGTGCAAACATGCGGGGCCGCCGCACGGCCCGTCACTCACACGTCGCTAACACCTCGCCGCAGTACCCGATTCCCGATAGCGGAGACAATTTGGACACGTGTGCATTCCGCGTAGACTCTTGCGCGTCATCACACATGTGCATGCTGCGGCCTGGATCCGGTCCATCACATGTGACCGTCGTCCCAGTGGGAGCAATACGGTGACCGAACACGACCCCGACACCGCGTCGTCCCCGACGGTCTCGCGGGCCGGCGACCGAGTCCACCTCGTCCACACCGGCGACCAGCCACCGCGGTGGCTCACCGAGCTGGCCGGGCGGCTCTCCCCCGCCCGCCCGGGCGAGGCCGTCGTGGTGGTCGGGGCGCCCTTGCACGAGGACGACGCCGAGGCGTTGAGCGCGTGGTTGACGCCGAGCCTGGACTCGATCCGGGACGCGCAGGTGCGGCTGCTGACGCTGGTGATGTCCGCGGGCGCCCACGGAGCGGGCGGGCGGCCGTCGGCGGCCAGGACGATCTGCGAACGCTGGGGGCTGGACGTCCTGGCGACGGCCGGAACCGCACTGGTCACAGCGGACGGGGCGCTGTTCTCCCCCGACCTTCCGGGCGCCTCCGGTGGCTGGTGGCACTTCTCCCCCGGCACGGACGCCCGGCGGGTGAGCAGTCATCTGCCGGTCCCGGAGTGGGAGACGGCCGTGCGGCGGGTGGGCCGGCAGACGATCGCCGGTCATGTGGTCGAGCCCGTCCCGGCCGGGCTCGCCGTCCGGCCCGCGGGCCCGGCGCCTGTCACGGCCCACACCCGGCCGCACGCCATCCCCCCGGAGCGCGACCGGCCGCAGCTGATTCTGGCCTCCCCCCAGGTCCCCGCCGCAGCCCTCGCCGTGGTGATGGCCGCCCTGCCCGAACCGGTGTGCGCGGACCTGCGGCTGCTGTCGCTCGACGGACAGCCGCTGACCCGGCTCGGGGAGGAGCTGGCGGACCTGTTGGACCGTGACGTCCAGGTGGCCGTGGGCGCCCCGGTCGGCACCGACGGGGACGCGCCGACGGGGGCCTCGGCGGGTGACGCCACGGTGGAGCTGAGCATGGTCGACGCCGGCGGCCGGCCGGTGTGGCGTCCCTTCGCCCGCACCATGGTCTGCTCACCCGCGACCGCCGGGAGGGTACGGTCCCCGCGCGTGACGGAGTCGCGGCTGCCGGCTGCCCTCTCGGGTGAGGACTGCGAGGTGGTGGTGACCCCGGCCGGCCTGTGGCTCGGCCCGCGCGGCGCCGAGCCGCCCCTTCTCGCCATGGTCCGTCTCCCCGCCCCGGAGTCCGTCGCGGTCGACCTCGGACTGCCGCACCGTCCGCTCGCCGACTGCCTGTGGGACGGTCTGGAGACCCTGCTGGGACAGCTGGAGACGGACGTGCTGGAACGTGTCGTGGTCCACGCCTACGGCGACCTCGATGCGCGGGAACGGGAGCGGTTGGCCGAGTTCTCCGCCCGGCACCGGTTCTCCATGGCGTCCTAGGCCGTCACGGACTCCGCCCGCCGAAGCGGGTGTTCATGCTTCGGCGGGCGGAGCGGGTCCAGGTGTCAGGCCGTGCGCCACTTCTGGTTCGCGGTGCCGGCGCAGGTCCACAGTTGCAGGGCCGTTCCGGCCGCGGTGCCCTTGTCCTTGGCGTCCACGCACAGATCCGGATTGACGTTGAGGACCAGGTCGTAGGAGCCCTTGAGCAGGAGCCTCTGGTTCGCGGCGCGTGCGGAGGAGCAGTTCGCCAGCCGCACCAGGGTGCCGTTGCCCGGGTTGGAGACGTCCAGGCACATCGTGCCGGCGAAGTCGCGGACGGTGCCGTCGGAGGGGAACGTCCAGCCCTGCGACGGGTCCTTGCTGTTGCAGTCGGCGAGCACCGTCTGAGTACCGGCCGCCCGTGCACCGCCCTGGGTGGCCAGGCAGCGGCTGGCGGCGAAGTTGAACAGGAACTTGCCGGTGAACCCGCTGGACGTGGAGGTGGCCTTCGGCGGCTTCGGCGTCGACTGGGTACCCGAACCCGTCGTACCGCTGCCGGTGCCGCCGCCATGAGCCGCGCCGCCGCCACCGCCGCTCCCGCTGACGGTGCCCGGTACGACGGGCGCCGCGGGCAGGACCGAACCGGCCTCCTGAGCCGACGAGCCGTCCCCCTTGGCAGCGGAGTGGTGGCCCTTGGGTTTGCCGGACGGCCGCTGGGAGGGGTGTGCGGAGCTCGCGGCGGAGGGGTGCGTCGCCACACCGGACGCCTCGTCGGTGGCCTTGACCGTGGCCGCGGCCTGCCTGGTGTCGTCGCCACCGAGCCGGGCGATCCCGGCGGCCACGCCGGTGCCCAGGACCGCCAGGCCGGTCACCCCGGCCAGTGCGATCGCCACCCGGCGGCCGGGCTTGAGGAGCCGGGCGCCGGAGAAGTAGTGGCGGCGGGCGAAGTCGGCCGCGAAGGACCGGCCGCCGGACGCCGCTCCGGCGGAGAGGCGGACCAGTGGTATCTCTTCCGCGGACCGGGTCTCGGCGGCGGGCGGTGTCGGTGCCGTACCGCTGCCACCGGCCGGTGGCAGCGGCTCCTCGGACGGGGAGGGTGTCGTCATGGGGCTCTCTCCGAATACAGCGGTCGTGGGGCGGACAGGGTCAGGGCCACTCGGGCAGGTCCTGCGGTCGCAGGGTGATCAGGTCGGTCTCGTCGGGAGCCGCCATCTCCGCCACCCGGTACGCCTGGCGCTCGGTCATGGCCTGGAAGGTCTGCCGGGCGGTACGGCCGTTGCCGAACCGCTCGCCACGGGGTGTCGCCTCGAAGTACGCGCCGAGCGCCTCGTGGGCGGGCTCCGTCAGCCGGTATTGGTGCCGCTCGGCATGGTGTTCGACGATGCTCACCAGCTCAGGGGTGTCGTAGTCCTCAAAGAGCAGGGTGCGGCTGAAGCGGGAGGCCAGGCCGGGGTTGGAGTCGATGAAGTGCTCCATCTCGTCGGGGTAGCCGGCGACGATGACCACCACCGAGTCGCGATGGTCCTCCATCAGCTTCACCAGCGTGGCGATGGCCTCGTGGCCGAAGTCGTTGGAGCCGGCGGCCGGGGTCAGCGAGTACGCCTCGTCGATGAACAGCACACCGCCCATCGCCTCCTCGAACACCCGCTGGGTCTTCGGGCCGGTGTGGCCGACGTACTCGCCGACCAGCGCGGACCGGTCGGCCTCGACGAGGTGCCCGCGGTCCAGCAGGCCGACCGCGGCGAGGATGCGGCCGTAGAGCCGGGCGACGGTCGTCTTGCCGGTGCCGGGGTTGCCGGCGAAGACCAGGTGCCGGCTGAGCGGGGGTGCCGCGAGTCCCGCCTCCTCGCGGCGCCTGACCATCCGCATGAGTTTCACCAGCGACGACACGTCGTTCTTGACTCGCTCCAGGCCGACGAGCACGTCCAGTTCGGCGAGCAGGTCCTCAAGGCTCTCCTCGGGGACCGTCTCCTCGCCGTCGGCAGACGCGGCGGCACCGTCGGCGGAGCCGCCCGCCGTGCTCCGCGTTCCCGCCGCCGAGGTGGCCGGGACGCCCGCGGGGAGTCCCGCGGCGGTGCCGGGGGCGGGCCACACCGCGTTCTTGACGTCCCGTGAGACACAGCCGTCCACGTCGGGGCGGGCGCCCTCGTCGACGCTGAGGTCCTCCTCGCAGTCCGTCACCAGCAGGTGGCGCAGCACGGGGTGCGCGTCGCCGCCGACGTGGACGGCCGGGTAGGCGGTGGCCGACAGCACGCAGTCCTCGTAGCGGCCCTTTCCGCCCTCGTCGACGAACAGGCCGTTCTTGCCGGTGTCCTTCACGGTCGTGCGCAGCACCGTCGGATCGCCGTCGCGGGCCACTACGAGCCCGGAGCCCGCGGTGCCGGAGACCGCGCAGTCGCGCAGCACCGGCGACGCCTTCTCGGCGACGACGATCCCGGCGGTGCCCGCGCCGCTGACCCGGCAGTCGGTGAACTCCGGGGCGCCGTCGGGGCCGCAGGTGAGTCCGGCGCGTTCGACGTCGACGATCCGGGCGTCCTTGATCCGGACCTCGCCCTGGGACTGGGCGGTGACGCCGTTGCGGCTGCGGCGTACCGTCACGCCGTCGACGGTGGCCGCCGCGTACCCGTCCAGGTGCAGGCCGGACAGGCCGCAGCCGGTGAGCCGGCAGTCCTCCGCCGTCAGCCGGCCGCGCTCGGTGACGCCTATGCCGTGCTCCGGGGTGTCCTCCACCCGCAGCGCGGCGAGTTCGGCGGTGGCCTCGCCCGCGACGTGGACGGCGCTGTAGGAGGTGTCGCGCACGGCGCCGCCGGTGACCCGCACTTCGGCCCGCTCGCCAACGAGGATGCCGTTGCCCTCCGCGCCCCGCACGGTGGTGTCGGCGACGAGCGCCCGGGCCGAGCCGCGCACCACTACCGCGGAGGCGCCGGAGTCGTTGATCCGGCAGTCGACCAGCTCCAGGCGGGCGTTGCCGTCGGCGGAGACACCGGCCGCCGCGCTGTCGCGGACGGAGCACGTCGACACCAGGACGTCCCCGGAGCCGGCGGCGAGGATTCCGGCGGCACCGGCACCGGTCACCTCACCTCCGGTGATGCGCACCCCGCCGCTCTCGTCGTCCTCGGTACGGGGTGCGGAGCCCAGCACGCGGACGGCCTCGGCCGCGGCGTCCTTGAGCCGGCACTCGTCCAGCACGACAGCCGCCCGCTCCTCGACGAGCAGGCCGTTGCGGCCCGGCTTGTCGACGGCGCAGCGCCGCAGCACGGCCGTGGCCTCGCCGCGGACCCGGACTCCGGAGCCGCCGACCGCGCGCACCGTCGAGTCCGTCAGGTGCGCGGTGGCGGCACCGGAGACGACGACACCGGTGCCCTCGATGCCGGTGACGAGGGTGTCGGTCAGCCACAGCGCGCCGGTGGTGTCGGCGTGGACACCGGCCAGGGCGGCTTCCCGGATCACGCTGCGGGTGATCCGCAGGGAGGCCGCGCGCACGGCCTCGACCCGGCCGCCGGCTATGTCGCAGTCCCGCAGTTCGGCGGTGCCCGCCGTCACCAGCACCAGCGGCCGGGACGGGTCCGCGCCCAGCACGGTGAGGCCGTGCAGCGTCGCGGAGGCGGACAGTTCCAGCGCCGGCAGTCCCGGCTCGACCGGCGTCAGCCGTACCGTGCCGGGGCCCTCCTCGGCGACCAGCGTCACCGCCCGGTCGACCAGCAGGCGTTCGGCGTACTCGCCCGGGGCGATCCGGATCTCGTCCTCGCTGTCCGCCGCCCGCACCGCGTCGGCGAGGGTGCGGAACGCGCCCCGGCGCGCGTTCGGCCGTACGTGATGGATGGCGGGGCTCACCGTCCGGTTCCCTCCGTGGGTGCGGGGTGGCCGGGCTCGACGAACCCGGGGTTGGTCACGTAGGGGCCGACCGCGCGGCCCGCGTCCAGCCGCTGAGCGCCGCGGATGTGGCGGCCGTCCACCCCGCCCGGGTAGAGCACCTCGGCGCGCTCGGGGTGCGCAGCGGCCAGGTCGAGCGTCGCGTCGACGTCGACTCCGCCGGGCGCGGCGATGTCGTACCGCCAGCCGTAGCGGCCCAGCAGTTCGGCCGCGTCCCCGGCGGCGGTGGCCTGCTCCCGCAGCCAGCCGATCTTCCGGGTGGCGGTGAGCCAGGCGCTGTCCGGGGCCCCGCCGTCGCCGACGTGGGCCGCGACGTGGACCAGGTGGCCGCCCGGCGGGCGCAGTCCGTCGGCGAAGACGGCGGCCGGGTGCTCCGCCCCCGCGCCCGCGAACACGTACAGCTCCTCGTCGTCCGCGCGCCAGTGCAGGCCGGCGCTCCAGGGCGCGGCCGCGAGCGCCGGTACGAGGGGTCCGGGCGCCTGGGTTGCGAAGCGCGCGGGTGTCGTGGCGGCGCCGGGTGCCGCCGACGTCGGCAGCCTCAGGGGCGTGACGGCCACCGGCCCGCTCTGTCCGGGCAGCTGCCAGTGCCAGGCGCCGACACCTCCGTCAGCGGCCGGCGGCACGAAGACACCGCGCAGTCCGAGCGCGGCGTTCTCGATCGCGTACGCGGACGTGTGCGGTGTGTCGCCGTTGTGGCCCCACATCGTCCAGCGTCCGGTGTGCACCAGGGCGTCCGGGTACCGCTGCCGGACGGCCTCGAACGCCTCGGTCAGGTCCGTGTGTGCCGTTCCGGCCGTCTCAGGTGCCCTGACCGGCACGGACTCCTCCTCGACAGTGACATGTGTTCCGGTGGCGACCTTACCTCGGGCAGGTGTCGGTGTCCCGACCAAGGTGTGCGCTGTGAACACGTAGTCCGGCGCGATGGCACCGGTGTGTGCTGACACAAGTGTGCCATCCCGGGTGGGTTTCTCCGGCGTGAGGACGGTCGGCCGGGCCGCGCCGGGTTCGATTGTCTCGACGCTGAAGCCGTGCCCCGCCTCCTGCGCCTCGGCGAAATCGTGCTGCATGGCGGACTGTGGGCGGACGTCGCCCTCGGCCACGGCCACTCGTACGGTGGGGCCGTCCGGGAACGGTGGCAGGAGAGCGCGGCCGCCTTCCTCGGTCAGGAGCAGCCCTCCGTTCACTCTCCGGACGAGGCCCTTGCCCTCCAGGTCCTTGGAGACCTTGTCGTAGGCGCGCTTGCTGAGGCCGAAGGTCCTGCCCGCCTCGGTCGGTGTGTTGAGATCGCCGTGCTCGACGAGGCCCCGGGCCACCGACACCAGATCGGGGGTGGTCCTGTCCGCGAAGAGCGGGGACAGGACCGTGTGCAGACGAGTGCCCTCGGCGTCGGGGAGCGGGGCCCCAGTGCTCTGTACGGCGGGGGCCTTGGATTTGGATGCCTTGGGTCCGGCGGTCTTGGGACCGGCCCCTCCCTTGGCACTCGCCCCCTTCGCCCCGGAGGACTTCGCGGCGGATGCGTGGTCCGTGCCCTGCCAGTTCGTGAGTTGCGCCTCGATGTGCCGGACGAGCGCCGTCCGCTCTTTCAGCAACTTCGTCGCCAGGTCCCGCCGTTCGCCTGTCGAGCCTTCCTGGAACGCCTTCGTCAGGTCGACCGACTGCTGGGCGTGCGCCTTCGCCTCCTTGAGGTGGTCCTTGGCCTTGCCGTCATGGCCGGTCGCCTTGCTGTTGTCGGCCTGGCGCAACGCGTCGGACGCCATGTCGTGCTGCTTGCCCGCGGCGCGGGCGACGGGGTCGATCGTGCCGTCGGGGAGATAGCGCCCGTCACCGTGCTCGTTGACGACGCGCAGGGGCTGCGGCATCCCGTGGGCGGCCATGGCGTTCATCGGCGTGATGGGCAGACCCGAGCCGAACTTGGCCTCGGGCCGGAACAGCTGGGAGACGACCTTGCCCAGCCCGTCCGTGTCGAATCCGAGGACATGGGCGGGGAAGGCGCCCCCAATACTGTCCACTTCTCTGATGACCGACAGCGCGAGCGCCTCGACCACGTGCTGCCCGTGGAAGACCTCCTGCTCGAAGGTGACGGTCCGGGACGCGCCGCCGTTCTGCGGATAGGTGTGGGTCCACTGGGCCCGCTTGCCGATGCCGGTGAAGCCCTCGTCGTACTGGCCGGTCCTGAACACCTTCGCACCGGGTGCCTGGGTCGGCGCCATCTTCTCGTTCAGGGACAGTTCCCGCATCGTCTGCCGGTCCAGCGGGTGCAGCTGGTCGTGGAGCGACACCCAGCCGCCGTGCTCTTCGAGCACCTTCGCGTCGAAGACCAGAGTGGTCGGTCCGTAGCGGCTGGCCATGGCCCCGTCCCCTACCTCCATGCGGAAGAAGACGAAGTCGTCGTTGCCGAGATTGGTGGTGTTGTTCGCCGAGCTCTTGCCGGAGGCGAGGTGTTGGACGTTCCGGCGGGCCAGGTCGCCTTGTGACGACATCACACCGCTGTTGGCGATGGCGTGGTAGGCCGGGGTGGCGTGCTTGATCCGGTACGGCAGATCCAGCAGACGCTGCTTCAGGGCGCGGAAGGCCTCCTGCCGCTCGGGCGGCATCCTCTCGACGAGGGTGTCGAACTCCTGGCGAAGGTTCTCGATGTTCTTCTGCGACAGCTTCCGGACGAACGCCTCCTGCTGTGCGATCCCCTCGCGCAGGCTCTTCAGCTCGGGCCGGGAGAGCTCGTGGGTGGGCGGCGTCTGCCGGGACGTCAGCTTGTCGATGTCCCCGAAGACGGCCTCCCACCGGCCTTCGCTGCCGGGCAGCACCGCCTGCCACTGCGTCCCGGTCGGGACGTCGGCGTACGCCTTGCCGGCGCGGAAGTCCCGGAGCCAGCGCGTGGCCCCGTTGCGCAGACCCTCGGCCGCCTTGTGGGTGTCGAAGGGTTCCATGAGCCGTACAGCCGTGTCGGGACCGGCCTTGCCGAGGGCGTCGTCCGCGAGGTCGACGAGGTGACCGGCCGCGAGGGCCAGGGGCCCGTGCGTGTTGCGCAGGGCGTAGACGCCCCCGTGCGGAGCGGCGTCCGTGATGAAGCCGTCGAGCATGGCGTGGAGTCGGCCGACGGACGCACGCAACTGGTTCGCATGGGCCTGGACGTCGGCCGGCGTCGCCTTGCTGCCGCCCGCCAGTTCCCCTTCCAGCTTCGCGGCCTGCACACGTATGTGCTTCGCCTGGTCCTCGACGTCCTTGCCGGTCCACAGGACCTGATCCGGGCGGGCGTCGGGACCGTCGAGTGCGTGCCGCGCGCTGATGTCGAGTGCGCGGGCGTGTTGCTGCAAACGCGCGGCGTGCTCGACGTCGGCGACACCGGCGAACGTGTCGACGAGACGGCTCAGTTCCTGCTGGGAGTGTGCGCCCGCGCGGACGACGTCGTCCACCGCGCCGTCCAGGGCGCGCCAGGCCTGCGCCACTTTCGCGTCGGCCGCGTCGAGCTCGGCCTTCTTCGCGTCGAACTTGGCCTGCTGCGTCTGGTAGTTCTTCTCCTCCGACTCGGCTTCCTTCTGTGCCTTCTGGTACTGCCTGGTCTGCTGTTTGGTCGGCTCGGAGAGCTGGTCGTACTCGGACTTAAGGGCCTCGAACTTCTCCCTGGCGGCCTGCGATTTGGCCAGTGCGCCGTCCCGGGCGACGGTGGCGTCCTCCAGCCGCACCTTCGCCGACGGCACCTGGCCGGTCACCTTGATGTGCTCGGCCAGCAGGTTGTCCAGGGCGTGCGGCTCGCCCGCGCGGTGCGGGGCCGGCTGATGTCCACCGGCGACCGCGCGCGGACGCTCCTTGACACTCCGGGTGTACAGGGCGGACAGGTCCCGGTCGATACGGCCGGGATCGAGACCCAGTCGCGCCAGGTCCTGCTTCGCCGAGTCGAGATGGGCGTTCGCAGCGACCTTGTCCTGCTGGATCTTCACCTCGTGCGCGCTCGGCCCGCTCGACCCGCCGGCATGGGGCTGATCGCTTCGCGCCTGCCCTGCGAGCCGGCTCACCTCGTAACGAGCCTGTGTGAGCTTCCCCCAGGCCGCCACCCGCTCGTCGTACAGCGGATGCCGAGGCCCACCGAACAACGCGTCGACGCGTTGGGCGTCCGCGTTCCACAGGCGGGCGACATCACCTGCCGTCAGCCGTTCGACCGACGACAACCCGACACCGCGAACGGCATGCGCCAAGGCGTCCAGCTCGAAGCCGACCTGGATCTTCAGCAGTTCCACCCCGGGTATCCGCTGTGGATCGGGCTCACCGGCGAGGTACCGCTGGGCCTTCGCGTCGAGTTCCCGCAGCACGTTCACGCGCCCCGCGACGTCCGGCTCCGGCACCGCCTGGTACTCGTGCAACAGCTCGTCCAGGACTCGGATCTCCGACCAGGACCGGACGCCGGTCAGCGTGGACGTCTGCTGCTTGAAGACGGCGGGGTCCAGCATGTCGGGCTGCCGTCCACCCATCCCCACGGCCGGTCGCTCGACCCGCCCGGGCCCGGCGTCCGGCCCGGCGGTCTCGGTCCCGCTCCGGGACCCATCTGACGCGGCGTGACCGCCGGGCGTGGCCTGCACGTCGGGCTGGGTGGGGCCGCCAGGCGCGGCCCGTACGTCGGGCGCGGCCTGGGTGTCAGGCAAAGTGCGGGCGGGGGGCACCTCGTGGGCCTCGGCCGCCACAGCCCGCTCCGGCACCTGCCCTTCGGAGACGTCGGCCTTCGCCACGACGGACTCGGAGCCCTTGACGCCAGGCGTCTGGGACGGCGTGGCCTCGGCTGCCGCCGCCTTCGGCTCCGCGCCCGCCGTCCCGGTGGCCTTCGGCTCCGCGCCCGCCGTCCCAGCAGCCTTCGGCTCCGCCACCACCGTCCCGGTGGTCTTCGGCTCGGGCAGTTGGACGTCGGCGATCGGGCGGCTCTCGCCCGTCCCCGGCGCCGCCTTCACCCGCACGTCAGGCGCCGGCACCCGCGCGTCACCGGGCACCGCCGCCCCGGCCTTCGCGGCGGGTGCCTTGGGTTTGCCGGAGGTCTTCGGGACCGAGACCTTCGCGTCGGAGACCTGGGACGGCCTGGGAGCCTTCGCGGCACCGTCCTTCGGGGCCTTCGGCGCGCCCTCCTTGGGGCCCGCGCCCTTCGGCTTGGGCGCGTCCCCCGTGCCGGACCTGTCACCGTGGAGTCTCTTGACCTCCGCCTTCCAGTCGCTCTGGAGGTGCTCGATCTTCCCGAGGAGCGATTCCCGCTTCTCGAGGAGGCGTTCGATCAGTTCCTGGCGTTCCGGGTTCTCGAGCTTCCACCCCTGGGTCAGCTCGATGGACTTCTCGATGGAAGCCTTCGCTTCCTTCAAATGGGCGTCGATCTTCACGGTGTTGTTCTCCTGCACACCGTGCTCGGCCGACCGGAACGCGTCCTCCGCGGTGTCGGCGTGCTTTCCGGACCACCGCCCGATCGGATCCATCGTGCCGTCGGAGAAGTACCGGCCGTCGCCGTCCGGATCGTGCACATGCAGGGGTTCCGGGCCGACACCCAGAAGGCTCCGCTCACCCTGCGCGAGCCCGTCCACGGCTTTCGGCGTGATCGGAAGACCCGATCCGAACTTCGCCTCCGGACGGAACAGCTTCGACACCAGACGCCCGAGATCGTCCGCCGACATCTTCAGCGCGAGTTCCGTGTAGTCGGTACCCATGAGAATGACCTCGCGCACCACCGACAGCGCGAGCGCGTCGGTCACGTGCTCGCCGTGGAACACCTCTTCCTCAAAGGTGACCGTCCGCGTCAGATCGCCGTTCTGCGGATACTTGTACGTCCATTGCGCGTGCTCGCCGATCTTCTCGAAACCCGAGTCGTACTGCGCGCTGCGGAACACCTTGGACGTCGAGGCGTCCCCCGGCGCCGCGCCCTTCTGCTTCACTTCCAGCTTCTGCATCGCCGGACGGTCCAACGGGTGCAACTGGTCGTGCAGGGAGACCCAACCCCTGTGCTCCTTCAAGACCTTCGCGTCGAAGACCAGAGTGGTCGGGCCGTAGCGGGTCGCCATCGGCGCATCGCCGACGTCCATCCGGAAGAACACGAAGTCGTCGTTGCCGAGACTCGACGTGTTCTTCACCGAACTCTTCCCGGACGCCAGGAATTTGACGTCCCGGCGGGCCAGGTCACCTTGGGAGGACATCAGACCGCTGTTCGCGATCGCGTGATACGCGGGCGTCGCGTGCTTGATCCGGTAGTCCAGGCCCTTCAGATTCGCCAGCAGCCCGCGCAGGTCCTGTTCCCGGCCGGGGTGCTGCTTCATCAGCCCCTCGACCTCGGACTCCAGTTTCGTCAGGTTCCTCTCCGAGAGATCCCGGACGAACTTCTGCTGCTGTTCGGGGGTCAGCTTGTCCAGGCTGCCGTACAGCTTCCGCCAGTCCTCGTCCCGCCCCGGCAGCACGGTCTTCCACTGCGTCCCCGTGGGGACGTCCCCGTAGGCCTTGTCCGAGCGGAACTTCCGCACCGCCTGCCCCAGTTCGTGGAAGCCGGCCAGGGCCTTCTCCGTACTGAAGACACCGTCGACTCGCACCATGTCGCCCGGTACGGCGTTCTCGAGCGCGTCTTCCACACGTTGCGCGAGCTTGCCCGCCGTGAACGACAGCGGTCCGTGCTCCGCGCGCAGTCCGTAGACACCGCCCACCGAAGCGGCGTCCTTGATGAACGCCTTCTCCAGCATCGCCCCGAGGCTGTCCGCGGACTGCCGCAGGCCCAGCGCGGCGTCCTTGAGCTCCGCCGACACCTTCACCTCGACGAAGTCCATGGGGCTGGACTTCGGTACCGGCCCGAGCAGCTTCTCCAGGTCCTTGGCCTGCGCCAGCACCTGCCCGGCGTGCTGCTTCACCTGCTGGCCCGTCACCGCGATCTGGTCCCAGCGGACCGGGCCGCCCGTGCCCGAGTCGGCCCGCGTCAGACGGGTGAGCTCCTCCGCGTGCGTCCGCAACACACCGGCCAGGCCCAGATGTCCCTCAGCGGCGAACTTCTCGACATACCGCTGCACATCCCGCTGGGTGAGGTCACGGGCTGCCACATGGAGATCCGCGCCGGCGGCCAGATCGTCCTCGGCCTTCTTCAACGCGTCCTGGGCCTTCTTCAGCTCGGTCAGGGCGGTGTCGAGACCCGGCTTGACCTTGTCCACGTCGGCCTGGGCCTTGTCGAGGTCCTTCTTCGCCTTCTGGAGCGCACGCTCGTTGGTGCCCGGAGGCAGTTGGTCGAACTTCTCCTGCTGCTGCTTGAGCTTGACGGTCTTCGCGTCGTAGGAGCTCTGTGCCTGGGCCGCCGCCGACTCGGCTTTCGGCATGCCCTTCACGGCCGCCTGATGTTCCGTCATCAGGTCTTCCAACTTGGGCGACTTGCCCGCCGCGTGCGACGCCGCCGTTCCCTGCACACCGGCGCCGTCCAGCCGCGGACGGTCCTTCAGGCTCTGGCTGTGCAGGTCCCACAGCCGCCGGTCCATGTGTGCACTGTCGACGCCCAGTTCGTCCAGCTGGCGGCCCAGGTCGTCGAGGTTCGCCTGCGCCGCGGACAGCTCCTGCCGGAGCTTCAGCTCGTGCGCGCTCGGCCCGCTCGATCCCCCGGCGTGCGGCTGGTCCCCCCGCACCTGCCTCTGGAGCCGACCGACGTCGTAGCGCGCTTGGGTGAACTCCCGCCACAGCTGCCGGCGATCGCCGCTCAGCGGATCGTGCGGGCCGCCGAACAACGCGTCGACGCGCTCCCCGTCCAGCCCCCAGAACCGTTCGATCTCACGGGGCGAGAACGGCAGGGACGTGCCGAGCGGGGCGGGAGCGGCGCCATTCTTCGTGCCGAATCCCGTACCGTCCTCGGCGGCCTTGCCGGCCGCCCCGGCCCCGTCGCCGGACGGCGCGCCGGCCATCCGGCTCGGGCGCGGCCCGGGGATGCCCAGCGCGTCGAGGTGGCCCTCGATCGTCTCGACGTCCATGCCGAGCCGGACCATCGTGCCCTCGGCGATGTCGACGGCGCCTTCGGCGTGCTGGAGGTCGAGTTTGGCGGCGGCCTGGTCGATGGTCTCGGAGGGCTGCCCGATCCTGCCGCCCGTCTCGTCGAGCCGGCGCTTGGCGTCGGCGACGGCGGCGCTCGCCACCTCGTACTCGTTCCAGGCGATCAGCCGCTCCTGGCCGGTCTTGCCCATGGCGCCGCCGGTCACCGCCTCGAACTTGCTCAGCGGCGCGGGCCTGCCACCGCCCGTGTGCGGGCCCGGCTTCGGCACGGGGCTGGGGGTCGGGCGCAGCGCGATGTGCTCGCCGACCACGACCGCGCCCGAACCGTCGTCCAGCGCGCGCCCGGCACCGGTCAGGTCTGCGCCGGGTCCGGTCTTGGGGTGGCTCGCGGCGGCCGCGCCCGCGGTGTCGCCGGTGCCCTCCCGCTGACCGAGGAGGTCCAGGTCCGCACGGGCCGACACCCCGAGCTGGTCGCCCTGCGCGGTGACCGAGAGGGACACGGGTTCCTCGGCAGGCTTCTCCGCGGCGCCCGCGCCCTTGCCGCCGGACAGACCGTCGAGGTCCCGTACGCCCGTCGTGACGTCCCCGGCGGACCTCCCGGCCGTACCACCGCCCTTGACGGCCCCCGTCGACGGGCCGCCCACCGAACCGGCCCTGACGTCGACGCCGACGCCGACCGGGGACGCTCCGACGGAACCCGCCTTGCCCTCGGCACCGGACGACGTGACAGCCCCGCCCGCCTTGACCTCCACGCCGTGCGACGACAGGGCGGCACCCGCCTGGACATCGACCGCCGGCGCCTTGACGTCCGTCGACAGTGGTGTGCTCCCGAGCGCGCCCGCCTTCGGATCCACCGTCGCCGCCGACGTGTTCAGCGACCCCGCCTTCACATCGGACGTGACCGCGGCCGTCGGCGCCGCGCCCGCCTTGGCGTCCGTCGTCACATGGCCGGTCGTCACGTCCGTCACGTGGCCGGTCGTCACGGTGGGAGGCGCGGTCTGGAAACCGGGGGCGGCTCCGTGGGCCGCCATGATGTCGGCGGTGCCGATCGCCTGGTGGACCTCGGGGGCGACGACGACCTGCTTGCCCTCGCCGTTGGTGACGGCCGTGCCGCGGTAGTCGACGTGCAGTGTGGTCGGCGTACCGCTCTGGGCGCCGACCTGCATGCTGATGCCGTCGTGCGTCATCCGGATGCCGGAGATGTCGCCGTCCACGATGCTGCGCAGCTCCGGCATGCCGAGCGCGTGGAAGTCCTCGACGTGTCCGGTGGCGACGCGGACCGAGGACATGGCGTCGCCGAACGACGCGTGCAGACCGGTGCCGGAGGGCGTCAGGTCGCCCCGGAGGGCGTGCAGGCCGGTGGAACCGAGGTCGGAGAGCTGGTGTGCGCCGGCGAGGCCGGTGCCGCCCAGGTTCGTGGGCAGTGGTTCCAGCAGTCCGGCGGTGGTGCGCTGGAAGCCGGTGGCGTGGTCGAAGGCGGTCAGATGGTCGGTGGAGTGCAGGCCGCCGGTGTTCGCCATGAGGTTGCCGACGGAGTTGGAGTGGCCCGCCCCGTCGAGGGAGTGCAGGGAGGTGAGGCCGGAGTTGATCCCGCCGATGTCGGTGCCGAGGCTGATGCCGTGCAGACCGCCGAACTGCGCGTCGATGCCGGTGTTGAGGCCGTGCAGTCCGCCGGGGGTGAAGCCCGACGGGGTGCCGTGGCCGAAGCCGTCGAAGGAGACTCCGGTCGGCAGTCCGGTGAGTCCGCCGTGTCCGCCGGTGAGGGCGCCGATGTGCAGGCCGCCGCCGAGGGCCGTCTGCGGCAGGTGTGCGGTGGGGGTCAGCAGCCGGGTACCGAAGCCCATCTTGAAGGCGCCCTTGAAGCCGACGGCGAGTTCGAAGAAGTCCACCGGCAGCACGGCGCCGAGCACGAGACGTCCGCCGAAGCTGATGGGGTAGACGGCCACCTTCCCGAGCGTGGTGTTGATACCGGCGGTGGCGACATGGAAGTCGGTGCGGAAGGTGTTGGCGAGCAGCTTCAGACCGGAGACGGTGACCTTGGCGCCCTTCACCGCCAGGTCGGCCAGTCCGTTCAGGCCGCGCAGGACGAGCCCCGGCAGTGCCGTCACCCCGCTGTAGATGCCCTTGAAGGTGATGCCGGCGGTGAAGAGGTGGGTCAGGCCGCCACCGATGTCGGTCAGGCCCGCGGAGAGCGACTTGGGCAGGTTCTTCAGCGCGTTGAACAGCCCCTTGGCCAGCGCGCCGACGTTGAGGCCCTTGGTGGAGGGGAAGAGGATGCCGACGAAGGCGAGCACGACGTCCAGGGCGCTCGCCTTGCCCTGGGCGAAGTCGACGAGCGAACTGATGAACATGACCATGCCGAGGCCGAAGGCGAGCAGCCCGATCCAGCCGCCGAAGATGGCACCCACGATGGCCAGGATGATCTCCAGGATGCCCAGGCTCTTCAGGAACAGGTGCCAGGCGTCGATCGGCTGCCGGATCTCGTGCTCGGCGTCCCGCATCCGCTGCTCGAACGCCTTGACCGCGCTGCGGTACTCGTCCTGCGCGGTGTGCGCCTGGGCCTTGTGGGCGGTCAGCTGAGGGTCGTCCTTGGACAGCCCCTGCGCCCCCGACAGGGCCTGGTCGGCCTTGAACTGGGCGTCCACGAGCGCGTTCCGATAGGCCATGGCAGCGTCGGCCGCGAGGGAGAAGGACTTGCCGATGGCGTCGATGAACTGCTTGAGGTGTCCGTCGATCTTCTCGCGCACCGCCCCGGCGGTCTTGCCGATGAAACCGTCGCCCGACTGGTCGAGTATGCGGTTCAGGCCGCTGGTGATCTCCTCACCCAGGTGCTCGGTGTCCCGCAGACCTTGGTACAGGGACGACAGGGTGTCCGGATCTCCAGGTGTGGGGTCGCCGTGCATACCCAGCGCACTCCAGTCCTGCGGCCGACCCATGTGTACCCTCCGTACCGTCGAACACCCCCTTGGCGCATTGTGCGTCGGGGTGGTTGGTTCACATGTATCTCTTCATCGTAGTGTGAGTGGTATCGCGTCCACGCCAGGGCCCGACACATGCGGGCAACACACGTATCGCCCGTCGGTGGTGCGTGGGTCAGGTGAGCGGAGGGAGAGAACATGCCGAATTTCGACGTGGTGTTCGACTACGAGTTGCTGAACACACTGGCCAAGGACACCGACCGGCTTCACGACCAGCTCGAAGACCCCCGGCTGCTGGGCAGCGGCTTCTACGACGGCGCCGGCCTCGGTGGTGGGTTCAAGGCCGTCAACCATTTCTTCTTCCAATGGGCCGGTCCTTTCGAGAACGCCAAGGACCTCCTGAAATCCCTCGGCGAGACCTACCGGTTCGTGGCCCAGCGCATGTTCGAGCAGGACGCGGGATTCGCCGCCAGTGCCAACACCCAGGCCCAGAACTGGATGCACAGCGCATGGAAGATGAAGAAGGACTCCTACGACGCCTGGAAGTGGCTGACCGAGAACTCCATCACCGTCCACGCCTGGGACGACAAGGGGCACGAGTACCTCAAGGAACAGAAGCTCGCCGACCCCAACGCCCCGGACGCGCCCCCGCCGCCGGGCTATGAGCCGACCCTCTACGACTACACACATGACGACGGCGACGGCACCAACAACGTGCACAACTCGTCGCAGGTGACCTACGACTCCGAAGGCAAGGTGACGTCGACCGACAGCACGATCGACGACGGCGACGGCGGTCTGAAGTACCACGAGCACACCGACTACGGGGACAACCACAGCTACACGACGACGATCACCCACACCGACGGCTCGAAGACGGTCATCGAGGTGCACGGCAACTCCGACGGCACCGGCACCAGGGACGTCACCAACACCGACAAGGACGGCAAGACCACCGACACGTCGAGCTGGAACGGCTCCGGCCTCGGCTCCGACGACCCGAAGTGGACCAACAACGACCCGGACGCCACCGACACCGACGGTGACGGCAAGGACGACAAGAGCGACGGCGGCACGAAGAACTCGAACACCGGCGTCGGCAGCACCTACTGACCCACCCGCGGACACCCTCGAAGGAATCCCCATGCCCAGCAACAACGTGCAGTTGCAGTACGGCCAGATCGACACCGTCGCCACGCAGTTGCAGAACGCCGTGACGAACATCAACCCGCAGCTGCTGAGCCTGAAGAGCGCGGTGGACAACCTGCTCAACGACGGTCTGTTCCTTCAGCAGACCAGCCCGGCGATGCAGCACGCCTACGCGCAGTTCACCGACCAGCTGACCCAGATCGTCACCAAGATCGAGGACTTCGCCAAGCAGTTCACGTCGATCAAGACGCAGATCGACGACATGGACCGCACGATGGCCGCCCAGATCAGGGGCAACAGCTGACCGTCCGGACACGAGGAGGGGCGCCGCACACCGCGGCGCCCCTCTTTCCGTGCACGTGTCCTCAACGGGCGTCGGCGGCCTCGGTCTCCGGCACCAGGACGGTCACCAGGTACCCCGCCTCGTCGACGGTGAAGGCCCGCCCGGGGACCCGGTTGACGCGGATCACGTTGTGCGGC
This sequence comes from Streptomyces sp. NPDC087859, assembly GCF_044742595.1. Lineage (NCBI taxonomy): Bacteria > Bacillati > Actinomycetota > Actinomycetes > Kitasatosporales > Streptomycetaceae > Streptomyces > Streptomyces sp. NPDC087859. Next base: position 69,110 of record NZ_JBIUUU010000032.1, on the reverse strand, counting down.
AGCCGCAGGCCCAGGACGTCGCCCTCGCCGATGGTCTGCGGGGACAGCAGCAGGCCCTTGCGGGAGCGCCGTACCTGGCCGAGCCAGCTGCTGAGCGGCGACACCAGCGCCTCGGCGGGACCGGCGACGGCCAGGCCGACGGACCGGTCGCGGCCGGAGGAGGCGATGTCCCGCAGCATGGCGTCCAGCGGTGACATGCCTAGCAGGTCGGCGTCGTCGACCATGACGACGGCTGTGTTGCCGACCGTCTCCAGCGCCGCCCGGAGTTCCTCCTCGGCCGGGGCGGGCGAGGACAGCACGACCGCCTTCGGATGGCCCTCGAGCCCACGCAGCGGCGACTCCCGGGGGGTGAGGGCCACCACGCCGGTCCCGGCGCGCAGCAGGGACGCGGCCAGCGACAGGAGTGCGGTGCTGCGCCCTGATCCGGGCGGCCCGACGATCGTGTACGTCGACGCGACACCGGCGAAGTCGACCCACACGGGGGCCACGTCGTCGCCGCCGAGTCCGAGCATCGCGGTCAGCGGGCCGCGCGGGGCCGTGCCGATCCGCTCGTAGGCCTCCTTGAAGCCGATCGTCATGGGCAGGGTCTCCACCCGGAAGGGCCGCGCCGTCGCCGGGACGCCCAGGTCCCGGGCGGCGGCCTCGGTGCCGATCTTCTGGAGCGCCTCGGCCTGTTCCTGGCCGCTGGGACCGCCCGGCAGCACGGCGACCTGGAGTTCGCCGCCGGTGTCGGTGCGGAAGCCGCGTCCGGCCGGGATCACGGAGGGGATCTGGTCGCGTGGGATGCCGCACAGGGTGTAGTCGCCGATGTCGTTCATCCGCAGCAGCAGCTTGTTGTCGTTGAGCGCCGCGATCCGCCCGGCCATCAAGGCGCGTTCGGAGGTGGCGACGACGTGCACGCCGGCCGCCGCGCCCTCGCGCAGCAGCATGCCGACCTGGCTGACCATGCGGCCTTCCTCGATCTCGCCGATCAGCGCGCTCAGGGTGTCCCAGCCGTCGATGAACAGCATCAGGTGCGCCGGGCGCCGGTTCGGGGGCAGCGCCGCGCGCAGCTCGCTGATGTGACCGGCCGAGTGGGCGGTCATCAGCTCCTGGCGGCGCACCAGTTCGGCGGTGAGCCGGTTCAGCAGCCGCCCCAGGCGCTCCAGGTCGGCCCGCGGCACCACGGCCCCGGTGTGCGGCAGCGCGGACAGCGCCGACAGTGCGCCGCCGGCCGCGTCGATCGCGTAGAGGTGCAGATCGGCGCAGGAGTTGGCGCGGGCCAGCGCGCTGGCCATGGTGCGCAGCGTCTGGGAGCGGCCGGAGCGCGGCATGCCCAGGACGAACAGATGGGAGAAGGTGTTCAGGTCGAGGAACACCGGTGGCTGCGCCTGGAGTTGCGGCAGGTCCTCGCGGGCCCAGGCGACCGGGACCAGTCGTCCGTCGCCGGTGAGGGCGGCCGGTTCCGGCAGGTCGGACAGGGTCAGGGTGTCGGCCAGCGGGGGCAGCCAGGGGCTGGGCTGCGGCTCGTGGCCGGACCGTTCGGCCGCCTCCACGAGGGCGTCGACCAGCGCCATCAGGTCGGTGGGCCCTTCCTCGTCGTCGAGGAGGGCGAACTCGTCCTCGATCTCCTGCGGTGCCTCCACCGGGCGGCCGAGGCCCTGCCAGGACAGCGGGGTCATCCACACCCCGGTGTCGTCGTCGGGGAGTTGGTCCTGCTGCTCGACAGGCTCGCCGATCTCCTCGCCGCCGCTGTGCGGGCGCGCGGAGCCCACGTAGGCCGTCTGGAAGCTCATCGCCGAGCGGTGCCCGGTGCGTACCAGGGCGCGGCCTGGGGTGGCCGGGGAGATGCTCGCCGCGTCCGGCACGTCCAGTACGTCGCTGCTCTCGGTGGCGTCGGTGACGCGCAGCGAGATCCGCAGGTTGGTGTTGGCGCGGATGTCGCTGGTGACGACGCCGGCGGGCCGCTGGGTGGCCAGCACCATGTGCAGGCCGAGCGAACGGCCGCGCTGGGCGATGCCGACGAGCCCGGGGATGAAGTCGGGGATTTCTCGGGCGAGGGTGGCGAACTCGTCGATGACCAGCAGCAGGCGCGGCATCGGCGGCAGGTTCGGGTCACGGCGGCGCAGGACCCGGTACTCGGGGTGGTCCTTCGCGCCGGCCGCGGCGAGCATGTGTTCGCGCCGGACCAGCTCGGCCGTCAGCGAAGCGAGCGCGCGCTGCACGAGGTGGCTGTCGAGGTCGGTGACCATGCCCAGGGTGTGCGGCAGTCGTACACAGTCCTTGAAGGCGCTGCCGCCCTTGTAGTCGACCAGCACGAAGGTCAGTTCGTCGGGTCGGTTGACCGCGGCCAGTGAAGCGACCAGGGTCTGCAGCAGCTCGGACTTCCCGGAGCCGGTGGTGCCCGCGATGAGCGCGTGGGGGCCGTCCTTGACCAGGTCGAAGGCGACCGGCCGGTCGAAGCCCTGCCCGACGAGCGCGGACGTGGAGGCCGGGCGGCGCTCCCAGCGCTGAAGCACCTCCTCAGGCGTGGGCGGTTCCAGGTCCAGCAGGTCGAGCAGCGCGACACTGTCGGGCAGCCCGCCACCCGCGTCCGGGGTGACGTCGTGCACCGGGGCGATACCGCGGGCCAGGCGTTCGGCCCACTCGGCGGTGACGTAGTCCGGGCGAATGCCGGTGACGTCGGGAAGCCCGGTGCGGCGCAGTGTGAGGGTGTCCCTGGCGATGGACACCACCGCGCTGGCCTCCTCGGGCAGCATCCGTTCCTCGCGGTCCAGGCACAGCAGGTGGATGCCGCGCAGTGGGCCCTCCTTGAGGACCTGGACCATGCCGGGGACGTCACGCAATTCACGTGCCCCGTCGAGGACGACCAGGACGTCGGGTTCGCTGAGCAGGGCGCCGCGCAGGGTGGCCTGCTGCGCCTGGTTGCGGTTGCGGATGACGTTGATCAGCTCGGTGACGCGGTTGGCGACGGTCTCGGGATCGTTGCCGAGGAGGATGACGGGGGCGTTGTCCTGCGTGGCGGACAGTCCGGAGCGGGCGTGTGGCAGCCAGCGGGCCCACTGCCATGCGTCGGCGGCCTTGCTGTCGGTGAGCACGCAGATCTTCAGATCGCGCGGGCTGTGCAGGACGGCCGCCTGCGCCACCGCCCAGCGGGCCAGCGCCTGGGCGGGCTGCTCGGGCCCGGCGACACCGACGACCTGGCTGCCCGCGAGGTCCACCCCGATCGGCATGTCGGGGATCTGCCAGTGGGCGGTGCGGTGGTTGTCCTCGCGGGAGCCGTCGTCGATCTGCAGCAGCGACTGTTGCTGGGTGGTGCCGATCCGCAGCACGAGGTTGTCGGGGTCGGAGGGCCGCCGCTCCCACAGCCGGGCACCGGGTCCTACGGCCATCAGCCCGACGACCGCCGGATCCGGGGCGGAGGCGACGCGTACCCGCCGCTCGTGCTCCACCTTGGCCCGTACGTCCGCCTCCAGCGAGGCGCGGCGCAGCCGGTAGTTGGCGACGCCTTCCAGGTATTCCTTGCGTCCGCCGCGTCGGCCGCTGATCCAGTTGCCGACGGCCAGGACCGGGCTGAGCACCATGAACATCAGGTAGAGGAAGGAGTGGAAGAAGTAGACCATGGCGACGCCCATGAACATCGGGGCGATGATCAGCAGGAAGGACAGGGGGCGGCGCTTGGGAGGCTCGGGCGGGCCGGGCAGCCGGAAGGTCTCCGGCTGCAACGGGGGCAGCAGGCGCGGCGGCCGGTTGAAGTCGAGGCTGGCCTTCGGGGAGGCCACCACGGCCGCGTCGGCCAGGGTGGGCCGGACCGCGCGCAACAGGTGCTCGCCGATGACGAGTTCGCCGTCCAGTTCCCAGGGCGTCCAGCCGCGGGGCAGCTCGTCGGGTTCCTGTTCCTCGGGTCCGGGGTCGGGTGGCAGTGCCACTACGTCCGCGCGCGGGCGCGGCGGCGGTGCCTCGGGCAGCGACAGCCGGACCTGCGCGTCGTCCTCGGGCAGCACGGCGAGGACCGTGCCGTCCGGACGTACCGTCAGCCGCAGCCCCTGGTCGGGCACTCCCCTGCCGGTCAGCGGCACGGAGCTGCCAGCCCGGGGTCCGATCAGGTGGGTGCCGATGGCGAGTTGGTGCACCTGCCCGGCCTCGGGGCCGCCGATCACCTGGATCTCGACCACCGGGCCGGAACCGGGCGCCTTGGGCGTGGGCATCTCCTCGCGGGCGGGGCCGTAGCCCGAGGGGGCGTCGGTGATCGGCCGGCCCAGGCCGAGGGTGCTGCCGTCTCGGATGCCGGAGGAGGCCAGGGCGAGGTCGGGGTCGAGCAACCGGTCGCCGAGGTAGAGCGGGATGTCCTGCTCGGCGGCGGAAGCGTCCGGCTCCTCCCCGGGGGCGGTGCCCCGGTGCGCGGCCACCAGCTGGGTGGCGAGCCTGCGGACGGGGGTGGCGGCGGCCGCGTTGACGAGTACGTCGCGTCGCTCCCGCCGCTGGCCGTCCACGGTGGTGACGAGGAACTTCACGACTCGTTCCGCCTTTCGGCTCGGGGGTTCTCGAAGAGGTCGGGGTCACCGGTTGCGGCCGCCGAGACCCCGTTGATGTCCGGCTCGGCGAACAGGTCCCGGATGGCGGGAGCCAGGGGTTCCGCGGCGACGGGGGCGGTGCGGGCGACGGAGGGGGTGGGAGGGGTCCCGACGGCCGGTGCCCGACCTGGCCGGGCACCGGATCCGACGGGATGCGGCACCGGAGGGTGTGGCTCCGTACCCACGGTCGGGAGCCGTGTACCGGCGGGGGGCCGGGGACCGTTCGGCCGCGGGGCTCCGCCCGTCGACGAGGCCGCACCGCGCGCCGGCCTCTCGGGGCGCGGTCGGCGCGTCCCGTTCCGGCGAGCGGCGCGGGCCACGGCCGGACCCAGCGGTGCGGCGTCGGTCGTGATGCCCAGGCCGGGTGTCTCGGTGTGTCCGCGGGAGTTGACCCGGATCTCCCAGCGATGGACGGGGGCCGGTCCGAGGATCACGGCACACAGTGATCCGGTAGCGACCAGCTCGGCCAGCTGTGCCGCCTGTTCGTCGTCCGGCGCCGCGCACACCACGACCACCGGCCGGGTGCGGTCGGCCGTCAGGTACACGAGGGAACGCAGCACCTCGTCCAGATGGGGGCCGTCGAAGCGGGGGTGCACTCCGCGCGCCACGATCACGTCGGCCGGGCCGCCCGGCAGGTCGAGGTAGGCCGCCACGGCCTGGACGAAGTCACGGACGGCCCGGCGGTCGCCGTAGGCATTCAGGATGCGGGGGCCGCGCAGGAGGTCGAGGAAGACCGCGCCGTCGTCGTCGCTCAGCCCGAGTGGCACGAGCACCCGGACGGTGCCGGACGCCGGCCCGTCGCCTCCGGTCTCCTCGCTCTCCTGCGCGCCCGGCAGTGGCAGGTTCTCGGTGTCGATCGCGGAGGCGTACCAGCGCAGGGGATCGTCGTCGGTCTCCCACGGGTGCTGGGGCGGCGGCACGTCTCGGCCTGCCACGGACACGGCGACCTCGCCGTCGCCGCGCCGGGTGGCGGGGCGGACCGCGGCGGCGAAGCCGAAGGCCTGCGGGGCGGTGGGGAGGACGGCGGCGTCGACCCCGTCGAGTGCGTGCCGGGCGACGCTCACGGGTCCGTCGGACGACAGCAGCCGGGTGAGCCGTCTGACGGCGGCGCGGAAGCGCAGGAACTCGCGTACCGGCTCGGAGAACGCCTGGCGGGTCAGCCGGACCTGACGGGACAACCGGCGCCAGGCCCGTCGCCGGCCGCCCTGTCTGCGCACCAGCCGGCGGACCAGCAGCCACACCAACAACAGGAGTTCGGCGAGCGCGAGGATCAGGGCGCTGGCGCCCGAGTCCCAGGAAAGGGCGAGTGTCTTGTCGGCTTGCGCCACCGTTGTCCAGGCTTCCATCGGACCCGCCTGATGGATGTGCACGAGAACCCCTAGATATGTCGCCGACCAGAGAACGACCGGATGTCCCAAGGGCTGTGACACATACACCAGGTGTGTGTTCTCATCCCGGCCGTATGGCCGGCCCGGCCGCACAGGTGTGACCGCGGCCGTATCCCGCCGCTGTCACTGCCGAGTCTAAGCGGAAACATGTCCCCTGCACGCGCGGACCCGTCCGGGCAGCTCACGTGTGACACCGGCACACCTTTGTGCCCTTGCCGACACGCGCCCGGACGGGTCACGGCGCAGTCCGGCGGGCCGCTGTGGCGGCCCGCCGGTGCGACGGCTCAGCCGTCGATGTGTACGAGCGTTCCCGTACCGTCGGGGTACTCCACGTAAGCGGTGGCAGGCACCCCGGTGTCCACGCCGGACCAGGTGGCGGTCACGTCGAAGGGCACGCCCGGCTTCGTCACCGGACGGGTGGGCGACACGCTGAACGTGCCGTTGCCCGGTGTGTTCGCGCCCACCACGTTCGCCTGAAAGTCGAACTTGATGTCGGGCGAGAACGCTGCGCCCAGGGACCAGCCCGAGATGACGGTGGTCAGGTACTTGCCGGGTTTCAGGTCGCTCATCGCGACGCGTGCCTGATGGGTGGGATCGCTGAGCACGCCGCCCGGTCCCGCGGTGCCGTCGGGCAGCATGGGAGCGATCCAGAGGTACACCTGGGCCGCGGGGTCCTCGGTCGTCGCGTAGAACGCGCCGGCCTTGCTTCCCTCGGGCACGGTGAAGGCGAACTCCTGGTAGCCGCCGGTCTCCTGGTGCAGTTCACCGCTCACCGGGGCGCCGGTGACCGGGCCGTAGGCGGTGAGGGTGAGCTTCTCGGTGCCCGGGGTCACGGAGTAGGAGACACTTCCCGCGCTGCCGCTGCCCGAGACCTGCTCGGGTGCCAGCAGCCCTTGCGGTGTCACCACGATGGGGCTGCGCACGACCACGCGACCGCTGCCGGTCCAGGTGAGGGAGCCCGTGACGGCCACGCCCGACGGCGCGGTGCTCCGCGTCAGTTTGATGCTCACCTTCGTGCTCTGCCCGGCGCGGGTGAAGTGCAGGGTGGAGGGCTGCACCTTGGCCTCGAAGCCGGGCAGCTTCACCGACGCCCGGTACGTGCCGGGCGCGGCCGCGGTCAGCGTGCGGGTGAGGGTGCGCGAACCGAGCAGCTGGTCCACGGAGAGGGACGGGTAGTTCAGATCACTCGGCGCCACCGGCGCGACGCCGGTCCCGGTGTCGATGCCCAGGCCCTCCTCGTAGGCGAGCCAGTCGCGGTTCGAGGAGTCGTACACCAGTCCGGGGTTGAACATCGCGGCCGGATCGACCTCACCGGAGCCCTGCGCGTACACGTCGGTGTTGGTGCCGCCCGAGGCGAGCTTGGTGTCCACGGCCGTCGTCATCAGGGCGGACTTGACCGCCATCGGCGACCACTTGGGGTGCACGCCGAAGTAGAGGGCCGCCAGGCCTGCGACCTGCGGTGCGGCCATCGACGTACCCGACATGAAGTCGAAGTCGTGGCCCTGGTTGCCGGGCGGGGCGACGGCGGCGAGGACGGCTACGCCCGGTGCGGCCAGGTCCGGCTTGATCAGGGCGCCCTTGTTCTCGTCCGAGGGTCCCCGGGAGGAGAAGGGGGCGATCTGCGGGTACGGCGTCCCGGTGGAGCCGCCCGGCTTCAGTGAGACGGTGGCGCCGGCGGTCGCCGCGTAGGCGCGGACCGTCGCGGCGGCGGGCGTGTTCAGATGCACGGTGGGGACGACGTGGATGTCTCCGTCGGTGTCCAGGTCGCTGGTGTTGACCAGGACCATGCCGACGCCGCCGGCGCGTGCCACCTCGGCGGACTTGCTCACCCGGGTATTGACCCCCCGGTCGCACACCACGACCGTCCCGGCCGTCTTGTCCGGATCGAGGGTGTCCTGCTGGCACAGTGCCGCCGCGCTCTGCGCCGCCGAGGCCAGTCGCACGTCGGTGGACAACACCAGGGGCTTCGGGCCGAGTTCGGCGTCCACGGTGACGCTGGCCCCGACGAAGGTCCGGCCGTCGCCGAGCTGAACGGTTGCCTCGGGGGTCGCCATGGTGCTGGCCGCGACGGTCGTGACCCAGGGGGCCGTGTTGTCGATCCACGCCGGGGAGGGACCGTTGTTGCCCGCGGACGCGGACACGAACACCCCGGCCTGCGCCGCCGCCCGGAACGCCTGCTGGATGGGTGAGTCCAGCGTGCTCTCCACGACCTGTCCCGCGGAGTAGTTGATGACGTCGACGCCGTCCGCCACCGCTTGGTCGATCGCTGCGACGATGTCGGAGTCGGCTCCGCCCCGGTCCTTCCAGAGGGCCTTGTACACGGCGACCGCGGCACCCGGCGCCACTCCGGAGATCTTGCCGAAGTCCTTGCCCGCGACGGTGACCTGCACGTCCGCGTCGCCCGCCGCGGTGGAGGCGGTGTGGGTGCCGTGCCCCTCGCGGTCGCGCGGCGATATGTAGTCGTCCCGCTGGTCCGGCGGGACCGCTGCGAGATAGGCGTCGCCGAAGTACCGCGCGCTGATGAGTTTGGAGTTGCAGGCCGCGGCGGTGAACTCCTCGCCGCTCTGGCAGGTGCCCGTGAAGGTGCCGCCGTCGGCCTTCTTCATCTTGATGGTGTCGCCCGACCGGTAGGGCCGGTAGGGGTCCTTGGGGGTGGGCCGCGTGCTGCTGAGGGCGGGCGCGGCGAACGACTTGCTCTCCGGCCAGACGCCGGTGTCGATGACGCCGACCACCACGCCCTTGCCGGACTTCGCGGTGCCGCCGAGGGCCGACCACACTCCGTCCGGACCGGACAGCCCCATGAGGTCCGTGGACCGCGCGTCGTCGGTGGGCTTGTTCCAGGCGTCCGCCCGCACCTGGAGAACGCCCGGCTGCCCGCTGAGCCGCGCCGCCTGCACGGCCGTCAGATTCGCGGTGAACCCGTTGGTCACCACTGAGTAGTGCCGGCGGATCTTGGCGCCGACAGAGGCAGCGACCTTGTTCTGCCGCCCCTGGAGGTAGTCCCGGTAGCGGTGTGCCTCGACGCTGGACGTGTCGAGCCTGCCCCCCGAGGCCGGCGCGGTGGCGGTCAGACCGTCCACGCCGCCCTTGTAGAGAGCGACGGGCGCGTCGGCGAGAGTGACGATGTAGCGCCCGGACTTGAGATCCCCGGTCATGGGGACGGGGACGGGGGTCCGTCCCTCTCCGGCGGCCTGGGCCAAAGAGGCGGGACAGAGCGCGGTCAGGGAGACGGCGAGTACCGCCGCGCTCCACGGCAGAGTCTTTCTTCGGAGCGTTGAAGTCACACGGTTCTCCAGGGAGAGGGTCCGAGCCGGAGGACACCTCCGGCACGTTCGGGGGCGCAGCGCATGCGGAGCGAGGGGAACGCAGTGGCCGGATGACCAACACGGCGGACACATGTCCGGCGGGGAAAGTGAACGTTGTACCGCTGATAGGTGTCCAGATACTCTGTTGGCGAGTTTGGACGGATGGCCAACCGCGCCAAGGTTGGGACCTACCTATCCGACGGAGGTACACATACGTGCTTGCCGCTCTGGGCATAGCGGAGTCCGACGAACGGGTGTACCGCTGCTTCCTGGACCGCGGCCAGGCGGCCCCCTCGGATGTCGCGAACTGCCTCGGGTTGTCGGAGGCCGACGTCCTGCGATCGGCCTTCCGGCTGCGCGAACTCGGGCTCCTGCACGGCGCGGCCGGTGCCTCCTTCCAGGCGACGAACCCGGAGGGCGTTCTGCTGCCGTTGCTGGCGAGACGGAAGTTCGAGGTGGAGTCGGCGCTGGCGTCGGCGCGCACCGAGATCGACCGGATCGCCGAGCGCTACCGGGCGGGCCGGCTGCGTTCCGACCCGCACAGCCTCATCGAGGTTCTGTCGGACCGTGAGCTCATCCGGGACCGGGTCGCCCAGCTGAGCAACTCCGCGACGAGCCACATGTGGGCGCTGGACCGGCCGCCCTACATCGGCAGGCCCGACGGTGATCTCCACAGCAACGAGGAGGAGTTCGCCATCACGGCCGCCTGGTTGCGCCGAGGCATCGACGTACGCTCGATCTACTGCCCCCAGTCGATGGAGCGCCCCGGCCGGTTCGCCACGGTGCGTCGGCTGGCCGAACTGGGCGAGCAGTCCAGGATGCTTCCGCATCTGCCCTTCAAACTGCACATCATCGACAGGCAGGTCGCGCTGGTCCCGCTGTCCGGGCCGGTCTACGACGACCTCGTCGTCATCCATCCGTCCGGCATGCTCGACGCCCTGATGGAGCTGTACGAGGCCTACTGGGCGCGCGCCGAGCCCATCACCGGCCCGGCCCTCACCGGCGACGACGGCCTGGGCGCGGACGACATCCTCATCCTCGGGATGCTCAAGGTCGGGCTCAAGGACCAGGCCATCGGACGCCAACTGGGGTGCAGCACCCGGACAGCGACCCGCCGCGTGGCCGCCGTCCTGTCCAAGCTGGGGGCCGACACCCGTTTCCAGGCGGGGGTCAAGGCCGCCGGTCTCGGCCTGGTCTGAGCGACCCAGCGCCTGCCGCGCGGGCGGCCCCGGATGCGGCCGGCCCGGCGGGGGTCCGGGACGGCCGCTGCGCCCTTCACACCTCAGCTGTGCGAAGGGCGCCCACTGGGAACAACGCAGCTGGGGCGCGGAAGGTTCACACCTGTTCGCCTGGCACACCGTTCCCGTGGCGTACACATATGCTCCTCGTCGGCATGTCACGATCGCACACACCGAGGACGCGACTGGCATGAATGACTTCCATCCCGGCCGCAGACGCCTGTTGAAGATGTCCGGCCTGAGCGCCACCGCGAGCACGGCGGCCAAGTCTGGCGGCGGGCGCCATCGACCTGATCGAGCAGCCGGACCTTTTGGACGCGATGAAGCAGGAGTTCAGGGACCGTACCGAGGGCCTCGATTGGGCCTCGATGATCCCTGACGGGCAGCAGCCTCCGCTGTACAAGCCGCCCGCCGGGTCCTGAAGGCGACCGGGCAGTCCTGGCCGCCGAAGGGTGTGACCTGGCCCGTGGCGCCGATCGCGTTCACCGAACAGCTGGGCGGCACCGGCCCGGCCCTCGCCCCGGTGACCTGACGACGTATCACCCCGCTCGCCCCTCCGCCCGTGGTCGTCGCACCCCGCGACCGCGGGCGGAGGTCTGTTGACTTACGTCACCGTGTCCGCGGTCCGCGAGACACCTCCCGGCGTGCTTCCGTCCGAGGCCGGCGCCCGCACCGTCAACTGACCGATGTGCCGCCCCGGCGCCCGGAGAAGAGTGGTGAACACACACTTCGACCGAAGAAAGGGGAACTCCTGTCATGCACCGTGATCAGTCACCCCTGAGGGCGCGTTCGGCGCCCGAGCTCGTGCCCTCGCTGCACCTCCCCCTCGACCAGATGCTCGACGAGTTCACCCGACAACCGATCACCGCGAAGTTCCGGTTCGACCCCGACATGCCCGCGGTGATCACGGTGGAGTTCGTGGCGGAGCGAGGCCCGGGGCTGGTCTGGCGCATCGGCCGTGAACTGCTGCACCGAGGCCTGACGGCGATGAGCGGCTGCGGCGACGTCCGGATGTGGCCGATGGCGCCCGGGGAGCGGCCCTCGTCCTGGCTGCTGCTCGAATCGCAGGAGGTGGAGGCCCTGTTCGAGGTGCCCATCCCGCCGTTGGCACGGTGGCTCGAGGAGACGTACCGGATCACCTCGGCCGACGCGGAGATGGCCGCTCTGGACTGGGACGGGTTCCTCATGGATCTGCTCGACGGCCCGGAGGCGGTCTCCGACTGAGCGTGTCCGGGACCACGTGGGAGTGACTTGCCCATCATTTCGTCACCTGTCAGAGTGGTGACGCACAGGATTTCCGTCCCGAAGACACCCCTGTGCCGCAAGCCGCACGTGTGCGGCGACGAGGAGGACCGAAGTGAGGACCAGCAACCCTTTCCTGTCCCGCTGGGGCGGCGGCCGTGACACCGGTCGGGCAGCCGCTCGCGCGGACCGGCCGGTGGGCGCCGCCGTCGGCGGCCGCCCGGCGAACAACCCCGACTACCTGACCAACCCCTACGCCCGGACCGACCGGACCGACCGGGCCGACCGGGCCGGCTCGACCGCGGTGACCATGGACGACATCGTCGTCCGCACCGCCACGACGCTCGGCACCGTGGTCCTGACAGCCGTGCTGGCCTGGCTCCTGCTCCCGGTCGACGAGGCGAACCTCGGCCGCTCCTACGGCCTCGCGACGGGCGCCGCCCTCGTCGCCTTCGTCCTGGCGATGATCCAGTCCTTCAGGCGCACCGCGTCCCCGGCCCTGATCCTGGGATACGCGGCCTTCGAGGGCGTCTTCCTCGGCGTGCTCTCCAGCACGATCTCGACGTACCTCGCGCCGGGCGTGGTCGTCCAGGCGGTGCTCGGCACCTTCGCGGTGTCCGCGGGTGTGCTCATCGCGTACCGGATGCGCTGGATACGTGTGACCCAGCGGTTCGCCGGCTTCGTCGGTGCCGCCGCGACCGGCTTCGTCCTGCTGCTGGTCGCCGACCTGCTCTTCTCCGCCTTCGGCGCGGGTGACGGCCTCGGCTTCCACAGCGGCGGCCTCGGCATCGTCTTCGGTCTCGTCGGCGTCGTGCTCGGCGCGGCCTTCCTGGCCCTGGACTTCAAGCAGGTCGAGGACGCCGTCGCCTACGGCGCCCCGCGCGAGGAGGCATGGCTGGCCGCCTTCGGTCTCACCACCACCCTGGTGTGGATCTACCTGGAGGTCCTGCGGGTGCTGTCGCTCTTCAACAGCAACAACTGATCACCCCGCCACCGACCGACGTTTGAGGGGCATGCGCACCGCGCATGCCCCTCGGGTGCGCCCGCGGCCTGAACCCGCAAGGGAGCACGCTCGTTGTCATGAAGACCGCCCGACCGCCACCACGGGGAGCCGCACCATGAGCCCGCACGAACAGTGCCCGTACCAGGACGGCCGGGTGGTCATCGACGCCGCCTTCAAGGCGGACGCCCCCGCGCGGTACGCCCGCCTCCGCGAACTCGGCCCCCTCCACCCCGCCCGGTTCCACCTCGGCCTCGAAGGCTGGGTGGTCGTCGGCTACGACCTGGCCCGCGAGGCGCTCACCCACCCCGCCCTGCTCAAGGACGCCACCCCCGCCGCCGAGGCTCTGGCCGCCGCCGGTTACGTCCTGCACCGGCCCTCCGTCGGGCTCGGCGCGCAGATGATGGAGGCCGACCCGCCTGAGCACACCCGGCTGCGGCGGCTGGCCTCGGCCGCCTTCACCCCACGCCGTACGGCCGAATTGGCGCCACGCATCGAGCAGATCGCCCACGACCTGATCGACGTACTGCCCCCGGCGGGCGAGACGGACCTCGTAGAGGCGTTCAACGCCCCGCTGCCCGCCACGGTCATCGCCGAACTCCTCGGCATCCCCGAGAAGCACCACCTGGACTTCCGCCGCTGGTCGGCCCAGGCGCTGCGGGTCGCCTCCCCCGAACACCGCGCGGCGCTCAGCGGCCTGCACGCTCTGCTGGCCGGCCTCCTGGCGGACAAGCGCCGCAGTCCCGGGGACGACCTGCTGTCCGCCCTGGTCGCCGTGCGCGACGAAGAGGACGGCCGGCTCTCCGAGGAGGAACTCGTGGGCACGGCACTGATGTTGGTCGTGGCGGGCCACGAGAGCACCGTGAACCTGCTGGGCAACGCCGTGCTGGGCCTGCTCCAACACCCCGACCAGCTAAGGCTGTTGCGTGAGCGGCCCGAGCTGATGCCCGGCGCGGTGGAGGAGTTCCTGCGCTACGACACCTCCGTCGAGCGCTCTACCAGCCGCTACGCGGCCGAGGACATCGAGCTGGGTGGGGTGCCCGTCCCGCGGGGCAGCATGGTCGTCGTCGCCCTCGGCGCGGCCGGACGCGACGCCCCGCAGGCCGACGACGCCGACCCCGCCGTACTCGACGTGACCCGCCCCGGCGCCCGGCACCTGGCCTTCGGACACGGCATCCACCACTGCCTGGGTGCCCCGCTGGCCCGCCTGGAGGCGACCATCGCCCTGCGGGTCCTGCTCGCCCGGGTCCCGGAGCTCGAACTCGTCGTACCGGCCACCTCGTTGGAGTGGATCGGCTCCGGCATCGTCCGCGGGGTGCTGTCCCTCCCCGTCCGCTACCGGACCACCGGGCGGGCCGGCGCCGCCTAAGGGCGCAGCGCCCGGAGCGTCAGTTCGCCGTACCGGCGCCACAGCGCGGGCTCCCGCTCGGCGATCCTGATCAGCTGGACCACCGTGCCGCAGAGCATCACCCGCAGATCGAGCCGGGTGGCGTCGGCGCGGATCCCGCCGGCGGCCTTGGCCGACTCCATCAGGTCCGACAGCGTGGCGAGCAGCCCGGAGGTGCCGCTGAATCCCTCGTCCGCGAGCGCTTCCGACAGCAGCCGGTCGTGGGCGAGGCCCTCGAAGAGCCGGAGCACGTAGTCGTCGAAGCCCTGGACCCGCCGCTGATCTCGTTCGCGCCCGCGCGCACGTCCCGCACCTGGCCGCTCATCCGCGCCTCGGCCGCCGCCTTCTGCGTCAACGTGCTGGCCGAGGGACAGGAACACCTCGGTTCCGTCTTCGCCCGGTCGGGCGGCGACAAGTTCGAGGACGTCCGGTGGTCCCCGGGCCCCGGCGGCGCTCCGCTGCTGGCGGGTGCCTGCGCCTGGATCTCCTGCGAGCTGGTCCAGGAGTACGACGGCGGCGACCACACCGTCGTCATCGGCCGGGTCACCGCCCTCGAGGCGGAGTCCTCCCGGGCACCCCTGATCTTCCATCGCGGGCGTTATCGCGCGCTGGCGTGACGGGGAAACACTTGTCGGCCCGCGCCCTGTAGGGCGCGGGCCGATGTGTGTTTCGGGGCGGGGTCAGACGGTCCGGGCGCGCAGCTGGCGGGACTTCCAGCCCAGCAGCAGAGCCTGGAGGATGAACCACACCCCGCCGCCCGTGGCGTACACGGACAGCACCTCGAGCGTGGGATGGTCGCCCGCGGCCTGGATGTTGTAGGTGATGCCGACGAGGAAGGACAGTCCGCCCGAGATCAGGGTCGGCCACTGCTTGCCCAGCTCGGGGCCGCGCCGCCGTACTCCGACGATCACCTGGGCGGCACCGGAGATGACGGCCCAGACGCCGAACACGTGGAACGCCGCCGACAGGCTGCCCGCGCCGGCGAGACAGAGCGCGATGGCCGCCAGCGTGCTGAGCGCCCCGTTGAACGCGGTGACCTGCCGCTCGGAACCGTCCGGGGTGGCGCGGTAGTCGATCAACGAGGACACCGCGTCGATCAGCGGGTAGACGACCAGCAGTGCGATGGCCCCCGCACCGAGGTCCTCGTGATCCCCTTGGACACCGGCGAACGCCAGGGCCCACACCACGGCGAGGACGCCGCGGATCAGGTACAGCTTCAGCAGGGAGGAGCGCTCCCCCGCGCCGGCGTGTCCGGTCGGGGTCGAGGCCACGGTCGAGGTGCTCATGTCGGTTCGGCCTTTCTCAGGTCAGGGAGGGGTCGCCGACCCGGTCAGTGCCGGGAGGGAAGGACGCAGCGGAAGCTGGAGGCGAGGGAGGTGTCGCCGTGGCCCGTGTAGCGGGAGACCTTCGGGTAGGCGCACAGGTCACGGGAGACGCTCTGGCCGTCGGTGTTGATCAAAGTGGCGGGCAGCGTCCTGGGCGCCTTACCGTGCTCGACCCACGAGGTCAGCGCGGCGAGGCCGTCGGTGGAGCCGTCCTGACCGTTGAGACCGCAGTGGGCGGTGTTCGGCGCGAGGAAGACACGGTAGAAGTCGTCGACCCGCTGGGTGCCGCCCATCTCACGCTCCACCTGCTTGCGGTAGTGGAGCGTGCCCTCGGCGGGGATGTACTGGTCGGCCAGGCCCTGCCAGGTCAGCAGCTTGCCGCCGGAGCGACGGAAGTCCGACAGGTCCGGGTCGTCGGTGCCGATGACCTTGTCGTACTCGGCCTGGGACTGCTTGAACAGCTCGGTGAACTGGCTGTAGGTGATCGTGGAGAGGTCGAGCGAGGGGTTCTTGGCGACCCAGAGCTTGACCCAGGCGGCGGGCACCGGGAAGGCGTCGGCACCGGCCAGCGCGCTGATGTCGGCCTCGATCGGGACGCCGTACCAGAGCTTCTTGCCGGACGCCGTGCGCGGGCCGTCCCAGATCTTCTGCACCACGGCCGCGTCGGCCGCCGTGATGGTGAGCTCCTTGCCGTCGCACACGACCTTGGTGCCGATCAGCCGGCGCGGGTCGAAGTCGCAGCGGGACGGGTCGTTGACCAGGCCGTCCTTGGCGCCGTCGAGGGTGTCGCAGGCCTTGACGGCGGCGTCGGTGAAGGCCTTGAACTCACAGCCCGTGGGGTGGGTCTTCTCGTTGTTCATGACGACCTGCGGCCACAGCGTGGCCACCTCGAACTCGTCCCAGTTGATGGCGGGCGCGTTGGCGAGGATGCCGTCGTAGTCGTCGGGGTAGCGCTGGGCCTCCATGTAGCCCTGGCGTCCGCCGGTGGAGCAGCCGATGAAGTAGGAGTACGCGGGCCGCTTGCCGTAAACCCCGTCGACGACCTGCTTGCCGACGACCGAGGCCTCGTGCTGGGAGCGGGAGGCGAAGTTCTTCAGCAGCGCGGTGTTGACCTGGCCCGCGCTGTTCAGTGCCCAGCTGGTGTCGAGGGCGTCGCCGACGCCGGCGTCGGTGGTGACGGCGGCGTATCCGGTCTTGACCGCGTTGGCCATGCCGACGTTGTTGTCACCGGCCAGGTAGGCGGAGCCGCCGAGGCCCTGGAAGCGGCCGTTCCAGCCGCTGACGGGCAGCCAGGTCCGCACCTTGGCGTGGTCGTCGGCACCCGGGTGGGTGAGCGTGACCGTGACCTCGCAGAAGGCCGGTACGCCGGTGACGGTGCCCTGAAGGATTCCGGTGCCGTTGACGGTGCCGCCGGCCTGCTGGACGGCCGTCACGGACTCGACCTTGGTGCCGGCCGGGGCCTTCACGGCGGGCGCCGTGCAGGCGGTCGCGGTGGCTGTGACCGCGTCCTGGGTGTCCGCGGAGGCGGTCGGCAGGTATACCGCCGCGGCCAGCGGCACGCCGGCCGCGAGAACCGTGAGAAGTCGTCTCATGCTTGTCCGTCCAAAAAGAGGTGTGCGGAAAGGTGTGCAGAGGCAGATGCCGAAGGAGATGTGCGGCAGCAGATGTGCGTGCGAATCACAGACATGTGTGCACGGCTCACTCTGGCGATACCCGGCCGTCCGGTCCACAGTCAGTTGACTGCCCGGGTGTCGGCTCCCCGACCGGGGCGTGTGAAGAAGGTGTTAGGTCATGTGACGGTCGGCCGGCTCGTCGCGCTTGCCCTCCTCGCCGAGCCACCGGGCGTGGTACCGGTCCGCCCACGACCGGCTGACATATCCGGTGCGCATCCCCAGCCGCGCCTCGGGGTCCTCGAGGGCCCTGCGCATGTGTCCGATCAGGACGATGGCGATCGCCCAGGCCAGGATGTCGTGGATGAAGATCGCGCTGGTGCGGGAGATGAAGGGCAGCAGGCCCATGAACCACATCAGCAGGCCGGTGAACATCATCACCAGCACCGCTCCGGCGATCCAGCCCGCGTAGAGCTTCTGGCCCGCGTTGAACTTGCCGGCCGGACGCGCCTCGGGTGACTTCCGGCGCCTGCGCACGGCGCGCAGCCACTGGCGGTCGTACACCGCGAAGCGGTTGAGGCGGCGCAGGTCGGCGCGGAAGGCGGGCGAGAGGAGCCCCAGCAGGGTGGGCAGCGGCAGGGAGATGCCGGACCATTCGTGGACCGTGATCATCAGGTGCCGCTGTCCGACCAGCAGGGCCAGCGGTCCGAAGTAGAGGCAGGCGGCGGAGACCAGGCACAGCAGCATCAGGTAGCCGGTGGCCCGGTGGACCATGCGCTCGGCGGTGCTGAAGCGGCGTACCCGGCCGTCGTGTTCAGGCGGCGTGCCGGTCGGCGCCGTCGAGCCAGCCGTCGACCGCATAACCGCGCTCCTCCCAGTAGCCGGGGATCACCTTGTCGGTGACCGAGATGCCGGACAGCCACTTGGCCGATTTGTAGAAGTACATGGGCGCCACGTAGAGGCGGACCGGGCCGCCGTGGGCGTGGGAGATGGGCTTGTCCTGCAACTTCAGGGCCACCAGGACGTCCGAGCGGCGGGCCTGTTCCAGCGTGAGGCTCTCGGAGTAGGCGCCGTCGAAGCAGGTGAACCGGATCGCGGCACCCCGCGAACGCACTCCGGCGTCGTCGAGGATGTCCGCCAGCTTCACCCCTTCCCAGGGTGTGCCGTCCACCCGCCAGCCGTCGGTGCACACGGCGTCGCCCACCACCCGGGTCTGCGGCATCGCGCGCAGCTGGTCGAGCGTGTAGGTCTTCGGCTTGTCGACGAGACCGCCGATCGTCAGCGCGTAGTTCGTCTCGTCCTTGTGCGGCACCGAACCGACGACGCTGTAGTACCGGAAGCCGCCGGGGTTGGGCAGCAGGCCAGTCAGTCCCGTGGCGTCGAACTCGGACGCCTTGGCGAGGAATCCCTCCCAGCCGCTTTGGAGGTAGGGCGCGGCGGCGAGCCCGGCCGCGCCCGCGCCGAGCATGCCCAGCATCGCCCGTCGGCCGACGGGGGCTCCCCCGGTCCTCGGCTTCGGCTTTTCTGCCATGGTGTGTGCTCCTTCGGACACGTGTGAGCTCTGCCGACGTCCCGCATCGACCTCGTCACCGGTTTAACTGGTGACGATGCTGGCATGTGGGATCGGAGCTGTCAACCACAAACATGTGAACGGGCGGCTGCTACGCTGAAGGGGACATCGACGTGTACCGAGGAGTCACAGCCGTGGTGGGTGACGACGACATCTCCGGGTGATACCCGGCTCTGACGGCCACCGGCCGGCGCTCAGGAGCGCTGCCGAGGTGGTCCGTCTCGTCGTACCCCTTTCACCACGTCTGCCCAGGGCAGAGCTCTCTTCTCCGCCCGCACATCGCTCGAGGTCATTCCATGTCCGACGCCGCCATCGTCTGCTCCAGCCTCTCCTTCGCCTGGCCCGACGACACCCCGGTCTTCCAGGACCTGTCCTTCACCGTGACCCCCGGCCGCACCGGCCTGGTCGCCCCCAACGGCTCCGGCAAGTCCACCCTGCTCAAGCTCGTCGCCGGTGAACTCAAGCCCGTCACCGGATCGGTGTCCGTCAGCGGCACCCTCGGCTACCTGCCGCAGAGCCTGCCCTTCACCGGCAACCTCACCGTCGCCGAGGTGCTCGGCGTCGCCGCCGTCATCCGAGCCCTGGACGCCGTGGAGTCCGGCGATGTCGCCGAGGAGCACTTCGCCACCATCGGCGACGACTGGGACATCGAGGAACGCACTCGCGCCCAGCTCGACCGCCTCGGCCTCGTCGACCTCACCCTGGACCGCAGCCTGAGCACCCTCAGCGGCGGCCAGGTCGTCTCCCTCGGCCTCGCCGCCCAGCTCCTCAGGCGCCCCGACGTCCTGCTGCTCGACGAGCCGACCAACAACCTCGACGTCGAAGCCCGACACAAGCTCTACGACGTGCTGTCGGACTTCAACGGCACCCTCCTCCTGGTCAGCCACGACCGTGCGCTCCTGGACCGCATGGAACGCATCGCCGAGCTCGGCAGCGACGAACTGCGCCTGTACGGCGGCAACTTCACCGAGTACGAGGAGGCCGTGCGCGCCGAGCAGGAGGTCGCCGAGAAGAACGTCCGCAACGCCGAACAGGAACTCAAGCGCGAGAAGCGCGAGATGCAGCAGGCCCGCGAACGCGCCGAGCGCCGCATGAGCAACGCCTCCAAGAACCTCAAGAACGCGGGCCTGCCCAAGATCTTCGCGGGGAACATGAAGCGCGGCGCCCAGGAGGCCGCGGGCAAGTCCGGCACCATGCACGCCTCCCGGGTCAACGAGGCCAAGGCCCGCCTCGACGAGGCCGGCCGGGCCCTGCGCGACGAGCAGCGCCTCACCCTGGAGCTGCCCGACACCCAGGTGCCCGCCGGCCGCAACCTCTTCCTCGGCGAGGGCATGCAGGTCAGCCTCGGGGACCGTGAGGTGTTCGCCCCAGGAGGCGTCGACCTCACCGTCCGCGGCCCCGAGCGCATCGCGCTGACCGGCCCCAACGGCGCCGGCAAGACCACCCTCATGCGCCTGATCACCGGCGAATTCACCCCGGACAGCGGGGAGATCAAGCGCAACGACGGCCGCATCGCGTACCTCTCCCAGCGCCTGGACCTGCTCGACCTCGACCGCACGGTCGCGGAGAACTTCGCCGCGTTCGCCCCCGAGCGCCCCGAGGCCGAGCGCATGAACCTCCTCGCCCGCTTCCTCTTCCGCGGCGCCCGCGCCCACCTCCCGGTCGGCGTTCTTTCGGGCGGAGAGCGCCTGCGCGCCACGCTCGCCTGCGTCCTGTGCGCCGAACCGGCCCCGCACCTGCTGCTGCTCGACGAACCGACCAACAACCTCGACCTGGTCAGCGCCGGTCAGCTGGAGAGCGCGCTCAACTCCTACCAGGGCGCCTTCATGGTGGTCAGCCACGACGAACGGTTCCTCGCCGAGATCGGTGTGAACCGCTGGCTGCGGCTGGCCGACGGCACACTCAAGGAGACCGGGGCGCCCGAGGTGTGAGCAGCTGACGTGTGACATGGCCCGCGTCCGAGGCGTCGTACGCCCGGCGGGCCGCCCACCGCTCACCCTTGGGGGACCCCTGTGTCCGCACTGATCGCCCACGACCTCGTCCGCACCCTTGGCGACCGCCGCGTCCTCGACGGCATCTCCCTGACCGCCTCCCCCGGCCACCGCCTCGGCCTGATCGGGGAGAACGGCGTCGGCAAGTCCACCCTCCTGCGCATCCTCGCGGGCGTCGACGAACCCGACGCGGGCAGCGTCACCCGCCCCTCCGACCTCGGCTTCCTCCACCAGGAGATGCCGTACGACGCCCACGCCACCATCGCAGCGGTGCTGGACGAGGCGCTGCGCGAGGCCCGCGAGGACCTCGCCGAACTGGACCGCCTCGGCGAGCAGCTCGCCCGCACACCGGAGGACCAGGACCTCCTGGACGCCTACGGCAAGCGCCTGGAGCAGGCCCAGGACCGGGAATCCTGGGATGCCGACCGCCGCGCCGCCCTGGTCCTGGACGGCCTGGGCCTCGGCGCGTTCGGACACGACCGCACCCTCGGCTCGCTCTCCGGCGGCCAGCGCGGCCGTCTCGCCCTGGCCGCCCTCCTCGTCCGCCGCCCGTCCGCACTGCTCCTCGACGAGCCGACCAACCACCTCGACGACGGCGCCGCCGCCTTCCTGGAGGAACAGGTCCGCGGCCTGCCCGGCACGGTCGTCGTCGCCAGCCACGACCGGGCGTTCCTCGACGCCGTGTGCACTGACCTGATCGACCTCGACCCGGCGGTCGACGGCCCCGTCCGCTACGGCGGCAACTACAGCGCATACCTCCGCGAGAAGCGCGCCGAGCGCGAGCGCTGGGAACGTCGGTACGCGCAGGAGCAGGAGGAACTGGAGGCGCTGCGGGAGTCAGCGGGCGTCACCGCGCACCGGGTCGCACCGGACCGGGGCCGTAACGACAACGAGAAGATGGGCTACGGCCACCGGGCGGGCCGGGTGCAGAGCCAGATCTCCCGCCGGGTCCGCAACGCCACCCGGCGACTGGAGGAGCTGGAGCGCACCCGGGTCCCCGAGCCGCCGCGCCCGCTGCGGTTCGCGGCCGGGGAACTGGCCGCGCACAGCGAGGAGGACGCACGTCCCCTGGTCGCGCTGCATGACGTACGGGTGCCGGGCCGGCTCTCCCTGGACGGTCTGGAGGTGTCGACGAGCGACCGGCTGCTGGTCACGGGCGGCAACGGGGCGGGCAAGTCGACGCTGCTCGCCGTACTGGCCGGGCGGCTGCCGGCCGAGGGCGAGGTGAGTCGGCGGCGCAGGCTGACGGTGGGCCTGCTGACGCAGGACACGACCTTCGAACACGCCGACCGCACGGTCCGCGACACCTACGAGCGGGCGCTGGGCGCGCGGCGGGCGGAGAAGGTGCCGCTGGGATCGCTCGGCCTGCTGCACGACGCGGACCTGGGCAAGCCGGTCGGGCAGCTGTCGGTGGGGCAGCGCAGGCGGCTGGCCCTGGCCCTGCTGGTGGCCCGCCCGCCCCAGCTGCTCCTGCTCGACGAGCCCACCAACCACCTCTCCCCCACCCTGTGCGACGAGCTGGAGGCGGCGCTCGGCCCGGGCCCCGGTGCGATCGTCGTGGCCAGCCACGACCGCTGGCTGCGCAGGCGCTGGCAGGGGCGGGAACACCGGCTGAAACGGTAACGCTTCTTGCGTCCGACCGGAGTCACCTGTCAAGATGGTGATGTGAATCTTGACCATGTCTTCGTATGCGGGCACCCGGCGCTCGACTTCGCGGCCACGCTCCGGGCCCGGCGCTCGACCCGGTTCGAGATGTTCGTGACGCCGGAGCGGCTGAACGCCTGGTACCTGGAGTCCGGCCTGGTGGACACGATCACCCCGGGCCAGGAGGACGACGTCCGGGAGGCCACGGCCGTGCGCGAGGCCATCTACCGGCTGGTCACCGACCGCCGGCTCGGTGAGAAGTTCGACGCCCAGGCGCTTGAGGCGGTCAACGCCGCCGCGCGCAAGAACCCCGTGACACCCCAGCTCACCCCGGCCGGCCGGCACACCGAGGCGACGCCCGAGCAGGCGCTGGCGACGGTCGCGCGGCAGGCGGTGGAACTGCTCAGCGGCCCGGACGTGCCCCTGATCAAGGAGTGCGGCAACCCCGAATGCACGCGCGTCTACATCGACCGCTCGCGGGGCATGCGGCGCCAGTGGTGCGGCATGGAGTCCTGCGGCAACAAGATCAAGGCCGCCGCGTACCGCGCCCGCAAGAAGTCGGCGCCGGCCGGGGTCGGCCACTGACCTCCTCTCCCGCTTGCCGGCGCCGGCTCAGTCGGCCGCGAGATCCTTGAGGGTCCTGCGGAACCGGTGCATCAGCACGCCCCGCGCCCAGCGCACGGGCGGCGGGAAACCCGCGTACAACCGTTCCCGGCCGGGGACGGGCTCGGGGTGTTCCAGGAACCCGAAGGTCAGCTGCGGCTCACTGCGCAGCACCCCTTCGGCGGCCGCTGTGCCGAGCGAGCGCAGATCCTCTTCCCCTGCCTCGGCGAACAGCCCCTTGAGCAGCGGTTCCACGACGGTGAAGTGCTCGCGCAGTCCGTCCCCGACCCGGCGGGAGGCGAGCGTCCCCTCCCTCATCGCGTGCCCCCAGCCCACCGATCCGCCGACCCGGCGTTCCTCGGAGATGCGCTCGAGGACGCTCTCCAGCTCGTCGAGCCCCTCGGACAGCGCGTCGTCGTCCTCGTGCAGCAGGTCGAGGCTGCGCACCGATTCGGGGCAGCGTCCCCGCAGCAGCGGCCACACATGCTCGCCCTCGGTGTCGCGGTGCCGGCGTACGAAGGCGACGAGCCACCGTGCGGTGACCACCAGGGTCTGTGTGTCGACGGCGGCGCCGTCGGCCAGCCGGGTGAACGCCCAGGAGACCAGATCCGCGCCCCGAGTCATGACCGTATGAGCAGCGAGGAGCTCCTCGTACAGTGGCGCACCATCCCTGACCGGCAGCGGTGTGGCGGGCATGCAAGGACCTTTCTTCACCTAGTCGGCGCACCGGCGGCCCGAAGGGGGGACCACAGACCGCCGGTGCGGGGACGGGCTCTGACCACGCGGACGTGGCTGGACTCCGGATGTCCCGCCCCGACTCCCCCGTCCGCGTGTTCGACGACAGAGCCTCCATCTGGGTAACGCGGCGATGGTCATGAAAGGTTCACAACATGTGTGGCCGGTTTCACCCCAGCGGCACATCGCGGACGCATGGCCTCGCATGCTCACCTTCCCCCTTTCAAGTCACCACCTTGACCGGTGACGTCAAGGCCTATATCGTCATCGCCATCACCACCTAGAACGGTTACTTTCTCGCGAGACAGGTGAGTCACGTGACAGATCCACCCACCGGTCCCGACCGTCAGACTCGACGTCACACCCTCAGCCAAACACCTGCGCCCGCACATACGTGTCACGGAACGTGGCTACACTTCCCCGTCTTGGCCACCCGCCCCGCGCACGGAGCAGGCACGGGTCCCCCACCGACACGGTGACGCCGGGACCGGGTGGGTGACCAGCAGCATCACGGAGAAACAGCGAGGCCAGCCGCGACATGGACGCGACAGTGCGCTACTCAGTCCTCGGCACCGTGCGCGCGATGCGCGGGCACACCGAACTCGACCTGGGGCCCCCGAAACGACTGGCCCTGCTCGCCCTGCTGGTGCTCCGCGCCCCCGGGCCGCTCACACTGGGTGAGGCGGTCGACATCCTGTGGGACGAGGAACCACCGCCCAGCGCCGTCAACGTGGTGCACCGACACATCGGCGCCCTGCGCAGAACACTCGAACCCGCCCTGCGCAGTCGCAGCAACGCCGAACACCTCGTCCGCGCCGCCGACGGCTACCGGCTCCTGGTCGACACCACCAGCTCGGACCTGCTGCGCTTCCGCGACCTGCGCGCCCGAGCCCAACTCGCGCTCCGCGACGGCGATCCCGGCGCGGCCGCGCAGGACTTCGTCGACGCCCTGCGGGTGTGGCGCGGCCCCGTCGTCGCGGCGGGCACCACCGTGGCCCGGCACCCGGTCTTCACCTCCGTCGGGCACGAGTTCGTCGCCACGGTGAAGGAGGCCGCCGACGCCGTCCTGACCGCGGCACCCGCGCTGACCGACGACGTCCTGACCATGCTGCGCACCGCCCTGGACAACCACCCCTTCGACGAGGCCCTGCACGCCCGGGCGATCGCCGCCCTGGCCGCCACCGGCCGCCAGGCCGAAGCGCTACGGCAGTTCGAGACCATCCGCGGCGCACTCGCCGACGAACTGGGCGTCGAGCCCGGCCCCGAACTGCGCGCCGCCCAACAGCACTTGCTGCAACGCCGGGTCGCCCGCACACCGGACGCCCCGCCGCCCCCGACGTCCCCGCCCACGGCAACCGGCCGTCCCGCCCAACTGCCCGCGGACTGCACCTCCTTCGCCGGCCGCCGCCAGCCCTTGAGCCAGTGCCTGGAATTGCTCCCGATCGAGGGCGAGAGCAGCCCGCCCACCATGACCGCAGCCATCTGCGGCATGCCCGGCGTCGGCAAGACGACCCTGGCCGTGCACTGGGCCCACCTGGTCGCCGACCACTTCCCCGACGGGCAGATCCACGTCGACCTCCAGGCCCACCACGCCTCCCGCCCCCCGCTCGACCCAGCCGAGGCCATCAGCGCGGTGCTGCGCGCACTCGGCGTCGAACACGACCCCGCCCACGCGAGCGCCACCGACCTCACCGCCGTCTATCGCAGCGCCCTGAGCGGACGGCGGCTGCTGCTCGTCCTGGACGACGCGGAGAACTGCGAGCAGGTGCGCCCCCTGCTGCCCTCCACGCCGGGAAGCATCGCCGTCGTCACCGGCCGACGGCGGCTGGAAGGGCTGGCGGTGACGGACAACGCCCGGATCATCACGCTGGATCCCATGACCCGCGCGGAGGGCCTGGAGCTGCTCGACCGGCGCCTGGGCACCGACCGCATCCGGGCCGAGCACGCCGCCGCGGAGGAGATCGTGGAGCTGTGCGGCGGGCTGCCCCTCGCCCTGGCCGTCACCGCCGCCCGCGCCCTGGTACAGCCGCGCTTCCCGCTGGTCTCGCTCGCGGCCAGGTTGCAGGACACCGACGACTGCCTCGACATGCTGTCCTGCCGCGACGACCGCACCGACATCCGCACCTCCATCCACCGCACCTACGAAACGCTGAGCAGCGGTGCCGCACGGCTGTTCCGGCTGCTGAGCCTGCACCCCTCGCACGACATCGCGATGCCCGCCGCCACCAGCCTCGCCGGCACCGAACCGCGCAGGACCCGGCAGGACGTGGCGGAACTGATGGACCACCACCTGCTCGTCGAACTGACCGCGGGCCGCTACACCTGCCACGAACTGCTGCGCACCTACGCCCGAGAACTGAGCGCGGTCCTCGACTCCCCCACCGCCCGCTCCGAGGCCCTCGCCAGGATGTTCGAGCACTATCTCTACAGCGCCGACGCGGCCACGGCACACCTCGCGCCCCACCGCGGCACCATGCTCCTGCCACCCCCGCGCCCCGGCGTACGGCCCGAGCGGTTCACCGGACGCGCCGACGCCGCCGCGTGGATCGTCGCCGAGCAGTATCTGCTGCCGGAACTGGTCCGTTCCACTGAGAAGCGCCCCCAGGACGAAACCCTGCACCGCCGCCTGACCTCGGCCCTGGAGGTGTGCTTCCAGCCCCGTGGCTCCCGCTCCTAGGCGGCTTCCGGCCGCACGGCCCCCCGCAGCTTGCGCAGGGCGTTGTGGTGGCGGCTCTTGACCGTTCCGGCCGGGACCCCGAGGATGCCGGCCGTCTCCTGGATGCTGCGGTCGCACAAGTAGATGTGCACCAGCACCGCGCGGTGTTCGGCGGACAGTCGCTGCAACAGGGGCCTGGCGACCAGGGCGTCGTGTACCGCCTCGGTGCCGTCGATCCGTGACACGGGGTCGTTGTAAGTGACTCCGACGACTTCTCTGCGCGCGTGGGGCTTGCGCACCCAGTCGATGACGAGATGCCGGGTCACGGTGAAGAGCCAGCCACGGACCGACCCGTCCATGCCCAGCAGACGGTCGATGTTGCGCCAGGCCCGGATGATGGTCTCCTGGACGATGTCCTCGGCGAGTCCGCGGTCCCCGAGCATCTTCTCGGCGTACGAGACGAGGCTTTCCCGGTGTTCCCTCATGATGCTGCCGAGCAGGTCGGATCGGGACATAGCCGTGAGGGGCGTAGCCATAGTGTTCTGAACCATCCTGGTTCTCTGTGGTGCGGCGACCGGGGGCCGGATGTAACCCCCGCGTCCGCACTGTAGGCAGCGCCGGGTGCCAGAAAAATGCCGTGTTTGTGTCGTCCCGCTGCCGCGCCTGTGACCGGCAAACACGTATGACCCGGCCCCAACGCCTATACCCTGTCTCACCAGGGCATTTATCGTGCGGGTCGCTGATTCCCCGCCCTAACAGGTTCCCAACATTCACCCTCCATGAGTTCTATGTCACGTGCCGTCGAGTCGCCTTGCACCATCCCAAGGGTGTGCGGTCCTCGCCATCAAACATGTGTGGGCGGGTCAGATCGGCAGCACAGGCCGCCGCATCCTCGCCAGGTCAACCCTTCACGGCTGAAGATTTTTACGCTCGTCAAGGGCCTTGACACAGAAGTGTCCGCCGCAACAGCCTATGGCAACGTTGTCAGCTTCACACGGACCACCCCGTACCAGGCAACCACCCACGCCGCCTCTCACTCACACCTTGTGATTGGACGATTACACATGGCCGATCAGTCGCGCTCCTCGGGACACACCTCCCGGCGCACCGTCGTAGCCGCGGGCTCCACCCTGCTGGCAGGCTTCAGCCTCGGTACGGCGTTCGTGCCGACGGCCGGCGCCGCCCCCGTGACCGCGGACGCGATCGGCGCCGGTACCCCGTCCGCACCGGGTGAGATCGCCGCCTACCGCCCGGTCCGCGCCTCCTCGCAGGCCTACGCGCCCACTCCCGCCGGGTTCGTGGTGGACGCGCTGCCCGCACCGGGCGTGCGCGGCACCGGCTGGCGTGCCGAGGCGAGCGACCCGCAGTGGATCGAGGTCGACCTCCAGGCGGACTGTCGCGTCGACCGTGTCCGGCTGACCTTCGAAGCCGACGCGAGCGACCCGGTCTTCACACCTCCGACCAGCGGCAACCCACGCCAGGGCACCACCGGCAAGGAGATCCTCTCCAGCTACGCCCGCGAGTTCGTCGTGGAGAGCTCGCGCGACCGCGACTCCTGGAGCAGCGTCTACCGCACCACGGCCGGAACCGGCGGTGTGGTGGACATCCCGCTGCCGGTCCCCGTCACGGCCCGCTGGGTCCGGATGACGGCTCGCCGACGATCCAGCCCCAACCCCCTCGGCCTGAACGGCTTCGAGGTGTACGGCACCGCCCCCGGCCATCGCCCCGCGGCCACGGGCTGGACCGACTGGGGCACCCACCACGGGGTCGCGCCCCGACTCAAGGTCGCCGCCGACGGCACGGTGCCGCTGGAGTCGGGCTGGACGCTCACCCTGGACGACTGGGCGGACGGCGACGGCCCGGACCTGTCCCGCACCGGCGTCGACACCAGCCGCTGGCTGCCCGCGACCGTGCCCGGCACCGTCCTCGGCTCCCTCGTGGACCAGGGCAAGCTGCCCGACCCGGTCACGGGCCTGAACAACCTGCGCGTCCCCGAGGCCCTGTCCCGCCACTCCTGGTGGTACCGACGTGCCTTCACCCTGCCCCGCGGCCTGCGCACCGGCCAAGGGCGGCACATCTGGCTGGAGTTCGACGGCGTCAACCACAAGGCCGAGATCTGGCTCAACGGACACGGAGTGGGCGAGGTGACCTTCCCCTTCGCCCGCTCCGCCCACGACATCACCGAGCACCTCGCCAAGGAGAGCGACAACGCGCTCGCCGTACGCGTCTCGCCCATGCCGACGCCCGGCAGCCCGGGCGACAAGGGCCCGGCGGGCGAGGCCTGGGTGGACGCCGGGGCCAACACGATGAACCTCAACTCACCGACGTACCTGGCCTCTTCAGGCTGGGACTGGATGCCCGCCGTCCGCGACCGCGCGGCCGGCATCTGGAACCACGTGCGCCTGAGATCGACCGGTCACATCGTCATCGGCGACCCGCGCGTGGACACCGTGCTGCCCGCGCTGCCGGACCTGTCGGTCGCCGAGCTCACCCTGACCGTCCCGGTGCGCAACGCCGACTCCGCCGACCATCAGGCCACCGTCTCAGCCGAGTTCGGCGACGTCCGTGTCTCGCGCACGGTCACCGTCCAGGCGGGCGCTGACATCGATGTCAAATTCGCTCCCGACGCCTTCGCGGCCCTGCGCGTGCGCAGCCCCGAGCTGTGGTGGCCCAACGGCCTGGGCGAGCCCACCCTCCACGACCTCACCCTGACCGCCCGCACCGGCGGCGCCGAGAGCGACCGCCGCACCACCCGCTTCGGCATACGGCAGTTCGGCTACGAGTACGACACCCCGCTGAAGTTCACCCCGTCCTCCGACGCCTACACCCAGACCGTCCGCCTCGGCGCCCAGAAGGCCCGCCACATCCGCGTCCGCTGCCTCACCCGGGCCACCGACTGGGGCAGTTCGCTGTGGACCCTGTCGGCCTACGACAGCGCCCGCCCCGGCGTCGACCTCGCCCTGCACGCCCCGGCCGAGGCCTCCAGCACCGACGAGGACGGGCACGCGGCGGCCAACGTCACCGACGGCGACGCCCGCACCCGCTGGGCGTCCGACTTCGCCGACGACCAGTGGATACGCGTCGACCTCGGCTCGACACAGAGCTTCGACCGGGTGGACCTGGTGTGGGAGCGGGCCTACGCGCGCACCTTCGTCGTACAGGTCTCCGAGGACGGCGAGCGGTGGACCGACGCCGCGTCCGTCGACAACACGGCCGTCCCGCTGCCCTTCAACAGCGGCGACGCGAGCCTGCGGATCACGGACTTCGAGGCCCGTACGGCCCGTTACGTCCGCCTGTCCTGCGGCATCCGCAACACCAGCTGGGGCACCTCCCTGTGGTCCCTCGCCGTCATCGACAGCGCCGAACCGGGTACCGACCTCGCGCTGCGCCGGGAGGCCACCGCCTCCAGCGAGGAGGACGGCCACCCGGCCGCCCACGCCACCGACGGCGACCCCGGCACCCGCTGGTCCTCCGCCTACGAGGACCACCAGTGGCTCCAGGTCGACCTCGGCA
This sequence comes from Streptomyces sp. NPDC087859, assembly GCF_044742595.1. NCBI lineage: Bacteria > Bacillati > Actinomycetota > Actinomycetes > Kitasatosporales > Streptomycetaceae > Streptomyces > Streptomyces sp. NPDC087859. The sequence continues at coordinate 39,350 of NZ_JBIUUU010000032.1, read as the reverse complement.
CCAGCCGGCGCTTCGACCGGATCGCGGTCGTCTGGGAGCAGGCGTACCCGAAGACGTACACCGTGCAGGTCTCCGACGACGGCGACACCTGGAGCGACGTCACCACCGTCTCCAACACCCCCGACCCGCTGAAGATCAGCGTGAACGGTGTCCGGGTCCTGGTGCGCGGCGGCAACTGGGGCTGGGACGAGCTGCTGCGCCGGATGCCCGCCGAGCGCATGGACACGGCGGTGCGCATGCACCGGGCCATGAACTTCACGATGATCCGCAACTGGGTCGGCAGCAGTAACCGCGAGGAGTTCTACGCCGCCTGCGACGCCCACGGCATCCTGGTGTGGAACGACTTCCCCAACGCCTGGAGCATGGACCCGCCGGACCACGAGGCCTTCGTGTCCGTGGCCCGCGACACCGTGCTGCGCTACCGCAGCCACCCGAGCATCGCGGTGTGGTGCGGCGCCAACGAGGGCAATCCGCCTGCCGCGATCGACGAGGGCATGCGCACGGCGGTCGAGAGCCAGGCGCCGGGGCTGCTCTACCAGAGCAACTCCGCCGGCGGTGTCGTCACCGGCGGCGGCCCGTACGGCTGGGTCGAGCCGGAGCGCTACTTCGACCCGTCGACGTACGGCAGCAAGGACTTCGGCTTCCACACCGAGATCGGCATGCCCGTCGTCTCCACCGCCGCCAGCACCCGCGCCATGGTCGGCGACGACGGACCCGAGTGGCCGATCGGCGGCGTCTGGTACCACCACGACTGGAGCGAGCGCGGCAACCAGGCTCCGCAGAACTACAAGGCGGCCATCGAGACCCGCCTGGGCACCGCCCGCGACCTGGACGACTTCACGCGCAAGGCGCAGTTCGTCAACTACGAGAGCTTCCGCGCCATGTTCGAGGCCTGGAACGCCCATCTGTGGGACGACGCCACCGGGTTGATGCTGTGGATGTCCCACCCGGCCTGGCACAGCACGGTCTGGCAGACCTACGACTACGACTTCGACGTCAACGGCTCCTACTTCGGCTGCCGCAGCGCCTGCGAACCCCTGCACGTCCAGGCCGACCCGGTGAAGTGGCAGGTCATCGCCGTCAACCACACCCGCGAGGCGCTGAAGGGCGCGACGGTCACGGCGCAGACGTACGACCTGTCCGGTCGCCGTATCGCCGACACCCGCCGGACGCGCGTGGACGTGGATCCGGCCGTCTCGGCGACCGCGTTCACCGCGGCTCCCACAGACGACTTGCCGGACCTGCACCTGCTGCGCCTGACCCTGGAGGACTCCGATGGCAGGCTCCTGTCCCGCAACACCTACTGGCGCTGCCGCACCCCCGAGGCGCTGCGCGCTCTGAACCAGGTCCAGCGGGCGAAGCTGACGGCCTCGCTCACCCGGGTGTCCCACGACGGCGACCGCAGGACGACGACGGCCACTGTCCGCAACCGCGGCTCCATGGTCGCCGCGATGGTCCGGCTCTCCCTGCTCGACGAGGGCGGGGACCGCGTCCTGCCGACCCTCTACGACGACAACTACCTGTGGCTGCTGCCCGGCGAGACCCGCACCGTGACGCTGTCCTGGCCCGCCTCCGCCCTGCCGTCGGGCCGGCCGAAGCTGCGGGTCGAGGGATACAACACGGCGCCGGTCACGGTGCGTGGCTGATCGAGAGGGGGCCCGCATACAGCTGCACACATGTCCGTTCAGGTGTGAACCAAATGTGAGACCCTCTCGTGTCCTTGGTGTGTCGGTGTCCGCACCGGGCGGAGGAGGACGATGGAGACACCACCGGTAAGACGCCTGGAGCAGGCCCTTGCCGACTTTGCCCAGCGGTACGCGGCGCTGACCAGAACAGGGGAGCAGCTGCGGGCACTGTCGGTCACGGCCTGCTCCCGGGACGACGTCGTACAGGTCACCGTGGGCGCGGACGGCTGCCCGGCGAGTATCCGGTTCGTCGACGAGCGGTTCCGGCAGATGCCCGCCGCCCAGCTCGGCGACAGCGTCATGGAGGCCCTGAGCACGGCACAGGCCGAGGTCGCGGCTCGTTTGACGGCTGCGACGGCCGGCGCCGGGCTGCCGGTCCGGGCGATTCGGGAGACGCCGAGACCACGGCCGCAGGGGCCGTTGTGGGGCCGCCGCTCCTTTTCGCCGCACGCTCCGCTGCCGCCGGATCTCCGGGCGGCCGTCCTGGCGCTGACGGACACGGTGCGCGACGCCGTCAGGTGTGTCTGAGGCCGGGCACGCACGCACCTCGGTCACCGCGCACCCCACGTCACGGATCAGCGGCCCTCGACTGCCGCCCGGCCACGAACGCACGAGCAGGTGGTCGATCACTCCCCGGGCGGAGGAACCCGGTCACGGACGGTTCAACCACATACTTACCGGGCAGTACGCTCGAGGGTGCACTCGTGCGAGTGACCCGTGGACACTCGAGAGAAACCGAAGAACAGCCACACTTCCTCTATGCACGGGCACATCAGCGCTTATCGTGTGAGCATGAACGGGCATGTCGGAGGAACCATCTGGCGTTGACACTTATCCACACGAGTCCCTCCGCGTGGGTACCATGCGCAACGTCATCCATATCGAGGGAGTGAACGGTTGTGGCCAGCCAATCAGCCGCCACGCTCCGATCGCGGTACGTAGCACAAGCCGCATCGGACTTGGAGGAGAACCGTCGGCGACAGCAGGAGCTGGCGGAGAGGATCTCCGTGTTGAAGCAGGAGGAGGCCCTCCTCGCGGACATCCTCAACCTCGCCGAGCGGTACGAGGGTTTCGCCGACGCGTCCCGACTGCCCGAGCAGTTGCAGGACGAGCCCGTCGTTGCGCAGGCGAAGAAGACGTCCACTGGGGCGGCCTCCCGACGCTCGGCGTCGACCAAGAGCGCTCCGACCGGCAAGACGGCGAAGGCCGGCGCGAAGGGGAAGTCGCGTCAGCCTCTGCTCGGGGAACTGCTGGCGGAACTGCTGGGCCAGTACGAGGAACCGCGCCTGGCGAAGGAACTGCGCGACGAACTCCTCAAGAAGCACCCGGACCGCAAACCCACCCCGCAGGTAGTGCGGAACACCCTTGAGTCCTTGGTCGCCAAGGGCCGTATCCGGCGCCACAAGCAGCAGCGTTCCGTCATGTACACCCTTGTCACGCCGGATGCGTAGCGTCGGATCAGTCTGAAGGCCCACTTGGTCCCGTTGTCCCGCGAGCGATGATCCTGGCCCGGCGGCTACCCCCGCCGTGCCCGACACACCGCCTCGCGGGACATCAGGAGATACGTGTGTGTCTCGGCGGGGTCAAGCCGCGGAGCGGCCGCCGCCTACCAACCGCGCCACACATTGTCGAAGGCGGCCGTCTCGACGTCCCGGCGCAGTCGTACGGCTTCCAGCTCCATGACCGCGTCACCGACGGCTGCCAGCACGGTGGTGACGGCGTCGTCGAGGGAGCTGTCGTCGGTACCGGACGGCTCCGCGCCGCCTGGGCCTTCGACGATTCCCGTGCCCCCGACTCCCAAGGCCGCCAGCAGGCCCGCGAGTACGGGCTCGCCGGATGCCTTGCGCTCCTCCGCCTCACGGCGTTCCCGCGTGTCGGCCGGCACGGTTCGCCCGGGCAGCAGCCGGAACCCGTGGCCGTGCGGAGGGACGACGAGTCCGGCCCGCTCCAGGGCGTCGGCGTAGGCCGGCACGAGGTCGTCGGCGCGGCGCCACAGCCACTCGTGGATCGTCTCGTACGGCTCATGCCGGACGACGGTGGCGTCCGCCTGGTCCAGCAGCGGGTCGTCGGACACCAGCCGCAGGCCGGACACCGCCCGAGGACCAGGCACCATGCGGTCGCCGTCCAGGGTCAGTGCCCCGCTGCGCAGCAGGTCGACCGCTTCGGCTCCCGCGAGCGCGAGCGACAGGTCGCCCTGGCCCGCGATGTCGCCGGCCGGCAGGGCGAGGGCGACGAGTAGCAGGTCGCGTGCGGTGGTCATGAGTCCCTCCGGGTCTCCAGCAGGCGCAGCCACACCTCGCTGATGGTGGGGAATGCGGGTACGGCGTGCCAGAGGCGTTCGACCGGCACTTCCGCGGTGATGGCGACGGTCGCCGAGTACAGCAGTTCGTCCACGCCCGGTCCGACGAAGGTGGCGCCGACGACGACCTCGCGGTCCCGGTCGACGAGGATGCGGGCCCTGCCCCGGTAGTCCGGGCGGTACTGGATGGCGCCCGCGAGGTGGCCGATCTCGTAGTCGACGACCTCGACGTCTCGGCCGAGGCGCTCGGCCTCTTGCTTGGTCAGGCCGACGCTCGCGACCGGGGGATCGGTGACGACGACTCCGGGGACGGCCTCGACGTCGGCCGTGCTGCTGTGCGGCGCCCAGCGGGCCGTGTCCAGCCGCTCGCCCCGTGCCCGGGCGGCGATCACCGAACCGGCGACGCGGGCCTGGTACTTGCCCTGGTGGGTGAACAGGGCCCGCCGGTTGACGTCACCGACGGCGTACAGCCACTCCCCCGGCACCGCGGTGACGGTCAGGGTGTCGTCGACGGTGAGCCAGTCTCCCGGCTCCAGCCCGACGGTGTCGAGCCCGATGTCCTCCGAGCGCGGGGCGCGCCCGGTGGCGAAGAGGATCTCGGCGGCGGTGAGTTCGGTGCCGTCCGACAGCCAGACCCGGACCTCGCCTCCGTCCTCGCCGTCCGCCCTCTTGGCCTCGACGACGGAGACGCCGAACCGTACGTCCGCTCCGGCCTCCCGCAGCCGCTCGGTGACCAGCTCCCCCGCGAAGGGCTCCATGCGGGGCAGCAGTCCGTCCTCGCGGGCCAGCAGGGTCACCTGGCTGCCCAGGGCCTGCCAGGCGGTGGCCATCTCGACGCCCACCACACCGGCGCCGACGACGACCAGCCGGCCGGGCGGCTGCTGGGCGGTGGTGGCCTCCCGGCTCGTCCAGGGGCGCAGTTCCCCGATGCCGGGCAGCGGTGGCAGGGCCGCGCGGCTGCCGGTGCACAGGGCGACCGCGTGCCGCGCCCGCAGCCGTACGGTGTCGCCGTCGGGGGTCGCCACCGACACCTCGCGCTCGCCGGTCAGCCGGCCGTGTCCGCGGACGAGGTCGATGCCGACGGACCTGATCCACTCGACCTGGCCGTCGTCTTTCCAGTGCGCCGACATGCGGTCGCGGTGGGCCAGGACGGCCGCAACGTCCAGCGGCCCTTTGACGGCGGGGTCGAGGCCCGGCATGTGCGCGGCGTCGGCCCGGAACAGGGCGGGCCGCAGCAGCGCCTTGCTGGGTTCGCAGGCCCAGTACGAGCACTCGCCGCCGGCCAGTTCGCTCTCCACGATGACGGTGCTCAGACCGGCGGCGGTGGTCCGGTCCGCGACGTTCTCACCGACCGGACCGGCGCCGATCACTATGACGTCGTACGTGCGGGTGTTCTCGGTCGGCATGTGTCCTCCGGTGGCGGTGTGCCGGGCGGATGGGTGGGGGCGGGTTCTTCCGGGGCGCGGGGCGGGTCTTTCAGCGGCCGGGGGCGCGCTCGGTGACCTCCTGGAGGAACCATTCGTTGCCGTCCAGGTCCTTGAAGGCGGCGAACGTGCCGTAGCTGGCCCGCTCCGGGTGCGGGCCCAGGACGCGGTGGGTGTCACCGGCGTGGTGGAAGGCGCCGGTCTCGTCGCGGAAGGGTCCGTGGACCTCCACGCCGTACGAGGCCAGCTCCTCCTGGGCCTTGAGGATGTCGGTGACGGTCAGCTGGAGGCCGTGGAGCGTGCCCGGCTCCTGGCGGGTGAGCCCCTCGCCGAAGATGATCGAGCACTCGGAGCCCGGCGGGGTGACCTGGACGATCCGGTAGCCGTCGTTGATCGGGAAGTCGGCGTCGAGACGCCAGCCGAGCCGCTCGACGTAGAAGCCCTTGGCCCGGTCCACGTCGGAGACGGGCAGGATGACGACTTCGAGCTTCATGTCCATGGCTGTGATCTCGCTTTCGATGGTGTGGTGCCCTGCGCCGACGGGCGCCCTGCGCTCAGTGTCGGCCGGGGGCGACATGTGTCGCCTCAGTCAAGTGACGGTGCGTCTCGGGACGCGTTGGCCGATTCGCTACGGAAGCCACCGCACCGGACGGATGGCCGGTGCGGGGGTGGCTGTCCTCCCCTGGGTCGGGTCGTCCGTCAGAGGAAACTCGCTGGCCCAGGGCCGTACCCCGCCAGCACCGCGCTCTCCGCCCAGCTCCATATCTGCGGGTCCGTCGGCCAGTCCTGGTCCCCCGGGGAGGCCGAGCGACCTCGAGGCGTCGGCTCAGCGGTGGCACGCTCACCGGAAACACGTTCATCGGAGGCGTGGCGGGTATCTGCACGACGTTTCTCGGCGGCCCGTACACGTATGTGCGTCAGGGAGACCATGTCGGGCTCTCAGACGGCGGCGCCGGCGTTGATGGTGACCGGAATGTTGCCGCGCAGGGCCTTGGAGTACGGGCAGATCTGGTGCGCGGCGTTCGCGAGCTCCTGGGCGGTGGCGTCGTCGACGCCGCCGAGCACGGGGGTGAGGACGGCGGAGAGGGAGAACTCGCCGTCGTCGCCGTGGGTGAGTGTGATGTCGGCGGTGATGCTCGTGCTGGTGAGCCGGATCTTGCGGCCGGTGGCGGCGCGGCGCAGGGCGCCGAGGAAGCAGGCGGCCCAGCCGGCGGCCAGCAGCTGCTCGGGGTTGGTCGCCGTACCGGCGCCGCCGAGCTCCTTGGGAAGGGCGAGGCTCGTCTCCAGCAGGCCGTCGGAGGAGCGGACGTGACCGCCGTTGCGGCCCTCTCCGTCGACGTTGACGACGGCGGTGTAGCTGACTGCCATGACTGTGCTCCGCATCTGGGTCGAAAGGTCCTTGTACGCCTCTGACCAGGACACCTTTCGTGTCACCGGTTTGAGCGGTGACGCAATCATGGCAGTCGCCGTCGTCACCCGTCAAGGTGGTGACTATCGGCTTTGCCGGTTCATGTGCCGGCTGTCGCCCTTGTGACATGTCCCAGGTGTGCCACCGGCATCGAGTGACACCCGCCGCACGGCCGACGGATTCTGTCGCGCAGATGAACGGCACTCAGCGCGCCGGGAGAGGCACCGAACCGATGAGACACATCCGCTTGTTGGCAACGTTCACAGCCGGCGTCGCCCTGGCTACCGCGGCGGTCACCCCGACCTTCGCCGCCCCGACGAAACCGCCACGCACCGAGGGCGTGCCCAAGGCCGCTTCCGATACGGCGACGGTCCGCCTGATCACCGGCGACAGGGTGAGCGTGGCCAAGGGCCCGGACGGCCGGCAGACGGCGTCGGTACGCCCCGGCCCCGGGCGCGACGGCATCGTCTTCCACACCTTCGAACAGGACGGACGCCTGACCGTCCTCCCCTCCGACGCCTCCCCCCTGGTGGCCGGGGGCCGCCTGGACCGGACCCTGTTCGACGTCACCGCCCTCCTCGCCCAGGGCTACGACGACGCCCACACCGACACCCTGCCGCTGATCATCGGCACCACCGGCCCAACAGCCGCCCATACCGCGGACAAGCTCACCGCGCTCGCCGAACAGGACTCCCCCGCAAGGGAGTTGCCGAGCATCCACGCCCGTTCCCTGCACGTCGCGCAGGACGACCTGACCCGCTTCTGGAATCAACTGACCCCCGACAGCACGGCAGCCAAGGCCGCTGCGGTCCCCCGCGTCTGGCTCGACGGCCGGGTGAACGCCGCACTGGACCGCAGCACCGCCCAGATCGGCGCCCCGACCGTCTGGCAGACGGGCGCTCACGGCGAGGGCGTCAAGGTCGCGATCCTCGACACCGGCGTCGACCGGACCCACCCCGACCTGGCCGGACGCGTCACCGAGACGGCGAACTTCTCCAGCAGCCCGACCACCGACGACCCCTTCGGCCACGGCACCCACGTCGCCTCCATCGTCGGCGGCAGCGGCGCGGCCTCCGACGGCACCCGCAAGGGCGTGGCCCCCGGCGCGGAGCTCCTGGTGGGCAAGGTGCTCGGCGACGACGGCAGCGGCTCGCAGTCCCAGATCATCGCCGGCATGGAATGGGCCGTCGCGCAGGGCGCCAAGGTCGTCAACATGAGCCTGGGTTCGCAGGCTCCGAGCGACGGCACCGACGCGATGAGCCAGGCCGTCGACGAGCTCTCCCGCACCAGTTCCGCACTCTTCGTGGTCGCCGCGGGCAACAGCGGCGCGGACGGCACGTCGACCGTCGGCTCACCCGGTGCGGCCGACGCCGCGCTGACGGTGGGAGCCGTCGACCGCGACGACAAGCTGGCCCCCTTCTCCAGCCGCGGCCCGCGCACCGGCGACGGCGCGGTCAAGCCGGACGTCACCGCACCCGGCGTCGGCATCGTCGCGGCCCGCGCCACCGGCACCACCGAGGGCGATGTCGTCGACCAGTACTACGTGGGCTACTCCGGCACCTCCATGGCCACCCCCCATGTCGCCGGCGCCGCCGCCCTGGTGGCCCAGCGTCACCCCGACTGGACCGGGCCCCAGCTCAAGGACGCCCTGGTCAGCACCGCCCGTATCATCACCGGTCAGCAGGTCACGGAACAGGGCGGCGGCCGCGTCGACGCCGCCGCGGCGGCCCTCGGGACCCTCACGGCGACCGCCACCCTCACCCCCGGCCCCTTCCAACTCAGCGACCCGGCACGCGCGTTGGACCTGACGTACACCAACACCTCCGACCAGGCCGTCACCCTCGACCTGGCCCCCCGTCTCACCGACTCCGCAGGCCGCCCCGCCCCGGCGACGGCCGTCCGCCTCGCGGGCTCCGTCCGCGTCCCCGCCCACGCGATCGCCACCGTCCCCCTCACCGTGGACCCCGCCAAGGCCGGCCAGGGCACCTACTACGGCCACGTCACCGGCACCCCGACCGGCACCGCCACCCCGGCGGTCCACACCACCCTGAGCCTGATCGTGCACGGCCCCACACACCGGCTGACGGTGCGCACGTACGACGAACATGGCGACCGTGTCCCCGCACAGCCGCTCATCTGGGGCCCGGCCGGCTTCGTGACCTACACCGACCCCGACCACGGCGTCGCCGAGGTCGAGGAAGGCACCTACCAGGTCAGCAACACCTTCCTCGGCACCGCCGAGGACGGCCAGGAACTGCGCGAGGTCGTCCTGCCCGAGGTGAAGGTCACCAAAGACACCACCGTCACCGTGGACGCCCGCGCCACGGTCCCCGTCCAGATCCGCACCCCGCACCCCGCCGAACAGCGCGGCATCCTCAGCTACCAGACCTACCGCGAACTCGACGGCCACTCCCTGCTCCAGGGCACCATGTTCTTCGACATCGCCAAGCGCCTCTACGTCAGCCCCACCCCCCAAGTCCGCGCCGGCACCTTCGAGTTCGCCTCCCGCTGGCAACTCGTCGCCCCGCTCCTCGAGGCACGGGCCACGGGACTGCCGGGCCCGCTCAACGCGTACTACATGCCGGACTCCCGCCTCTTCTCCGACCACGGCACCACCCTGCGGGCCGTCGCTGCGGGCGACGCCGCGGCCCCCGTACTCAGTGGCGTCCGCGGCCGGCTAGCGCTCCTCACCGACGAACAGGGCACCGGCACCGACACTGCCCTCGAGCGGCTCGCTTCGGCGGGTGCCAAGGGCGTCCTCCTGATCCACTTCGACGACAACCCCTGGACCCGCTGGAGCCCGAACGGCGACCGTTCCCCTCTGCCGGTCGTCCGCATCGGCGCCACCGCCGGAGCCGACATCCTCAAGCGCCTCCCCCGCCACACCACCGAGGTCACCTTCCACGGCACGGCACACAGCCCCTACCTCTACGACGTGATGCAGGTGTCGAAGGGGCAGATCCCCCGACAGGTCGTCCACACCGTCTCCGCCCGCAACAGCGCCGTGGTGCGCACCACGTACGCCGACAACGGCGGCACCGGCTGGGCCTCCGAGCAGCGCTTCGCCCGCCGCCCCTACCAGCAGACGGCCTGGCTCCAGTACAGCCGCTACGCCCCCACCGGCTTCACCCGCACCGAGTACGTCAGCGCCGGTGACACGGTCTGGCAGCACCTGGTCCACCACACCACGACCTACGACCCCGACGTACCGCTCGCTCTCGGCCTGCGCGACACCCCTCGCACCTACAAGGCGGGCGCCCGGTCGACGGAGACCTGGCAGGGCGCCGTCGTCCGCCCGTCCATCCCCGCGAACACGGCAGACCCGACCGTACGACAGGGCGACGTACTGCGCCTGCGCATACCGGAGTTCACCGACTCCCAGGCCGGTCACTGGTCCCGTGCCCTGGCCGACGGCGGCGGCATCGGCACCAGCCGCACCCAGGCAGCCGGCGACACGGTGACCGCGGCCCTGTACCGCGACGGCACCAGACTCACCGACCTCGACTCGGCATGGACCGACGTCGAGATGCCCACCGGCACCGCCGACTACCGCCTGGAGCTGAACACTTCACGCACCTCCCCCGACTGGGACCACGCCACCGCGACCAAGACGATCTGGGCGTTCCGCTCCGGCTCCACCGAACAGCCCACCCCCCTGCCCCTCCTCCAACTCGACTACGCCGTACCGGTCGGCGCCCACAACACCGTCCCCCGGGCCGGTTCCTATGACGTCGACGTCACCGTCCGCGCCCAGAAGGGCGCTCCCGCCCCGCGCGCTCCCAAGGTGTGGGTGGAGGTCTCCTATGACGACGGCCGCACCTGGCAGGCGACGAAGGTCCGCGACCACGGCCACGACACCTTCCGGGCCACACTGAACCACCGGCACGGCTCCGGCTTCGTGACCCTGCGTGTCACGGCCCGCGACGCCGCGGGCAACTCCGTCAGCCAGACGGTCCACCGCGCCTGGTCTGAAAGCCGCTGACCAGCAGAGTCCCAGGGGCGAGAGGTCGTACGGACCTCTCGCCCCCTGCCGTTTCGTGGCCCTGGAGTACAGTCCTCGGAAATCCTCGGATCGTTTACTCCACAACGAACGAGAAGGGCCTGGGGGATGTTGGAAGCCGCGGGAGTCTCACCCGAACAGGAGACCGTCTACCGCCTTCTGGTGACCTCGGGCGGAGCGACTGCAGAAGACATCTCCCGGCGCATAGGTGTGAGTGAACCCGAGAGCACACGTGTGCTTGATTCCCTGGTCCGCCAGGGACTGGCAAGCCCTACTGACGGCACACCCAGGATGTTCCGCCCGGTCCCCCCGGACGTGGCCCTTCTCCCCCGTATCAAACACACCGCCGACGCCCTGGACACGGCACGCGCGGAGGCGGACCGGCTGCTGGAGACGTACCGCGAGACCGCCCGCCGCCATGACGCCGGGCAGCTGCTGGAGGTCATCACCGGGGCGGAGGCCCTGCGCCAGCGCCTGAAACAGATCCAGGTCAACGCCCGTGAGGAGATGCTCTGGTTCTGCCGCGCCCAGTACGTGGCCATGCCCTCGGGCAGCAACGCGGAGGAGTTCGAGGCCCTCGCCCGGGGCGTCCGCTACCGGGTGCTGTACGAGAAGGCCTTCTTCGACGACGAGGGGGCCGTCGACAATGTCGTCGCGGGTGTGCGGGCCGGTGAGATGGCCCGCTCAGTCCCTTGGCTACCACTCCGCCTGGCCATCGCCGACCGTTCCGTCGGCATCTTCCCCCTGGTGCCGGGTGGCCCTCAGGGCAGCCCCGGGCAGCCGACCACGGCACTGGTCAGGGACAGCAGTCTCCTCGACGCCCTGGTCGCGCTGTTCGAGAGCTACTGGGAGAACGCCGTCCCCCTGCACCTCTCGGAGTCGGGCGACGCCCTGGCCACGGACGATGCCACCCCCCACCCCGACCTCTCCCCCGCCGACGGCAAGCTGCTGTCCCTGCTGGTCGCGGGAGTCGCCGACAAGGCGATCGCCTCCCAGTTGGGCCTCAGCCGAAGAACCGTTCAGCGCCGCATCCAGAGCATGATGGAACGAGCCGGCGCCGGAACCCGTATGCAGCTGGCCTGGCAGGCAGCACGCCGCGGCTGGCTGTAGAACGCCTTCCACTCCCTGCGGGCAACTCAGCTTCCTACCCGACAAGCCAGGTACGGCGCCGTCTGGTCCTCGCGCGTCAGCCGAATCCGATCGGGTCATGCCACCACGGCCGCCGGCCAGACACACTCGAATACCCTTCGAAGCTCGCCACCCGGGCCCGGCCTGGGCGTCAGATGGGGCTCTGTCGAGGCGAAAAACGCAGGACCGAAACGGAGGCCTCGTCGGGAGAATCGTTTTGAGCGAAGAATCGAACTGTTCGAACTGGGCCCCGAATGACCGCATTTACCCCATTTGCGCGCGAGACGGCGTGATTGCTAGAACGGCCCTCCCTCGCGCTCCCGACTGGGGCGTCGGGGCCCGGGGGCTATTACGCCGTAATAGTGAAGGCACCTGTGGCCGGCACGAGAGAGTTCTCGTGCCGGCCACAGGCGTGCTGAAACGGAAGCCAGCTCAGGTTGGGGATCCAACCCGCTGGCTCTGATGCTCTTTGAGGATGTCCAGCATCTTGTCGAACTCGGTGTCGCTCATCTTCTGGATGAGGTGCATGGCGATGAACGCGCCGTCGTCATAGGGAAGTCGGCGCGCAGACCCCAACTCGGCCTTGGCAGGGTCCGTTTCACTGGAGAGGCTCTCAGCGGGGCGAGGGTCGGGCACCGTCTCCGCCTGCTCGGGAGACGCCTCCTGCGCCGGAAGGTCAACCGCCTCCGCTGCTACCGGCGTTGCCCTGGCGGGAGCAGGGCGAGGCGGGTCAACGGCCTTGTCCGACTGGCGGTTGGGGCCGTCCTCGGCAACCTCCCGACTTTCAACTGCCTGAGACGGCACAGAAGCAGCAGCCTCGGGAGCGGCTTCCTCGGTTGGCTCGACGACCGGAGGAACCGAAGGCACTACGGGCACCTGCGGCGACCGACGCTCCGCATCCTTGCGGGCGCGTTCGGCCTTGAGCTCCTGGAGGACGACTTCCTGCCGATCGTGCGATTCCTTGGCGACGGACCGCAGGAGTTCGACTGGCTCCTCCCCCACCACGGCTTGGAGTTCCGGGCTCAGGTTGAGCAGCGCCAGCCGCTGAGAGACCCACCCCTGGGACTTGTGCAGCCGCTTGGCCAGCTTCACCTGCGAACTGTGAATGGCGAGCAGACGCTGTAGAGCCCGTGCCTCATCCAGCGGGTCGAGGTCATTGCGATGGATGTTGGCGACGAGCGCGGACTCCAAAATGGCATCGCCGTCGTCACCCTGCTCGTCATCGACCATGACGTTGAGGTGCGTGAGGCCTGCCTCGCGAGCGGCGGCCAGGCGGCTGCTGCCGTCCACAACCACATGGGTGGTGTCGGCTTCGAGGTCGCTGGCGCGGGCCGGGTTGGCCTTGATGTAGGCATCACGGTTCATGACCGTGATGGCCTGCTTCTGCCCATGCTCCTTGAGGCTGCTGGTGAGTTCGCTGAGATCACCGAGCGTGGTCCGAGGGTTCTCGGGGTTGGGACTGATCCGATTCACCGGCAGCCGAGACGGCGGAGACACCCCTTCCGTCGGCACCCCGGTCGCTGCCCCGATGGCGGCTCGGCGCGCACTCACGGGCCTGGCCGCTCCCCCGAAACGGCCGGAGCCCAACTGGTCGGCCTTGCTCATGAGATCTCCCGGGCCAGTGCACGCATGGCCACGGCCTGCTGCGAGGCGGGCGCATAGCTCAGGAGAGGCTGCTTCATACGGACGGCTTCCTTCTGTTCCTTGAGGTCGTTGATGAGGCCGACGACTCGCGGATCCTTTATGTCGATCCATCCCTGGAGCGACGAGGTGGCGATGTAGCCACGTCGACCGTCGTACAGGTTGACGACGATGCCCAAGTAGTCGATGTCGAGGGCGAGGTCGTTGCGGAGATCCTCTATCTGGTTGGTGAGCAGGTCGTAGGCGTCGGCGGAACTGTCCTCGGCCTGGACGACGATGAGGGCTCCGGACTGGCCTGGTCCTTCACCGTCGCGTCGGCGTCCGTAGTAGGCGGCCGCGTCCATGCTGAGGCCGAGGCTGGGCGGACAGTCGACGATGATGACGTCGTAATCGGCTTCGAGCGTCACAAGGGCCCGCTCCAGAGCTGCCTCGCGAGCACGGACCGCGGAGAGACGGACGTCGAGCAGAAAGGCGTCGTGGCAAGCGGGCAGGAGATGGAGACGTCCGCCGAAGTGGTCCTCGTCGACGGAGACGATCAGGTCCCTCAGCTCACCCTTGGGGTCGCCGGCCATGTGGTTGGTGAGGCTGTCACCGTTCATCGCCAGGGGGGCCGCGCCCAGTTGGTTGGTGAGGTGGCACTGGGGATCGAAGTCCACCAGGAGGACGCGGAGTCCGGCTCCAGGAAGCTTTTCGATGTCGAGCGGGTCGGTGTCGGTGACGCTCGCTTCGCCCTCGGACTCCCCTGCCCGCAAGGCGGACGCCAGCGCCTTGGCAACGCGCACGGGGAAAAGCCGGTTGGGGTCCTCCGCCAGGGCCTCCCCCACTCCCGCGGTGATGGCGGTCTTGCCTACGCCGCCCTTCTGGTTGCAGACGACGATGCGACGGGTGATGTCCGGACGCTGCACATTGGGCGCGGGGTTCGTGTCGAGCCAGAGCTGAACGGACTGGGCGAGCCCTTGAATCAGGGAGACCCGACGGTCCTCGGCAATGCTCCGGAACTCCTCCCACTGACCCGGCGGCAGGAAGGTGGAGAAGGACTCGGCTCCAGCGGTGTCGACGGAGGCCGTTGCTGAGGCAAGGTCACACCAGGCGGCGATGCCCTGCTCGACAGCGGTCTGGATCTCGATACCGAGCTGGGCGGTTCTGACCTTGAGGTTCTGCCGGAGCCATCCCGGCAGCTTGGAGACGACCTTGGCTCGGTCGCTTGAGGTGGCTGGCATACTCATGACGCTACCTTACTAACGTCGTAGATCATCCGCCGCACCGACACGTTAGTTATTACGACTTGGTGGTCCTGGGTTGCCCCCGCACCCCTATTACGGCGTAATAGCTCGCCCGGGTTTACGGGCCGCGCCGAGCCTCACCCACACTCCTCGCCCCACGCCTCCCCCACAACCCCTGAAGCACCTGGACCTCGCGCCACCGACCCTGATCCGGACCTGTTGGGTGCTCAGACCTATTACGGCGTAATAGGTCTGAGCTCTGAAGCAACACTCCCCCTCACCCTCGACCCTTGTCTCCACACCCGGCTGCTCTCCACCTCGCCTCGACCTATTACGGCGTAATAGCTCAAGCGATGTCCGAGGCGCCGACGTCCTCGCTCTCCGTCCGACCCTGCTGGAGCTCCAGAGCAGCATCCAGGGCGAGTCGAGCATCCTCGTCGAGCGCGACAGAGCGAGCCGTGGTCATCTCCAACTTGGTCAGGGCTCGCAGAGCGGCCTCGAGATATCGCTTCAGACTGACCATCTGTAGCGGGGTCTGACAGTGCGGCAGCACCGCCTCGATCTCCTCCAGCCAGTAGTCGGCGTCCTCATCCCGCACCAACGCCTCGCGGTGTTCCAGCAGTCGAGTGGCCACCGGCACCAAAAGCTCATGCCGTCGTTGCGCTGCCTCCTGAGCCCGGCGCTCGGCGGCCTGCTCCCAGGCGAGCCGACGTTCTGCTTCAAGAACTGCCTCGGGAGTCCGACGCACATGACGGCCTTGGCTGCCCGGCCCGGGAGTCTCGTCCCTCAACTCGACAGCCTTCAGTCGCTGCGCCTTGTTGTAGGCAGCATTCGCCGCACCTACGGCCAGGGCAGGCGCCAGCTCGATCCACTGGGCCCCTGCACTCCTTGCATCATCCACGGCACGCGCCTGATGCACCTCGGTCTGCTCGCGCAGGTACTCCCACAACTGCACCCGCTTCACCGCGGCCGCGCGCTGCACCTCTGCTGGCTGCCTCCGCAGTGCCTGGGCATGCTTCTCGGCGTAGAGCAACGCCCCGAACAACTCCTCATCCGCAGGCATCCGCTCTACGTCCGGGTCTTCCGCATCCTCGTGCATCTGCCGCAGCTCACCGACCACGGCGGAGGCATCAAGTGACCCGATCCGCATCGGCACCCTGAGCAGCGGCTTCGTGGGACGGACCGAACTCCGCGTGCGCTTCGTCATGCCGACATCCTGCCCCCACAGACCCCGATTCACAGAATGTGAATCAACCTCAGCCAGGGGAGTCCGAGGGGCTGACCTATTACGCCGTAATAGCCCCGGGGCCAGAGGCAGCCGGGAACGTCCCCTTCCCGCTCCGCGACTTCGCCACCGACTTGGAGAGGCACGTCGGCTTCGACCCCGCACCCCGACAAGCAGAGGTCGACTCCCAGAACCCTCCAAGCGGAGATCCGCTATTACGCCGTAATAGCTTCGCCCCATCAGCAAGAGAAGCGCTGCCGTCCTATGGGGCTCAGTGGAACGGGGGACCACGGTCAGGCTCATCGCTCTCATGGTCGCCAAGGCTGACGGCAACCAAGCTGGCTGGCTACCGGGATCCAAGACGCGCTGGTGTGGATGCCCCTATGTGTTTGGTCAAGGTCCAAGGCCAGTAGGTTCGTGCGGCCGAGGACAGGCTGAGCCGTAGGGGTATGCATGAGCGATAACCAGGTCACGATCAAGCTCACGAGTGATGAGGCCCTGGTGCTGTCGCACTGGCTGGAGAAGCTCCAGATGACGGACCTCAGCCGCGTGATCGACGATCCGGCGGTCTGGGCACCGATCCATCGGATCGCCGGAACGCTGGACAAGGCACTTCCTGCGCTGTTCGCGCCCGACTATGAACAGCGGCTTGAGGCCGCCCGGCAGCGGCTTCGGCCGGAGGACTGACTGAGAGGTCTGGACTCCTCACTTGGCCGCAGCCGGTTGGGGCTCGTAGAAGGTTCCGTCGCGGAGCATCGCGAAGAGGACGTCAGCCCAGCGTCTACCGAGGCAGAGCAGGACCTGGGTGGGGGCTTACCCTGGGCGATCTTCCTCTCCTCGAGGGGGTTCGCCTCGGATCGAGGAGCCCGAGGTCCGGGGCGCCGGGGCGAGTCCCGCGGATGCGGCAATGTGGCCGGTGGTCGGGAAGGTGCTGCCGCCGCCGACCTCGATCAGGATGCGGGCTCCAGTCCTGACGCCGATCCCCGGCATCGACGTCAGGACCTTCGAAAGAGGCTGGGCCTCCAGGAGTTTCTCGATCCGCCCGTCCAGCAGCTGGCGTTGGTCAAGGACGGCGGTCAGCGATCCGGCCAGGCTCGGGACGATCAGCGCGGCCACCTCGGTCCCCGGAACGGTCACGGTCTGCTCGTCCAACGCGTCGAAGATCTCCTCGTATCTGTGCCGGGGGGAAACGAACCGTTCCAGCAGCGGGGCGGGGGGCACCCCGATCCGGCGCCGAGACGACCGCGCTGGGCAACTGACCGACGGAGTCACGAACCCTGCGCGGCTGCGCCACTCGGCAGGTCACCACCAAACCCGCCGACCTGGAGGCGTACGGCCATCGTCTCCTGGGGCAGGGGGGAGTGCTGGAGGCGGATCTACAGCAAGACGACTTCGCCCGCCTGGCCGCAGCCGCCGGCATGCATCACCTCGGCAAGTTCGGTAGTGGGCCTATCCGTTACTGGGGACGCGTGCACTGCTGGACTGCGCGGATCACGCTCACCGTCGCCGCCTGCGGGAGCGGTGCCAGAGGCAGGGCCACAGCTCCATCGACAGAGACGGTGCCTGATCCTCGTTCAGCTGAGCACCTCTCCAGTGGAAAGCAGCGAGGCTATTACGCCGTAATAGCCCTACGGGCAGGGGAGTGGTGAACTACCACTTACGCATGCTGTAACGGCCATGGATGTCGCGCAGGCCTTCCTCCCCGACCCCGCTGTCCGGAACTCCTACGACCCGACACGGGCGCCATCGACTACCTCGAACTCGTCCCGCCCCACGCATGGACAGGGACCGTGGGGGAGTGAGTCAGCCTGCGCTGTCCAAGAAGCTGTCCACCCTCCCCACCTGGACAACGGAAGCAGGGGCCCACCAGGTTCACCTCTCCACCCAGCCGACGCTTGAGAGGGGCTGAGCAGGGTCCAACCGGGACTGACAGGGACTCGGCCCCTTTCGGTCCCTGGGCTTCCGTCCCTGGTGTTTGTGCAGGTCAGAGAGTTTTTGACCCTCTCGGCAGGGACTGTAGGGACTCAACTCCGCAATTATGACGTAGACAAGAGATGTATTCGTACGCGCGCGCCTATACGAACCCATATATCAACTACAGCTCATAATGGCGAGGTTCAGTCCCTACAGTCCCTTCCCAAGGTGAGGAAAACCCTCTGACCTGCGGTGATGCCCAGGGTCTGTTCAGTCCCTCGGCGGATTTACAGACCCTGCCTTTCGGTCCCTGGACCCTTTCCGTCCCTCGCCGGTCCCCAAGCAGCCGCAGGACGCGACACGCCTCCTGCTCGTCGGTCCCTTCAGCCCCTAGGGTGGGAAGGGACCGAAGCCGAAGGGACCCAAGGGACCCACGAACCTGATAGAAACGGCACGCGGGTTGGGACAGCCAACTCTTTTCGAAGGTGGGCCTTAGACTCTCTTCGCATCAGAGTCCCTTCGGTCCCTGTCGACGTATCCGCCCGACAGGTGTGTGTGAAGGATCGGGCAAACAGAAGTGACGAGGACGATTCCTGTGCCGCGCGAAGGTGAGAACCGACAGAGTGCAGTCGGCGCCGCGCCTGGGTCCCCGCGAATGGTCGCGCGCTGGTGTGCCGAGCAGGGGTGGCCCGTGCACCCGCTGTCCCCAGGCAGGAAGACCCCGGTCAGGAACTGTTCTCCCTGCTCGGCGAGCAGGCACGAGCCGGCCTCGTGCCCCTGCCTGCCCGCCGGACGTCCGTGCCACGGCTTCCACGCGGCCACCACCGATCCGGCTCTGCTGGAGCGGTGGTGGGAAGAAACCCCCGCCGCCGGCGTGGGTGTCGCCTGTGGCCCGGCCGCACTCGTGGTCATCGACATCGACGCCCACCAGGTGTCTGTCGCCGACCGGGCGCACTTGCTGCCAGGTATCACCATCCCTGAGCAGGTCGAACTCGACGGTCTGGCCTCCGGCTTCGACACCTTGGCCCTGCTGGCGGCCTATCGCGGGCAGACCGATCCCGCGCAGGACGAGGAGACTTTGCGGGTACGCACGCCTTCTGGGGGACTCCACGTCTGGTACCGGAATCCCGACACATCCATCCGTTACCGATGTTCAACCGGTTCCGGTCGGAACACGGCCTTTGCCTGGCAGGTCGATGTACGTGCCGAGGGCGGCTACATCGTGGCACCGGGCACACGTACGCCTCAGGGTGTCTACCGCGCGGAAGGGACCGTACGACGGCCGGCCCTGCTGCCGGAGTGGCTGCGCGAGGAGCTCCGGCGCACGGGACATGTCATCGAGGACCGGCCGCGTGTCGAGGCGACCGGTCGTGGTCCGATGAACATTCCGGCGGCTCGTGGGGGCCGCCGTCCGGGCGCCGCCCATCAGGTCATCGACCCGCTGATCGCCGTGGTCGCGGAGTGTGCCGCCGCCCCGCAGGGGACCGGGTTCACGGAGAAACTCAACAGGGCCGCGTACACCGCCGGCGGTCTGGTCGGAGCGGGGCACCTCGAGCACGCCGTAATCAGGGACCGACTCGTCCGTGTCGCTCACTACGCCCGCCCTTGGCAGCAGTCCCGGAATGAAAAGATCGTTGACGACGCCCTTGCCGTAGGGTCCGTCCGCCCTCTTCACCTCAAAGGACGTCCATGAGCAGCAGTGCCGATGGCTCGCCGCGTTTTGATCCGCAGGCCGCCGCTCAGCAGATGCTCGACCTCCAGTCGGCGGACCTGGTCGCCGGCTCCGCCCGGCTGCCTGCTCAGGGCTTCACCGGAGCCTCCCTGGCTGTTCCCGAGGCCCAGTCGGCCGCTCCGGCGGGCCTGGCTGTTCCGAGGGCCCAGGCGCCTGTGGGCGCCGCTGCCTCTGCCGCGTTGCCTCCCTCCTTGTCCGACCGGGGCAACGCCCGGCTCTTCGTGCAGCTGCACCGTGATCAGTTCCGGCATGTGGAGGGCTTGGGCTGGTTCGCGTGGGACGGTTACCGGTGGAAGCGCGGGGGAGGGGAGAAGGCCGCGCTGTGGGCCGCGGGTGAGATGGCCGAGGACATGGCGCTCACCGACCCGCGCGGGATCTTCAGTGACCGTGAACTCGCCCACCACAAGCGGCGCACGCTGTCCACCACCGGGCTGAAGGCGCTCCTGACGCAGGCCAAGGCGTCCCCGGACATCTCGGTGGACCCCGACACCCTCGACGGCGATCCGTATGCCCTGTGCACGCCCGTGGGAGTGGTGGACCTCCACAACGGGAATCTGCGCAAGCCCGACCCCACCCGTGACTTCCACTCCCGCGCCACCAGCGTCGCCCCGCAGGACATGGAGACCCCGCGCTGGCACCGCTTCCTCGCCGACACCTTCGGGGACGACGACGAGGGCCGGGAGATGATCGACTTCCTGCACCTGCTGCTCGGATACTCCATCACGGGCGATGTCGGCGCCCAGGTGCTGCCGTTCCTGCACGGTGAGGGCAAGAACGGCAAGTCCGTCCTGCTCGACATCATGATCCAGATCCTCGGCGACTACGCGGACGCGGCGCCCCCGGGGTTCCTGATGGACCGGGGCGCCTTCTCGGAGCACTCCACCGAGTTGACCGAACTGCACGGCCGTCGCCTGGTGGTGTGCAGCGAGCTGAAGCCCAACGACAAGTTCGACGAGGCCCGGGTCCGGCTGCTGACGGGCGGCGACAAGATCAAAGCCCGCCGGATGCGGCAGGACTACTTCTCGTTCACGCCCACCCACCACCTGTGGCTGCTGGGCAACCATCGCCCGGAGGTCTCCACCGGCGGCTTCGCGTTCTGGCGGCGCATCCGGCTGCTGCCCTTCACCCGGACCGTCCCGGCGCACCGCCGGATCGACAACCTCGCCTTCGAGCTCGTACGGGACGAGGGGCCGGGGATTCTGCACTGGCTGATCCAGGGCGCCCAGCGGTATCTGCGGACCAGGGACCCGCTGGAGGGCCCCGACCGGGTGCGTATCGCCACCACGGCGTACGCCACCACCGAGGACCACATCGGCCGCTTTCTCACCGAATGCTGCACCCGCGACGGGGAACCGGGGAAGGACCTGCGGGTGGAACAGGGTCTGCTCTACGCGGAGTACAGCTCCTGGTGCAACGCGGGTGAGGGAATCCGGCCCGCGACTCCCAGGACGTTCGCCAACCGCGTCCGCCAGGAGGTGGGCGTCACCTCGCCGACCGACATGATCAAGTCGAATGGCCGGAAGTACTACCCGGGCATCGGACTGCTGGAGCACTCATGACGGCTGGGGCAGGGCAGCTGTCTCGACCAGGTGCCCTACAACGGTCTCGCTGTGCGCTCTACGATGGTGGCCAGGCCCCGCACGCGGTGGCCCCCACACAGCGGCCCGCCACGTGGCGGCGAGCGGGCCGGAGCGATACGGACAGATGCCCGGACATGCCCCCATGGCCGGGGAGCATGCCGACGAAGGAGGGGCTACAGCCATGAGTTCGCTGTTGACCGAGAGCGACCTCATCCACGAGGCCGAGGTGGTGTGGCTGGAGAACCTCGAACGGCTCGACTACGTCCGTCAGGCCCTGGACAAGACCAGGCGGCGCAACACCAAGCCGCCGTACGCGCGCGACGGCCGCATGGTGGGCTACGCGCTGCTGGACGAGGACGCCTCACCGGATCCCGACAGCGGTCTGTACAAGCGCCGGGTGTTCTTCCTGCTGCCGCACGACCGGGACAGCCTTCCCGACGGCCTCTACCGCGAGGGCGCTCCGGGCGAAGCCGTCGACCCGCGCACGATCGAACCGAGGAAGCCGGGAGCCAAGACGCCCCGCTCCCAGTCCGGCTCGGTGGCCGTGGCGTCCGCGCCCTGACCCTTTTCGGATCGGGCTCCGGGACTTCTCCACGTCACAGGCCGCTGAGGCGTGCCGACAGTCCTCCACTACTACGACGGACTCCAGCTTGCCGAAGGTTCACGTGCGTCGCCCCCCGCCCAGGCCGACGCACGTGACCTGTCTTCCGCCTTACGCCCTGGTCCGCAGGACGAAGGCACGGACCGCTTCCGCGAACACTTCGGGCTCCTCGACGTGCCCCATGTGCCCGCTGTTCTCCAGCACCAGCAGCTGCGAGTCAGGGATCAGCTCGTCCAGTTCGAACCCCCAGCGGGGGCCGCAGATCACGTCATGACGGCCCACGATCACCAGCGCCGCCGGCTCCAGCCCTTTCAGGGCGGCGCGGTCGTCGATGACCTCGGGGACGAGGTCCTCGTCCAGGCCGGAGATGTAGGTGGCCCGGACCGCGTCACGGAAGGGTGCCAGCCGCTCCTCGTTGGCCCAGTAGTCGGCGAAGTACGAGGGCAGCACGCCCCGCGCGACCGCCAGGGTCTGCTCATCGCTGGAGATGGTGGACATGGCCCCGAACGCCGCCAGGACGTCGGGCAGCCCGGGGTGGTCCGCGTGCCGGGCGACGAACGCCTCCACCATGCGGCCCGCCTCCGCGCCGTGCTCGGGACCGGTGACAGGGGCGCCTTCGTACAGCACGACGCCTGCCACCTGCTCAGGGCGGTGCAGGGCGTGATAGGCGGCCACGAAGGCGCCGTGGGAATGCCCCAGCAGGTGCACTTTGGATACACCGAGGCGGTTGATCAGCACCTGGAGGAAGCGGCTGTAGCGCTCGCGGGTGTAACCGTGCGGGTGCGAGGGGAGTCGGCTGTCCTCGGAGGTGCCCACGGGTTCGACGTAGACCATGGTCAGTTGCTCTTCGAGGGCGGGCATGCGCAGGTACTCGTAGAAGATGCCGGGCCCGCCGGAGTGCGCCACACACACCGGGCCGCGGCCGTGGACGTGATAGCGCTGGACGATTCCGCCGGTTTGGTAGGAGTGGGTGCCGGGGGAGAGCGGGTCGGTGTGGGTGGTGGATGTACTCATCGGGGTCTCCGTAGCTCCGCAGGGGGCGATGACACCGACAAGACGCTCTGGAATGCGAGAAGTTCTATCGCCGTGTTGTGATGCGGGTCACGGACTCTTCTGGCTCAGGCCGCGGCAGGCGCGGGCGCCGGCTCCGGGCGGGCCGCGTGGTACAGCGAGACCCGGTCGAAGCGGCCGCCGTCGAGCGACATGATCCAGGCGACCCCGGGCGGGCAGTGGTCCGGGTCGTCGGGTGGGCTGACCAGCTCCATCTCCCAGACGACCAGCGACCGTCCGGCCACCACATGCAGGGGGCGCTGGCGTACCCCTGCCGAGAGGTCTCCGTCCATGCCCGCCAGCAACAGGTCGGTGCCGCCGAGCCGTTGGCCTCCGGCCAGCAGTGAGACCTCGGGGGAGTAGCGGTCTTTGACCACCTTGCCGAACTCACCGCGTTCGGCGGCCGCGAGCGTCTCGCGCGCCTCCTGCCAACTGGCTTGGGTTCGACGGGACATGTCGTCGTGGGCCGAGGCCGCGGTGGCGGTGAGGGCCTGGGCGAGGGCGCCGCGCGCCTGGTTCAGCCGGCTGCGCACCGTGCTCACCGGAACCGCGCAGGCCTCGGCGATCTGCTGGTAGGAGGTGACTGCGGTGGAGAAGTACCGCAGGACCAGGGGAAGTCGCAGCGTCGGCGTCAGCGCCTCGACGGCTTCCCAGACCCAGTCCCGCAGCGCATGGGACTGCAGGACCTGTTCGGGCGTGCCTCCGGAGGCGGGGAGGGGGACCGTTTCCATGGGTTCGACCCGCTGGGCGTTCCGCAGCAGCGTGCGGCAGCAGTTGCGGACGACCATCCGCAGCCAGGGCCCCACGGCTTCCGGGTCGCGGATGTCCACGATTCGGCGCAGTGCCACCAGCGCCGCCTCCTGCATGACGTCGTCCACGTCCGGGCCCGGCCCCAGCAGGCTGAGTGCCACCGCCCGCATGCCGGGCCGGTGCCGCTCCAGCAGCAGGGCCAGCGCCGACACGTCGCCCGACTGCGCCGCCCGGGTCAGAGCCGCGTCCTGCGCCGGACCGGCGTCGCCGAGTATCCCGCTCATACCTTGTCCTCCCGGCCGCGACACGTGTCTTCGACCTTAACCGCTGCGCGGGGGACAGAGCTCAGTACCGGATCTGACCGACACGTGTGTGGGCTGGAGCGGTCGCCTTCATGTCGGGGAAGAGCATGAGGACGACCGCCCCGTCCTGCGCCCTGGACCAGCCAAAGAACGTCCCCGGCGCAGGAGTCTTCTCTGGGGCAACGAGGTTGAGGGCCCGGGAGGTTCACAGCAGGTGGGGACAAGCGGACTGCCCGGCTGGTTCGCACCCTTTTGCCCCTTACGGCCTCGCGGACCGGAGCACTGGATGACGAACGACCCGACGACGACACCTGGTTCAGCACCTTTCGCGCAAGCGCTCCCGGACACCGCGAACTTCCGCAATCCGCGCTGCCACCGGTCGACGGACGTGCCGAGCACACTCGACTACGACCGCCTGACCGCTGGCACCGGGGCAACCGCCCTGACCGCCGTGTCATGGCCCGAGCCGCGGACGCGTCCGGGGCGGTGCCGAGGAACGCGCGACGCAGCGTCGCAGGCTCGGGACAGCGGCGCTGAACACGATCAGTCGCAGTGAGCCTGCGGCTTCTGGAGCAGATCAGCCGTCGCGGCGTCCCAGTCGATCTCGCTGAGCTCGTCGCCGGCGGGCACCAGCTCGTACGTGTGCGCCAGCCACTCAGCCAACGGCAGCGAAGGCAGTTCGAACAGGGCTGCCATGTCCTGGGAGACCAGTTGCAGCCGCGCGGTGGCCCGCCCGGCGGACTGCGACGGCCAGATCTGGACGGAGCCGAGACCGCTCACCGAGTGGAGCCCCTGCTGGAGGAGGTCACGGCCGATCCGCCACAGGACACACGGGCCGTCGTGGATGGCCAGCTCCATGGACACGATCCAGGGAGTATCCGGGTCGAACCGGAATTCGGCCCGTACGGCCTGCCGGGTGGCGAGGTCCAACACCCGCTCGATGTCCAGCGACAGCTCATGGCGACCGTCCGCTGTGGTCCGGCGGACCTGTCGATCTGATGGGTTGCCGCTCATGACGAGTGATCCCTCTCTGTGGCGGAAGCTGGCCTCACCCACTCTCGCGGCCGCGCGAGCGGCGTACATAAGTAACATGACCGGCGGACTTCACGGACTTCGGCGGCGAACGCCGTATCGCGCGCCCCTCCGGCGCTTTTCCAGACGGACCGGTGTCCGCTTCATGTCGGTCTGGTCGGGGCTTGCCCGACCCGCCCGGCGCTCGTCGACAACCAGTCCAGCGAGCCCGCCCCGGTCTGTGGGGCCCCGGCGGGTACTGCGGGCCGCGAACATTAAGTCATTCGACTGTCGCCCCCTGACCTGCGCCTGAACGATGCTGAAACAGTCGCCCGTGTGCCGGTGCCGGGTGATCGTCTGGCTCGGAGGAAGCAGCCGTGAACCGTACCCCCGTGGTCTTCATCCATGGCGCGTGGCTGCACGCGCTCTCCTGGGAGTCATGGGCGGAGCGTTTCGCAAGCCGGGGCTATGCCTCCTTCACGCCGGGCTGGCCGGGGGAGCCGCTCACGGTGGCCGAGACGCGGAAGTCCGCCGAGCGGCTCGCCGACGTCGGCCTGGATCTGCTGACCGACCACTACGCGAAAATCGTAGGCTCGTTCGATATCGCGCCGGTGATCATCGGGCACTCGATCGGTGGCCTGATCGCCCAGCACCTCATCGGCGCCAACATCGGCGGGGCCGCGGTGGCGATCGCGCCCGTACCGGTCAACGCCATCGCGCCGCCCACCCCGCCGTCCGGACTGTGGCTGCCCGGTCAGGCCGACGGCGGCGACCCCTCGGTGTACGGCTCTTCGGTGTCCCTGACCCCGGAGCAGTTCCACCGCTTCTTCGCGAACAGGGTCAGTGCACGGGAGTCGGCCCGCCTCTTCGAGCGCTATGGGGTGCCGACGCCCCGACGGCTGCTCACCGACCTCGGGTACGTGGACTCGGCGCGCAGCCCACGTGCCGTGGCGGACGTCGACAACGCGGACCGCGGCCCGCTGCTGCTGATCTCGGGGCAGGAGGACCTGCTGGTGCCCGACGCCGCCACGCGCGCGGCCTACAAGCAGTACGGAGACTCCCGGGCCGTGACCGAACTCAAGCAGTTCGCGGACCGGGCGCACTCGCTGGTCATCGACAACGGATGGAGTTTCGTCGCGGACTACGTGCTCGGCTGGCTTGACGAACACGGCCTGCGGGCCCGCTTATAGGCGCCCGGCCGGGCGCCCGTACAGGGACCCACTCACACGTTCTGGTTGTCGGGAATCTTGCCCAGCGCGTCGCGCAGGGCCGCGCGGGAGGTGATGCCGAGCTTGGGGAAGACCCGGTACAGGTGTGAACTGACCGTCCGCGGGGACAGGTGCATGCGCTCGCCGATCTCCTTGTTCGTCAGACCGCTCGCGGCGAGGTTGGCGATACGGCGTTCCTGCCAGGTGAGCTCGGCGAGCGGGGTGGTCGCGCGGGTGGCGAGGCCCGAGACGCGCAGTTCGGCTTGGGCCCGTTCGGCCCAGGTGGCCGCACCGAGGCGTTGGAAGGTCTGGGCGGCGAGGGTGAGGGAGTGCCGGGCGGCCTTGGGGCCGTGGGTGTGGCGTTGGCGGATGCCGTGAGCGAGGTGGATGCGCGCGAGTTCGTAGGGGAAGAGGTGAGCCTGGGGGTGGGTCTGGGCCCGGTGGTAGTAGTGGTCGGCCTGGGCGGGGTCGGGGGTGGTCATGGCCAGGGCGCCGTAGGTGGTCAGGGCCAGACGGGGGGAGATGTCGGGGAGTCCTGCGTGCTGGGCGGCTTGGGCATGTTGGTGGGCCTGCTGGGTGCGGCCGGTGTGGAGGGCCGCTTCGACGAGGTCGAGGAGGGTGCGGGGGGCTTGGTGGGCGTAGGGCTGGAAGGTGCCGGGGGCAGTGATGCCGATGGCGTGGAGGTAGGCGGCCTCGTAGTCGCCCTCGGCGAGGGCGGCGGTGGTGCCGATGGCGTCGGTGATCTGGGTGAGGAAGCCGACGCCGCGGGGGCGGGCCCAGGCGTCGACGGTGGCCTGGAGCTCGCGGGCGCGCTCCACCTGACCGCGCAGCGCCGCCAGCAGGCCCAGATAGGCGTGCGTGTGACGGACGAACAGCGCGTGCTTGTGCGTGGTCGTCAGCTCCAGGCACCGCTGCCCGGTCCGCTCGGCCTCGTCCCACTCGCCCACCGCGATCTGGTCCAGCATGATCAGATGCAGCATGGTCATGGCGTCGGCCATGGCGCCTGTCTCGATCTCACGGTCCACCGTGCGCTGCAGATAGGGCCGGTACTGGCTGAGCGCGTCCACGTGATAGGCGGCGACGCCCAGCCGTGTGACGTCCCAGGGCCGCAGCGTGTGCAGGTCGGAGAAGGCGCGCTCCACCCGTGCGTGCACCCCCGTGCCGCGCAGGACCACGTCACCCCACGCGTCCTGGTAGATGCGCGAGTGCGCGGGCACCGCGTCGCCCAGGCTGTCCAGCAGCTCGTGGACCCGCTGCCACCACGCCTCGTCACTGCCGTACTGGCTGATGGCCAGCAGCAGATCGATCAGCCGCGTGAGCACCTCGTCCGACGGGGCCTCGCGGTCGCGCATGCTCTCGATCGCGGCGAAGACCTGGTGCTGGGAGGACCGGATGTCGCCGTCCTCGAAGAAGGCGACATAACCCGACGCGACCACCGAGTCCGGGGAGCCGTCGGTGTCCGCGCCGGCGCCCTCGCGGACCAGTTGCCGTGCCTGGTCCAGGCGGCCCGAGTGTCCGGCGACGTAGGCGGCACTGCCCAGCCTGCGGGACCGTTCCGCGCGGCTCTCGCTCAGCTCGGCGGCACGGGTCAGCCAGGCCACGGCGGTGACCGAGCCGCCCCGCCGGGTCGCGGACTCGGCGGCCGCTTCCAGGGCGGCCGCGACCTCCTCGTCCGGGTCGATGGTCGAGGCCGCCAGGTGGGTGGCCCGCCGCTCGACGTCGTCCCGGTGCACGTCGGCGAGTACGGCGTGCGCCGCGCGCCGCTCGTTCGGGGTCGCCGTCTGGACGACCGACGACCGCACCAGGGGGTGCCGGAAGACGAAGTCGCCGCTCAGCGGATCGACCTCCACCAGCCCGCAGTCCACGGCCTCGTCGGCGTCGGCCACGCGGTACCGCCCGCCCCGCGCCTGACCGGCCGCCGTCCCGGCCCCGACGCCGTCCAGGGCACCGCGCAGCAGCTCCGCGCGGACGCCGCCGCTCAGGGCCTTGATGCGGGCGCCGTACACCTGTTGCAGGCGTTGCGGCAGGGGGATGCCGGTGTACCCGAAGGACTCCTGGGGCGGGTGTTCCATCCGGTTGCCGCGCACATACGGAGGCAGCTCCAGCAGGGCCAGCGGGTTGCCCTGCGCCTCGTCCAGGACCAGTTGGCGGACGTGGTCGGCGAGATCGGGGTGGTGGATGTCCAGCATCTCCTCGGAGGCCTTCTGCGACAGCGTCGCCACCGTCAGCTCGGGCAGCGCGGCGGTGTCGAAGCCAGAGGGCACCCCGGCCCGCAGGACGACGACGAGCTTCACCGAGCTGCCGGTGAGGCGGCGTCCCACGAAACCGATGACCTCGGTGCTGGAGGCGTCCAGCCACTGGCCGTCGTCGAGCACCAGCAGCAGCGGATGCTGCGAAGCGGCCAGGGAGAGCAGGTCGAGGACGGCGATGCCGAGGGTCATGACCGACGGGGGAGTGCCCTCGCTCCGGCCGAAGACGACGTCGAAGACCTTGCGGTGGACCTCGTCCAGCCGGTCGATGGAGGACAACAGGGGATACAGGACCTGGTGCAGACCGGCGAAGGGCAGCTCCGACTCGGCCTCCACCCCGGCCGCCCGGATCACTCGGTGCTGCTCGGCCGCCGCGAGCTGCGAGACATGTCCCAGCAGCGCGCTCTTGCCCACACCCGAGTCCCCCCGCAGCACGAGCGCTCTGCCTCCGGGGGCTGCCACGAACGCGGACAGAACCTCCCGCTCGCTGTCCCGTCCGACCATTGTCCCGACCGCTGACTCCACCGTCCCCCACTCCCTTCCCGATGAACCGGTCCGGCCCGCACGCTGTCGCGTCCAGGCGTATGGATCACGCCAAAGCATTTGTGAGGGTACGTTGCTGACCCTCCCCGCCGTGGTGGCAGGTGTCTCCGCTGCGTTCGCCCGGACTCGAGGGAGGTGTGTGCCCGTACACCTCTTTCGGAGGGCTGCGCACGGGACAACGCGGCCGGTGGGCGGCCCGGCATTCCTCGGTGTGATCCGCGGCGGGGGTCCGCTGTACTCGTGATACGTCCGGTCGTCCGCCCGTCACACCTTCACGCAGAAGACTAGAGCGGACCGGGATGTCCGTCAGCCGGTATGGCCGAAATAGTTCCTGTTGTACGGCTGCCCCCATGCCCGGAGACGCTGTCTGTAGGGCTGGCCCCACGACCGGCGGCATCCATGCGGCCCGGCGCGCACGCCGACGGGGTGTGTACTTCCCCGGTCCGGTGAAGTACGGCGTACCCGTACGCGGCCGCCTTCGGCGCGACGCCTCAGACACATGTGGGTTAATCTCGCACGCATCCAGCGGTATATGTGTACGACCGCGAAGGCGGGCCCCGAGGGGTGCCACTGGGAGCGAGCTGACATGGACTGGGCCGACCAGGCGCTGTGCCGGACGCAGCCGGACCGGATGTTCGTCGAAGGCACCGCCCAGAACGCGGCCAAGACCCTGTGTCTGGACTGTCCGGTGCGGCTCGACTGCCTCGCCCACGCCCTCGACCACCGCGAGGAGTACGGCGTTTGGGGCGCGATGACCGAGCGGGAGCGGCGGGCGCTGCTGCGCCGGCGGCCGACCGTGACCTCGTGGGCGGAGATCTTTCGGACGGCTCACGCGGACACCTCGCTGATCAGCCATCCCCACGAGGAGACCGGCCCCTGGCTGCCCCTGCCCCTGCCCCTGCCGGTGCCCGTGACAGGCGTCGGCGAACGGACTTCTTCGTCATCGCGTCGAAAGCGCCGCCCGAGGCGAGCCGAACCGGCACCGTGATCCGCCTCGATGACCTGGGCGTTCCTCTGGACGGCGGTCACCGCTCCGGCCCTGGGAGCGGGGCGCCGCCGTATCACCGACGCACTGGCCGCCCCACATGCGGCTGGGGCGGCCAGTACCCTCCACGCCGACCGAGCAGCGGCTCGCCGCGCGCGTCCCGCGAGCCGGTCAAGCCGTCCACTATGTGGTCGCAGCGGCATACGACCACACGTTGACGACAGACTTGAGCGGCGCCTGCCACCCCCTGGTGAGCCCGATCGAAGCGGGTTCACCGGTACTTCAGCAGGCGCGCTACACGACGGAGCTTCTGCCGCCCGGCGACAGGACCTCCTTGAGGAAGGCTGACCACGGTGACGATCGCCGCATATCAGGGTGAATCCGGTTCCAACTCGGCGACCGCCGCACGCGCCCTCTTCCCCGACGCCCGCGAACTGCCCTGCACGGGATTCGAGCAGGCTCTGGACGCCGTGACGCTGGGCGACGCCGACGTCGCGGTGATCCCGGTGGACAACTCCGCGGCCGGACGCGTCGCCGACGTTCACCATCTGCTGCCCGAGTCGGGGCTGTTCATCGTCGCCGAGTACTTCCTCGCGATCCGCTTCGACCTGATGGCGGTGCCCGGCGCGACGCTGGAGCAGGTGGAGTGCGTACGCAGCCATGTGCACGCCCTGGGCCAGTGCCGCAAGGTGCTGCGGGAAGGCGGCTGGCGCACCCTGGTCAGCGACGACACCGCCGGAGCGGCGCGCGAGGTCGCCGAGCTCGGCGATCCGCGGCACGCCGCGCTCGCCCCGCCCGCGGCGGCCGGGCTCTACGGCCTGGAGGTGCTGCGCGCCGAGGTCGAGGACGACCCGGACAACACCACCCGCTTCGTCGTCCTGTCCCGGGACGCGGCCTTCGCCCCGCACACCGGGCAGCCGACGATGACCAGCCTGTTCTTCTGCGTCCGCAACATCCCCAGCGCCCTCTACAAGGCGCTCGGCGGGTTCGCCAGCAGCGGTGTGAACCTCACCAAGATCGAGAGCTACCAGATGGGCGCGGGCCTCAACCCCAGCCGCTTCTACGTCGAGATCGAGGGTCACCCCGACGACGAGCGCGTCGCCCTCGCCCTGCACGAACTGCGCTTCTTCTCCTCCGAGGTGCGCATCCTGGGCGTCTACACCGCGCACCCGCACCGCGCCGGGAGCTGAGAAGGGGACGGGTTCCCCGCCGCCGTCGCCATGGGCACCGGGGAACCTCTCATCAGCACGACGTAGCCGACCGCTCCGAAGGTTCACACCACACCCGCCGCATGTGTGTGTCCATCGACACCTGCCGAGATACATGCCCCGACGGAAACGGCCCGCGGCCACCTTCTAAAGTGTGAGTATGACCCAGCACCACAAGGGCCTCGTCCTCGACTTCGGTGGTGTGCTGACAACCCCTCTGCTGCCCGCCGCGCTCGCTTTCGAACGCCGCGAGGGACTCGCCGAGGGAACCCTGCTCACCGGCCTCTACCTGGACCCCGAGGGGATCCGGCGCACCGAGGAACTGGAGCGCGGCACACTCACGCAGAGCCGATGGAACGAGGCGGCCGCCGAACGCCTCGGCATTCCGCCGGACAACCTGATGGGCCGCATCTTCGCGGATCTGCGCCCCGAGCCAGCGATGATCGCCGCGGCCGCCGCCGCCCGCCGGGCGGGCATCAAGGTCGGCATCCTCTCCAACTCCGTGGGCCTGACCCCGTGGAACCTGTACGAGGGCTACGACGTGGAGACGCGGTACGACGCCCTGGTGCTGTCCGAGGTGCACGGCATGCGCAAGCCCGAACCGGGGATCTTCCGGCTCGTGTTGAAGGAACTCGGTCTGACGGCCGAGGAGTGCGTGTTCGTGGACGACACCGAGCAGCACCTGTCGCCGGCCGCCGAGCTGGGCTTCGCCACCGTCCACGCCGTGGATCCCGCGCAGACGGTGGCCGCCCTGGAAGCCCTGCTCGGCGTCCCGTTGACGGAACCGAGCACCCCGGACACGGCCCCGAACCGGGTCACGCCTTGAGGAGACACCTGTGAAGAGGAGACACCTGTGAAACTGGGTCTGGCCTTGCCGACCTTCGGTCCCGACTCTTGTCCGGAAGGCATCCTGCGGATCTGCCGCACCGCCGAGGACATGGGATACGACTCCCTGTGGACCGGCGACCGCGTTCTCGCCCCCCGTGTGCCGAGCGCGCCGTACCCGAGCTCCACCGGCGAGATGCCGCGCGCCTACGAGAACCACATGGACCCGTTGGTCGCCCTGACGTTCGCCGCGTCCCACACGACACGGGTCCACCTGGGCACGAGCACGCTGAACGGTCTGTGGCTGCCACCGCTCATGCTGGCCCGGTCGTTGACCACCCTCGACGTCCTCAGCAGGGGACGTCTGGTCGTCGGACTCGGCCTGGGCTGGATGCCCGACGAGTACACCGCGGTCTCCGTGCCCTGGAAGGGGCGCGGCGCGCGGCTCGACGAGACCCTGGACGTCCTGGCGGAGTACTGGGCCAGCGATGTCTTCGCGCACGAGGGGCCGCTGTTCACCATCCCGGAGACGGTGGTCGGCCTCAAGCCCAGCCAGCGGCCCGGGCCTCCCGTGCTGCTGGCCGCGTTCACCCCCAGTGGACTGCGGCGGGTGGGGCGGCGGTTGGACGGCTGGCTGCCCGTGGCGATGCCCCTGCCCCACCTGATGGGCATGTGGGACGTCATCCAGAAGGAAGCGGTGCGGGCCGAACGCGATCCGGCGACCCTGCGGATGGCGCTGCGCGTCAACCCCCAGCTGACGGACACGCGGACCGACCCGGACCGGATGCCGCAGGCGGGCACCCTCGGCCAGTACGTCGACTACGCGCGGGCCGCCGCGGAGGCGGGCGTGCACGAACTGTTCGTGGACTTCGGGCAGACACCGGCGACGCTCGCCGAACGCGTCGACCTGGCCGGCCGGTTCCTCGAAGGGGTCCGCCGGGGCTGATCCCATGCGGTCCGACGGTAAGCGGAATGTGTCGGTCGCTTTCTTGGTTTCTCGGAGCACTCACCCTTCGACTCCTCACCGCCTGGGCGCCGCGCCCTGGGGCGAGCTTTGTCGAACGCACTGATGGGAGAAGCCTTGAAGCGCTCCACCTCCAGGAACGAGTCGCCCCGCCTCCGCCGCGTCCATCTGCCCGGTACCGTGCCGTCGCCCGCCCCGGCCGCCCCGCGGCCGCTGGACGCCGAGAAGAAGCGGGAGACCACGGACACGGACACGGTCCGGCAGGTCGTGGAATGAGGTGAGCGACGGCGGACCGTCCCGGTGACACCGCCTTGCCGCTCACGCCGACGGCCCTCGAAGACACCTTGCTCCAGGTGTCTTCGAGGGCCGTCGGCGTGTCAAGCGGTCATGACGTGCCGAGCCCGTTCAGCAGGGTGTCGACGACCACGTCCGCGGCCTGCCCCGGGGTCAACTCGGGCAGCTGTCGGGACACCAGGTGCATCAGCTGCGGCAGCAGCACGCTCGCCCATCCGGCCGGCAGGTCGTCGCGCAACAGGCCCTCGTCGGTGGCGCGCCGCAGGAAGGCGTCGACCTCGTGGATGGAGGCGTCGCGGCGGGCGTGCACGTCGGCGTCGGCGAGCATGCGGGCGAGGTCGACGGGCCAGGTCCGGTTGACGACGATGATGTTCTCGACGTAGCGGTGCAGGGCGACGGCGACGGGCGCCTCGCGCAGGCGCGCGTCCTCGATGGCGTGCTCGATGGCCGTGAGGCGGGCTTCGTAGATGGCCGCGAGGAGGTCCTCGCGGGAGGCGAAGCGCCGGTAGACGGTACGCCGGTCGACACCCGCCTCGGCGGCGATGCTCGCGATGCTGGCGCCGGGGTCGGCGGCCAGCATGCGTGCCCCGGTGGTCAGGACGGCTTCCAGATTGCGTGCTGCGTCGGCTCTCACCGGCCCGAGTCTAGTACCGGAGTGTGATGCCTGAGACATCTAACGCCTCTCGGGAGTAGAACCCTGAGCATTAAGCGCTACAGTGAAGTGACAGATAATAGAACTTCCGTCATTCTGTTGTTCCACTTCTAGAGAGGTACCTTCCATGTCGAAGGCATCCGCGTCCTCATCACCCAAGGCAGGCGGGGTCGCCGCCGCGATGAGCGCGCTGGTCCTGGCCGTCCTGCTTGCCGCACTGGACCAGACGATCGTCTCCACCGCGCTGCCCCGCATAGCCGAGGACCTGAACGGGTTCGACGACATCGCGTGGGTCAGCGCCGCCTACCTGCTCGCCTCGACCGCGGTCACCCCGCTGTGGGGCAAGCTCGGCGACATGTTCGGCCGCAAGCGGCTGTACCTGACCTCGACCTCGATCTTCCTGATCGCCTCGGTGGCCTGTGGCCTCGCCCAGAACCTGCCCGAGCTGATCGGCGCCCGCGTCCTCCAGGGCATCGGAGGCGGCGGCATGATCGTGCTCACCTTCGCCCTCGTCGGCGACATCGTCGCCCCCAGCGAACGCGGCCGCTACCAGGGCATGTTCGGCTCGGTCTACGGCGTCGCCAGCATCGTCGGCCCCCTCCTGGGCGGCATCTTCACCGACCAGCTCTCCTGGCGGTGGGCCTTCCTGATCAACCTGCCCGTCGGCATCGTCGCCCTGACCATCGCCGCCCGCGCCCTGCCGGCCGCCACCCGAGGCGCGAAGGCCCGCATCGACTACCTCGGTGCCACCCTCCTGGCCGCCATCGCCACCGGCCTCGTCCTCGTCACCTCCTTCGGTGAGCGCTGGGGCTGGGGCTCACCGGCCATCGTCGGCCTGATCGCCGCCACCGTCGCACTCGCCGCCCTGCTGCTGCCCGTCGAGCGCCGCGCCGCCGCCCCGGTCCTGCCGCCGGCCATGCTCGGCTCGCGGACCGTGGTGTTCTCCTCACTGATCGGCTTCTTCGCCAACGCCGCGATGTTCTCCGTGCTGGTCTACCTGCCGACCTACCTCCAGATCGTGCACGGCGTCTCGGCCACCCTGTCCGGCATCTACATGCTGCCCCTGGTCGCCGGTCTGGTCATCAGCCAGTCCCTCGCCGGACGCTGGGCCGCACACGTCCACCTGCTGCGGAAGATCCTGCTGGCGGGCCTGATCGCCAACCTCGCCGGACTGCTCCTGCTCGGCACCATCGGGGCGGCCACCAACACCCTCGTGCTGAGCGTCTACTTCCTGATCACCGGTGTCGGCATCGGCATGGTCCCCATGGTCGTCCTGACCACCGTCCAGAACAGCGTGCCGGCCACCGATCTCGGCGCCGCCAGCGCCGTGGTCACCTTCGCCCGCTCCATCGGCGCAGCCTTCGGAGTCGCCGTCTTCGGCACCCTGCTCAACACCGGCTTCGCCGACCGCACCAACGCCCTGCCCACGGCGGGCGGGTTCGACGCCGCCCGCCCCGACACCATCGGCCGGCTGCCCGCCGCCCTGCGCGACACCGCCCTGGACGCCTTCGCCCACGCCACCGCCACCGGCTACCTCTGGATCGCCCCGACCCTCGCCATCGGCATCCTGCTCGCGCTCTTCCTCAAGCCGGCTCGCAAGAGCGGCGAGGCGAACCGCACCGTCCCCGACACCGAGGAACCCGACACCCAGGCCGCCGACACCGACGCCAAGGACACCGTCCCCGCCGCCTGACCCACCGCACGCACCGCCCTCGTCCGGCCGACACCCCCATGGGTGCCGGCCGGCGGCGTACTACGGGGCGCTCTCCGCGAGCCGCTTGAGCTGAGCCAGCCACAGGGAACTCAGACGCTGCGCCCAGGACGGGGACGACATCTGAAGCGACATGGCGGCCGCACCCCGGACCACGCTCTCGGCCACCACACAGGTGCCGAACTCGACCGCGATCAGCAGCCACGCCTGATACAGCTGCACACCGGCGCCGACACCCGACCAGCCGAGCCGGTACGGCGGCACACGCTCACCCACGAAGACCTCGAACCGGTGCCCGTGGAGCCACACCTCGAAGTTCCTGACGAACGGCCCGGCCCGCACCTCGGTGATGCCCGGCACCCACTCCGGCCATCGGGCCACATCCCCCAGCAACTCGAAGGCCCTGGCGGGCGGGGCGTTCACGACAGCCTGCGCCGCGCAGAAGCTCTGGGCCTGGTCGGGGGCGAACCCCGACGGCCAGTGGATGTCCGGGTGGCTGTCCGAGACGCCGGGCACCGGGTCCCCTCTCGTGGTGCGGGGTGGCTCCAGAAGCGGCCACCGGTCGAGGACGGACCGGAAGGACCCCCTCCACCCCCACTCTCCGCCGTGGGCCGGCACCCCGTATAGGTCAAATGACTTGGGGAGACCCAGCAGCCCAAGACACCCGGATCCGGTCCGTCACCCGCCGTCACCCGTCCCCGCGTCGAGCTCCGACAGCGCGTCCCGCAGCGCCGCCCGCGAGGTGATGCCCAGCTTGGGATAGATCTGGTACAGGTGTGTGCCGATGGTCCGATGGGACAGCATCAGCCGCTCGGCGATCTGCTTGTTGGTCAGCCCGGTCGCCGCGAGTCTGGCGATCTGCACCTCCTGCGCCGTCAGCGCCACCGGACCCGGCCGGACGTCGGCCGGCGCGGACTGGCCAGTGGCCCGCAGCTCCACCGCGGTACGCGCCACCCATGGCTTGGCACCCAGGCGCTGGAAGGCCTCCAGTGCCTGGACCAGCTGCTCCCGCGACAGCGCGGTGGCCCGCAGCCGCCGCAGCCGTTCGCCGTAGAAGAGACGCACCCGCGCCACGTCGAAGGGCCAGCGCTCCGGGTTGGGCAGGGCCAGCGCTCGGTCGAAGAGCGCCAGACCGGGCCGGCCGGGTGTGGTCAGCGCCTCGCAGGCCAGCACCAGCATCTCCAGCCGCGGCGACAACGCGGCCATCGACGATTCGCGCATCGCGACCGCATGCGCCGCGGCCTCCTTCTCCCGGCCGGTACGCAGGGCCGCCTCGACCAGGTCCATCGCGCCCCACATGGCGATATGGACGTACGGCGCCATGGTCCCGGGCGGGCTGAGCGTGCCGGCGTGCTGGTAGGCGGTCTCGAAGTCGCCGCTGCCGAGGGCCGCCAACGCCCGGGCGTGGCAGGCGAAGAACCGTGCGCCGTACGTTCCGCGCGGCATCGCCCACCGGACGATCTCCTCGGTCAGCGCGGCGCTGGTCTCCGCGTCGCCCTGCGCAGCGGCCACGGCCGCCTGAATGTACTGGAAGTACCACGCGAAGAACCGGTAGTCGTGGTTCTCACACAGTCTGAGACCTTCGGCGGCCAGCTCGGCGGCGTCCTCCCACCGGCCCAGATGGAAGTAGTCCAGGCCCAGATGCATCAGGGCCCCCAGGTGCCGCCGCACCGGCGCGGTTCCGGCGCGGCCCTGTTCCACCAGCTGTAGCGTGGCCCACCGGAAGTCGCCGAGCCGGTCGGCGAAGACCGAGGCGGTGCCGACGCGGATCACCCGGGTGGGGTCGTCGCCGACCGTGGCGATCAGCTCGGTCAGCCGGGGCAGCGCGGCCGCACCCGTGCGGGCCGGGTCGCCGAAGGTCTGGGTGATCACCCAGAGCAGTTCGGGGGGTGCGGGGGTGAGCCGGTTCATGAACGCGAGCATCGGCTCCCACAGCTTCGGGTCACCGCCGTACCAGCACAACAGCACCAGCAGGTGCAGCGCCTCGATGAGCCCCTCGTCGCCGGCGTCGTAGCCGTGGTCGGGCTCGGCCGTCTCGATCGCGCCGACCAGCAGCCGGTAGGCGGTGTCGATGTCGCCGTCCCGGTTGATCAGCAGGAAGGCGGACGCGGTGGCCGCGTGCAGCGACTGGTGTCCGGCGGGATGGACGAGCCGGGACTCGGCGAGCAGCCGTGTGGCGTCATCGAGTTCACCGCCGGCATCCACACCGACATAGGCCGCGACGGCGAGCCGACGGCTCTCGTCGGACGCGGCGGGACTGAGCCCCGCGGCCCGGGTCAGGGCGGCGACGGCGCCGAGCGCGTCCCCGCGGCGCAGCCGACGGCGCGCGGCCTCCTCAAGCAGGGCCGCGACCGTCTCGTCCGGGCCCGTCGCCGCCTCTCCCAGATGCCAGGCGCGGCGTTCCGGCTGGCCGCTGAGCACGTCCGCGAGTGTCTGATGGGCCTTTCTGCGGTCCGCGGCGCTCGCCAGCTCCACCACCGCGGAGCCGATCAGCGGATGGCGGAAGGACAGGCGGCGGTTGTCGGCGGAAACCGTCACCAGCCTGTTCCGCTCGGCCGGAGCGAGGTCGTCGACATCGGCCCGGCCGGCCGCGGCGGCCTCGATGGCGGGGAGGTCGCCGGTTCCGTCGAGGGCCGCGAGCAGCAGCAACTCGCGGCTGCGGGCGGGCAGTTCCGCCACCCGCGAGGCGAACAGGGCCTGCAACCGCTCACTCAGCGGTAGTACGGCCGGCACCGCCGCGAGCGTGGCGCGCTGTTCGGGGGAGAGCGCCGTCGGAAGCTCCACCAGCGCCAGCGGGTTGCCGCGCGCCTCGGCCGCGATCCGACGCCGTACGGCGGGGGAGACGTCGGGGTGCGCGAGGGCGAGGAGTTCGGTCGATGCGGCGTCGTCCAACGGCCGCAGCCGGTGCTCGGCCAGACCGCTGGACTCGAAGAAGCTGTCGGCGCCCTCACGGGAGGCGGCGAGGAAGCCGATCCGGCTGCCGATCAGCCGCCGGGCCACGAACCCGAGCACGGCGTTGGTCGCCCGGTCCAACCACGGCAGGTCGTCGATCACCAGCAGCAGCGGCGTACGGGCCGCGGTCAGCCGTAGCAGCAGCAACACCGCCGTGGAGGTCAGCAACCGGTCCGGCGCAGGCCCGCCCCCGATGCCGATCGCGACCCGCAGCGCGTCCCGGTGGACGGGATCGAGGACGTCGAGGTCGTCGAGGAGCGGGACGAGGAGCTGGTTGAGACCGGCATAGCTGATGTCCCCCTCGAACTGCACACCGGCCGCGCGCAGCACCCGGACGCCGTTGTGCAGGGCACCGGTGGCGACCGCGTCGAGCACCGCGGTCTTGCCCACCCCCGCCTCACCCGACAGCAGCAGGGCCGCGCCCTGGACCTCGGAGTTGCTGAAGAAGGACTGGATGAAGGCGAGGTCCTCGTCGCGTCCCACCAGCCGTGTCGAGGCCGGGCAGACGGTCGGGTCCAGGTCATTCATCGAGTTGCCTCCAGCGGCTGACATCTGGAGGCCCGGTGCTCTCCGCCGACCTGGCCGCGCTGCACCTGGCTCCGTGCGGTCATGCGATCACCGCAGTCTAAAGGGCGTCCGGATCATGCCCTCGTCGACCGGACCTGCGGGCACGGCGGGGGGCGCGGCTCGCCGGGGTTCTCTTTGCGTGAGTGATACACAAAGCGTAGGGCTCCCCCTATGGTCCGGTGGTGAGGCGGTCGGCATGCTGGAGGGCATGCGCATCAA
>NZ_JBIUUU010000031.1:0-100110 GCF_044742595.1 Streptomyces sp. NPDC087859 | reverse complement strand
GCGGTGCATGACCGCGACATCAACGCGGCGCGCAACATCCTGGCCGCCGGGCTGGCGGCGTCTGCCTGTGGAGACGGTGTAAGACCTCAACGGGAATCCTCCCGGACGGGGCAGTCGTCGCTGAAGCAGGAACCCCAGCGGGCGACCGCTGGAATCCCCCGCCTTTAGGCGGAGGAGGAAGTCAAGCCGCTCGCTGGATGCCGATGGGCCAAGAGGCTGCCCTGCAAAGCCGGTTGCGGCAGCCTGCCGCGCCCATGACGTCGCAGGGGTTCCAGGTCGGCAACTCGAACGGCAGGTGCTTCCTGCCAGGGCGGGCTGGCCATCCGGCCTTCAACACGGCTGAGGCCGGCGCCCACGGATCAATGAGCCCGTCGTTGAGTCAACGCGTTTGCGCCTGCACTCGGTGTCCCCGGTCTCGGACTGCCTTGAACAGCTGAAAGACGTCAAATCGGGGGCGCGTAGGCGCTGTTGTTGGAAAGAATGACCGCCATGACGTACGAAGGCACCTCCATCGACCCGACCAGGCCCAGCATCGCCCGCGTCTACGACTACCTGCTGGGCGGCAAGGACAACTACGCCGTGGACCGTGAGATCGGCGACGTGTTCAGACGCGACCTGCCCGGCTCGGTGGCCATTGCCTTTGCCAACCGCGCGGCCCTGACCCGGGCGGTCAGAGAGATCGCGAGGACCACCGGCATCCGGCAGTTCGTCGACCTGGGCAGCGGCCTGCCGACGGCGGACAACGTCCACGAAGTCGCGCAACGCCACGCCCCCGAGTCCCATGTGGTCTACGTCGACAACGATCCCCAAGTCCTGGTCCACGGCAGGGCACTGCTGGAAAAGAACGAACGCACCCGCGTCGTCCCGGGCGACGTGCGTGACCCCGAAGCAATCCGCACCCACCCGGATACCGCCGAACTCATCGACTTCACTCGACCCGTGGCCGTCATCCTCAGCGCCATCCTCCACCACGTCAACGACGACGAGGACCCGGCGGGCATCGTCCGCTACTGGCGCGAGCACGTCCCCTCGGGAAGCTACTTCTTCATCAGCCACTTCCGCTCAGGCGACAACCCGGAGACTGCGGAGGCTGAGGCGGTCCTCCAGCAGACGTTCGGCCGCGGACGGTGGCGCACCGACGCGGAGATCGCCTCCCTGCTGGACGGCCTGGAGATCCTCGACCCGGGGATCGTTCCCGCGTCCCTGTGGCGCCCCGATGACACCGACAGCACCAGGGACATCGGCCAGGGAAGAGAACTCACCGTCTGGGAACATCTCATCGCGGCCGGGCTGGCCCGGAAGGCCTAGACGCGTAGTTCCGAACGCGGTCAGCCCGATCTCCTCGGGGTGATGCAGCGGATCGGTGCCGTGAACCTCGTAGCGCCGGGTGAGCCTTCTGCCCCACGGGATTGCCGCTGCCGGGAGGGGCCGTATGGCGCGGTGGCAGGGGGTGGAGGCCGCACCGGAGCGCGGGCGGCCGGCACGGGTTCACCGCAAGAGGCCGGTCTTCTTCTTGCTCCGGCGTCTTCGCGCAGACAGCGCCGGTTCGGCGAGAGCTTTCACCTTGTCACCGCTGACGTGACCGAGCGTGGTACAGAACTGCTCGCGCTACGGCGAATACGGCGACCTCGGTGATCTTCGCGCTGCTTTCGAACGCGGCACCGGCCCTGATCAGACGGTCGCCAAGCGGGCCCTGGCCCTCATTTTGGGCAGAAACTCATGGAACCGCCTCACGTCCGAAGCGCCGAGCAGTGCCCACCCCGCATATCCCCGGAACACCGCAGCACGCGCCCACACACGAGGTCACGGCGGCGCGTGACGCTACAGGCCGTGCATCCGCGGCGTCGAAGTGGGCCGACCGCAGCAGATGCCGGTGCAATGAGGTCGGCCGCGCCCTTCTCAGTGGTGGCGGGGGCGGGGCAGGAGTGCGAACGCGCTTTCCGCGATCGAGGTCAGGCGGTCGGGACTGTGGCCGTACGCGCCTACGACATCGCTCCCGCGGATGACGGTCAGCAGAAGGTACGCGAGGTCGTCGGGATCCGCGTCGGGGTCGATGTCACCGTTGCGCTGCGCCGCTCGCACACACTCGGCCACCGCTGTCCGGACCACGGAGAAGCAGTCGTTGGCCAGGCGTTTCACCTCGGGGTCGGAGGCGCCGATCTCCAGGGCCATCTTGGCGGCGAAGCAGGCCGCCGCCGTCCGGTCGGGGGCGGGGGGTACGTCGGCGGCGAGGGGCACCCCGTGGACGGCGCGGAGCAAGTAGGCGTGCAGTCGTTCCAGGGCGCCCTCGTCCGGTCCGGCGAGCATCTTCCGCGGACCCTGTGCCAGCCGGGCGAAGTAGCCGGTCATCGCCTGCAGTAGCACGCCGTGTTTGCCGTCGAACGCGGCGTAGAGGCTGCCGCGGCCCAGGCCGGTGGCGGCGCTGATGTCGTCGACGCTCGTGCCGTTGTAGCCCGAGGTGCGGAACTGTCGCTCGGCGGCATGCAGGACGTGGTCGGGGTCAAAGCTTCGTGGTCTCGCCATACATAGAAGGTAAAGCCGACCCACCCTTCTTGACAAGTCAGTACAGAACCGCCTAGGTTCCTTACTGTTCAGTCCACAACCATCCTGAGCTCACCGGACAGGCTTCGTCCGGGCTTGCAGGACCGGTGCGACCGTGTCGACCTGAGCACAGGCGACCCCACACAGGGCACGACGAAGTCATGTCCACAACCGAAGGAACCACCATGCAGACAGCTTCCCCAGTGGCCCTCGTGACGGGTGCCTCCTCCGGGATCGGGCGGGCGGCTGCGCTCGCCCTCGTGGGCGCCGGCTTCGCGGTGGTCGGCACGAGTCGCAACGCGGCGAACGCCAAGCCGATCGCCGGGGTGACGTTCCTCGATCTCGACGTGGCCAGCGACGAGTCGGTCCGCTCCCTGGTCGGGGAGGTGATCGATCGGTTCGGCCGGATCGACGTCCTGGTCAACAACGCAGGCGTGGGCGCGGTCGGCGCCGGCGAGGAGAGCTCCATCAACCAGGCCATGGAGGTCTTCGACATCAACGTCTTCGGTCTGATGCGGATGACCAACGCAGTGCTGCCCCACATGCGCGCCCAGCGCAGTGGCCGCGTGATCAACGTTTCCTCGGTACTGGGTCTGATCCCAGCCCCCTTCATGGCCGTCTACGCCGCCACCAAGCATGCGGTCGAGGGCTACTCCGAGTCCGTCGACCACGAACTTCGCGAGTACGGCGTGCGGATGCTGCTGGTCGAGCCGGCCTACACAAGCACGAGCTTCGAGGCGAGCAGCATGGCACCCGACTCGCCCCTGCCGATCTACGCCGCACAGCGGGAGGTCTCCCGAGACGTGCTGGCCACGGCCGTGCGCAACGCCGACGCCCCGGCCGTTGTCGCGAAGGTGATCGTCGCGGCCGCCACCGATTCCAAGCCCAAGCTCCGGTACACCGCCGGCCCGATGGCCCAACGCGTCAGCCTCCTGCGCCGGATCGTGCCCTCGCGCGCCTTCGACCAACAAATCCGCAAGCTCAACCGACTGGCCGGCTGACCCCGCACTACACCCGGCGCCCGAAAAGACGCACATGTCCAAAACCAGAGACACTGAAGCCAGCATCAGCCTCTCTCGTCCGACCGCTCCTGGAAAATGGCTGACACCCATGGAATTCGAACACGTCACCTTCGACCTGCCACACGGCACCTTTCACGCGCTGCAGG
Organism: Streptomyces sp. NPDC087859; assembly: GCF_044742595.1. Taxonomy (NCBI): domain Bacteria; kingdom Bacillati; phylum Actinomycetota; class Actinomycetes; order Kitasatosporales; family Streptomycetaceae; genus Streptomyces; species Streptomyces sp. NPDC087859. Next base: position 96,401 of record NZ_JBIUUU010000031.1, on the reverse strand, counting down.
GTGGTGACCCCGATGGTCAACCGACGGTCGTCCTGCACGGCTTCCCGGACCACCCGCCGACTGCGAAGCCCTTCCTCGCCGAGCTCGCCCGCCAAGGACGTCGCGTCGTCGCACCCTGGCTTCGCGGTTACGCGCCGTCCCCGACCGCGGGACCGTTCGACTTCGCATCCCTCACCGGCGACGTGCTCGCGCTGATCGACCGCTGGTCTCCCGGGCGACCCGTGGAGTTGGTCGGCCACGACTGGGGCGCCCTGATCACCTACGATGCCGTCGTCACCGCGCCGGAGCGGATCGAGCGCGCGGTCACGCTCGCAGTCCCCCACCCCATCACGTTCCTGAGCCGGCCGCGCCTCGCTCAGCTACGCCGGATCTGGTACATGGGGCTCTTTCAACTGCCGGGAAGCGGCTGGATAGCCGGCGCCCGCGATCTCGCCTTCATCGACCGCCTCTGGCGTCAGTGGTCGCCCGGCTTCTCGCTCGATCCAGCTCTGCAGGCGGAGCTGCACGAGCACCTGCGGGCGAGCATGCCCGCGCCTCTGAAGTACTACCGGGCGATGATGCGACCCAGCATGATCGGGGCGACGCGCCGCCTGTCTCATCCGATCGAGGTGCCCCTGCTGCAGCTTTACGGTGCCGACGACGGCTGCTTCCTCCCCCCGAAGGTCGACGACCGACATCGCTTCGCCGCCCCGCACGCGATGGAGATCGTCCCCGACGTCGGTCACTTCCTGCACATCGAGGCCCCCGAGGCGATCGCGGAACGGATCGCGGCATGGGCCAAGTAGCGGATCACATCCCTCGGAATGGGGAACGTACGGCACAGGCCCCGGACGCTGCGCGGACCGTCATCCTGACCGTGGACGACGATCCCGGGGTGTCCCGTGCCGTCGCCCGGGACCTGCGACGGCGCTACGGCAAGTCGTACCGGATCGTGCGCGCGGAGTCCGGCGAGTCCGCGCTGGAGGCGCTGCGCGAGCTGAAGCTGCGCGGTGATCTGGTCGCGGTGATCCTGGCCGACTACCGGATGCCGCAGATGAACGGCATCGAGTTCCTCGAACAGGCCATGGACGTCTATCCGGGCGCCCGGCGCGTGCTGCTGACCGCGTACGCGGACTCGGACGCGGCGATCGACGCGATCAACGTCGTCGACCTCGACCACTACCTCCTCAAGCCGTGGGACCCGCCGGAGGAGAAGCTCTACCCGGTGCTCGACAACCTGCTGGAGGCCTGGCGGTGCAGTGACTTCCGGCCGGTGCCGAGCACCAAGGTCGTCGGGCACCGCTGGTCGGCCCGCTCGTCGGACGTACGGGAGTTCCTGGCCCGCAACCAGGTGCCGTACCGCTGGTACTCCACCGAGGAGCCCGAGGGGCAGCGGCTTCTCGCGGCCTGCGGGCAGGACGGGCAGCGGCTGCCGGTGGTGATCACGGCGGACGGTACGGCGCTCGTCGAGCCGGAGGTGCCCGAACTGGCCGCGCACGTGGGGCTTGCGACGACACCCACGGCCGACTTCTACGACCTGGTCGTCATCGGCGGCGGGCCGGCCGGGCTGGGCGCGGCCGTGTACGGGGCCTCGGAGGGCCTGCGTACGGTGCTCGTGGAGCGGTCTGCGACCGGCGGGCAGGCCGGGCAGAGTTCGCGGATCGAGAACTATCTGGGCTTCCCGGACGGGGTGTCCGGCGGCCAGCTCACCGACCGGGCGCGACGCCAGGCCACAAAGTTCGGCGCCGAGATCCTCTCCGCACGGGAGGTGACCGGTCTGGAGAGCAGCGGGGCGGCGCGGCTCGTACGGTTCGCGGACGGGTCGGCGATCGCGGCGCACAGCGTGATCCTGGCGACCGGTGTGTCCTACCGGCAGCTGGAGGCGCCGGGTGCCGACGAGCTGTCGGGCCGCGGGGTGTTCTACGGGTCCGCGCTCACCGAGGCCGCCGCCTGCCAGGGCCACGACGTGTACATCGTCGGCGGCGCCAACTCGGCCGGGCAGGCGGCGATGTACCTGTCCCGGGGCGCCAAGTCGGTCACCCTGCTGGTGCGCGGAGCGGACCTCACCGCGTCGATGTCGCACTATCTGATCCAACAGATCGCCGAGTCGCCGAACATCTTCGTACGGGCCCACACGGTCGTCGAGGCCGCGCACGGCGACAACGACCTGGAACAGCTGACGTTGCGCGACACGACGAGTGGTCAGACCGAACTGGTCGACGCGCAGTGGCTGTTCGTGTTCATCGGCGCGGCCCCGCTGACCGGCTGGCTGGAGGGTACGGTGTTGCGGGACGAGCGCGGGTTCATCCTCGCCGGGCCCGATCTGACCGCCGACGGGCGGCCACCGGCGGATTGGGAGCTGAACCGGCCGCCGTACCACCTGGAGACCAACATCCCCGGCGTGTTCGTCGCCGGGGACGCGCGCGCGGAGTCCGCGAAGCGGGTCGCGTCCGCCGTCGGAGAGGGAGCCATGGCCGTGATGCTCGTCCACCGGTATCTGGAGCAGTCGTGAGCGGGCGGCCGATGCCGTGCAGCGCGGCGGAGATCAGTTCGCTGTTCCTCTTCGAGAAGCTGAACGCCGAGCAGATCGGCAGGCTGTGCAGCGAGGGACGGGTCGAACTGTTCGACCCTGGGTGGGTGTTCGCCGAAGGCGACCCGGCGACCGACTTCTACGTGATGATCGAGGGCACGGTCGTCATGTCGCGCCGGGTCGGCGACGACGACATCGAGGTGAGCCGCACGTCCCAGCCAGGGGTGTACGCGGGGGCCGTGATGGCGTACCTCGGGGACGGAAAACCGCAGCGGTACATGAACTCGGTGCGGGTGCCGGCGCCGACGCGGTTCTTCGTCCTGCCCGCCGAATCGTTCGCGAACTTCATCCACGAATGGTTTCCGATGGCGGTCCATCTCTTGGAGGGGCTCGCCCTCGGTTCGCAGACCTTTCAGCGGGCCGTCGGGCAGCGCGAACGGCTGCTGGCGCTGGGCTCGTTGTCAGCGGGTCTCACCCATGAGCTCAACAACCCGGCCGCGGCGGCCGTACGGGCCACCTCGGCGCTCAGGGACCGGGTCGCGCACATGCGCAACAAGCTCGGTGTCATCGCCTCGGGCCCCTACCACGGCGACGCCCTGAAGGCCCTGGTCGACCTCCAGGAGCGTACGGCCGAGCGGGTCTCCAAGGCGCCGGCACTGAGTCCGCTCGAGGCGTCCGACCGGGAGGACGAACTCGCCGACTGGCTCGACGACCACGGTGTCCAGAACGGCTGGCAGATCGCGCCGACCTTCGTGCAGGGCGGTCTCGACGTCGACTGGCTGGAGCAGATCGCCGCGGCATGCGACCAGGAGGAGATCCTGCCGAGTGCCATCGGATGGCTCAACTACACGGTCGAAACCGAGCTGTTGATGTCCGAGATCGAGGACTCCACCACCCGTATCTCGCACCTCGTCGACGCCGCCAAGCAGTACTCGCAGCTGGACCGGGCCCCCTACCAGGTCGCCGATGTCCACGAACTCCTCGACAGCACGCTGCTGATGCTGTCGGGCAAGATCGGTCCCCAGGTCAAGGTCGTGAAGGAGTACGACCGTTCGGTGCCGAGGATTCCGGCCTACCCGGCCGAGCTGAACCAGGTGTGGACCAACCTGATCGACAACGCCGTCTCCGCCATCAAGGGCGCGGGCGGCGAAGGGACGCTGACCGTACGCACCGCTCTGGTGCACGACCGGCTGCTGGTGGAGTTCCGCGACACGGGCCCGGGAGTGCCGGCCGAGATCCGCGGCCGGATCTTCGACCCGTTCTTCACCACCAAACCGGTGGGCGAGGGCACGGGGCTGGGGCTCGACATCTCCTGGCGGATCGTCGTCAACAAGCACCACGGTGACCTGAAAGTCGAGTCCGTACCCGGCGACACCCGCTTCCAGGTGCTGCTCCCCCTCACCGCAACCGAGCCCGATACCGTCCCCGACCCGGACCAGGAGCCCTCATGACCAAGGGCACCGGCATCGACCCCAGCGTCCCGCCCTGCGGGGCAGGGACGAGTCGCTGACCCGTCTCGCCGGTGTGCTGGGCTGGCCCCGTGTCCGTCGCCCCGGGTACACGGTCACCGCGAAGGACACGGTGTTCCACGTCAACTATCACGCTTCCTACAGGGACCCCGCACGAGGACGACGCTTGTGAGCTCCTGGCGAACCTCCGTGAAGACGTGAGCGCCCCGTGGTCGCGACAGCCCTGTACGGGATCGAAACCAGCGAAGCCGACTGCCGCCATTTGGGTTGCTGGTCGAATCGAGGGGCGGGCATGGGCTCCTCGGGTCGCGGAAGGGCAGGGACAGTGCTGCGGTCAGGTGGCTGGCCGGGACAGGCTGCGAGGCGGGTGAATGCGCTGGTCAGCTCGTGTCGCCAACGCCAGGTAGCGGAGATCCGGAGGCAGGCGGAGCCTCTTCGGCTCGGCGGTGGCCAACTCGCCGTCCAGCAGCAGGGTCTGGGTCCAGACGAGCAGGCGGATGCGCTCCTCCACGCGGTAGCGGGCCTCCAGGCGTCGCGCGGTTCCCCACCCGTGACCGGGGTGTCGGTGAGAAAGGCCAGGTGCTCTCACGCCGCACGATGACGCGGGTGCCGTCGGGGTAGCCGGTGAGGTCGATCATGCCGGTCAGCTCGGCGGCCTCTGCTCCGTCGCGCAGGGATCCGTCCTATTCCAGGGCCGGGTGCCAGACCCGGTCGGGCAGGGCCCGGATGTGGTGCAGGAAGCACCGCAGCGGGTGGTAGCCGAAGCCGCGCTTGTAGGCGGCTGCCTGCTCCTTCTCGGAGTGGCAGGTGACCAGGGTGGCGTCGAGGTCCAGGACCAGGCAGGGCAGGTCGCGCCCGGCCGCGCGGGACGCTGGTACGCCGTCGCGGGTGTCGGCGGCTTGCAGTCAGGCGAGATTTCGCGTGCGGTGGCCCGGGCTTCTCGCAGGGCGGCCAGTGGGGGAGGGCCGATGTCGGCGCGAAGCGCCAGGCGGTGGGTGTGGAGGCGACCGGGCCGAACACATCGCGTTGGCCACACAGGACAGCGAGGTCAGTGATGGTCTCGCCGCCGTCGGCGTCACGGCCAGGTCGACCGTCACCCGGCCGGGGGCGTGCCCCGTGCCGCGCGGCCGCAGCCGACGCAACGCGCTGGTGAAGGCGCTGGTCAGCCCGGTGACTTCGGCCAGATCGGCCGGCAGGCGGGATCCGGCATGGCCGACCATCCCGCGACCGTCGGCCGAGACGAGAATTCGCGGACGTGACCCGGTGGTGTGCACGTGGAAAGTGCCTTCCCCCGCGAGACGGCAGAAGCCTTGGACAGCCCTGTCGTCCCAGGTCGGAAGGCACTTTCGCTGTGCCGCTCATGATCCGGACACGTCCCCGAGCGAAACACGCGGGCCAGGGCGTGTTCCCGTGCCCGTTGCCTCGCCGCCGGGCTCAGAAGCCGGGGAAGACCCTGCGCAGGTCGTCGAGGGTGACGGTGTCGCCGGTGAGGGTCACGGAGGGCGGGGTGTGGGCGGGGGCGTGCCGACCGGCGACGAGTCGCAGCCACCACTCGGCGGGAGCCGTCAGCACGGCGTCGGCGTTCTCGGGTTCGCCGGTGAGCGCGACCGTCTCGCCGACCGAGAGACCGAAGGTGCGCTCGGGTGCGGTGGTGTGCACCGCGATGGCGACGGGGCCGTTCTCCAGGGCGTCCGCCTTGCCGAGGAAGCCCAGCATCATGCCGGCCTGGTCGAGAAGCGGCCCGGTCGCAGCGGACGCCAGGGTCGTCGACGGGTCGAAGGCCACCTCGACGTCCCACGAGTGGTGGGCGAGCTCGCTGAGCCGGAGCCCTGCCGCAGTCGCGACGTCCACCGGCGCGGGCAGGAAGCCGAGGTCGATCCGGAGGTCGCTGCGGGCCCCCGCGTCGAGGCCCTCGTAGCGTTCGACCAGCGCCTGGTTGGCGGCGACGAAGCCTTCGGCGCGCTCGGCTGGGGTCATCGCGTCCCAGCGGGCCCACACCGACTTGTTGAAGTCGCCGTCGGGGGCACCCGTACCGTCCGTCGCGCCCTCCAGTGTGGCCAGGCCTATTTCGGCGCCGCTGCCCAGATGGCTGAGCACCTGGGAGACGTCCCACTCCGACGCGCCGGACGGGCGGGTGAGATCGGCGGCGGTGAGTCTCTGCACCACGGCGGTGAGGTGGTTGTGTCCGCTGCGGAGGGCGTCGATGATTCGGTCTGTGGCTTCGGTCATCGGGTCTGTCCTTCGTGGATACCCCGGCCTTCAGGCCGGGGAGGAAACGAAGCTCCTGCGGAGCAGGGCAGGGAAAGCCGGTTCGCCGCCAGGGCGGACCGGCGTGCGCCGTCCACCGGACGACACCCGCTGCTCTCAAGGAAGTTGATACGGCGTGAGGCGTGACGCGGCAGGTCAAGCGGGCGTTCAAGTACCGCTTTTACCCCACGAACGGGCAGGCGGCTGAGTTGTCGCGCACGTTCGGCTGTGTCCGCCACACCCTCCTCGGCCACGGGTACGTGGCCATCAGCGGCACCCAGGCCCCGTGGTCGAGCCCTCGGCCGGCGTGCTGGTGGACCGGTTCGCCGTTCGGCATGGTTCTGGCGACCCGGTGGGCGAGCGCGGTTGCGTCGGGGGTGTCGTACCGCATCGTGTAGTAGCGCGAGTGGAAGCAGCCGAAGGCGTGGACGAGCGGGGTGTGCGCGGCCGGTTCGGACAGGGACAGCGACCGGGCAGTCACGTGACGCGGGCCGGAGAGGTCACACGAGCCTGACCGGTCCGGCGTCGATCGGCAGGCGGACCAGGACATAGGGCTTGCGGCGCAGATCCTCGCCCTCGTGGAAGAGCGACATCCGGTTGAGCTGGTTGGCGGTGGCGTACAGATGCCGGTCCGAGGCGACCGAAAGGGTGTCGACCCAGATGAGGTCGGTGCCCTGGGCGAGGGTGCGGTAGGTGCCGTCCGGGTTCCTGCGCCAGATGGAGTTGTGTTCCAGGTCGCCGCCGTAGAGCCGTCCCTTGTCGTCGCTCTCCAAGCCGTCGGCCATCGGCTTGAACCCGTGGTCCTCGACCGTCGCCGCCACCTCGGCGTCGGTGGCGTCGGGGGCGGCGAGGGCGTCGGTGGCCACGCTGTGCAGTCGGCGGCTGGACAGGGGGGAGTAGTAGAGCCGCTTGCCGTCGGCGCTGAGGGCGATGCCGTCGGAGCCGGTCTCGTAGTGCATGGGTTCGCTGCCCGCGGGGCGGATCATGAGGGGTTCGCCCTCGATGATGGGAAGGAACTGCTTGTCGGGGAGCACTGAGGACTGCCCGGTCAGTCGCCGCCAGGAGCGGCCTGTGGCGAGGTCGACCACGATCACGCCGTTCGAGCCGCCCGAGTCGGTGATGAACGCCATGCCCTCGGCGCCGCGCCGCAGGTCGAAGCGCACGTCGTTGGGGTAGCTGTTCGACGGCACCACCTCGGGCGGGAAGAGGATCTTCCGTACGATCCGGTCGGTGCGCAGGTCGACCGCCACGAGCTTCGGGCCGCCGTAGGAGGACCCGGCGAACAGCGGGTTTCCGGTGTCGAGGATCCACAGCCGGTCGGCCGGGTCGACGACGACGCTCTGCACCGACTGGAAGTGCCCTGCCAGGTCGGAGGCGTCCTCGCGGTTCACCTCGGCGTTGGGGTACGCCACCGGTTTCCCTTGCCGCAGTTCGGCGACGGTGAACGGGACGTCGTCGCCCCAGCGGGGGAAGTTGACGAAGATACGGCTGTGGCGTGAGACGGTGACACCCGTCGGCATCGAGCCCCAGAAGCGGGCGACGACCGTGTACCGCTCGGCGGTTGAACTGGTGGCGTGGGCGGGCCCTGCGAGTTGGGTGGCGGCCAGCGACGCGGTGGTCGCGCCGAGGAATGTACGTCGTTTCATGCGAGTGCCTCCTGTTGGGTCTGGTTGCACCATGGACTTCGCCGTGGACAGCAGTTCTCTGGTGCGCGGGTGGCGGGTGGTGAGGTCCATCGCGGTAAAGGCCCTGTCGTGGATTCGTGGGGCGAGACGGTCGCGGTGGAACCCTGGAGATGCCCTGCTTTCCTGTGCTGGTTCGTGTCCTGAGAACAACAGTCATCGCAGGTGGCAGGGCATCTGTGGGGTGGATCCAGGCTCAGTGGGCCATCACGGGCTCGCCCTCGGACGGCTCCAGAGCCCGGTTCGGAATCAGGAATGCCGCGATCACCGCACCGACCACGAAGAACCCGGAGCCCCATGCCAGGGTGGCCGTGTAGCCCTCGACCCCGGCCTGCGCCGCGGCCAGCGCGCTGGGCTTGTGCGAAGTCAGGTAGTCGGTCGCGGCTGACGAGGCAATGGTGGTCAGTAGCGCCGTGCTGATGGAGCCGCCGATTTGCTGACCGGTGTTGATCAGCGCCGAGGCGACGCCCGTGTCCTCGTGGTGAATGCCTGAGGTCGCCCCCTGGATTGCGGTGCTCATCACCGCGCCGATGCCGAGACCCAGCAGGATCAGGCCGGGCATGATGTGGGTGGCGTAGGTGCTGTCCAGCTCGAGCCGGGTCAACAGGGCCATACCGGCTGCGGCGACCAGGAAGCCGGCGCTGACGACGATCTTCGGGCCGACCCTGGGCAGCACCAGCGAAGGCATCGTGGTCGACGAAGCGACGACGCCCGCGACCATCGGCAGGAACGCCAGACCGGTCTTGATCGGCGAGTAGCCGAGGCTGGCCGCGAAGTAGTAGGTCAGGAACAGGAAGATCGAGAACATCCCCATGCCTAGGACGAACACCGCCATGAACGAACCACCGCGGGTCCGGTCCAGTACGAGGCGCAGCGGCAGCAGCGGATGGGCGACCCTGGACTCCAGCCAGACGAACACCACGAGCAGCACCGCGCCGACGATCATGGATCCGAGGGCGACCGGGTCGGTCCAACTGGTGGATTCGACGTGCGCGAACCCGTAGACGACGGCGAACAGCGCCGCGCTCACCACGATGATGCCCGGAATATCGAGTTTGGGCTTCTTGGTGATCACGGGCTTGGCCAGCAGCAGCAATGCACCGATCAGGGCGGGTACCGCGAAGGCGACGTTCACGTACATCACCCAGCGCCACGACGCCCATTCGGTGAGCATCCCGCCGAGCAGCAGCCCGATCGCTCCGCCCGCACCGCCCAACGCACTGAAGATACCGAAGGCCTTCGCCCTTTCAGACGGTTCGGTGAAGGTCACACTGAGCAGTGAGAGTGCCGCGGGCGCGAGCACCGCGGCGAAGAGGCCCTGGGCCACACGTGCCGCGACGAATATCTCGAAGCTGCCGGCAGAGCCGCCGACGACGGACGCAGCCCCGAATCCTGCCAAGCCGACCACGAAGAGGGTGCGTCGGCCCAACAGGTCACCGAGTCGGCCGCCGAGCAGCAGCAGGCTGCCGAACGCCAGCGCGTACCCCGTGATGACCCACTGCCGGCTGCCGTCACTGAAGCCGAGGGCTTGCTGCGCCTCGGGCAGCGCGATGTTCACGACGGTGGCATCGAGCATGACCATGAGCTGTGCCACGCCGATGACGACCAGCACCCACCAGCGCACGGCATGTGAGCCGCGAAGGCCCGAGTCTGTCTTTCCGGAGGCGGGCGCCCCGCGGTCGATGCTGGTACTCATCTTTTTCCTTGCTTGCTCGGCATGACGGAAAGCCGTCTGGAATCTGATCGGTTTCCTCACCGACGAAGGTGAGGCGAGCGGATGACGTGCTGAGATCTCAGGACTTCAAGATCATCGTGTGGCCGCTTTCGGGCTTCCCTCGGCCATCCTCTGGAGGCTGTGTCGGTGTCCGTGGTGGCCAACATCCTGTTGATGCCGGCGCCGGCCAGTCATCGCGCCGGGCGTGCACGCACCCTGTCCACTGAGCTCAGGATGGTTATGGACTGAACGGTAAGGAACCTAGGCGGTTCTGTACTGGGGTGTCAAGAAGGGCGGGACGGCTTCACCTTCGGCGCATGGCCAGACCGCGAAGCTTTGACCCCGACCGCGTCCTGCATGCCGCCGAGCGGCAGTTCCGCACCTCGGGCTACAACGGCACGAGCGTCGACGACATCAGCGCCGCCACTGGCCTGGGCCGCGGCAGCCTCTACGCCGCGTTCGACGGCAAGCACGGCGTGCTGCTCCAGGCGATGGCCGGCTACTTCGCTCGGCTGGCGCAGGGTCCGCGGAAGGTGCTCGCCGGACCGGACGAGGGTGCCCTGGAACGACTGCACGCCTACTTGCTCCGCGCCGTCCACGGGGTGCCACTCGCCGCCGACGTACGCCCCGCCCCCTACCGGACGGCCGCAGCCTGTTTTTGTAGCCGCCTTGAGGATCGCCACGTCCTCACGCAGTCGGCGGATCTCCTCGTTCTCCTCGATCGTGACCCCGGGTGCCTCGCCACCCTCAATCTCGGCCTGAGCGCCCCAGCGCCACAACTACTTCTGCCTACCCCGACCTGCTTGGGCACCGTCAGCACCGCTGCGGTATTTGGTCGGGTACTCGGCACGGTGCTATAGCACCAGCCGGACGGCTCGGGCCCTCAGCCCGGGATCACCTTCTTCGGCATGGCATGCATCCTTCCAGCTCAGAAAGATGCGGCCTTAGGTCGACCGCACTTGACAACTCAGTACAGAACCGCCTAGGTTTCTGACTATTCAGTACACAACCGTCCTGAGCTCACCGGACAGGCTGCGTGCACGCCTGGCGCCTCACCGTCCCGTCGCTCGAGCTGTACGGGGCCATAACCCGGCGCAGGGCACTTCCTGCACCTCGAACAGCCCAAGACGGCCGCCGACCACATCCTCGGCTTTCTGAACAACTGACCCCTCTGCAACCACCCGGAACTCGAAGGGCTGACGGAACCATGACTGGTAAGGAAAGGCAGGAGGCCATGGCTGTGGCGACTCCTCCGTACGCGAGCGACGCACTGGCCGAGGGGACCGTCGACGCGGTGGTGATCGGCGGGGGTGCCGCAGGGCTGAACGGTGCACTGATCCTCGCCCGCTCCCGCCGCTCGGTCGTCGTGATCGACAGCGGCTCCCCGCGCAACGCCCCCGCCGAGGCCGTGCACGGCCTGCTGGCCCTGGACGGCACCCCGCCGTCCGAGATCCTTCGCCGGGGCCGGGAGCAGGTGCGCCAGTACGGCGGACGCATCGTGTTCGGCGAGGTGGTCTCGGCCGAGTCCGCCGCCCCGTCGGCGGACGGGGACCTGCGGTTTACCGTCACCCTGGCCGACGGCCGCAGCATCACCGCCCGCCGCATCCTGATCGCCACCGGCCTCACGGATGTGCTGCCACAGGTGCCCGGGCTCGCCGAGCACTGGGGGCACAGTGTGGTGCACTGCCCGTACTGCCATGGCTGGGAAGTGCGCGACGAGCCCATCGGCATCCTCGCCACCGGCCCGGCCTCCATCGGCCACGCCTATCTGTTCCGTCAGCTGACCGAGGACCTGACCTACTTCACCCACGGCACCGACCTGGACGAGGACAGCCGCGCCCGCTTCGCCGCCCGCGGCATCCGCGTCATCGACACCCCGGTCACCGAGGTCGTCAACGACGAGGACGGTGCCCTCGCCGGGGTGCGCCTGGCCGACGGCCAGGTCGTGGCCCGCCGCGTCGTCGCGGTCGCCGCGCCGATGCAGGCCCGCACCCAGGGCCTGGAAGGTCTGGGCCTGCCGGTGCGGGACCTGCCGAAGGGCCGCGGTTTCGCCTCCGGCACGGCCGGCGCCACCGAGGTGCCGGGAGTGTGGGTGGCCGGCAACGTCACCGATCTGGTCGCCCAGGTCGGTGCCTCCGCAGCGGCTGGCGCACTCGCCGGTGCCGACATCAACAGCACGCTGGCCACCGCGGACACCGACGCGGCCCTCCACGCCATCGCCGAGGCAAGCCCCGAAGCGGCCACACGATGATCTCGAAGCCCTGAGATCTCAGCCCGTCATCCGCTCGCCCCACCTTCGCCGGCGAGGAAACCGACCTGTTTTCCCGTCCGGAAGCTGATCAGTTTCCAGACGGTTCTCAGCCATGCCCGGCAAGCAAGCAGCAGGAGCGTCCCACCGAGGTCAACGCCTCCTTCTCGACCTCCTCGCCCGCCTCGACGACTCCACATCCTCGGCTTCCTGAACGGCCGACCCACCCCCCACCAGATGAAGGACACGGCAATGTCGGAGCGCAATCCCATAGACGAGAACACGACATCGCGACAGCGGGCCCTGGTGGTCGGCCTCGGGATCAGCGGGATCGCCTCCGCGCTGCGACTGCATCGCGCGGGCTGGGACGTGGTGTTGCTGGAGAAGGCCCCCGAGCGGCGCCGCGGCGGATACTTCCTCGCCTTGTTCGGGACCGGGCTCGCCGCCGCCGAACGGCTGGGCTTCGCCGATGCGGTGTCGAATCGCGTCGCTCCGGAAAGCGTGAGCTACGACGTCGATCGCACGGGCCGGCGCCGACGCGGTTTGGGCTACGCCGATGTGTTCCCCGGGTCTCGACTGGTGGTGCGGGGCGACATCGAAGACGCGGCCTTCACCGCCCTGCCCGACGAGGTCGAGATCCGGTACTCGACCGTGCCGATCGCGCTGGATCAGTACCTCGACGGGGTGGATGTCGAGATCCGCGACCTGACCATGGAGACGACGACCGTCGAACGGTTCGACCTGGTGGTCGGGGCAGACGGACTGCGCTCGACGGTGCGCCGGCTTGCGTTCGAGCCCGATCAGAGCCCGATCCGTCGGCTGAACTACATGATCGCCGTGTACAGCCTGCACGAGCCGATACCCGGCTACCGCCCACAGGACGGGCTGATCATGGCCGAGGCGGGCCGATCGGTGTGGGTGTTCCCGTTCGCCAACCGTCCGCCGTCGGTGCTGTTCTCCTACCGCACCGACGACGTGGACGCCGAGTTCACCCGGCCGGCCATCGACTCGCTGCGCGCCGCCTACGGCGCCGAGCCCACCGGCTCCACGCTCGGTTGGCTGCTCGACCAGTTCGAGAAGGCCCCGGACCACCTGTTCGACTCCGCGGAGCAGGTGCACCTCGACCACTGGCACCGCGGCCGAGTCGTGCTCGTCGGCGACGCCGCGTGGTGCCTGACCCTCTACTCCGGCATGGGAGCATCCGCCGGCCTGGCCGGGGCGGACCTGCTGGGCACCATGCTGGAACGCCACCCGCACGACGTGCCACGAGCGCTGCAGGACTGGGAGGACCAACTGCGGCCGTTCATCGACTACCACCTCGGCAGCGGTATGAGCATGCGCGGTTTCCTCACCCCAGGCAACCGCGCCGAGTTGCTGCTGCGGTCCGTCATGATCCGCCTCGGCCGGCTGCCGATCGCCGGCCGACTGCTCGCCAAGACGAGGACCAAGAGTGCGCGGATGAAAAGTCTGGATATCGCCGCCGCTGCAGCGTGAGTGGAGTTCCTCGAATACGAGCGGGAGAACGAGGTCGTCTGGGCCCGCAATTTCGTCGACGAATGCTCGGACGCAGGTTGTGGCGATGGCCGGGAGAGGCATGTACCGGAGAGCAGGCTGTTATCCGCTGCATCGGGGTTCGTCCGAGCTACTTGCTCCACGCGTTGTAGCAGCCGCGGTCGACGAGCCTGGTCCAGTCTGCGTCGAGGGTGGCAACTACCGTGGTCTGACTGCGGGTGCCGCACCTGCTGCACGCGATCCCGGTCTTGCGGTCGAGGCGGTGCAGCTGCAGCGGGCCCAGGGCGGGTTCAGAGCGCACGACGCGGTTGGCGAGGCGGGTCATCGGCGCCGCGGCTTGGTCGTGGAATCGCCGCCACGGCATCAGGTGCCTGCGCGGCGAGACCAGTTGTGTCCTTGTCAGGGGTGGCGCGGGCGGGGCAGGAGTGCGAACGCGCTTTCCGTGATCGAGGTCATCCGCGGGAGCGATGTCGTAGGCGCCTACGACATCGCTCCCGCGGATGATGATCAGCAGAAGGTACGCGAGGTCGTCGGGGTCGGCGTCGGGGTCGCCGTTGCGCTGGGCCGCTCGCACACACTCGGCCACCGCTGTGCGGACTACGGAGAAGCAGTCGTTGGCCAGGCATTTCACCTCGGGGTCGGAGGCGCCGATCTCCAGGGCCATTTTGGCGGCGAAGCAGGCTGCGGCCGTCCGGTCGGGGGCGAGTGGCACTCCGTGGACGGCGCGGAGCAAGTGGGCGTGCAGTCGTTCCAGGGCGCCTTCGTCCGGTCCGGCGAGCATCTTCCGCGGACCCTGTGCCGGCCGGGCGAAGTAGCCGGCCATGGCCTGGAGCAGCACGCCGTGCTTGCCGTCGAACAAGCTTCGTGGTCTCGCTATGCACCGAAGGTGGAGCCGACCCGCCCTTCTTGACAACCCAGTACAGAACCGCCTAGGTTCCTTACCGTTCAGTCCACAACCATCCTGAGCTCACCGAACAGGCTTGGTCCGGGCGTGCAGGATCGCGATGCCGCGCAGGCGGTTGGGACGTTGAACTCATGACATTCAGGGCGTCGCGCGCAGCTCGGCGCAAGAACGAGCCAGCCGATGAAGGCTGCTTCAGACCCAATACTCCGGAGGACCTCATGACCGCGGTCAGTACGGACAACACCGCACCGGAAGGCACGATGTCCCGTGATTGCTGCTGACGAGACGTTCGACGGCACGTGGCCGTATCCCGCCCGCTTCAACGAGGCGGCCGGCGTCCGCCAGCACTACGTCGACGAAGGCCCCGAACGGCCCGATCAGACGATCGTCATGCTGCACGGCGAGCCCACGTGGGGCTACGAGTGGCGCCACCTGATCGGTCCACTGTCACGTATCCATCGCGTGGTCGTTCCCGACCACATGGGCTTCGGCAAGAGCGAAACGCCGCAGGACCGCACGTACGACGCGAGCGAACACATCCTGAATCTCGAATCGTTGCTCGTCGACACACTCGACCTCACCGACATCACCCTGGTGGTCCGTGACTGGGGCGGCCCCATCGGCACCGGGTTCGCACTGCGTAATCCCGGCCGGATCTCCCGGATCTTCGCGCTGAACACCGTGCTGCCTCTCGCCGAAGGCATCGAGGATCTGATGAAGGCCAACGGCGCCGAGAGCCGGTGGTTCCAGTGGGCCCAGTCGGCGCTCGCGGACGGTTCGTTCGAGCAGATCCTCGGAAACGCGGGTCACACCATTGCCCAGCTGATGATCGACCTGCAGCATGTCGCCCGACCGGAGATCGCCACGCCGACCTGGATCCGCGCCTACTCCAGTCCCTTCCCCACCCCCGCCGAGTCCCGCGGTGCCATCGCCTTCCCCCGGCAGGTCCTGGAGGGCCCGCAGGGCCCCCCGCCCGGCCCGCCGCCCATGGAAGCCATCGCCGCACTGCGCGCCGTGCCGGCAATGCTGGCCGTCGGGATGCGTGACACCGCACTGCTGCCCCAGTACGTGATCCCCTCGTTCCGGCTCAGCTACCCCGACGCACCCGTGGTCGAGATCCCGGGCGCCGGCCACTTCCCGACCGAGGACGCTCCCGAGACGCTGCTGGCACTGCTGGAGCTGTTCCTGCAGACGACGCCCGCCCGCACCTGAACCCTCAATGCCGAACGGGCAGCTCCGCGCGTGCGGAGCCGCCCGTTCACCGTGCGGCAGGTCGTGGCTACGAAGCCGAGCCGCCGCCGGGACGACGGTGCCCGGCCACGACACCCCGTCGTCGACGGCTTTCCCCCGTCCTCCGACTACACCTCACCCAATCAGTTTCCAGACGGCTTTCAGTCATGCCCGGCAAGCAGGCAGCAGGAGCGTCGCGCCGAGGTCAACGCCACCCTCCTCGGCCTTCTGAACGGCCGACCCACCCCCCACCAGATGAAGGACACAACAATGACGGAACGCAATCCCATTCTGATCACCGGCGCCGGCGGCCAAGTCGGTGGCGTGAGCAGGCTGATGGTCGAGATGCTGCTCGAACAGGGCCACCCGGTGCGCGCGTTCGTGCGACGGGACGACGAACGCGCGCAGTCGCTGCGCGAGGCCGGGGCCGAGGTCTTCGTCGGCGACCTGCTCAAACTCGCGGACGTGGCCGCCGCGCTGAAGGGTGTCAAGCGCATCTACTTCAGCATGACCCCGCAGCCGTACTACGTCGATGCCCTCACCGTGATGGCCGCGGCGGCGCGAGCCCAGGGCGACATCGAGGCCTTCGTGCACCTGTCCAACTACGAGCAGTCGTACATGACGCTCGAGAAGATGACCGCACCGGATGAGGAGCGGCATTCCTGGCTCGGCGGAGTGGTCACGGACTGGTCACCACAGCAGCGGGCCCACTGGGTCTGCGAGCGGGTGCTGGACTGGTCCGGCCTGCCGACCATCAACGTGCGTCCGACTCTGTTCGCCGAGAACCCCCACCTGACCTGGATGCAACAGGGCCCGCTGAGCAACGGTGAACTGCGCCTGCCCTTCGGTAAGCAGCGGCTCGCGCCCATCGCCGTTCACGACGTGGCAGAGGTGTGCGTGAAGGTGTTGGTCGACCCCGCACCGCACATCTCGAAGTCCTACGCGCTCACCGGCCCGGAGCTGAAGGACATGTACGGGTTCGCTGAGGACTACGCAGCCGTGCTGGGACGCGAGGTCACCTACATCCCTGAGGAAGTGGAGGCCTGGAACGAGGCCTTCCTTGACGAGACCGTCCTGCAGGAGTCCCTGGGCGATCCGGGTGCGGCCAGGCACGTGGTGGCGCACCTGAGGATCCAGACCAGGCTGATCGCCAGCGGGCGGTACGACGCCCTCTCCGACCAACTGGAAACCCTGCTCGGGCGCCCACCGCGGACCGTGCGGTGGGCGCTGCAGAACAATACGCGCCTGGGCGAACTGGTGGGTGCTCCGAACCACTGAGCGCTTCGGAGTTACACCACACCGGAGTCCCCAGCCTGAGGGGTGCCTCTCAGGCGTCGGGGCGGCCGAACAAGGGGCGCTGTCAACGAGCGGCGAATCAGGTGACAGGTAACCCCTGACCAACCTTGTCGGACTCGTCGTGGTTCTCGTCCTCGCGGGGATCGGGCCAGCGGTCGAACGGGCCGATCTGGCCAGGGCGTTCGGCTCCGAGTGCCCCGGGGCCCTTCGTACGGTGCGACACCAAGGGGATCACGCGTGCTCCCCTTGGTGTCGGGCATGCGCGAGCACCGCGGTCACGATGTCGTTCGCCTGGTTCTCGGTCTGTTCAACGACCGTGCCCACCGCGTCGGTGGTGTCGTTTCCGGGCTTGGTGACGTCCACCCGGGATGGCCGGTGCGGGGCGATGATCTCCGGCCCGGCCGGGGCGCCGGTCTCCTCGGCTTCGGCGAGCGCGCGGTGGACGGAGACGACCGAGGGGTGCTGTCCGGCGTTCTTACCGGTCTTGATGGTCAGCTTCTTCGCGATCTCGGGACGGGGACGCCTTTGCCTTCAAGGCGGGGGCGAAGATGAGCATGTCGCCGTCGATGACCTTCGGCCGTGGCCGTGGTTACCCCGGAGGTAGTTGCGCTCGATCTGGGCGGCGGCGGCCAGGACGGCGAAGAACATCGCGCCCATGCCGCCGGGGCCGTGGGTGCCGTTGAGCGGGCCGGTGAGAAGTTCGAGCTGCATGCCGGCGGCCTGGAGCCGGCCGGAGAGGGCCATCAGCTCGGCGGCGTTGCGGGCCAGGCACTTGAGCACGTGGACGGTGAGGATGACCTCCTGGCCGGGGGCGGCCTCCTTGATGTCGTACGCCAGCTTGCCTTCTCCAGCTCCGGCCGGGTCTTGACCCGGATGGAGATCTTCTCGGAGAAGATTCGCTTGCAGACCGGTCCCAGTGCGTCGAGCTGGCTCTGCAACTCCTGCTTCGCGATCGAGCAGCGGGCGTACCCGATCCGGATCGGCTCGGCGGTCGACGCCGCCGGGGCCGCTTCCACGGCCACCCCGGGACGTGGTCCTCGGGCACCGGCACCTCATTCCTTCCCGCCGGCAAGGCATCCCCGACAGGGACCAGAAGGACTGACCTGGGACCAACTGGCGAATGCCGGGCTGCAGTTGCGGCGCCCGGAGGACGGCGGGCGGCACGTCGACGTGGGGGGTCTACGGCGACTACGCCTTCGTCAACCGCGGTTACACCACCGCCCCGATGCCTCGGGCCGCTGGCAGCAGAGCCGGACGCCCTTCGACCTGTCCGCCCGCACGGTCTGCCTGCGCGTCCTCGTCGACCGCACGTGCGACGAGATGTTCATCGACGACGGCCGTTAAGCGCACTCGACCGCGGTCTTCCCCGACCCGTCCGACACCGGGCTGGCCCTGCTCACCATCAACGGGCAGGCGGTGTTCCGGCCGGTGGGATGGCCGCGACGGATGAGGTCGGCGGCGCCCGGCGCGCCGGGGCTCTGGTCGAGGAACAAGCGCGAGGACCTCACCGGGCGCGCTCGGTTCCGCTTCGGCCGAGCCTCGGGGCCATGAGGTGGGGTGGGTCCCGCGTGAGGCAGCGGCCGCTGGGGCGTGATACGGGGGCTTCGGCTCGTCGTGACAAAATGGGGGGCGTTCGTCCGTCCGTTGATACTGCGAGGTTCTTCGTGAGCAAGCCCGTGGCCCGCGAGCCGGTGCGCCGTAATGCGCGGTCCAACCGGGCGCGCATCCTGGCCACGGCCCGTGAGGAGCTGGGGCGGAACCCCGATGTCACGCTGGAGGAGCTGGCGCGGGCCGCCGGGGTCGTCCGGCGCACCCTCTTCGGGCACTTCCCGGGGCGGGCGGCGCTGGTGGAGGCGCTCGCCGAGGAAGCCGCCGAGACGTTGCGGAACACGGTGGAGGCCAGGCCGGAGCCGGGGGAGTCGGCCGAGCAGGCGTTGGCGCGGTGCGTACTCCGGATGTGGCCCGTGGGCGACCGCTACCGCATGCTGCTGGCGCTCACCCGGCGGGACCTCGGCGCCGAGCGCGTCGCCGAGGTGCTCGCGCCGGCCCGGGAGGCCGTCACCGGGATCGTGGAGCGCGGGCAGCGGGACGGCGTCTTCCACTCCCATCTGCCACCGGCCGTGCAGAGCGCCGGCCTGATGGCGTTGATCGTGGCTCTGGTGGAGTCCGTCAACACCGGCGCGCTGGAGGACGACGGGCACCGAATCGCCACGGCCACCCTCATCGCGGCCGGCGTGCCGGAGGATCGGGCGAGCGCGGTGGTCGAGGAGGTCGCGTCGGCGATGGCTACGGCTCTCCCTGCCCACGGCACCTGATTTATCTCCGACTGACCCGTTCGACGAGGTGTCCCGGGCATCGTCGCGGCGGAAGGTGCCCGACTTGCCGGAGAAGTGGGCGGTGAGGCCCTGCTCCGTGGTGGTGACCGAGCGCAGTCGGAGGCCGTCGGGGATGTTCCGTGGCGCGAGCGGCTCGGCGAAGACCTGGACGAGCAACTTCTCACCGGCCTCGGGCAGGGCGACGCGGCCCGCGACCTTGAAGTCCTTGAACATGACGCGGTTGCCGGAGGCGCCGTAGCCCTGGTGCAGTTCCAGGCAGAGGACAGGTCCGCGTACGACAGGAAGGCGGTCGCCTCCGCCATTCCTTCAAAGGGAGTTCGGGGGCGGGGAGTGCGGGGCGGACATTCGGGTGAGTGGTGTACGGGCACGGGGCTTCAGACGGGACTCGGGGGCGACCCGGACTTCCGTACCTGATCGACCTTCGCGGCGGCTGTGTCCGGGGCGACTCCCGCGGCGATGAGGGCGGCGGTGGCGGCGCCGGTGCCGTCGTCGGACCACAGGCCGCAGTCTGCGCAGTCGAGCAGGGTCAGCACTTGGGCCTCGATGGCTCGGGCGAGCGGATCGGGCGGGACGGTGGTCTGGAAGACGCCCTGTCGGCGGCCGTGGGCGAAGACCCTCGTGGCCATGTCGCGGGCGGGGGCCAGTAGTTCGTCGACGCGTGCGCGTGCGAGGTCATGGCCGCGGGCCAGCCGGATGAGGGCGCGGTAACGGTCGCCGACGGGCCACACCATGAGGAGGAATCGCGCCAGGTCCGCGACGGCGTCGGGAGTCGGGGCCGGGGCACCCGCGACGGCGCGCCGGATCGCCTCCGCGGCCTCGGCGGCAAGGCCCTCGACGAGCGCGGCCCGGCCGGCGAAGTGGACGTACACGGTGCGCCGGGCCACACCGGCGGCACCGGCGATGTCCTCCAGGCTGCTGTCGGGGTCGCGGGACAGTTCCCGCCGAGCCGCGTCGAGGATCCGAGCACGGGTGGCCCGCGCGTCGCGACGCTGCGCCGAAGTCGCGGTCGAAGTCGGTGAGGGGGATGAAGTCGGAGCAGGAGGGGGCGGCGTCTCGTTGGGCCGGGCCGGAGACCGTCTCGGCCTCATCGTCGGTGTTCGTGCTGGTCGGCTGGTCACGTCGGTACCTCGAGGGCGGGTGGGAGGAGGGAGTCATCGCGATAGTTGCACACCGAGGGGCAATAAACTAGTCTGCACATCGATGGGCAATTAAGTGTTTCCGCTCATCCGCCCGTCCCTCTCAGGAGCTACTGATGCCCTTCCTTGCAAATACCCCCGTGGAGAAGATGACCGGGCCGTACGCGCGGCGCTGGTGGGCGCTGCTCGTGCTGTGCCTGAGCCTGCTGATCACGGTGATGGCGAACACGTCGCTGATCGTCGCCGCCCCCGACATGACCACCGACCTGGGTCTGAGCAGCAGTGATCTGCAGTGGGTCGTCGACTCCTACACCGTTCCGTACGCGGCGCTGATGCTGGTGCTGGGCGCGATCGGCGACAAGTACAGCCGGCGCGGTGCGCTGGTGCTGGGTCTGCTGATCTTCGCCGGCGGCTCGGTGATGGGGAGCATGGTCGACGAGACCTCGCTGGTCATCGTGGCCCGCGCGATCATGGGTGTGGGTGCCGCGGTCGTGATGCCGGCCACGCTGTCCCTGGTGGTCGCGACCTTCCCCCGGAGCGAGCGGGCCAAGGCCATCACCGCCTGGGCCGCGACCTCCGGGGTGGCGGTAGCCGTCGGCCCGCTGGTCTCCGGCTGGCTGCTTGAGGGCCACGCCTGGGGCTCGACCTTCCTGATCAACGTGCCGATCGCCGTCCTCGCCGTGTTCGGCGCGCTCGCCCTGGTACCGCCGTCCAAGGCGGAGGGGATGAGCCGGATCGACTACGTCGGTGGTCTGCTGTCGATCGTCACGGTCGGCTCCCTGATCTACGCCGCCATCGAGGGCCCGCACTCCGGCTGGGGCGTCGGCCCTGTCACCGCCGCCGTGGTCGCCGGTGTCGGTCTGGTCGCCTTCGTCGCCTGGGAGCTGCGTCACCCGCACCCGATGCTGGACGTCCGAAAGTTCGCGCTGCGGCCCTTCAGCGGCTCGATGCTCGCGGTGATGTTCTTCTTCTTCGGCATGTTCGCCGTGATCTACTACTCGACGCAGTTCCTGCAGTTCGTCCTCGGCTACGGAGCCCTGGACACGGGTGTACGGCTGCTGCCGCTGGGCGGTGCGGTGTTCCTCGGGTCCGCGGTGACCGGGGTGCTCGCCCCGAAGCTGGGGGTGAGGGTGATGGCCGTGACCGGCATGGCCATCGGCACGGCGGGCATGTTCCTGCTCACCCAGATCGACAAGGGGTCGACGTACGGGGACTTCCTGGTGCCGCTGATGATGCTGGGCCTCGCACTCGGACTGGCCATCTCCCCGGCGACCGACACGATCATGGGCTCCTTCCCCGAGTCCGAGCTGGGCGTCGGCGGCGGGGTCAACGACACCGCGCTGGAGCTGGGCGGGGCGCTGGGCATCGCGGTGCTGGGCTCGCTGCTGGGCACGGCCTACCGGGACGAGCTGACCGACCTGGTGGGCAACCGGCTCCCGGCGGAGGCGATGGAGACCGCCAAGGACTCGGTCGGCGCCGGCCTGGCCGTCGCGGAGCGGGTCGCGCAGGATCCCTCCGCCGGGCCCCAGCAGGCCCAGGCCGCCGTGGACGCCGTCCACCAGGCCTTCGCCCACGGAGTCGCCCAGACCAGCCTCATCGGCGCAATCATCATGGCCGCCGGAACACTGATCGTCCTCGCCATCCTGCCGGGTCGGCGCGGCTTCGCGAAGCAGAGCGCCGAGCCGGGCGCCGGGACGGCGGAGAGCGAGGCGGCGACTGTGAGGGAGCACACCGGGGCCACCCGATAGATCGCTGGCGGGGCGTCCACTGGATCGCCGGAGACGCATCCGCCAGGTCGCCCGCCGGGTGCGTCGGGCAGGAGCCCGGCGGCGCGAGACGCGCAGGGCACGGGCGTGGTCCACGGCCACACGGATCCTCAGCCGGAACACCTCACCGTCCTTGGCCTCCGGGCCGCCCCGAGTCTCTCCTCCGGGGCGGCCCGGAGGCCAAGGCCGTGAGGTGACCGCGGCGGTCGCCGCAGACGCCGCCCTGCGACGACAGGCGACCGCCGCTACGCCGCCGTGCAGCGCCTGCACGTCGAGCGCGGGGTCACCGCCGGGCGGCGCCTGGTGGGCCGCAATATCGGACTGACGTCCCCCGCCGTGCAGCGGCAGCTCGGCGTGGACCAGCCGGACTTCGGCGCACTGTTCGCCGACATGGCGGTGCCCGAGGGTCAGCCGATCGCCCCCGGCCGACTCCTCCAGCCGAAGGTCGAAGCTGAGGTCGCCCTGGTGCTGGGCACGGACCTGCCGCATCGCGCCCCGACCGTCGCCGACCTGTTGCGCGCCACGACGTTCGCGCTGCCCGCACTGGAGATCGTCGACAGCCGCATCGTCGACTGGGACATCACCATCGTCGACCCCGTCGCGGACAACGCTTCCTGCGGCCTGTACGTCCTCGGCGGTACCCCCGTCCCCCTGGACCGCGTCGACCTGCGGGTCGTGACGATGACCCTCACCAAGAACGGCGAGGTGGTCTGCGACGGCACCGCCGCCGACTGCCTGGGCAGTCCCCCTCTCCGCCGCCTTCTGGCTCGCCTCCCCACCCTCGCCGGGCTCGGCGACCCGCTGCGGGCCGGCGACATCGTCCTGACCGGTGCGCTCGGCCCGGTGGCCGTCGCCGCCGAGGGCGACGATTTCACCGCGCACATCGAAGGGCTTGCCAGCTCAGCGAGAGCATCGGCTCGGCGGCGCTCGACGTCGCTGAGTCCCGTGCCCTCGGGGCCGAGCAGCACCGCGGGCCGGCGGTCGATGCCGGTCGGGAGCGAGAGGTGCCCGATCATCGTCAGACCGTCGGCCGGATACCGGAGTCATTGAGTGAGTGCCAGGTTGTTAAGCCGGGCGATGCCTAGATGTTGCGGGTCAGGCGGTTGATGACGTTTCGCTGATCAGCGGATCTCGTTGTCGGGGTGCTCGCTGTCGTAGGACTCGCGGGCGCGAGCGATGTGGGCCCGGTGTTCGAGGGACCAGTCGGCAAGTGCCTTGACGAGGTGGGTCAGGCTTGCGCCCGTCTCGGTGAGCCTGTAGTCGACCTGGGCCGGTACGGTCGGATACACGGTCCGAAGGACCAGACCGTCTCGCTCCAGCCGGCGCACCGTAAGGGTCAGCATGCGCTGAGAGATCCCATCAATGGCGCGCTGAAGTTGCCGGAAGCGCTGTGGGCCGCTGGCGAGCTCGACGATGACGAGGACCGACCACTTGTCACCGACCCGGTCGAGGACGTCGCGGATCCCGCAGTCGGGGTGGTCCTGCTGTCCGCAGGGTTCGAGTTCAGCGGGTCCAGCGGTTACCTCGGTGTGCGTCACTGACACGAAACTGCCTCCTTGTGGGGCGACCTGGGCCGGTTGAAGATCTCACCGTAGTTACTGAAGAGAACCACGGTAGGGGACAGAACCACAATGATCATGGTGACCGGCGCGAACGGACAGCTCGCCTCCCTCACGCTCCAGGAGTTGGCCGAGCGCCACGTGCCCGCCCTGGGCGGCACTCGATCGCCCGCAGAAGGGCAGCGGCGACTCGACTTCGACGACCCCACGAGCCTCGACCTCACCGGCGTTTCCACGCTGGTCTTCGTCTCGGCGGGGTACGCCGAGGACGACCAGGTCATCACCCGGCATCAGGCAGCTCTGGACGCTGCGGTGCGCGATGGCGTGAGCCACGTGGTCTACACCAGCCTCACCGGCGGCGGTGACCACCTCGGCTTCGCGCTCGCCCATCGGGTCACCGAGCAGCTGATCAAGGTCAGTGGACTTGGGTGGACGGTCCTGCGTAACGGGCTGTACGCCGAACTCTTCGGGGCGCTCCTGACCTGGACTGCTGACGGCGTGGAATCAGCGTTCGCCGACGGCGCGCTCGCCGCTGTGGCGCGAGCGGACCTGGCCGCGGCCGCAGCCGTCGTGGCCAGCAACCCGACTTCGCACGCTGGCAAGACCTACGACCTGGTCGGCGAACCGATCAGTGCCGTCGGCATCGCCGCATCCCTCGGAGTCGCGCACCGGACCATCGGGCTCGGGGAGTACCGGGCCCAACTCCTCGCCGACGAGGCGCTACTGCCGTTCCAGCCGCCGATGCTCGCCTCGATCGCGACCAGCGTCCGCCACGGGTTCCTCAGCACCACCAGCCCCGACCTCGCCCAACTACTCGGCCGACCGCTCACCGACCCGCTCACCGTCGCCACGGACACCGCGGCCGCGATGCGCCCCGACGCTGGCTGACACGGATGGTTCACCGCAATGCGCCGCTGTCCATCGAAGGCCGCCGTCGCCTGATCGAACGCTGCCGCACCCGACCAATCGCGCACGTCGCCGCCGAGATGGGCATCTCTCGGGCGTGCGCCTCGAGGTGAGTTAACCGCTATCGGCAACACGGGGACCTCGGACTGTTCGACCGGTCCTCGACTCCGTCCCGCCAGCCGACCGCAACCAGCGCAGACGTCGTCGCGCAGTTCGAGGACCTGCGACGCAGGAACAAGTCGTCCACCTCCCGAATCGCCTTTGAGCTGCCAGAAGACGGCTGGACGATCAGCCGCCGTACCGCCTCACGGCATCCGCACACACTCGGATTGAACCACCGCCGGTTCCTCGACCCGAACGGAGAATCCAACCGCGAGCCACGGCGGATCAAAGCCCGCCGGCGCGGACACATGGTCCACATCGACGTGAAGGAGGTCGGGCGGATCCCCGACGGCGGCGGTTGGCGAGCCCATGGTCGAGGGAGCGATCAAGCCAAGGCTGCCGAGCGTCGGAAGCGGAAGGGCCAGCGCGCCGGATACGCCTACCTGCACTCGGCCGTCGATGGGTACAGCCGACTCGCTACCCGAATCGCTGAGCGATGAGAAGGCCAGCACCGCCATTGCGTCCATGCACAGAGCGCGCGCCTGGTTTGCGGCACACGGCATCACCCGCATCGAGCGGATCGTCACCGACAACGGCTCCTGCTACCGAGCCGACGCCTTCGCTCGGGCTCTCCTCGGGTCACGGCACCAGCGGATCGCTCCATACACGCCCTGCCACAACGGCGAGGCAGAGCGATACAACCGGATCCTTGCCGAGGAGTTCCTCTACGCCAGGACCTGGCAATCCGAAGACCAGTGAAGCCAGGCGCTCAACATGTGGAACGTCCACTACAACTACCACCGGCCGCACAGGGGCGCGGGAGGGCAACCGCCAGCTGCCCGACTACGTGACGGCGTCACCAACATCGTGGCCTCGTACACCCAGGTGGAAGGCCGGTGGGACAGGTCCTGAACCGGGCGTCGGTGGCTACCGCCAGGGGGTGCAGGTGATGGTGGTCTCCCTGACGGGGATGGTCGCCTTCGCGCAGACACGGAAGGCTCGGCTCGACGAGCTGCTGGTCGGGTAGGCCGCGGTCGTGATTCTGCCGTGGCCGACGACAGGTAGAACGGGCCGCGCTGGATCCACGAGGCCCCGCCGTTGTTCGTGACGTCCATCCAGACCAGGCTCGAGGCCGAAGGACAGTCACAGCTGTTTCGCGGCGTGTCGCGTCTGTCTTCGGCGAGAGTGGCACCCGAGTGATTCGCAATAGGCCGTGCCCGATGAGTAAGGCAGCCATGCCAGGTCTACAGCATGGAAACCAGTCTGGATCGATACAACAGGAGATTGAAGTGTCTACATCAGTGCTCGATATGTCGGTGTCTCTCGACGGGTACATCGCCGACCCTGACGACTTCCTGGGCGGTGAGGACGGCGAGCGGCTGCACAAGTGGGCCGACGCCAAAGGCGAGTCCGCTCGGACCGCCGCGCGGTTCCAGGAGGAGTGGAACGCGGCCGGTGCGGTACTCGCGGGACGGCGGACCGCCGAACTCATGGATCACTGGGGCGGCGATCATGGAGGCCTCCCGATCTTCGTGCCCAGTCACCGCCCGCCCGGCCCGGCCGCCCGCTGGGGCTATCCGTTGGTGACCTACGTGAACGACGGGATCGAAAGCGCGATGGCCCAGGCCAAGGCCGCCGCCGGCGACAAGGACGTGCAGGTGCGCGGTGCGTACACGGGGCAACGAGCGCTGGAAGCCGGAGTCCTGGACGAGGTGCAGATCCACCAGATCCCGGTGCTGCTCGGCCGCGGACGACGACTGTTCGACGTCCTGCCCTCGGAGATCGAGCTGGAGATCGCCCAGGTGATCGACACGCCGGAGGCCACCCACATCCGCTACCGCGTCCGTCGCTGATCCGGTCGCCCAGCAGAGCTGCCCGATCGCCTACGACCAGAGATCCATGACGGTGACCATGGCTGCATGAGAATCGATGTCCACGATCAAGGGGGAGGCCCCAAGGCCGGGTAGTTAGCGTTTTCGCAGGTCACGCAAGTGAGGCTGGAGACCATGGTGTTGCGGCGTAGAGGCCGGGGCCGAGCTTGTGGATGAGGCCGCTGGCGGCCCACCGATTCAGTTGTCTGTACATGGTTTCCAGGGTGATGTCGCCGAATTGGGCGGCGATTTCACGGGGCTGCCAGAGTCGCGTCGGGTCTTCCTGGAGCAGGGCCAGGATGCGGTGTCGGCGCCGCGCGACAGAGGTGGCGTGTCGGTCGTCCCGGGAGGCCGTGGGCAGCAGGGGTTGATCCACGGGTTCGAGGACGGTGACGTCGAGGCGGGTGACAGTGCGGCTGGTGTCGGGCCGGCCGTCGGCGTGGCGCTCGCTGTAGCGGGACATCGGTGACTTGACCTTGCGGGTGCTGACCCGCTGCCGGCGGGGCGGGAGCAGGCCGGTCAGGATCCGGCGGCCGATCGTCCCGAGGAGCGTGTCCGGCTCGGTGTCCGCGGTGACAATGCCGGCGGCCTGGACGACCTGGTCGCGGGCGGTTTGGAGCGCGATGCTGAAACAGCAGCGGTCCGGGTCGGTGCCGGGGAGGGACTCGGCGGCACCGACCATCACGGTGCGCAGGGCCTGGTAGAGCGTGAGCAGGGACCACATCTCCTGCTCGATGCCGGCCGGGTCACCCGAGCGCAGATTGCGCCCGTTCATGATCGTGTGGCGGAGCGCGTAGTACGCCGATTCATGCTCCCACCGCTGGTGATAGAGACCCACCAGCGCGGTGGCGGGGTGACGGCGGGCGTCGGTCAAGGTGGTGACGAGTCGGTAGGACCCGGTGAAGGACGTGCCGTCCGCGCAGGTCACGGCGATCTGTGCGTCGATGACCCGCACTTTCACGGTGCCGATCACCGAGAGGTAGGAGCCGTCGACGAGGCGGGTGAGGACCGGCGTGCGCCGGTTGTTGCGGAGCCGTCCCAAGACCTGGGCGCCGGTGTCGGTGACCTGCGCGAGGAAGGCGTTGCTGTCGAATCCCTTGTCCCACAACACCAGCATGTCCGGCCGCAGCAGGTGCAGCAGTCGGCGAGCGTAGCTCGTCTCGCCCTCAGCAGTGGGACCGAACACCGCGCCGACCAGAGCCCGGGTGCCGGTCTCGACCAGCGTCATCAGCTCCAGCGTCGGATAGCCATGATGCGAAGTCCTGCCCAGCCAGGCCCGGTTCCGCTCTGAATCGGGGACCCTCAGCGAACTGCAGCCGTCGAACGACACCATCCGGAACGGACCGAAACGCGCCCCTGGCGTCGTCGGCCGGGCCAGCAACCCGGCCAGCACCTCGAACAACTCCCGTACCGGTGCGCTGCCGATCCGTCGGCGCAGGTCACGCAACGCCTTCGCCGACGGACAGACCACGGGCATCCCGGACAGGCCCGCGGTCAGCTTGTCCCAGACCAGCCGGTAGCCGACCTCGGGGAACAGGCACATCGCCAGCAGGAAGTAGACCCCGACCCTCGACGGAAGATCACGCAGCCGCCGCTGCACCGCCCTCGCCTCCGCAAGGACCGCGTCCACGAGCTCGAACGGCACGACCGCCGTCAGCTCTCCCAGATGCCCCGGTGCGAACCGGCCCCCGGCCACCGTAACCGTACGTGTGATGGTCGTCAGTGCGGGCGGCACGACACAATGCGAAGGCAACGGAGCTCCTCGGATACAAGCTGTCTTGGACGACTGCCTGTACCAACGAGCTCCGTTGTTCTCAGTCGGAAATCCTTCAACTGGCTTGCGTGACCTGCGAAAAAGCTAACTACCCGGCCTTGGGGGAGGCCCCGGTGGCGAGGCGGCAGGGCCCAGATCAGTCATGCCGCCAGCCAATCACCATGCCCAGCAGCGATCAAGATGCGCCGGACGATCAAGCCATCCCAGCGTAGTGCTCAAGGTGTTGAAGACGAAACAGGTGGTCGGGGCCGAGCGCAGTGTCGCCTGGGATACGCCTGCGGAGGGTGTCCTGATCGGCAGGGAGGACGAAGTGCCGGAGCGGAGTGGCAGGTTGGGCAAGGCCTGAGTTGGTTTCGTGTCAGTACTGCTCGACCGGGACCGTCATGGCGTGGGATGTCATGGGCGCAGGGGGTTGCAGGTGTTCAGGCGTTGCGTGGGTGTCCTGGGCTGTTCACGTTCGGGGCCTCTGTACGGCGGATCATCTCCACCACCTGTACCGCCTGTTGGGTGTGGGCCCACAGCCGTACCGGCCCGGCGGAGGATTCGCATTCGATCACCAGCGCGCTGGACGGGAGCCACAACATTTCCCGCAGGGTCGTTTCGCGTGCGCGGACGTATCGCA
Source organism: Streptomyces sp. NPDC087859 (assembly GCF_044742595.1). Lineage (NCBI taxonomy): Bacteria > Bacillati > Actinomycetota > Actinomycetes > Kitasatosporales > Streptomycetaceae > Streptomyces > Streptomyces sp. NPDC087859. The sequence continues at coordinate 67,518 of NZ_JBIUUU010000031.1, read as the reverse complement.
GGTCTGTCGGGAGTTCGCGCAGCCGCGTCCGCGACCAGCGGGGCTCCCATCGGAACTCGCGTCCGGTCTGCACCCGGCCCAGGCTGTATCGGCGTCCCTCGGCGGGCAGGTTGGCCCCGACCGGGAAGGAGACGACGGCCCCTGCTGCAGCCCGGGCAGCGGTCCGCCGCACGCGCCATGCCACGACTATTGACCCGATCACCATGCCGAGGAGGGTGCAGAAAGCTGTACTCATGCGCGAAGTAAAACAGGCGGCCGACGAGAACGGCTGCTTGACCTGCCTCGAGCTTTCCTCGTCCTTCACCACGCGTCAGCGTGAGGTGGGAAAGGCTCGCTACCGCGTTGTGCCAGGCGGCTTCCGACTGGGGGCGCGGGCCGGCCGAGGCGGCCTGGGCGGTGGAGACCTGGCGGGACTGCCGCAGGGTGAGCTGATCACTGCCTGGTTCGGCCCCGGCCCGCTGGTGGACAGCGCCGTGTGACGGTGCAGACCGCGACCGGCTGCCGGTCACGCGGATCGGCAGCCGGCGCTCGCCACGGTTGGCGGGCGAACGGGTCAGGAGGCGCTCTCGTGCAGCCAGCCCGAACACGAGTTCATGTCGTAGGTTTGGGTGGGGTATTCACCGAGGCAGACCCGGTACTCGACCCAGCCGGACTCCGGAAGGCTCATGTTGATGTCAAGCCGGGATCCATATCCATACTGGTTCCAGTCTCTGATCTGCGTGTTGCCGCTGTCGGACCGGTAGTACATGACCATCACCGAGTGGCCGTCGGCATTGTTGTCCCAGACCAGCAGGTGCTCGCCGTCACGGACGAACGACGCGGACCCGTCACAGTAGTTCGGCTCATCGGTGCACAGGTCGCCGGCGTGGGGGCCGGGGTAGGTGACGGTGTAGGTAGAGGCGGAGGCGGGGGCGGCCACCGCGAGTACGGCCAGCATGCCTGCGGCAGCGGCGCCTATGAGCTTGGAGTGCTTCTTCATCCTGGTGATCCTCTGATTGACGGTGGCGCACCTGCGGCCGGCGAGTGCAACGGGCGTCGGACGCAGGTGAATCGAGAGCGAACGGATGCTAGCGAAAAGGTTGATCTTGGACCAGGGTCAGGAGCCGTTTCCTGATCATTCCTCATCGCCGACGCCTCGTCCCTGGCGTCCGGAACTCGGGGCCGTCGGCCGGATCGCCGCCTACGACGAGCGGGGAACCGACCTCGTGGGCACCTTCACCGCCTGCTTCGCCCGCTCCCGCAACGTCGCCGGCATCGTCCGCGCCCTGCACATCCACACCGACACGCTTCTCAAGCGGATCGAGCGCATCGGCGGGCTGCTCGGACAGGCTGGCAGCGGCCCGACAACGCCCTGGGACTCCAGCTCGCGGTCCACCTGCACGACCTGGCCCGGCAGATCGACCAGGGCGACATCGGACCGGTCTGATCACCTTCGCCGCGGTGCCCGACCGGATGACCTACTGGCTTCCCGACCCGTTTCCCGGACCCCGGAAAGTTGAATTCTCCCTGGCTGGAGTTCTTTTGCGCCGCCATTCTTGCCTCTGAGGCAATTCCGTGCAGTCGAATGCATGTGCGTGGTGAGAATTCCGTAACCCTGCTTTATTCCGGATGACCTCATTCGGTAATTCCCGCTGGCTGGAGTGGTCTTCACAAGCAGCGGCGAGGCCTCAAAACCTCGGCGCCCCGCATGGAGGATTTCATGCCTGAGCTGTATTTCCATGTGCGCTGGCCCGACGGCGAGACCCAGCGTTGCTACTCACCTTCCACGGTAATCGAGGACTATCTCACCACAGGTGGCGTGTACGAACTCGGGGATTTCCTGGAGCGGAGCCGGACGGCGCTCGGTATCGCGAGCGAGCGGGTCCGCGAGAAGTACGGGTTCGTGTGCACCGGGGCCTTCGACCAGCTGGCGCAGATCGAGGAGACCGCGGCCGCGTATGCCTCCCTGGACCGGCCCGAGGTCACCGTCGAAGCCCTGAGCAACGCCGACGGGAGCGCACGGTGAGCCCCCGGCTGGCCGGGGCCCACTACCCGGTGGCGGTCGTCGGCGGCGGTCAGGCGGGACTGTCGGTCAGTTACTGCCTGCGCGAACGCGGCATCGACCATGTCGTCGTGGAGCGGCACCGGGTCGGCCACGAGTGGCGCGAGCGTCGCTGGGACTCGTTCTGTCTGGTGACCCCCAACTGGCAGTGCAAGCTGCCCGGTTACCCGTACCAGGGCAGCGACCCCGACGGCTTCATGGTCCGCGACGAGATCGTCCGCTACCTGGAGGATTACGTGGCCCACTTCCGGCCCCCGCTGGTGGAGGGGGTGTCCGTCACCGGACTGCGCCGGGGTGCCGGTGGCGTTTTCGAACTCGCTACCAGCGAGGGGGAGTTCACTGCCGATCAGGTGGTCGTGGCCACCGGCCCGTACCATACGCCGTCCGTTCCGCGTCTGGCCGAGCGGCTGCCCGCGAACATCGAGCAGATCCACTCCTCGCGCTACCGTAACCCGGATCAACTGCCCGCGGGCGGCGTCCTGGTGGTCGGCACCGGGCAGTCCGGCGGCCAGATCGCCGAGGACCTGCACCTGGCCGGCCGACAGGTCCACCTGGCCGTCGGCGGCGCACCGCGGGTCGCCCGTTTCTACCGCGGCCGCGACTGCGTCGCCTGGCTGGACGACATGGGCTACTACAACAAGGGCATCGACGAGTTCGACGACGCCGGCGCTGTCCGGATGCGGGTCAACCACTACGTCACCGGACGCGATGGTGGCCGCGACATCGACCTGCGGGCCTTCGCCCGTGACGGAATGCGCCTGTACGGGCGGCTGACCGGCATCGACGGCACGGCACTCGCCTTCGCCGACGACCTGAAGGTCAACCTCGACCGGGCGGACGCCGTCGCCGAAGGCATCAAGGACAGCATCGACGCGTTCATCACCGCACGGGGGATCCAGACTCCCGACGAGCCCCGCTACGTCCCGGTGTGGGAACCCTCCGAGCAGCCCGAGGCGCTGGACCTGGCCGAGGCCGGCATCACCTCGGTCGTCTGGTCGACCGGGTTCCGCCGTGACCACCGGTGGATCGAGGCACCCGTCTTCGACGGCCGCGGCTACCCGATGCACTGGCGGGGCGCCACCAGTACCCCCGGCCTGCACTTCCTGGGCCTGCCCTGGCAGTACTCCTGGGGTTCCGGGCGCTTTGAGGCGGTGGGCCGGGACGCCGAGTTCCTGGCGAACCACATCGATGTCTCGCGCCGCATGGCCGACGTCTGCGGCACCCTCACCGGCGCCCCCACGGAACTCACCTCCGCGCTCCCGATCGGCTGAAGGACGTATCCGGTCATGGTCTTCGACGCACACCGCCACATCGGTGTCCTGCCCGCCTACCCCTTCTACGGCGGCCCGCCCGTCAACCCCGATACCACCGCCCGCGCCACGGTCAAGCAGCTGATCGCCGACCTGGACGCGGAGGGCACCGAACGCGCCCTGGTCATCCCCAACTACGGTGTCCCCGACCCCGCGCTCGCCTTCTCCTTCAACGAGTTGGCCGTCGAGGCCGCTCAGAGCGACGACCGTGTCCGGGCCGGACTGTGGGTCTCGCCGCGCCCGGAGGACGCGGAGCGCACCGAGCGCGCCCTCGCCCTGGCGGGGGAGCGAGGCGTGAAGGCGCTGAAGCTGAGCTTCCTGCTGGGCGGGCGCCCTACCGATCCGGCCTGCCGTCCGATGCTGGACCGGATTTTCCAGGAGGCCGGCCGGCACGGCCTGGTCGTCCACGTCCACACGTCACCCGGCGCGGCCTCCGACATCGACGAGGTCGGCAACCTGGTGGACTGGTACGGCGACCAAGTCCCCGTCCATCTCGTGCACTTCGGCGGCGGGATGAGCGGCCACATCAAGCTTGTCGGTTCACGCTTCTTCGACTGGATCGAAGGCGGCAAGCGCGTCTACACCGACCTCTCCTGGGCCATCGGGTTCACTCCCCGCTGGCTGGCCCAGGAGATCGAGCGCCGCGGCATCGGTCACGACCGCGTGCTCTTCGCCAGCGACCAGCCGTGGGGCGACTTCACGGGCGAGTACGCCCGGCTCGCCGAAGCGACCGGCGGCGGCGAACTCGGCGAACTGGTTTTCCGGGGCACGTTCGCCGCGCTCTACGACTGACCACCGACCCCACCAGACCGCCTACAGCGACCTCCACCACACCGCATCCAGGGAGACATCCATGTCCGAAACCGTCGAACTCTCCGAGATCGAGCAGAAGTCCCTCAACGAGATCCCCCACCCGTCTCTGCCCGAGGGCACCAGCATCTACGGCGCCACCAAGGTCTTCCCCGACTACATGGCCGAGGACGGCGAGACCTACTTCACCCTCGTCCACGGCATCGCCCACGAGTCCTCGGTCTCCTTCGTCGCCGTGCTCCAGGCCACCCGCGCACTGCGCAAGGGCTTCGAGACGGCCATCTACTTCTACGGCCCCGGCTCCCTGAACTGCCTTGCCACGCGCGGCTTCCCGACGGTCGGCAACTCTGCCTTCCCCGGCGAGCACAACATCAACAACCAGCTCAAGACGTTCATCGCCGAGGGCGGCAAGGTCTTCTGCTGCCGCTTCGGCCTGTCCCTGCACGGCGCCCGCGAGGAGGACCTCATCGAGGGCGTCATCCCCACCCACCCCCTCGACGTCCAGGACGCGCTGATCCACTACGCGCGCAAGGGCGCCATCATCAACTCGACCTACCAGCTGTAAGGGGCACGCCGTGAGCGTTGGCACCGATACGACCAGTACGGCGGTGGACGTGCGGATCATGACCCGCGCCGAACTGGCCCTGCACGGCGTCGCGTTGGACGCGCCTGTGCGACGGCCGGACGGCGCGGGGCCCAGCGACGACGGACACGTCCTCGTCGACGGTGCCAACGCCGCGCTGCCCACCAACCCCGACAGCCCCTACTCCGTACGCGACGGCAAGGTGTGGCTCGGAGACGAGGAGACCGGGCTCACGTTCAAGGCCGTACAGCGTCCGAGGTTCTACGACCTGACGACCGCAGACGGCATCCGCTACGAACAGATCGCCCGTCTGCACGGCGCCGACGTCCTCGCCACCACCATCGTCCAGACCTGTATCCGCTACGCCGAGTCCGACCGCTGCCGCTTCTGCACCATCGAGGAGTCGCTGCGCTCCGGAGCGACGGTCGCCGCCAAGACTCCCGCCCAGCTTGCCGAAGTAGCCGAAGCGGCGGTGCGGTTGGACGGTGTGCAGCAGATGGTGATGACCACGGGCACGACGACCGGACCGGACCGGGGCGCACGGAATCTCGTACGGTCCGTGCGAGCCGTACTGGAAGCGGTACCCGGACTGCCCATCCAGGTGCAGTGCGAACCGCCCGGCGACCTGTCCTGGATCCGCGAGCTGCACGCGGCCGGGGCCACCGCCATCGGCATCCACGTCGAATCCCTCGACGACGAGGTGCGGCGCCACTGGATGCCCGGCAAGTCCACCGTCCCGATGTCCGAGTACGAGGCGGCGTGGGACGAGGCCGTCCGCGTCTTCGGACCCAACCGGGTCTCCACGTACCTGCTCATCGGCCTGGGCGAGGATCCCGACGAACTCATCGCGGGTGCGGGGCAGTTGATCGACCGGGGCGTGTACCCGTTCGTCGTGCCCTTCCGTCCGATGGGCGGCACGCTCGCCGCCCGTGACGGGGTCGGTGCCCCGAGCGCATCGGTGCTGCGGTACGTCACCGAGGGCGTCGCCGCGAAACTGCGCGCCGCCGCGATGAGCGGCGCCGACCAGCAGGCCGGCTGCGCGGCCTGCGGGGCGTGCAGCGTGCTGAAGACGGCGGGCGGCTGATGGCCGTGAACCTCGACGGCTCCACGGCACCGCCTGCGGCGGACTGGCCGGTCGACATCCTGGCGCTCCTCGGCGACCGCAGCACACTCGCTCGCCGGCCCGCGTTCCACATCGAACAGGCCGCTGACACAGGTGAGGTGGCCGCCTATCTCCGACTGCGCCGGGACGCGTTCGTCCACGTACAGGGCCTGTTCACGGGCCACGACCTCGACGACCGCGACGCCGACCCTCGTACGCTCGTGCTGGTGGCCAGGGACCACGCCGGCACCGTCGTCGGCGGCGTACGACTCGGCCCTGTCGCCGACGGCCCCGACATCGGCTGGTGGGCCGGCGGCCGGCTCGTCGTCGCCCCCGGCGCCCGTGGCCCGCACGGCATCGGCGCCGCACTCGTCCGGGCGGCCTGCGCCCGGGCGGAGGCCGAGGGCGTGCTGCGTTTCGACGCGACGGTCCAGCTCCGCAACGAAGTCCTCTTCAGGCGGCTCGGCTGGCACCGGGTGCGGGAGACGACGGTCGCCGACGCGCCACACGTGCTGATGCGCTGGCCGATCGGGCGGATCGCGGATCTCGTGGCGGCCACCAAGGCGCCCCTCGGGCCACTCCTCGCGGCCCTCCCCACAGCGGCGGCCCGCGCCCTCGGCCGGGACCCGGTCGGCGGGGCCCTGGGAACCAGCGCGCGGTCCGTCCCCGGCGGACCCGGCTTCGTAGGCGATGACGGGGCCCCGGTCCCCGGCACGGACGTGATCGCCGCCTGCGACGCGATCGTGCCGTCCATGGTCGAGCGCGATCCCGAGTGGGCGGGCTGGTGTTCGGTCCTCGTGAACGTCAACGACCTTGCGGCGATGGGTGCCTCACCGCTCGGACTGCTCGACGCCGTGGGCGCGAAGGACGCCGCGCACGCCGCACGGATCCTCGCCGGACTGGGGCGCGCGGCGCAGGCGTACGGCGTGCCGGTCCTCGGCGGGCACACCCAACTCGGCGTGCCCGCCGCCCTGTCGGTGACGGCCCTGGGCCGCACCGACCAGCCGGTGCCGGGCGGCGGCGGGCGTCCCGGACATGCCGTACGCCTGACCGCAGACCTCGGCGGGAGCTGGCGCGCGGGTTACCGGGGCCGCCAGTGGGACTCCACCAGCCACCGTCGTACGGACGAACTGCGCACGATGACCGGCGCGGTGGCCGCCGCGAGGCCCGCCGCCGCCAAGGACGTGTCGATGGCGGGGATCGTCGGGACCCTCGGCATGCTCGCCGAGGCGAGCGGCTGCGGGGCGGTGCTCGACGTGGCCGCCGTGCCCCGACCGGATACGGCCTCCATGGGCGACTGGCTGACCTGCTTTCCGGGTTTCGCGATGCTCACCACCGACATGCCGGGCGCCCCGCCCCTGTCGGCCGGACCCGCGATGGGCGCCGTCTGCGGGGAGCTGACAGAAGGACAGGGGGTCGGGCTGCGCTGGCCCGATGGAGAGATCACAGAAGCGGTCACCTCCACGGTGACCGGGATGGGGACCGCATGAGCACCCTGCGTATGGCGGCCGTGGCCGCCCAGTTCGGCCGTGACCTGGAAGAGGACTTCGCGATCGCCGAGCGGCTGATCAAGGAGGCCCGGGCCGAGGGCGTACAACTGCTGGCGCTGCCGGAGGCGTGCCTCGGCGGGTATCTGCTGAGTCTCGACGACGACAGCGAACTGGACGAGGGCCCGCCCGCCCTCGCACTCCACGGCCCCGAGATCCGCCGACTGGCCACCCTGGCAGGCGAGATGACGGTCGTCGCCGGCTACTGCGAAGCGGCCGGTGAAGCCCGCTACAACAGCGTGGTGTGCGTCAACGGCGACGGCGTCCTCGGCAACCACCGCAAGGTCCACCAGCCGCTCAGCGAGGACGCCAGCTACGCCTCCGGCGACCGTTTCCATGCCTTCGACACGCCGGTCGGGCGGATCGGCATGATGATCTGCTACGACAAGGCGTTCCCGGAGTCCGCGAGGGCGCTGGCCCTGGACGGCGCCGAGATAGGTGTGGTCGTCTCGGCCTGGCCGGGCTCGCGCACCAACGCCGTGACCGACCTCGCCGGTGACCGCTGGAAGCGCCGCTTCGACCTCTTCGACCGGGCCCGTGCACTGGAGAACCAGATCGTGTGGGTGTCCGCGAACCAGGCGGGTACCTTCGGGTCGCTACGCTTCGTCGGCAGCGCCAAGGTCGTCGACCCGGGCGGCGACATCCTCGCCGACACCGGTGTCGAAGCCGGCCTGGCGATCGCAGAACTCGACGTCGCCCAGGCCCTGGAGACCGCCCGCCGCTCGATGGGGCACCTGCGCGACCGGCGCCCGGAAACCTACACCTACGCAGGAGCAGGCAGGACATGAGCACGATCCGGATCGCGGCCGCCGCCGCCCACTTCGGCCGCGACCTGGAGTTCGACCTCGCGCGCATCGCGAAACTCATCGACGACGCCCGGTCCTCGGGGGCCGGGCTGCTGGTCCTGCCCGACGCCGCGCTCGGCGGCTACCTCGCCGACCTGCGCCACCCCGACCCGGAGGCGCTGCCCCCAGCCCTCAAGCCGGACGACCCGCTGATCCTTCACGTCGCCCGCCTGGCAGCCGAGATGGTGGTCTGCGTCGGATACTGCGAGGACGGCGGCGACGAGCGCTACAACGCAGCCGTCTGCGTCAGCGGCGACGGGATCCTCGGCCGCCACCGCAAAGTCCACCTCCCGGCCGGTGAAGTCGCCGCCTACGCGCCGGGCGACCGCTTCGACGCCTTCGACACCCCGGTCGGCCGGCTCGGCATGCTCATCGACTACGACAAGACGTTCCCGGAGTCCGCACGGTCGCTGGCGTTGGACGGCGCGGAGATCCTCGCCTGTCTGTCCGCGTGGCCCACCAGCATCACCAACCGCGCCCCGCGCATGGCCCAGGACCGCCAGGCCAAGCTGTTCGACCTCTACGACCAGTCCCGCGCCGCCGAGAACCAGGTCGTCCTCGCCTCCTCCAACCAGACCGGCGCCATGGGCGGCATGCGCTTCCTGGGCCAGTCCAAGGTCGTCGGCCCCGGCGGCGACATCCTCGCCCGTACCTGGGCCAAAGCAGGCCTCGCGGTCGCCGAGGTCGACGTCGCCGAAGAGATCGACCGCGCCCGCCGCATCCTGCGCCACCTCGACGAACGGCGCCCTACCGCCTACCGGGAGACCCGCGCGTGAACATCGCCCTCCTCAGCTATTCCACCAAGCCGCGCGGCGGCGTCGTGCACACCCTCGCCCTCGCCGAGGCGCTCGCGGCGGCAGCGCAGGACGTCACGGTCTGGTCGCTGGGGCGGGGAGGCGACTCCGGCTTCTTCCGCGAGGTCGGCCCAGATGTGCGCGTACGGATCGTGCCGTTCCCCGACGGCCCCGCGGGCGAGACCGTCGGCGAGCGCATCCTGCGCTCCATCGCCGTCCTCGGCGACGCCTTCGAACCCTTCGCGGCGACCTACGACATCGTCCACGCCCAGGACTGCATCAGTGCCAACGCGGTGGGCGGCCGCTGCGTCCGCACCGTGCACCACCTCGACCAGTTCACCACCCCCGAACTGGCGGCCTGCCACGAACGGGCCGTCGTCGAGCCGCATGCCCACATCTGTGTCTCGCGCGCGGTCGCGGACGAACTCACCGCGGGCTGGGGCATCAAGGCGCAGGTGATCCCCAACGGCGTGGCCTACGACCGCTTCGCGGCCACCGACCCGGCGGACCGAGAGGCCTGGCACGCCCGCCTCGGCCCCTACGTCCTCACCGTCGGCGGTATCGAGCCCCGCAAGGGCTCCCTCGACCTGCTAGAGGCGTACGCGCTCCTGCGGATCGACCATCCCGGCGTACGGCTGGTGGTCGCGGGCGGCGAGACCCTCTTCGACTACCGGGAATATCGCGCCCGTTGGGAGACCCGGGCGTGCGAACTCGGCGTCGAACCCGTCGTCCTCGGACCGGTACCCGACGAGCAACTCCCGTCCCTGGTCGCCGCCGCCGACGCCTTCGCCTTCCCGTCCCTCAAGGAGGGCTTCGGACTCGCCGCGATGGAGGCGCTGGCCGCGGGGGTGCCGCTGGTCGTCCGCGACCTCCCCGTCCTACGCGAGGTCTTCGGCCCCGTCGCCCGCTTCGGAGCCACCCCGGAAGGCCTCGCCGACGAACTCGGCCGAGCCCTCACACGGCACGACCCGGTCAGGCGGGCCGCGGGCCGCGAACTGGCCGCCCGCCACACCTGGAACGCAGCCGCCCGACGCCACCTGGACTTCTACCGCTCCCTGACCTGAGCGCTCCGCGCCGCTTCGACGGACATGTGCCGGGTAACTGATCGCCCATCGCCGTGAGCTGCCCCGAGTTCCGCAGCGGCCGGTGTGCGTGATGTGAGGCAGCGTTCATGGCGGCATGGGATCGGTGGTGCTGGGTCTCGAAATCCCTGGGCGGGAGGTATCGAGAAGCAGCTGGAGCCCGCCCCCGATGCGGAGCTGACTAGTGTTGGGAGCCCGACGGATCATGGGGGGCTTGTGAGTCTGAAGAACGCCTACGTGGAGATCGCCGCGCAGGCCGTAGCGTTGCTGGACGCACCGGAAGTGGCCGCTTCGTGGGAGAAACCCAGCGCGTTGGCCCAGTGGACGGTCAGCGGTCTGGCCGGCCACCTCGCGTATCAGATTTTCAGCGTGGATCCGGCGCTGGAGGGGCCCGTCTCTGAGCAGGAACCCATCCCCGTGCTGGAGCACTATGCGCGGGCGGTGTGGATCGACGCGCCGCTCGACGGCGAGATCAGCTCTGGAATCCGAGCGAAGGGCGAAGGCATCTCCTTCGAAGGGGTGCGGGGTCTGGTCGAGCGCGTCCATGCCGCGCTCGACCGGCAGCGAACCGGCCTTGAGGAGGTGCGCGGCGACGGGGTGGTGTTCATGCCGCAAACAGGGTGGGCACTGACCCTGGACGATTTCCTCGTGACCCGGATGGTCGAGCTCGCTGTACATATGGACGACCTGGCGGTCAGCGTGGGCCTCAGCACGCCGGAACTTCCTGGCGCCGCCCTCGATCCTGTGGTGGCGCTGCTGACCGGGCTTGCCGTCCGGCGCCACGGCCAAGCGTCACTGCTGCGTGCCCTGACCCGCGCGGAGCGGGCACCAGCTGCGATCAACGTGTTCTGAACGCTGCGTCGGCCCGTTCGATCTGGGCTTTGGAGCGGGCGAGGCGGTAGGACTCGGTGCCGGTCTGGATGATGGCGCCGTCGCAGGTCACGCACGTGTCGTCGAAGCCCTCGGGGCGCCACGGCCGCAGCGAGCTGCTCGTGCAGGGGGGATCCTGCCGTGCGCGGCCGGGGTGTCGACAGCGGGGTGCTGCGGGGCTGCGAGGCCGCGGCGCCGCCTATGCCCAGCTCCGGTTCGCCCGCCCGCTGGCCACCGACCTGCGGCCGGCCTTGGGAAAGGCCGGCGGAGCCGAACAGACTGACACCCGCCCGCGTCCGCAGAGGCTTGGGAAACCTGCACGCGAAGACCGGGCCGCCAGCCGGTGCACCGAAACCGTCCCGGCCCGGACCAGGTCGGCCCCGGGGTCGAAGAACCGCCGCCAAACCACCCGTCATGGCCTGGGCAGAATTCTCGCCCCCCGCGAGGCGTACAGCCGAGCCGCCCACCACAAAGTCGGCATCAAACCACGGCGCACGCTTCATCGCCTTGGCTCGCGAGGTCCACCGCGCTACCGAAGTCGTCGTCCTCGAAGGGCCGGCTTCCCTCGCGGAAGTCGCCTCGCGAGTCACCCACGCCTCCAGCGATCTCTCCCACATCATGCGGCGGATGACCGAGAACGCTCACGCGGGAGACAGAACCGGCAAAGCCGAGGACACTGCCCTTGCTGCCGAACGAGAGCGAATCCTCTACCAAGCAGTCAAGAACTTCCGCGTCGCAGCCCGCAGTGTCATCGGCAACACGAACTGACACAGCGAATCCTGGCTGGAACGACCACCACCAACATGCAGCCGACCTTGTCCGGCACCGGCGAACCCCTGCTCGTCCAGTCCACGGAGCGCCTGCGCAAGCGACCCGTCTTCCAAGGCCGCAACGCCCAACTGGCCTTCTTCCACGCTGATTCCCACGCCAAGGTCTCGATCACACCATGGCAGTACAGTGCATCCTGAATTCACGAGGTGGTGGACTATGGTGGCGTTCATGACGGGCGACAGGCAGGACCTGGTCGGCGCGCAGCAGATGCACTGGCAGGAGACGTACACCGCGCACCCGGGCATGTACGGGGAGGGGCCCTCGGCTGCAGCCGTGCACGCCGTCGGCGTCTTCCGTGCGGCCGGGGCCCGTGACGTTGTCGAGCTCGGCGCAGGCCATGGCCGCGACGCTGTGTACTTCGCCCGCGAGGGCTTCGGCGTCCGGGCCACCGACTTCTCCACCACCGGCCTCGAGCAGCTGCGGGCCGCCGCCCGGCAGCAGCAGGTGGCCGATCGTGTGACCGCCATCGTGCACGATGTGCGCGACCCGTTGCCGCTGCCCGACGCCTCGGTGGACGCGGTGTTCGCGCACATGCTGCTGTGCATGGCCCTGTCGACGAAGCAGATCCACGCTCTTGTCGGCGAGGTCGGCCGGGTGCTGCGGCCCGGCGGCGCCTTCGTCTACACCGTCCGCAACACCGGCGACGCTCACTACGGCACCGGTATTGCTCACGGTGACCACATCTACGAGCACGGCGGCTTCGCCGTGCACTTCTTCGACCGGGCACTGGTCGACGCTCTCGCCGGCGGCTGGACCCTGAACGAGGTACACGCCTTCGAGGAGGGCGATCTGCCGCGCCGGCTGTGGCGCGTCACCCAGACTCTGCCCCGGTGAAGGCGCGGGATCAGGCGCCCATCACGCGGTACATGCCGATCGAGTCGTGTGTGGCGGTGTCGGCGAAGCCGAACTTTTCGTAGAGGACGCGTGCCGGGCCGTCCGCGATCAGTGAGACGTAGGCGGTTGCGGGCGCCCGGCGCTCCAGTTCCTTGGTGAGCGCGGCCATGATGCGCCTGCCCAGGCCGCGACCCTGATGTGCGGGGTGTACGCACACGTCGACGATCTGGAACGCGGTACCGCCGTCACCAATGATCCGCCCCATGCCGATGGGCTTCCCCTCGTGGTGGAGGACCACCCCGTGCCAGGTGTGGGGCAGGGCGAGGGCCACCGCTTCTGGGGCCTTGTCCGAGAGGCCGGCATCGGTGCGCAGGCGGCGGAAGACTGCCACGGAGGGCACGCCCTCGCTCAACTCGTACGGGTCGTTCAAGGTGTCCACTTCCGATCGTGCGATGTGTGCGGCAGCGGCCTTCCGCAGTGCTCGTCTTGTTGGTCAGTGTCCGGTTTGGGCGTGGTCGCCGTGGTCGCTGAGCTGTGCTGCGAACCAGTCGTGCAGGGCGTCCACCAGCGAGGGCTCTTCGGTGGTGTAGGTGAGGGTGGCCCCGTCGGGCCGTTCCCGGTAGCGGACTTCGATGCGTTGGTAGCCCTCTTCCAGTCTTGCAAGGCCCGGCATGCTGTCGCCGTGGATCTGGGCGGGGTCGCCGAAGTCTCCCTGGCCGAACGCCCTGGCCTCCTGCTGGAGGTGGGTGCGTATGAGGCCGACCTGTGTGGCGTCGTCGGGCTGGTCGGCGACGACATCCTGGACCCCGCCCGTCTCGGCGGGGGTGAAGAAGTGGGTGGTGTCTTCGAGGTCGAAGGGCATCACGGTCCGGCCGCGTTCCGCCACCGTCTCCTGCCGGCGGGTTTGCCCGTTCTCCCGCTCTTGCTGGGTGCCGCTGATCACGAGGGCTATGCCCAGTGCCGCGCCAACACCTGCCGCGGCGATGCCGGCTGTCAGCAGCTGACGCTTGCGGTGATTCATCCAGTGCCTCCGCGAGCCTGTCGAGGGCGTGCAGTACGCCGGCTCCGTCGTGGGTGGGATCGCTGTAGCGCGGTGACCGATAGGGCGCATCGGGCTGGTCATCGGCTTGGGCTCACTGGTGCTCGGGCGGGGATCAGCCACACAGCGACGACGGCGGAGGCCGCGGCCAGGCCGGTGGCGACGAGGAACGCGTCGTCGAAGCCGGAGGCCGTCTGAGTGCCGGTGTGGGCGGCGATGCTGGTGGCGGCGGCGCTGGAGACGGCCGCGGCGCCGGCCGCGGCGCCGAACTCGTGGAAGGTGCTGACGATGCCCGACGTCACGCCGGCCTCGTGGGGGGCCACGGTGGTCAGTGCGGTGGCGGAGGCGACGACGAACAAGGCGCCCAGTCCCGCCGCGGCGATGCTCACCCCGGTGACCATCGCCGTGGTTCCGGACCACAGCACCGGAACGAGGAACCCGGCGGCTGCGGCGGCCAGGCCGAGCACAGCCAGCAGCCGGGCTCCCAGACGGCCGATCACGCGGCCGGCGGCTGCGGCGGCGGCCATGGTCAGCAGCGCCACCGGCAGGAACAGCACGCCGGTCATCAGGGCGCCGTGGCCCTGGTGGTTCTGGAGGTAGAAGGAGCCCAGGAAGAAGGCCCCCACCATCAGCGCCGTGGTGACAGCGATCACGAAGGTGCCCGCCACCACCGGGCGTCGGCCGAGCAGACGCAGGTCCATCAGCGGTGCCGCCGCCCGTCGTTGCCAGAGGGCGAAGACCGCGTAGGCGGCTGCCGCGGCGGTGACCAGGACAACGGTGACAATGTCGAGCCAGCCGTGGTCGCCGGCACGGATCAGGGCGTAGATGAGGGTGCCGGTCGCGGCAGCGACCAGGACGGCGCCGGGTATGTCGAGGGAGCCGGTGCCCGCTCGGGACAGACTCGGCAGGATCCGGGCGAGCGAGACGAGGACGACCAGGCCGACGGGGACGTTGACGAAGAAGACCCAGGCCCAGCCCGGACCTGCCGTGATCAGCCCGCCCAGCAGCACGCCGAGCGCGGCGCCCCCGCCGCCGAGCGCCGACCAGATGCCCAGCGCACGGTTGCGCTCGTCGCCATCGAACAGCCGCACCACCACCGACAGCGCGGCGGGCGAGAGCATCGCAGCACCCGCCCCCTGGGCGATTCGCGCGGCGAGCAGCAGCGGGGCGCCGGTGGCGAGTCCGGCGGCCAGTGACGCGGCGGTGAACACGGCGAGTCCGGCCAGGACGACCCGCTTGGGACCGAACAGGTCCGCGGCCCGCCCGCCGAGCAGCATCAGGCTCCCGAACGTGAGGGCGTATCCGCTGACCACCCAGGTCAGCGCCGCGCGGTCCAGGTCCAGTTCCACGCCCATGTCAGGCAGTGCGATCGCTACCACGGTGATGTCGAGGATCAGCATCAGCTGGGCCAGCCCCAGCAGCCCCAGGACCGTCCAGCGCAGCGGATGCGGTGCATCCGGTGCGCGTGTGGTGGTGGTTTCCGTGTCGCTCATGACGCTCACTCCTCGTCGTTAAGTCGTACAGGTGTGTTCACGTTATACGCCTGGGGGGTATAAGCCAAACAGACCTGTACGACTTACTGGGGTATCGTGGGCGTATGGGCAGCAAGAACTCCACAGCCACCAAACGCGCAGACGCCCTGCGCAGCATCGAGGCGATCGTGCAAGCCGCCGCCGAATGCCTCGGACGCAACCCCGAGGCGAGCCTGAGCGAGATCGCCCGGGCCGCGGGCGTGGGCCGGGTGACGCTGTATGCGCACTTCGCCTCCCGGGCGGAGGTCGTCGACGCGGCGATGAGCCGCGCCATCGACCGTGGCAATGAGGTGCTGGACACGGTTGACCTGGCCGGTGATCCGCTACTCGCTCTGGCCCGGTATATCGAGGCGGGCTGGCACCTGGTGGACGAAGCGCGGGCGCTGCTCGCCGCCGCGCAGCGGGAACTCTCCGCCGGACGCATCCGCGAACTCCATGCCGGGCCCGCCGCCCGGGTCGAGGCGCTGGTCGCCCGCGGCCGCGCCGAGGGAGCCTTCCGTACCGACCTGTCGATCGCCTGGATGGTCAATGTCCTGCACACGGTCATGCACAGTGCGGCAGAGGAGATCCGCGCAGGCCGTCTCACCGCCGACCGCGCCGCCGACCACATCACGGCCACGGTCCTCGCCGCCTTCACGCCCCCGGGCACACCGGTACCCGAGACCGGCGGCGAGGCCCGCACGTAACCCGAAGCGAAGACCTGCGAACCTCGGGGGAGCCCTCGGTCAGTCCGCCCAAGCGGTGATCTCGACGGCGGGCGTCGTCAGGCGGTGAAGGGCAGCGTCCGGTGCGGGGTGAGGTCGTCGCGCAGACGTACGGAGCGGACCGGGTGGCAGTAACGGCCGACGTCGACGTCGGTGTCGGAGACGAACTCGGGCGCCAGTTCCGGTCTCACCGTGCGGAACTCCAGCTCGCCACCAGGCTCCCCGTTTGGCGCTGAATTGCCGCTCGTGCCAAGGGTGCTCGGATCCTGACGGCGCAAGCCGTGTCCCAGCTCGCGGCGGACCGCAGTGTTCAGCGCACTGGTACGGGCGACCGGGCGCAGGTCACCTGAATCGTCGTAGCGGCCCAACAGAATCGCGAGCGCGACCGGGCCCTGAGCGCCCTACACCAGGACCTGCTGGAGCACCGCGAGCGGCTCTCGGCCGCCGCGCGTTCTTCGTGGTCCTCGGCAACTTGCCTGTCTTCCGCTGGGAGCGATGTACTGGTGGGGTGCGCCGCGCTCACCCTTGACCTGGGGCCCGGCCGGGGGCTGGCCCTGTCCTCCCTGGAGACCATCTCCAGCAGGCAGTACCTGGAGCGGGGCCCGGCCTGCCGACTCAGTGGTCTCCGTCCCTGCTGCTGGGTACACCGCGGCAGGATGTTCATCGCGGTCATCGTGAGTACGGGGTCGTCTCGCTGGTTGAGCACCTCGATGCGGGTGTGGACCAGTCCGCGGTCCGGCTTCGGGCGGGAGACACGGGCCTGTTGCACCGTACGGAATGACAGACTGTCCCCTGGACGGACCGGCCGGGCCCAACGCAGCTCGTCGACGCCGGCGGAGGCCAGGCTCGCGACCTTGCTGACGTAAGTGGAGGTCCTGCTCGCTTACCGTGATGCTGCCGTAGACGTACACCGAACCGGGCATCTAGTCCTCGAAGTACCGTTCCTGGATAGGGGCGTTGACGTCGGCGTCGCTCAACGTGGTGGTGGTCGTCATGGGCGGCACGATTGCCGTGCGACCCGCGGGCAGCCGCCCGGGCTCGGTGGTCCATGCGCGCACACCGCCGTGCTGTGCGAGGTCGCACCGCAGTGGAATGCGTGCTGTCCTGGAAGCATCCGCAGGAGGACTTGCCGATGCGTCACAGCCGGATTTCCGCCTTCGCTTCCGCCCGGTCGCCCGCGCCGACCGGAGCGGGCGGAGGCTTGCTGCCGGCTCGGGATCTCGCGGCCGCCTGGTTCCTGGTCGTTCTGATCGCGGCGCCGGCTTGGGCGCTGACGGTCGGGCAGGCCCGGGACATGGGGGTCGAGCCCGGCACGATGGGGATGGCGCTGCCGGTGTTCCTGCTGCTGTGGGTGACGATGATGGCGGCGATGATGCTGCCCTCCATGGCGCCGGTGGCCATCACGTGGGTGCGCGGGATCGGACGGCAGTCCTCCGGCTGGACGCGGACCTGGCGCACCGTGGAGTTCGTCGGCGGGTATCTGCTGGTGTGGACCGCCTTCGGACTGCTTGCCTACGCGTCCCTGGCCCTCACCGGCGGCCTGGTGGACGACCATCCGACTGCCGGGCGCTGGATCGGCGCGGCGGCGTTCCTGCTCGCGGGCCTGTATCAGCTCGGCCCTCTCAAGTACGTCTGTCTGCGGCACTGCCGCGACCCCATGAG
Source organism: Streptomyces sp. NPDC087859 (assembly GCF_044742595.1). Lineage (NCBI taxonomy): Bacteria > Bacillati > Actinomycetota > Actinomycetes > Kitasatosporales > Streptomycetaceae > Streptomyces > Streptomyces sp. NPDC087859. The sequence continues at coordinate 49,932 of NZ_JBIUUU010000031.1, read as the reverse complement.
CCACCTGGTGCGCTACGCCGGGTTCCGGCAGCCGGCCCGCGACCTTCGGGTGGGCGTCCATCACGGCGCCTACTGCGTCGGCTGCTGCGCGGGACTGATGGTCGTCCTGGTCCCGCTCGGCGTGATGAACGTGACGGCGATGGCCGGACTGGCCGTGGTGATCTTCGTGGAGAAGCTGTGGTCCCGTGGCCCGCTGCTCGGCCGGATCGTGGGCGTCGTGTTTCTCGTGCTGGCCGTGCTCGCGCCGTTCCAGGACTGGCTGCTGCCGGGGCTGCAGGGGACGATGCCCTCGATGGACGGCATGTGACTCACCTGGCCCCCGAGGACTGTGCCGTCCGCCAGGCGGCCCGCGGGCAGCCGAAGAAGCCCGCGCTGGACACGCAGAACGGCACCAGGTAGTTGAACAGCACCCGCAACCAGGTTGCGGCCGTGGCGTCGCCGGACGCGATTACCGAGCCCTGGTTGACCAGTGAGAGCAGGGTGCCCACAAGGAGGGCGACCGGCACACACCTCGACAACGAGGCCGCCGAGAACACCGTCGCCAGGAGTCGCGGTGCCTCGCCTGCGCTGACGTGCGTACTCGCTCAGACCCGGCCGTGGCCGGCCTCTTCGGTCTCCTCGCTGCTGAAGACGTAGCAGGCGCTCTCGCCGTACGACGCCTCGTAGCTCGGCCCGAAGGCGTTGGAACGACCAGTGGTGGTGCCGACTTCGAATTCGGCTGCGAACCCGGACACGGCGTTCTTGATCTTTGTCGAGCCGCCGTCGGCTCCGGTGAGCGGTTGGTAGGAGAGTTCCCTCCTGCCTCGACGGTGAGGCCGGGCCTGTCCCCATCCGTGAGGGACACCCTCACCCGCTCCATGCCCAGGTACTCGCCGTAGAACTGCGACAGCCGGCCGAACGGTCCGCCTTCCCGGCCGGACAGGATGCGCTCCAGGGCCTCGTCGTCCTGCTCGTGCGCGGCTGTGGCCCTGGCCCGTGCGTTGTTCCGCAAGGGCGCGAACTTCACGGTGGCGATGGCGTTGACGTACTCGCTGTGGTCTTCCGCCTCTTCCTGTGCGAGCGGCTGCTGAACCGGGCACGAAAAGGCCGAGCACGGGATCGCGGGATCGATGGAGGTCCATACCGCCAAGGACATGTCGGTGCAGGCCAAGGGCGGCTTCGCTCGCCGCCTGTTCTTCCGTGACGGTTTCACCTCCGCGTGCACGTCTTCGTCATGGAGTGGGCCGCGATGGTGCGCGACCTGGCGGCGGGACTGCTGATCGCGGGGGCGATCGAGGCCTGGGTGCCGGATGACTTCTGGCGCGCGTTCTTCCTGGAGGAACATCCGCTCGCCGCCAAGCTGATCGGCCCGCTGGTGGCGGTCGCGACGTTTGTCTGCTCGATCAGCAACGTGCCGCTGGCCGTGGTGCTGTGGAAGGGTGGCATCAGCTTCGGCGGCGTGATCGCCTTCATCTTCGCGGACCTGCTGATCCTGAACATCTACCGGAAGTACTACGGCGCCCGCATGGCCGTCTTCTTGCTGGTCACCTTCTTCGCCGCGATGGCCGTTGCCGGATACGTCATGGACTTCACCTTCGGCGGCACGGGACTGATCCCCGACCAGCCCGATGCCACGATCCCCGAGGAGGGGATCACCTGGAACTACACGACCTGGCTCAACATCGTCTTCCTGCTGCCGGCCGCGAATCTGCTCGCACGGTTCTGGCGCACCGGCGGCGAGGCCGTGCTGCGGATGATGGGTGGCTCACCCGAACCCGGCGAACAGGGGCACGGGCACGCTCCTACCCGCCATGGACACAGCCACTGAGCCCCCTTTCCCCTGCACGGGAAGAGGCCCGGGGTGGAGCCTTGGTCGTGCCGGGGTGCGCCGCCGGGCAGGGCTCCTGCGGGCCGCCCAGCCCGTCAGTCAGGACCGCTCCAGTCGAACGGGAAGTGTTTGCTCGACTTCCCCGAGCGTTCCCAGGAGAAGCCGAATGCGTCGGCGCGGTCGACGGTGGCCCGTCCCCAGGTGGCGACCTGGCCCGGTCCGACCTCGGCGCCCGGGGCGTTGTGGACCTGGACGCGTGCGCCGTCCGGCGCCGTCGGGCCGGTGAGTGCCTCGGCGGTGGCCGTGACCTTGCCGGGGATCTCGGCTCGCCAGCTGGCGAGGTCCTCGTCGATCTCGACGTGGATGGGAGCGAAGTCCATGCCGCGCATCTCGGGGTGGAACATGGCCCCGAACTGCGCAGGCCATCCGCCCGCCTCACCGCCGAAGATGGCCCCGAGTGCACCGCGCTGCTGCTCGTCGGCGCGCTCGTCGAGGAAGACCGCGGCGTACGCGTCGGTGTGCGCGCCGGCCCAGACGTTGCCCACGAAGGCGCCGAGCATCAGGACGTTGAGACCGTCGAGCCGCACGTCGCCGAAGCTGCCTTCCCGGATGTGCCAGACCAGCACGCCTTCGCAGTCGCCGTAGGTCGGGGGCTGCGCAAACGTGCAGGGGCACGGTATGGCGCACTTGCACACATCGAACCAATCACCGGCCAGGTGCCAGCGCGTACCGGTGGTGGTGACCTGCTCTGTCATCTCGCTTTCCTCCTGCCGAGCCCGAGGGAGCTCACTCGGAGTGGCGAGACCGCGTGTCCCGAGCCCACACCCGAGATGGCGAGGCGGCCTCTATTCCAGCTTGCACCGCACGTCCCGGTAGAGGGAACCCCGGCATGACCGTCACCGAAGCCACCACCGCCACCGGCCAGACCGCTGAGCGAGTCAAGTCCAGCCAGGCGATCCTCGGGCTGGCCCGCTGCCACGACGTGGAGATACCCATCACGGACGTCGTTGGCGACCTCATCAACGGCCAGCTCACCGTCCAGGACGCCGCCACTAGCCTCATGGCGCGTTGCGAACGAGGACTTCGAGTCGGTCGAGTGCGACGACCACGAGGTTGGCCAGGCTGCGTTTGACGTGGGCCCACACGCCCTCGACAGGGTTCAGGTCCGGCGAGTGTCCAGCCGGTCCCACACCAGCACGATCGGGGCTTGAGCGGCTGGTGGGCGCCGTCGATCAGGGCGATGAAGTCGCGTTCGCCCAGGCTGCGTCGCTTGCCCTTGCCGGCGGGGTGGGTGCGCAGGCAGCGGCAGAGTCGGGTGCGGGAGCCGGGCCGCATGGCGATCAGTCCTGCGACTGACATGCGTCCCGAGCGCCGCCCACTGACCGTGACGACCGGTGTGCGGCCGCGTCGTCCCCACGTGCGTCCTTTGGGCGGCCGTCGGGTGAAGCCTGCCTCGTCCTCGAAGCAGATGTAGCCTCCGCATGCCGCCCTGGCTCTTTTACCTCGGCCCAGGTCGCCTCCTTCCACACCTTCACGGCCTGCTCGTCGCGTTCGGCCACCCGCCGCGCCGGAACCTGCGGGCTGAAGCCATTGCTAGATCCCTGCGGTACGCCGTGGCCATGAGATACGCGCAAGGCGGTGGACTCACCGCGCAGGGTCAGGCCGCGAGGGAGGGCGACAGGCCCTGCGTCCTTCAGGGTCGGGCAAGCGGCCGAGGATCTGCCACAGTGACTTCGCTGTGCTCGAGCTGCTGTTACTGGACGGCGGGCGAACAGCTCCCGCAGCTGTGGCTCGCCGTTGGGCAGCGGCTTGTCGAAGACCGTACGGCCATGGGCCAGCAAAGCCGTGCCGTGGTGGGCGGACTTGCCCACGTTCAGGGCGCAGAATGCGTCGATCGATGTGAAGTCGTTGCTGGGCACCGGGCTTTTCCTACCCGGAGTCACCGTCGGTGGCCCGCTCGGGCACCAGAGATCGGCAGCCACATTACGCAGCCCTGCCTGTCGGCGGGCACGCTTCCATCAGCGACCATCCGGTGCCGCCAGGACCGGCGACAGCACTCCCCGGATCATCAACAACAAGGGCTAACGAGTCATACCGACCCCGGAGGCCACGAGCCCGAACCGGGCTCTACAAGGAAGGTATGGGTTACGCCGGTCATTCTTGGGATCGTGTACCCGAGGGCTCCGGGTATGGCAGGAAGTTTGTCGCCGCTGGATGGTTGAGATGGCTTGGCCGTCCGGAGTCCGTGACGGTCCCAACCGCCTATTGGGATAAGCGACTTGAACGCTGTGTAGGCAACGTCGGCGAGCGTGCCTGTTCGGTGGGCGGGGGCGGCTGACTGCGTGTGCCGCCCGGCGGTCACAGCCGGGGTGTATCCGCCTGGGCTGTGGAGATTTCCTGCTGTTGTTAAGCCTTCTTCGCGCCGCTCTGCTCGCGGATGGCGTCGAACATTGCGGTGAGAGCGGGACTCTCGGCGAGGCTGCTCAGCAGGGCGTGCAGCGAGTGCCGTTCAGTGATGCCGAGGTCGGGGAGGATTTCGGTGTCGAGGCCGACGAGTGTGCGATTGAGGTCGGCCAGGACCTTGCGCCCTTCGTCGGTGATGTCGACGGCGTAGCGGCGGCGGTCCTGCGGATCGCGTGTCCGCTCGGCGTATCCGGCCCGCTCAAGGTCGTCGAGACTCGTCACCATCGTCGCCGGGTCGATGCGCAGGAACGAGCCGAGCGCCAGCTGCGGCATGGCCCCGTTGTCGGCCAGGGCCTGCAAGACGCTGTAGTGGCGCACGCGCAGGCCGGCACCGCTGAGGCCGTCCTCGGCGATCCTGAATGCCACCTGCCCGAGTTTGACCAACAGGCAGATGGTGTGTTCAGCCACTGTCCCCGGTACCAGCGGAGCCTCGGACATCGTTTATCCCGCCTATGGTTAGCCCTGCGTATCGTCTGGGTCCATCGTACGAGAAGGTCTGAGGTGGCCGGACCGGGGCAGCGATCTCGGCGCGCGGAATCGGGGCACGCGGGGCGGGGGATGCGCGGGGTCGTCAGCCGGTGATGGTCCGGCCGAAGATCTGCCGGGCGATGACCCACTTCTGGATCTCGTTGGTGCCCTCGTAGATCTCGCCGATCTTGCTGTCCCGGTAGATCGCCTCGACGGGGCCGGGGCTTCCGTCGGCGCCCAGTTCGCGGGCGAAGCCGAGGCCTCCGAATGCCTGGACGGCGTCGCGTGCCATGTCCACCGACAGCTTGGTGGCGTAGTACTTCGCCATCGCGGCCTCGGGTTCCGGGGACGGGTTGCCGGCGTCCAGGCGCAGGGCGGCCTTGGTGACGAGGGTGCGGGCGTTGTCGATCTCGGTGGCCCGCTCGGCGAGCAGGAACTGCCAGTGCTGGTTGGCGGCCACCGGCTTGCCGAAGGCGTGGCGCGTCGACAGGTGGGCCACGGTGTGGTCGAAGGCGGCCTGTGCCATGCCGACCCCGGCGGCGGCGATGCCGATCCGGCCGTAGGTGAGGGTGGTCAGTGCGTGGCGCAGTCCGTGTCCCTCGGTGCCGCCGAGAAGGTCGTCGTCGGACAGGTGTACGTCCGTGAAGCGGATGTCCGCGGTGAGCTGGCCGCGGTTGCCCATCTTGCGGTCGGCGAGGCCGACCTCCACGCCCGGAAGTGCTGTGTCGACGATGAACATGCTCAGCCGCTCGCCGGTGCGGGCGAGAACCACCACGAACGCGGCCACGGGCGAGTTGGAGATCCACCGCTTGTGGCCGTTCAGTACCCAGCCGGTCTCGGTGCGTACGGCCTCGGTTTGGACGGCCTGCGGAGACAGGTCGCTGGAGGCGTCCGGCTCGGTGGTGGCGAACGCGCCGACCACCAAGCCCTCCGCGACCTTGGGCAGCCAGCGCTGCTGCTGCTTCTCGGTGCCCTGCCGCAGGGCGTTGCCCGCCAGGATGCAGTGCACGTCGAAGACGGCCGCGACGCTGCTGGAGTAGTAGGCCAGTTCCTCGATCGCCGCGGCGGTGGCGGTCGCCGGGTGGGTCAGACCGTCGCCGCCGACCTCGCCGGGGAAGGGGATCCGGAAGACCCCCGCCGATGCGAGCGCGTCGAACACCTGCCGGGGGAAGCCGTCGGTGCGCTCGTCGCCGTTCGCGATCACCGCGGCGTGCGGAGCCACTTCTTGCTCCGCGATCCGGCGCACGGCGGCGCGTACGGACTGGGTCTCTTTGGGGGCGAGGAGCTCGTGGTAGAGCCGGTCGCTCTGACGTGCGGGAGAGGAAGTGGAAGTCATGAGCGGACCATATCATTCGTACCGCGTATGATTAGTTCATCAATCGATTTTGGAGGTTCGACCATGACACGGACGCTGGCCGGCAAGACCGTCCTGATGTCGGGAGGCAGCCGCGGCATCGGACTCGCCATCGCCCTGCGCGCGGCCCGCGACGGTGCGAACGTGGTGATGCTCGCCAAGACCGCCGTACCGCACCCGAAGCTCGAAGGCACGGTTCACACCGCGGTCGAGGAGATCGAGCGCGCGGGCGGCAAGGGGCTGGCCGTCGTCGGTGACGTCCGCAACGAGGACGACGTACGCACCGCCGTCAACGCCGCGGTCACTGCCTTCGGCGGCATCGACATCGTGGTGAACAACGCCAGCGCGATCGACCTGTCGTCGACGGAGCAGCTGGAGATGAAGCGGTACGACCTGATGCAGGACATCAACACGCGCGGCACGTTCCTGCTGAGCAAGGCCGCGATCCCGCACCTGCGGGAAGCGGACAACCCGCACATCCTCACCCTCTCGCCGCCGTTGAACCTCGCGCCGCACTGGGTGGGCAAGCATCTCGGCTACACGCTGTCGAAGTACGGGATGAGTCTGTGCACCATCGGGCTCGCCGAGGAGCTCGCCGCCGACGGCATCGCCGCCAACTCGCTGTGGCCGCGAACGCTGATCGACACGGCCGCCGTACGCAACGTGGTCGGCGGCGCCGGACAGGCCCGTAGTCCGCGGATCATGGCTGACGCCGCATACGCCGTCCTCACGCGTGACGCGCGCAAGTGCACCGGCAACCTGTTCATCGACGACGACGTCCTGCTCGACGAAGGCGTCGCCGACCTCTCCGGGTACAGCCCCGCCGGCTTCGAGGGTGATCTCGCGCTCGACATATTCGTCGATCCGGCCTGATCCCGCTCGGTTTCCAGGCGTGGGCGGGCCTCGCCCCGCTCGCGCAGTGACGATCCGTGCCGCCGCTGCGCCAGTGTGCTGCGCCTGAAATCGCGGGCTCAAGTCTGTCGCTGGTTATCGCCGGCTGGACCAGCCGGAAGGCGGCGGCATGGCGGGGCCGCAGGCCGTTGTGGCTGCGGCCCCGCTCGGGCATCGGGGTCAGGACGGGTCGCCGTACTGGAGGCCGCGTCCGTTGGTGCCGACGTAGACGCGGCCGTAGGTGTCGGGGTCGCCGGTGATGACGCCGACGCTGCCGATGGCGCCCCACTGGTGGGCCTTGTCGTTGACGCGGAGCCAGGTGGCGCCCTTGTCGGTGGAGCGGAAGACTCCGGTGACGTCCTTGACGGTACCGATCAGGTACAGGGCCTGGTAGTTGGCGCCCGGCTTGGCCTTGCCGAACCCGAGGGCGGAGGCGGACTGCACCGACCTGAGCGTGGTGAAGGTGCCGCCACCGTCGGTGGAGTGCAGCAGCCCCTTGTCACCGCCGGCGATCCACAGGTCACCGGCGATGCCGGGGACGGCCGCGAGCCGGCCGCCGGGCAGGTTGCCGGCGCGGGCGGTGAAGGTTGCCCCGCCGTCGGTGCTGGCGTAAAGCGTGCCACCGGACAGGGAGTAGAAGGTCTTGGCCGAGGAGCGGTCGGCGACGACCACGGCGTCGGTGCCCAGACCACCGACCCTCGACCAGCTCGCACCCTTGTCGGTCGAGCGGTACGGGGCCTGCCCTGCCTCGGTCCACACGATGGCGGAACCATCCGCCGCGAGCGCGACATGGCCGTCCTGGGCACTGGCCACCGGCTCCGCCTTGAAGCCGTTCCAGCTGCGGCCGCCGTCGGTGGAGTAAGCGCCGTCCTGCGCGCCGCCGCGGCCGACGCGGACCATCAGCGCCGGCTTGGACTGGGCGAAGTCGATGTCGGTGCTGTTGGTCATCAGCGGGTTGTTCAGCCGCCCGGAGGGCACCTTGGTCAAGGAGTCATGCCGGAAGCCGCCCTGGTCGCCCATGGAGGTGATGACGGTGGCGCCGCCGGGAGGGGCGATCGCGTCCATCAGCGCGGTCTCCTCCAGCCCCCGGGCGCCCATGCTCCAGTGGCTGGTGCCGCCGCTGTCGGAGGCGCCCGCGTCCTTGCTGCGCAGGATGCCGTTGCCGGTGCCGTACAGCACGTGCCCGGAGTTGAAGGGATCGATGGCCAGGGCGGTCATCCAGTGCCCGGTGTGCGTGCCGACGTACGGAGCGGCGGAGGCGCTGCGCACCGACTTGTCGGCCAGCGCCTTCCAGCTCCTGCCGCCGTCGGTGCTGCGGTAGATCTCGTCCTGGGGCCACCAGCGGCCGAGGGTCGTGACCATCACCGTGGACGGCTTGCGCGGGTCGACGGCCAGACCGGAGAACCCGTAACTGCCCTGGGACGGGGAGATGTTCTTCCACGCCCCGCTGCCCGGCGTGTACTTCCACACCGAACCCGCCGTCACGCCGTTGGGTCCCAGGTTGTCGGTGTACGTCAGGTACAGCGAGCCGTCACCGGAAAGCACGCCGTGCTGCGGCAGCTGGCCGGTGGGCTGCCCAGTAACGGCCTGCCAGGTGCCGCCGCCGTCGGTGGAGCGGTACAAGGAGGTGGACCTGTCGCCGACCCCGACGTAGATGGTCCTGCTGCCGGCCTTGCCGTACGTCACGAAGGAGATGCCCGCGCCGCTGCCCGCCCCGTCCTTGACGGGGAACGACGAGACCTGGCGCCATGTGACGCCGTGGTCGGTGCTGCGCCACAGGCCGTTCTTGCGGGTGCCCAGCAGCAGGTTGGCGTTGTTCGCGGGGTCGACCACCAGCCGCTCGCCCGCCCCGCGGCCGTCCTCGTTGCCGCCCAGTTTGAAGGGCAGGTTGGTGCGCTTGAAGGTGCGGCCCTTGTCGGTGGAGCGCAGGATCGCACCGTTGCCGGCCCAGTCGTTGGTGTAGGTGCCCGCTCCGAGGTAGAGCCGCTTGGGGTCGACGGGGTCGGTGGCCACCGAGTCGATGCCCAGCAGGTTCCAGTCCTTCTCGCCGATCCAGTCGGTCAACGGGATCCACTGCTCGGCCGCGGTGTCCCAGCGGTAGGCGCCGCCCATGTCCGTGCGCGCGTACAGCAGACCCTTCTCCTTCGGGTTGAACACCAGCCCGGTGACGTAACCCCCGCCCACCACCTGGGCGTTCTTCCACCTGTACGGTCCGGTCGCGGCCGTGGTCTGCGCACCACCGGACCCGGCCGCCGGGGCCTCGGCCGTCTTCACCAGCTTCCACTGCTGGCTGGTGCTGCCCTTGCCGGGAGCCTGGACGACCGCAGCGCCCTCGGCCGTGGAGCCTCCGGAGACGTCCAGGACCTGGCCGCTCCTGCGGGAGGTGAGGGTGACGGCGTCCGAGCCGCTCACCTCGCTGATCCGCCACTCCTGGGAGGTGGCGGAGCTGTCGGTCTGCTGCTCGGCGGCAGCCGCCTGGGCTGTCGAATTGCCTGCTATGCCCAGCACTTTGCCGCTGTTGCGGTTCACCAGCTCGTAGTAGCCGTCCCCGGCGGGTCTCAGCTTCCACTGCTGGTTCGCGGTGCTCTGGTCGGTCCACTGCTGGATACGGGTGCCGTCGGCGGTGGAGAAGGCGTTGACGTCCAGCACCTTGCCGCTGCGCACGGAGACCAGCCGGTAGTAGGCATCGTCGTCGACCGTCGCGGCCTGCGAGTCCTCCTGTGCGAACAGGAGATACGGCACGACGATGGCGGGCACGCCGAGCACCAGTCCGGTGGCGGTCCAGCGACGGCGGTGACGCCCGCGGCGCCCGCCGTTCGTGGGGTTGTTCATCGGGTCTGTCCTTCGTGGATACCCCGGCCTTCAGGCCGGGGAGGAATCGAATGCCCTGCGGAGCAGGGCAGGGAAAGCCGGTTCGCTGCCAGGGCGGACCGGCGTGCGCCGTCCACCTGCCGACGCCCGCTGCTCTCACGGAAGTTGATACGGTGTGAGGCGTGACACGGCAGGTCAAGCGGGCGTTCAAGTACCGCTTTTACCCCACCGGCGAACAGGCGGCTGAGCTGTCCCGCACGTTCGGCTGTGTCCGCCTCGTCTACAACAAGGCGCTGGAGGAACGCACCCGGGCCTGGTACGGCGAGCAGCGCCGCATCTCCTACGTGCAGTCCTCCGCCGCCCTCACGGCATGGAAGAAGACCGAGGAACTGGCCTTCCTGGCCGAGGTGTCCTCGGTCCCGTTGCAGCAGGCGCTGCGCCATCTGCAGACGGCGTTCGGGAACTTCTTCGCCCAGCGCGCCAAGTACCCGCGCTACAAGTCGCGGAAGAGGTCCCGTGCGTCGGCCGAGTACACCCGCAGCGCCTTCACCTGGCGCGACGGACAGCTGACTTTGGCGAAGATGGCCGAGCCGTTGGACATCCGCTGGTCGCGTCCGCTGCCCGAGGGGACGGAGCCGACCACGGTGACGGTGTCCCGGGACGCGGCGGGCCGCTGGTTCGTGTCCCTGCTGTGCCAGGACACCATCGCCCCGGCTCCCGCCACCACGGCGGCGGTGGGCCTGGACGCCGGGATCACCTCCCTGGTGACCCTGTCCACCGGCGAGAAAATCGCCAACCCCCGGCATGAGCGGCGTGACCGTGCCCGCCTGGCGAAGGCGCAGCGTGAGCTGTCGCGCAAGGCGAAGGGCTCCAACAACCGGGAGAAAGCCCGCCGCAAAGTCGCCCGCGTGCATGCGCGGATCGCCGACCGGCGCCGTGACGTCCTGCACAAGCTGTCGACTCGGCTCGTCCGTGAGAACCAAACGGTCGTGATCGAGGACCTGAGCGTCCGCAACCTGCTGAAGAACGGCACGCTCGCACGCGCCATCAGTGATGCGGCCTGGACGGACCTGCGCATGATGCTGGAGTACAAGTGCGCCTGGCACGGGCGTGAACTCGTCGTGATCGAGCGCTTCTTCCCCAGCTCGAAGCTGTGCGGGGCGTGCGGCACGGTCGCGGCGAAGCTGCCGCTGAACGTCCGCGAATGGACGTGCGCCTGCGGCGCGGTACATGACCGCGACGTGAACGCGGCACGCAACATCCTGGCCGCCGGGCTGGCGGCGTCTGCCTGTGGAGACGGTGTAAGACCTCAACGGGAGTCCTCCCGGACGGGGCGGTCGTCGGTGAAGCAGGAACCCCAGCGGGCGACCGCTGAAATCCCCCGCCTATAGGTGGGAGAGGAAGTCAAGGGGGTGAGGTTCTCCTTGTATGTCACCGTGGATCGGGTAGGTCAGCGCTTCAGCGTGAGGACGCCCGGCCGGTACGGCAGCTTCACGTAGTCGGTGCCGTCCGAGGAGGGGTTCCTGCCCTGGTAGAGGAACTGCAGGTTGCAGGGGTCGATGGTCATGGTCTGGTCGGGGTTGGTGCGGACCAGGTCACCGTGGCTGATGTCGTTGGTCCAGGTGGCACCGCTGTTGGCCTTGCCCGCGAAGGGGCTGGACTCGCTGCCGGCCTGCTCGGCCCACGGGCCGTTCAGGCTGGAGGCCGTGAACGAGCGGAAGTAGCGCCCGCCCGCACCCATCGCCTCGACGATCATGAGGTATTGGTTCTGGCCCTGGACCTTGTAGACCTCCGGCGCCTCGAACAGCTTCGCCTTCGTGTCGCTCATGACCGTGGTGTACGAGGAGCCGAAGCTGCCCGGGAAGTTCCCGAGGGGCATGGTCGACTTGTAGATCTTGCCGTTGTCATCGGCGAAGAACAGGTACATGTTCTTGTCGTCGGCGATCACGGTCGGGTCGATCGGGGTGCCTCCCGAGCCGGCGGGGAGGCTGCCGGTGAACAGCTCCTTCGGCGCGGACCAGCCGCTCGGGTTGGTGGGGTCGCTGGACGTGCGGTAGCTGAAGGGCCAGGCGGTACCCCACCCGTTCGAGACCAGCACCCAGATGTTCTTGGGCGCGAAGTAGAACAGTTTGGGCGCCACCGCGGACCCGCTGATCTTGGTCTGGGTGGCCGTTGCCATGTCCGACCAGTTCGTGAACGGACGGAACGTCATCGCGCCCCACTGCGTTCCGGTGGAGGTGGTCGCGTAGACCAGGTGCTTGCCGTTGTACGTCACGGTGGTGAAGTCCTTCAGCGCGACCGACCCGTTCGCCGGCTCCGCCAGCGGGCCTGTCGAACTCCACTTGTACGTCGATGGAAGCGCGCACGTGGTGCCGCCCGACCCGGACGACCCGGACGGGGCGGTCCATTTCTGGTTGTCGACGGACGCGCAGGAGTACAGCTGGATCTTGGTGCCGTTGGCCTTGGCCGCGCCGACGGCGTCGAGGCACAGCCCGGACTGGACGCCGGTGATCGTGCCGTTGGTGTTGATGTTCCACTGCTGGTTGGCGCCGCCGTTGCAGTCCCAGATGATCACCGCGGTGCCGTTGGTGGTGCCCTTGTTCTTGGCGTCCAGGCACTTGTCGCCGTAGATCTTCAGCTGTTTGCCGGAGGTGTGGGTCCAGCGCTGGTTGGTCTGTCCGTTGCAGTCCCATAGCTGCGCCGGGGTGCCGTTGGCGGTGGTGGAGTTGTTGATGTCGATGCAACGACCGGAGGCAAGGCCCTTGATCTCCCCGGTACCGGTCGTGCCGGTCGTCCCGCCGGTGGGGGTACTGGGGGCGGCGGCCTTGAAGGCGTCCGCGACGGCGGTGTAGGCGGCCTTGGGCTTGCCGTTGTTGTCGAACAGCAGCGGGTTCTCGCCGGTGCGCCAGGAGTCGCTGTCCCGCACGCCCCACACCGTGATGCCGGTGCACCGGGCCACGGACAGACAGGCCTTGACCGCGTTGGCGTAGTGGGTGGGCGATGCCTGGGCGATGTCCAGCTCGGTGATCTGGACATCGACGCCCAGGGCGGCGAAGTTGGACAGGGTGGTCTGGAAGCTGGACGGCGCGCCGCTGGTGCCGAAGTGGCTCTGGAATCCGACGCAGTCGATCGGCACGCCGCGGGACTTGAAGTCCTTGACCATTTTGTAGACGCCCTGGGTCTTGGCGTCCGACCAGTTCTCGATGTTGTAGTCGTTGTAGCAGAGCTTGGCCGAGGAGTCGGCCGTGCGGGCGGTGCGGAACGCTTCCTCGATGAAGCCGTTGCCCAGCACCTTCTGGAACACCGAGCTGCGGAGCTGACCGCCGGGGCCGTCGGCGAACGCCTCGTTGACCACGTCCCAGGCGTAGATCTTGCCCTTGAAGTGGGTCATCGTGGTGGTGATGTGGCCGTTCATCACGCTGCGCAGCGTGTTCGCGTCGCCGATCGAGCTGACCCAGGACGGCAGCTGCGAGTGCCAGACCGTGGTGTGGCCGCGCACGCGCTGGCCGTTCGCCTTCGCACGGTCGACGATCCGGTCGGCGGGGCCGAAGTTGAAGTTGCCGCGGGACGGCTCGACGGCGTCCCACTTCATCTCGTTCTCCGGGGTGATCATGTTGAACTCCCGGTCGGCGATCGTGGTGTACGCCGAGTCGCCGAGCCTGCCGGCGGCCACAGCGGTGCCGAAGTACCGGCCTGAGGGGGCTGCCTCCGTATCCAGTGATGCCGCTCCGGCGGAGTTCGGGAGGATCGTCACGACACCGGCGACCACCGCCGCGGCCGAGAGTCCTATCGCCCATGTCCGGCGACGCCGGCCGAGCCGGTGCAGGCCCTTCATGATTCTCCTCGGGGGCCGCGGGTCACCCTGGGTGCCGTGATCGTGCGCGCATCGAGCGCTGCGGCCGGATCCGCCGCGGTGTGGGTGCGGTGCAGGACGTGGGGCCGTTCCTGCGTACCGGTCGCCCGGGGTTCGTGGGTGTGTCGCGTCATTGCAGGGGCTTTCGTCAGGAGATACGTCAACGGTGGAAGTCGGGGAACCTCCCACGCCGGCACGTCATGGTGAGCGGCGGGAAAAGCACCCCACGAAAGGGAGGCCCCCGAACTCGCGCTCTCGTAACGGAAAAGTCGCGCCGTCCGGACGATCGCTCAGTGATGTATCTCGCGGGCAAAAAGCGTTATGCCGAGTCCCGCGGTCTGGTCGTCCCTGCTGAAGGGCTTGCCTCACTCGGCTCACTGCCGGGCTGAGAACGGTGTGTTGCAGGATCGTGTTGCGGGATCACCAGCTGTCACCGCGCCACTCGGTCCCCCATGCTCAAGCAGCGGTTGTCAAGCCGAGGCCCTGCGCACGATGAAGGAAGCCTGGCCGGCGAAGGCCCGGGTGCCGTCGGAGCCATCGAGAAAGATGCCACCGTCGCGGTGGCGGATGGCCGATCCGGGATAGTTGTGCGCGTGCAGGGTCACCGACCCGGCGACCGCCCCGGGGCGCGCGCAGAAGGTGGCGTCTTCGCGGAACAGTTCGCTGCCGTCGTTGGTGCTCAGCCGTAGCCGCAGGTCACGATGGCGCAGATAGCGGCCGTCGGCGGCGCGGAGGGTGACGCACCGTGTGTCGGCCAGCCCCTGGACGACCGTGAAGGTGACCTGCTGCCGTGCCTGCGTGCTGCTGGACGAGGAGACCGGGCCGAGCGTCGCGAAGTCGCCGGCATACGTGAGGTACAGGGTGGGCTGATCCACGGACTCCAGCGAATGTGCGCCCAGCGGAACAGCGTCGGCGGTGGCGGACGGACTCGCCGGGGACGGCCCGGCCGAGGTGGTGGTGCGCGACGGGGTCGGCGTGGGGTGGCCGGCCGTGGGAGCGGCGGTGACGCCGGGCACCCGAGGCGCCGGTTCGGGCCAGGCAACGTAGGTGGCGCCCCCGGCGATGAGCACTGCGCCGGTGGTGAGGCCCGCCAGGGGATGCGCGGTCACCGCATAGAGTTTGCCGATCAGCGAGGTGTGCAGACTGCCCGCCTCCGTCGCCGTGCCGACGGCGACAGAGGCCGTGGCCAGCCCGGCGGTGCTCGCGGCCGTACCCGACAGCAGGCCCTTGGCGGCCAGCGCGGCGATGAGTCCGGCGGGGACGGCCAGCGGCGCGAGGCTGAGGAGCAGTCGTTCGGCCGGAACCCGTTCTGCCGTCGTCGCCATGCAGAGCGGGCAGTCGCGGGTGTGCCGCGCGATCCGCTTGCGCCACACCGATGTACGCAGACCGTCCCACTCGGCGACGGTCTCGTCCAACTGCGGACAGCGTGGGTCGGCCTCCAGAGCGGCGACGATCGTCCGGCTCACTTCCAGCTGCTCGCGCATGCGCTGCAGGCGGACTCCGACGTGGGCGACCGTGAGCCCCGTCGCGGCGGCGATGTCGTCACGGCTCAGCGAGCCGGCGCATTCCTGCCACCACAGTGACAGCAGCACCCGATGATCCGGGTCGAGCCATCGGCCGGCTTCGACAGCTTGACGGCGCTCGTCCGACACATGCAGACGAAGGATCGTCACGTCCTCGGGTTCGGCGCGGAGATCCGGTATCTGGCGCGCCTCGTCGATGACCGTGGTCCGGTCGGCGAAGGTGCGTTGGCGGTGCCAGTGGGTGTTGATCTGGCGCAGCGTGATCGACACCAGCCAGGACCGGAAGCTCTCCGGGGCACGCAGAGCAGGCAGGTCGCGCACCACGCGCAACAGGGTTTCCTGGACTACGTCATCGACGTCGGCATGACCGCTCAGCGCTCGCCCGACGATGTTGTAGAGCAGTGGCAGGTACGCGGCGATCAGCTCCTCGCGCGCCCGATCGTCACCGGCCTGCGCCGCGACGACCAGCCCCGCGTGGTCCCCATCCATGAACGCCATTCCACTTCCCTCTACGAGTGATCCGCCGAGTACGGCGCCTCACCCTAACGTCGGCAAGATATGCGCCCAAAGCCTGCGCCTCGGGTCGACGGGCCGGCCCGTGCCGGCTTGGAGGGCCTGGCACGGCGGGTGCTTTGTCAGTACGCCCCGCCCGAGGACGGCCACCCGCAGGGATGACGCTGGTGCGGCTGATGGGCTTGTGCGAACTCAGTCGCTGGCAGACCAGACGCGGGCTGGGCGCACTGCGGGACATGTGCGCGGAACGCGGCTGGCCGCCGGTGATCTGGACACGGGAGTACGGCTACCACTTCTGCCGAGCGAGGCCGAACTCGAGGAAGGGGAGCGGGCCTGGATCAGCGAGAAGCTCACCCAGTTCCGCCGGATGCTTACGGGCGCGATCGGCCCGCACCTGGCCCTCTTCCCCAAGAGCGTGTGGGCCGCCTACCTCAGTGACCAGATGAAGGCGATCGAGTCCACCCTGGCGTGGCCGCCCGCCCACTGTGCTGACCTCGTCGGAAGGCCAGGACGCCCACCGAGGAATCAGGAGACCGGGGCCCGGTCCACGCGTCCGCAGCACTCCCCACCCGGGGCCGGGCCCCACCCTCCCGATGCGTGAGCGTCGCTACCCCTCCGACATGACAGATGCCGAATGGGCTCTCATCGAGCCCCTGTTGCCCGTCCCGGCCTGTCAGACCCCGACCGGCGGACACCCCGAGAAGTGGCCACGCCGGGGGAGCATCGATGGTCTGCGCCACCTCGTCGACAACGGGATCAAGTGGCGCTCCATGCCCGCCGCACAGAAGCCGTCCTCGTCGGCGTCGAGCGCGACATAACGATCAGAGTCCGTGCGGCGGGCTCGCCGCTCAGCCGCCGACGTGGATGCCGGGGCGGCGATCGGGGTCGGGTTCGTTGCTGCGGATGATCTCGCGGGTGACCGGGGCGGCGTCGCCGCGGCCGAGGAGGAAGTAGCGGAACATGTGCACCACGGGGCTTCCCTCGGGTCCGCGTAGCGCGGCCTGCAGTGACAACCACTCTCGCTTCTCATCAACATTTTGCGGCCGCGAGAACCGGTGCCCTTCTGTGACGGCCGAGAGGTCAGGGCTGGGCGGCGGCAGAGGGCGGGGCGGACGGTCCACGGACACTGACGGATGCGAAGGTTCGGAACCTGCGGGGGCGGCGGCTTGGGCTCGCGCGGGCGACCACGGGGTGGGTCTGCCTCGGGCGCGACGTTTTGAGAATGAGGACCGGTCAGCCCCTCGATCGGCGCATGCCGGGGGCAGCGGGATCCGCTCGCCGCTCTGCTGGCAGGTTGGCTGCACGGCGTGGGTGTTGTCCAGGTGGCACCCGAGCCTGATCTCCTCGCCGCTGATGATCCCGATGTGCTTGCGCGCCGGCTGCAAGTGCCCTTTTCGTTGTTCCGGCAGGTGGGTGATGTGGCGCGGCGGTGCCGGGGTTTGGCGTGGCCCGGCCTGCCGGTCTTCTTATGTGGAGCGTCGTCTCGTCATGCCTTTGGGGTCCAGGCCGTGATGAGGTCGAGGAGGCCGGGGAAGCGGGCGTTGAGGTCGTCGACGCGTACATGGCTGCGGCGTTCGAGTCCGTACTGGCGCTGGCGTGTGACCCCCGCCGCTCGCAGTGCCTTGAAGTGGTGCGTGAGCGACGACTTGGGCCGGTCGAGGCCGAACCAGCCGCAGGGGTGGTCGAACTGCTCTGATTCCAGAAGGAGTTTGCGGACGATCGTCAGCCGCAAGGGATCGCTGAGCGCCCCGAGGACGGTCTCCAGGCGCAGCTCCTCGACTGTGGGCTCCGCCAGCGGTTCGGGTAGGCCGGGAGGGGCCGGGAGCACCTTGATGGCGGGTGCGGTGCCCGTGGTCGTAGGCATGGGCAGCTCCTCTCGACTCGATTCCATTGTACGACTCGAATCGTACTGCATGCTAAGTTCGACTAAAGTCGTACTGCAGGAAGTCGGAGGGAACCGTCATGCCCGAGACCCGGAACGCGCCCGTCCAGGTCGTTGACGGGAGGCAACGAAGTGGCACCGCGGAGCCCGGCGGACGATTCGCGACTCCGCTGGGGTGGGTATGGCTGGCCGCCTGGCCGGTCACGGCCGTCTTCGTCCTCTCGAACGCGGCAACACCGTTGTACGTGCTGTGGCAGCGTGACATCGGCTTCTCCAAGGGCACCCTGACCGTGGTGTTCGCGTTCTACATCGTCGGCCTCATCGGCTCGCTTCTGGTGTCTGGAGTGGTCTCCGACCGGCTCGGGCGCAAGCCCGTACTGCTGCCTGCCCTGGCGCTCGCCCTGGCCGCCTGCCTGATCTTCGCGACCGCCACCACCGTGGCCGCGCTGATCGTGGCACGGCTGTTCACCGGAATCGCGGTCGGTGCCATCGTCTCGGCCGGCATGGCCGCGGTGACCGACGTGGCCGGTCCCGAGCGCAAGCGGATCGCCGCCCTACTCGCCTCCTGCGCGATGGTCTTCGGTGCCGGCCTCGGCCCGCTCCTGGCCGGGGTGCTCTCCGAGACGCTGCCCGCGCCGACCGTCACCGTCTTCGTCGTCGAGGCCGTGCTGCTCCTCACCGCGGTGCTCGCCGTGCTGAGCATGCCCCTCCCACGTCCCGCGGCGCCCGCGAAGGGCGCCTGGGTGCGGCTGCCCGGCGTGCCACGCGGCAGCGGCCGCCAACTCGCCCTCGGCATCGCCGTGTTCGCACCCGGCATCACCGCCACCTCCTTCGTGCTCTCGCTCGGCCCCTCGCTCCTGTCGGGCCTGCTCGGCACCACCAGCCGGATCGTCGCCGGCGCCATGGCCTTCGTCATGTTCCTCGTCGCCACCGGCGTGCAGTTCGCCGTGCAACGCCTTGACCGGCGCACCATCCTCACGGCCGGCGCGCTCAGCACCACGCTGAGCATGATCACTCTGATCGTCGCCGTGCACATCTCGTCGGCGCCTGTCCTCATCGCCTCCGCACTGCTCGCCGGCGCGGGCCAGGGCATGGGCCAGCTCGGTGGCCTGTCACTGCTCAACTCCCGCATCCCACCCCGGCACCTCGCGGAGGCCAACGCCGCGCTCAACGTCGGCGGATACGTCCCGGCAGGGCTGCTGCCCGTGTCCGCCGGTTACCTCAGCGACGCCGTCGGTCTGACCAGCGGCGCCACGGTGTTCGGTGCCGTCCTCATCGGCCTCGCGGTCATCGGCGGCCTGGTGGTCCTCGCCAGTCCGCGCCAGGCGACGGAGCCTGCCTGACGGCTGCGAGCCACAGCAAGCCGAGATACCGGCACTTGATCACCAGATCTCTGACGTCGAAAGGCAAGCGAATCCGCAACTCTTGGCGATTGCTCACTGAATCCTTCGGAGCCGCGGTGCGTGCCACATACGGAGCTACGCGATGCACGCCGCGTCCCCACTCATGGTCGTCCTGCTTGGCCTCACCTGAGATGTAGCGCCCTGGAACCGTCCCGGGGAAGACCGGGCAGGGCGGTAGAGGGGGCCCTAGGCTGGACTATTCAGCACGGCGTGGGGTGCGGGGGTGTGATGGGTGCGGGTGCGGGGGTGTCTGACGGGACGTCGGATAGCCGATGGTTCATCAGTCACGCCGGGGCCGATCGGGCGTGGGCGGAGTGGATCGCCTGGCAGCTGCTCGACGCCGGGCACCAGGTCGAGCTGGACTACTGGGACTGGGGCGCGGGCGACAACTTCGTTCTGAAGATGAGTGCCGCACTCGAGCGGGGCCAGTTGCTGGCGTTGTACTCCCCGGCCTATTTCGAGCCAGAGCGGTTCACGACGCCGGAGTGGACGGCGATAGTCGCGATGCGGGAGAGGATTACTCCCGTCCGGGTGGCCGAGGTCAGGGCTCCGGCGATCCTGCGTCCGCTGTTGTGCCGGGACCTGTTCGGTCTGAGCCCGGTAGAGGCGCGCAGGGTGTTGCTGGAGGCGGTGAATGGCCCGTCCCGTCCGGACGAGGAGCCGTCCTTCCCCGGACCGGATGGGGTGTTGCGGCAGGTCGGAGCCAGTAGCCCCCGCCTGCCGGGGAGTCTGCCGCGGGTGCGGAACCTGCCGGCCCGCAATGCGGCTTTCACCGGCCGCGACAGCCTCCTGGTCCATCTGCGGGAGGCGCTGGCGTCCGGGCAGCGGGTGGCGGTCCAGGCCCTGCACGGCCGCGGCGGGGTGGGCAAGACACAACTGGCAATCGAGTACGCCTACCGGTTCGCCGGCGAGTACGAGCTCGCCTGGTGGATTGCCGCGGAAGACCCGGCTCTGGTCCCCGACCAGCTTGCCGCTCTCGCTGCCCGGACCGGCGCCGCCCCGGCCGGCACGCTGCCCGCTGCCGCTGTGGAGTTGTTGGTGGGTGAGCTGGGGGAGCGTTCGCGGTGGCTGTTGGTGTTCGATAACGCCGAAGACCCCAACACGCTGGCTCCGTTCCTGCCCGGCGGCCTCGGGCATGTGCTGATCACCTCTCGCCACCCGCACTGGCATGCCCACGCCGTCCCCCTCGACATCGACACCCTCTCCCGGGCGGAGTCCGTGGCGTTGCTGGGTGCCCAGGGCGCCGTCCTGGCCGACGCGGACGCGGACGACATCGCCGCCACCTTGGACGATCTGCCGCTCGCGCTGGCGCAGGCCGCTGCGCTGTTGACCCGGGGTTTGTCGGCTGCGGATTTGAAGGAGGAGTTGGCGGCGAACCTGGTGGAGGTGATGGCTCAGAGCCCCCCGCCCGGCTACCCGACCGCGCTGGCCGCACAGGTCCGCCTGACCCGCACCCGCCTGGAGACCGACCACCCCGGGGCGGCCGCGGTGGTGGATGCGCCGGCTTTGCTGGCACCCGAGCCCTTCCCCCTCACCACCTGCGCCGGCCACCTCCCCGACCAGACCTCCGCGCTCTTGCAAGAGGCGGTCGGTTCGCGGCTGGCGGCGGTGGGTGCGGTGGAGGCGGTCGCCCGGCACGGTCTGGCCCGCGTCCAGAACGGCACCCTCCAACTGCACCGCCTCACCGAGGACATACTCAAGGGCCAGATGACCAGCCAGGAGCAGGACCAGGCGATGGCCGACGCCGAAGCACTCCTTGCCGCGGCCGACCCCGGCGCCCCCGATGAGCCGCGGTTGTGGCCGGCCTGGCAGGTCCTGCTCCCGCACGCCCTGGCCCTCGACCCAGCCCGGCTCACCACCAGCCGGGGACGGTACATAGTGGCGGATGTGTGCTGGTATCTGATGGACCGCGGTCAGGCCCGCCCAGCCCGGGAGCAGCTGCAACGGCTGTTTGACACCTGTCTGCGGCAGCTGGGCCCCGACCACGAGGACACCCTGCGGGCCGCCTACAACCTGGCCCGCGCCTACGACGACACCCAGGACCACGAGCGCGCCCGCGCCCTGCACGAAGACACCCTCGCCCGCTGCCGACGCCTCTACGGTGACGCCCACCCCCGCACTACGTCCAGCGCCCGCAGCTATGCCGTCCAACTGTGGGCGCTGGGACGGTATGAGGAAGCTCTCGCCCTGGACGAGAAGACGTTGGAGGTGCAGCGTCGGGTGTGGGGGCCGGAGCATGCGAGCACCATGCTCACGGCGGCCGGGCTGGCCGTCCAGTTGACGGAGGTGGGCCGGGTGGAGGAGGCGGTGGTGTTGGGGGAGGAGACGTTGGAGGTGCAGCGTCGGGTCCTGGGGCCGGAGCATCCGGACACGCTGAACACAGCGTCCAACCTAGCCGCCGATTTGACGGAGGTGGGTCGGGTGGAGGAGGCGGTGGTATTGGGAGAGGAGACGCTGGAGGTGCAGCGCCGGGTGCTCGGGTTGGATCATCCGCACATGCTGCTCACGGCGTACAACCTGGCCGTCCGGTTGGCGGAGGTGGGCCGGGTGGAGGAGGCGGTGGTGTTGGGGGAGGAGACGCTGGAGGTGCAACGCCGGGTGCTGGGGCTGGATCATCCGCACACGCTGGCTACGGCGTGCAACCTGGCCATCGACCTGGCGGATGTGAGTCGGGTGAGGGAGGCGCGGGTGTTGGGTGAGGACACGCTGGAGCGCCAGAAGCGGGTGCTGGGCGAGGACCAGTACGAGACGCTCCGGACATCCGGATGGCTTGAGTCGTTGGACGAAGCACCGGAGAGTCCCAAGTCCGAGACGTGAAACGGTGAACCGCTGCCGCACGATCACGGCTGCCCGCTGCCCGCTGCCCGCTGCCCGCTGCCCGCTGCCCGCTGCCCGCTGCGCGTGCTGATGCCCTCCTGGGTGGGGATCGCGTCCATCAAGTGGCTCGGCGACATCGAGGTGTGCGCGCAGCCCCTTTACTCGCCCTGGAACACCACCTTTTATCGCCTGTCCGGCCCCGCCCACCCGGACGGCGGCAGCGCGCCGCTCACTCGACAGGCGACGAAGAGCGCCTTCGAACTGGCCAGTGGGGCCACGTTTCGGGCGGGGTGCCGTCACGCCCTGCACGGACGGTCGTGGTCCGGCGCGGGTGTCGTGGTCCGGGTCGACGTCAGCACCGACGACGGCGCGACCTGGCGGCAGGCCCACTCTTACGACCGTCCCCGGGTCGGCACCTGGTTCCGCTGGTCTCTCGGCCGGCAGCCCGAAGCACCCGGCGCCACCCATTTGCTGGCGCGTGCCACGGACTCCGCTGGCCGCACTCAACCGGAGGCCGCGGTGCCCCATACGCAGGGGTACCTGTTCGAGGGCCTTGACCTGGTCAAGGCCCCTACCGCAGTTACACCACACTCGTTTGACAGTCCCACCTAACGGAGTCCTACCAGGGCGCATATCGAGTCGTGATCAATGAGTGGTCCGGGTGAGGTCATTGATCCAGATCATCGAGGCGCGCGGGTGGAGACCGGCAAGGTAGCTGTCCGAGGGACTTGTCGTCTCGCCAGGCCTTGAGCTTGTTGATCAGGCGCTCGCGCGTGTTCCTCTCCCGAGAGGTCCGCATCGTGGTGTGGCACTCGCCGCGCACATGAGGCCGGTCGATCGCTGCGTAGGTCGGATCAGTTGTGGGTGGTGGCCGGTGGGCCGGCGATGGCGGTGAGCCGGAGCTTGGTCTCGTCCTCGCTGCCGGGCACAGCGGTCATGATGACGATCTTGAGCTCGGAGTCGCCGTCGGCCAGGATGTCGCAGTCCACCGTGACCGGGCCCACTGACGGGTGGTCGATCGTCTTGTGATCCTCGCGGTGTGCGGCCACCTCTCCGCTCGCCCACAGCTCGGCGAACCTGCTGTTGCCCGAGTTCAGATCGCGGATCAGCGCTGCCAAGCGGTTGTCCTGGGGGAAGCGGCCGGTGGCGCGGCGCAGGTCGGAGACGACGGCGGCGTCGGTGGCGTCGCGGTCCGCCTCGGTCACCGGCCACAGCGCGAGGTGGGCGGGGCCGGCGTTCACCGGGAACCTGTCGCGGGCGAAGTTGCGCAGGCGCGGCGGCGAGGCGGAGGGGTCGCCCAGCAGGGCGGCCCATCCACGGTTCCACCACACCAGTTGCCAGTCCGCCGCGAACACGGCAACCGCCACGTCCCCGAGGCGGGTGAGCACCCGCTGCACGCCGGGCGGGAGATGGTCAGAGATCGCGCCGTCCACGGGCGGTACGAGCTGGGCCAGCCGGTACAGGTGGTCCCGCTCGGCGGTGGACAGCTGCAGGGCGCGCGCCAGGGACGCCACCACCGACGCGGAGGGTGTCGTGGCCCGCCCCTGTTCCAGGCGCACGACGTAGTCGACCGATACCCCGGCCAGGTCAGCCAGTTCTTCGCGCCGCAGCCCGGCCGCCCGGCGCCCGCGGGCCGCCGGCAGCCCGGCGGCCGATGGGGGCAGCCGGTCCCGCCACGTGCGGATCATCGCGCCCAGTCCGGTTCCGGGTGTCGTCGACATGGTCTCCATCCTCCGGCATCCCCGCTCGTGTGTGCGGGCGCGAGGGTGGTACTGGTCTTCCTACCGTCGAAGCGTCCCTGGCCCGCCTCCGTCGTCGGGGCCAGTATCGAACGCATGACGATCACCTTCATCACCGGAGCCAACAAGGGTCTCGGCCGCGAGACAGCCCGCCGCCTGATAGAGAGTGGGCACACCGTGCTCGTCGGATCCCGCAACCGCGAGCAGGGCGAGGAGGCCGCCGCCGCGCTCGGCGCACGCTACGTCCCCATCGACGTGACCGACGACGCGTCCGTGGCCGCCGCCGCCGCGAACGTCGCCGAACACGAGGGCAGGATCGACGTCCTGATCAACAACGCCGGTGTGCACGGCCCCCTCGGCGATCCCGGCGACCTCACCGCCGCCGACGCCCGCTCTGTCCTCGACGTCAACGTCATCGGCGTCGTCCGCACCACCACCGCGTTCTTGCCCCTGCTGCGCCGCTCGGACGACCCTGTGATCATCAACGTCAGTAGCGGCATGGGCTCCCTCGCCCTCACCCACGACCCCGCCCGGCCCGAGTCGCACGTTGTCGCGCCGCTGTACACCTCCTCGAAGGCGGCCCTGACGATGCTGACCACGCAGTACGCCAAGGGCCTCAAGGACATCCGCGTCAACGCCGCCGACCCCGGCTACACCGCGACCGACCTCAACGGTCACAACGGCCCCCA
This sequence comes from Streptomyces sp. NPDC087859, assembly GCF_044742595.1. Classification (NCBI taxonomy): domain Bacteria; kingdom Bacillati; phylum Actinomycetota; class Actinomycetes; order Kitasatosporales; family Streptomycetaceae; genus Streptomyces; species Streptomyces sp. NPDC087859. The sequence goes on along the minus strand of NZ_JBIUUU010000031.1, from coordinate 25,719 downwards.
GACCGTCACCGAGGGCACGGACGCGATCGTCGCCCTTGCCACCGAGGAGCCCGGCGCCGGCACCGGACGCTTCCTCTCCCGCCACGGCGAGATCGCCTGGTCCTGAGACCGGCTTCCGTCACCGGCGAGAGGAACCTTCCGCCGGTGCTTCTCAATCTGCGGGAGTCGCCCTCGGGGCCCGGACCGGTAGATGTTCTTGCGTGATACGCGTGCAACTGACGGACGAGAAGCGGGAGTTCATCGGGCCGTACCTGCCAATCGGCACGTACGGCCCGTACCCCGAGAGGCTGCGGCAGCAGTTCGAAGGCGTGATCTGGCGGTTCAAGACCGGCGGGCAGTGGCGGGAGATGCCCCAGGAGTTCGGCGCCTGGTCGACCGTCCACAACCGCTTCCGGCAGTGGCGTGACGCCGGTGTCTTCGAGGCCCTGCTGGAGGTCTGATTGCGGAAGCAGCGAAGCGGGGTGAGGTGGACCTGTCCCTGGTCGGTATCGACTCCACCACTGCGCGCTCACCACGACGCTGCCGGGATGCACCTGGACGAAGACGTCCTCGGCGCACTGGAGAAAGCCGCCGCCCAGGAGGGAAGGCCAGGTCAAAAGGGGCAGCCTCCAAGAACGAAACGGGCAGGACGCAGAGTCCAGTCCCGAACGGGAGGAGCGACGACGCATCCGGCGCCGGCGCGCCCTCCGCCTGAAGGTTGCCCTCCTCGGACGCTCCCGGGGCGGGCAGACCAGCAAGGTTCACCTCGCCGCCGATCGCAAGTGCCGCCCGCTGGCGTTCGTCCTGACCGTGGGCCAGGCGCCGCGGACCGCTCACAGTTCACCCGGGTGCTGGGAAAGATACGGGTCCGCGGCCCGGTCGGCCGCCCTCGCACCCGGCCGGACGCCGTTGCGGGGGACAAGCCTACTCGTCCCGCTGCAACCGGGCCCATCTGCGCAGACGCGGCATCGAGGCCGTCATCCCCGAGAAGAGGGACCAGGCCGCCAACCGGAAGAAGAAGGGCACCCGGGGCGGCCGGCCCGTCAGTCACGATGCCGATCTCTACAAGAAGAGGAACATGGTCGAGCGGCTGATCAACAAGCTCAAGACCTGGCGAGGCATCGCCAGCCGGTACGACAAGACCCCAGACGGCTACCTCGCCGGCCTCCACCTGCGCGCCTCGATGATCTGGATCAAAGACCTCACCCGGACCACCCATTGATCACGACTCAATACGTGCCCTGAGTGAGTGCGTCGAGACCCGTATGTGTGGGGTATGGGCCGCGTCACGGTCGGGTGAACAGACGAACAGGAGACGCCCTCGGTGGCCGACGGTCCACTCAGCCGAAAGGCTCGTCTACTTGATGCTTCACCGCACTGCCGTCCCGGCTTCCAGGCTCGCACCCATCAGGTTGGTGTGATGGGCCTGTTCGAAGTAGAGGCAGGATCCTCTTGCGCAGCCAGCTGCCGTCGCGGTCCCGGCTCGCGGACCTCACTGCCGCAAGCGGATCTCATCCACCGCCTGTTGACACCGTTTCAGCCGCCTACTGTCGCACCAGAGGCAGGCCGGCTGCAGTGGCCGCCACCATGCGTTTCAGTGTGGGGCGGAACGGCGGGAACGCCCCCGCGATTTCCGGCTCACGCGCGTACAGTTCACGCAGCGCCTCAGGCGGTCGGGTGATGGGAAACAGCTTCGCGACGAAAGCGCTGGCTGTCATCACGAGTGCGGCGCCATCGGCGGGGGTCAGTTCCGGGCAGGCGGCGGAGATGCGCTGGCCGATCGCCCAGTAGGTGTCGATGGCCCACCTCTTGAAGACCTTCAGCACCTCCACGGACACATTGTGCTCGAGCATCGTCTCCGCGTGCGTGGTCAAATCACAGTAGAGCGGCCGGTCCACGAAGGCATCCGCGAGAACGCCGGCTGTTGCCTCGGTCCCACTCACTTCCTGCAACCGGGCACTGACCACGCTCGCCCACTCAGAACCCGCACTCATCAGCAGATGCAGGTAGATCTCCTCACGCGTGCCGAAGTAGCGCAGCACGTTGGACTTGGCGAGTCCGACCGCGGTGGCGATGTCCTGCAGGCTGACCCTGGCCACGCCGGAACGCTCGGCGAGCTCCCGAGCGGCGCTGAGGATGGCCTCACGGCGCTGGTCCTTCTGATCAGGGCGTCGAGCCCGCTGGAATGGCGCTGACATGACCGTTCATCCTAGTCCAGATCTAACAGAACGCCCATCTCTTGTTAAGGGACGGGTGTTCTGTTAATGTCCCGGCATCCGACAACCCCATCGCGCTCCCGGGAGTGAACGACCATCTCCGCCACCTCGACCAACCTCAGTCAGACCATTGACGACTTCGTTGCCGCCTTCAACGAGCCGAGCCCCGATCTCGACAAGGTCATGTCCTTCTTCGCCGACGACGCCGTGTACCTGCCCGGCCACCTTCCGGAGCGACGTGGCATCGCGGCGATCCGCAAAGAGTTCGAGCCGCACTTCGCCGGGCGCTACGGCGCCATGCACTTCGCCGTGTACGACAAGACCGTCGATGAGCCGAACCGGCGCGCCACGATCCGCTGGGCCTGTCGGCTCGACATGAGCGGAGAGTCCGGCCGTCATGTGCCGTTGCCATTGCGCTTGTTCGCCCGTGCGCGCTACGGCGGCCGCATGCAGTGGCACGGTGTGGACGTGTTCCACTTCGACATCGCAGGACGTATCAGCGGCAAGTTCACCTACGCCATGTTCCGGTTGCCGTTGTGGGAGCGAGGCTGACAGGCATGGCGGCCCCTGCTCGCCTTCGTGGTCACCGGCGGACTCCTGGTGTTGCTCTGCTACTTGGCGCTGCGGCCAGAACATCTCCTGTCCGTACCCGAGGGGGCCGCCTCCGGGTCGCTCACCATGCGCCCCTGCAAATGAGCGCTCATCCCAGATGCGGCGTGCAGGGTTGGTGGCCGCGGTCTGCGGGGCGTTGCTCGGGGCATGGATCGGCTGTTACGCGCCTTCCGATCTCCTGGCGCCTGCTGCAGCCATAGTCGGTGCGGGTGCGGCAGCGAATCTTGGGTTGCTGTGCGTCGAGCACTTCCGCAGGTGGCCGGACCACATTTGGCCCACACCGGCGATGCATAAGAGCTCTTGAGTCCGTAGCAGGAGACCATGGGATGGGCGGGCGCCGCAGGGACCAGCGGCGCCCGCCCACCAAGCAGTTTGGGCGCGGCTCTGCTGCAGTGAGCTGGTGATGCCGTGCGCCGTGGCCGTTCGGGGCCGGACGGCGGTTCGTCGTTTCCTGGGACGTGGTCTTGCAGGCGGCGATGGTGTTGTAGCTGGAGGAGCTTGACCGGCGGGAGGAGTGGCTGTCCCAACTGGAGATCACGCGGGAGACGATGACGGAGATTCTGTCCAGCGACGGGACAGTCACCCTTGCCTGGGCGGACGCGGATGCCGGCAGAGCGAGGGGTGAGGAGTATGCATCCCCGGAGGGATCGCCCGTCGGAGTGCGGCTGGTGCTGCAAACTGCGCGCTCATGGCCTGACCGACGATCTCACTCAACAACTGCCGCGTCCTCCGGTGAATCAGGGGACGTTCCCGCGGGGTGGTCGCACGTGACGTAGACCAGCTGCCACAGAACCCATCCGCTCACGGGAACACTGGCGAGAGAGGCGATCCATAGTGCGGTAACGGCGCTGAGCTGGGCCGGGCTCAGATGGCTGCTGGAGTAGAAGTAGGTAGCCGCCCAGACCGCGGCCGCGCCGGAGACAGCCGGAAAAGCCAGCCACAGACCGGCCAAGCGTAGGGCTCGTTGGGTGCGGCTCTGGTCGGCGTGGGCATGGAGCCAGGGTTCCCAGCCCAGCCCTCCAGGGATACGTGGTGAGAGCTCCGTGGTGATGTATTGCGCAGCGAGAAAGGTGAAGTGCAGCTCATCGGTGTACTTGGTGCTGATGAGGTACGAACTGAACGGGATGATCACCAGCAGTCCGCCCCTGCTCGGCGCAGCGGCGGCGAAGCTGAAAACGACGGCAGCTGTTGTGAGCTGAAGAGCCATCAGGGTATGAGCGGCGGTGCTGCGGCGCTCGATCTCTTGTCGAAGGGCGACAAACTCGGCCAACGGGCCCTCGTGTCTGCTCACTGCAGCATCTCCCATGCCCGGAGGTTTCCCGCCCGGAAGATGGGACATTCCGGCCCGGCAGCCGCGGTCGGCTCGGGGAGTTCCGACGACCACGAAGTCCTGCGGAAGAACCTGTCCACAGGCTGGTCGAACACAGGCTCGCGCAGTGCGGCTTCCTCAGCTGAGCACGGCGCCCCTGAAGCCGATGGCGTCACTTGGCGGGTGCAGAGGCTGTCGCCAACTGGCCTCCGTGGTCCAGCCGGTGGCCGCCACCCTCTGCGCGCCCCCATCCATACCAACTGCTGTTCGGGGCGGGCCCACTTCAAGAGAGGCACACCCACACTGCTCTTTTGCGGACCGGCTCCTTGCGCAGATCGCATCGCGATCAATCTTCGGGAGTCGCCCTCGGGGCCCGGACCGGTAGATGTTCTTGCGTGACACGCGTGCAACTGACGGACGAGAAGCGGGAGTTCATCGGGCCGTACCTGCCAATCGGCACGTACGGCCCGTACCCCGAGCGGCTGCGGCAGCAGTTCGAAGGCGTGATCTGGCGGTCCAAGACCGGCGGGCAGTGGCGGGACACCGGTGTCTTCGAGGCCCTGCTGGAGGGCCTGATCGCGGAAGCAGCGGAGCGGGGTGAGGTGGACCTGTCCCTGGTCAGTATCGACTCCACCACCGCGCGCGCTCACCACGCCACTGCCGGGATGCACCTGGACGAAGACGTCATTACCGCCCTGGAGAAGGCCGCCGCCCAGGAGGGAAGGGCAGGGCAAAAGGGACCGCTTCCAAGAACAAAACGGGCAGGACGCAGAGTTCAGCCCCGGACGGGAGGAGCAACGACGTATCCGGCGCCGGCGTGCCCTCCGGTTGAAGAGCGCTCTCCTCGGACGCTCCCGGGGCGGCCGGCCCGTCAGTCACGATGCCGATCTCTACAAGAAGAGGAACACGGTCGAGCGCCTGATCAACAAGCTCAAGACCTGGCGAGGCATCGCCACCCGGCACGACAAGACCCCAGACAGCTACCTCGCCGGCCTCCACCCGCGCGCCTCGATGATCTGGATCAAAGACCTCACCCGGACCACCCATTGATCACGACTCAATACGTGCCCTAGTACGGCAGAAGGGGTCGGACTATCCGGTGTGTGCTTCGATCTCGGTCGCCAGCGTCTGTTGGGTGGCCGCCCACGACGCCAGGAGCGCCAAATGGTCAGCGGTCGGCGTGCCCGCGGGTGCGGTGTAGACGATGAGGTGCAAGCCGGGCGGGCTCGGATCCGCCAGTGAGGGATGGGGTGCTGCTCGGAGGACCGGGCCACGGCTGCGAAGCCGCTGAGTCAGTCCCTCCCTCTACGGTTTGCCCATGACTCCTGAGATGTGGGACCGGCTACGTCCCTTCCGTGACAAAGCGATTGCCCAGGGCATACCTGCCGAAGATGTGGAGCGATGGCTGGCTACCGCCGCCCGCCCCTGCGCGACGCTGAAGCGGGGCGGGGACGGACCGGTCGTGGGCCGATTCGGCGGTCCGCTCCTGCTGCCTGCTGACACTCCGGACCCCGCCCACCCCTTCGTCGCCGCCATCGACCTTGGGGCGCTGCCCGCCGACGCGACGGACCTGCACCTGCCTCTCGAGGGCCACCTGCTGTTCTTCGCCTTCCCCGAGACCGCCGACGCTTACGAAAGCATGGGCAGCGTGGTGTATGTCCGCGTCGGGTCAGCCGTGGTCGAACGGGACAGGCATGCTTGGAACTCTTTCGGCTGGGAGGACTACGAAGCGATGTTCGAGGAGTTCCCGCAGGGTCCGCTGCGGGCGACGCCCCAGGTGTCGCTGCCCCACCACCATTCGGTCGAACTGCCCGGTCCGCTGGTCGGCGGTCCACTTCCCGCGCATCCTCGCTCCGAAGAGCTCATCGCTGTCTGGGAGAACACCCGTGACGACGTCGCTCCCGAGGGGCCGTTGCAGATCGGGGGGTACGCCGATGAGGAGGCCATCGACACCGACCCGGTCGCCATTGCGGTGTCCAGGGCCGTGAAAGCCGCGGAAGCAGGCGAGTGGGACGGGCCGGTTTCGGATGACGTCTCGGACTGGGTACTGCTGGCCGACTGGCAAGCCGGCATGGATGTGCAGGGCTGGGAGAGCGCCACCGTCCACTGGGTGATCCAGCGCGAGGACCTGGTCGAGCGGCGCTTCGACCGCGCGTTCACCAGCGTCTTCTGGAACCCGTGACCTGTTCCTGGATGGGTTCACGGTGAGTGCGTGCGGCTCGGGCGCGGTAGTGGTTGGTTCGGGACCGGGCCTGGTGGCGGATGCGCCAGCGATCCCAGTGCATGGCCGGCCAGGTGCGAGCCGCGCGAGCGGGGGCGAGGACGATCCGGTCGCAGAGGCGACGGAACTCGTTCATGGTCGGAGCCGGGTGTCGGCGGCCGGCGGGGTATTAGCCCCACCTGTCCCTCGGCCACATGAAACGACTGACCTCGCGCACGAGTTGGCCAGCCTTCTTCTCCTTCTTCTTGAGCACAGTGGAGCGGCGGATCAGCAGGCGGCGCTCCAGTACCTGGACGGTGGGTGAGAGGTGGACGCTGGCCGTAGTCGCGGGGGCCGCCTTTGGCGCCATCGGCGCCCGAGCGGCGCTCGAACGCTTCCTCGGGCACGAGGGCGTACAACTCGCGGACTTGGCGGGTGCGCTTGTCCGACAGGGGAACCGCCTGGTCCTTGGGCACCGCGAACACATAGCGCACCCGGCGCACTTCCAGCCGGGCGCGCAGCGCGCGGTACTGCCGGTACGCCTCGCCGGCGAGGAAGCAGGTGCCGGCACGTCGGCTTCCAGGGCGCTCCAGCATGCGCCGGGCCGGCTCTGGCTTGGAAGCGCGTGGCCCCGTTCGGATCGCGGGCCCCGACGAGGAAGGCCGGTTCGACGGCTCAACCGTCGAAGTCGACCGTGAGAGCGTCGGAGGCGGCGTAGGTCTGGCAGGTGAGGACATAGCCTGCGGAGATCTCTGCCGGTTCCAGGGCGTAGTTGCGGCGCATGTCGGCGTCGCCGTGGGTGACGAGGGCGCGGCAGGTTCCGCAGACGCCGCCCTTGCAGGCGAACGGCAGGTCGGGCCGGACCTGCTGGGCGGCGTCGAGAACGGTGCGGTGGCGTGGCGCGGTGAACGTGGTCGCCCGGCCGTCGAGGACCACGGTGACCTCGCTCCCGGGGCCTTGGCCGGTGGCGTCTTCGGGGTTGGTGGTGGTCGCCGCGGGCGGTTCCTCGTCTGCGTGGAACAGTTCCTGGTGGACGCGGTCCGCGGGGACGCCGAGGCCGGTCAGGAGTGCGCGGGTGTCGCGCACCAGGCCGTGCGGGCCGCACAGCCACCAGTGGGCGACCTCCCGGATGTCGACGAGGGCGCCCAGCAGTGCGGTGAGCCGCGCCGTGTCGAGGCGGCCGGAGAGCAATTCGGCTTCGCGCGGCTCGCGGGACAGGACGTGGGCGAGCTGGAAACGGGCCGGGTACCGGTCTTTGAGGTCGGCGAGTTCGTCCGCGAACATCACGGTGCCGGTGCGCCGGTTGCCGTACAGGAGCGTGACGCGCGCGTCCTCGTCCGCGGCGAGGACGGACGCGGCGATGGACAGCATCGGCGTGACACCGGACCCGGCGGCGACGAGCACCTGGTGGCCGAAGCCGCCGGTACCGGTCGGGTCCGGGGTGAACGCACCGGCCGGGGCCATGACCTGCAGGGTGTCCCCGGGGCGTACGCCGTGCACGAGCCAGGAGGAGAACAGGCCGCCCGGCACCACACGGACGCCGATGCGCGGCGCCGTACCGGCCGGTGAGCAGATCGAGTACGAGCGCCGCTCGTCGCGACCGTCGATCTCGCGCCGCAGGGTGAGGCACTGACCGGGCCGGAACGCGAACTCGGTGGCCAGACGGTCGGGGACGTCGAAGGTGAGAGCGGCCGCGTCCGCACACAGCGGTTCCACGGCGGACACCCGTAGGGCGTGGAAGGCGGGGCGGCGGGACCCCGAGCGGGGCATGGTCATGGCAGGTCCTTGATGTGGGGGAACGGCTCCAGGCAGGTGCGGCAGCGCCGGAGCGCCGTGCAGGCGGTGGCGGCGAAGCGCGAGATCTCCTCGGTGTCGGCCGAGGCACAGCGCGGGCAGGGAACTGCGGGAGGCGCGACGGTGAGGCTCACCCAGGTCGGGCCCTGGGTGTTGCGCGGGCCGGGCGGTGCGATGCCGTGCTCCGCGAGCTTGCGGCGGCCCTCGTCGGTGATCCGGTCGGTGGTCCACGGCGGGTCGAGCACCGTGACCACCCGGACGTCGGCGAAGCCGGCGGCCAGCAGCCGGGCCGTCACCTCGGCGCGCATCTCGGCCATGGCGGGGCAGCCGGCGTACGTCGGGGTGAGCCGTGCGATGACGGTTCCCTCCGGCGTCACCTCGACGCCGTGCAGCACCCCGAGGTCGGCGAGGGTCAGCATCGGCAGTTCGGGGTCGGGGACCTCGGCGGCGATCCGTGACGCTCGCTCCGGCGGCGCCGTCACCACGACGCGTCCGGGTGGGCGCGGGCGACGCTCTGCAGTTCGGCGAGGAGGGGCGGCAGGTGCGGGGTGTGCTGTCCGTTCCTGCCGGAGCCCGGGACCGGGGGCGCCGTCACGTCGAGGGGGGACCCCTCTTCGGGCTGGTTCAGCCCGGCATCGGCCAGCACGTGGAACAGCTCCAGGCGGGTCCGCGCGGCGACGGCTGCCGGATCCGCGCCCAGGCGCGCGGCCGCACGCTCCGTCAGCAGTTCGTCCAGCCAGGGGGCGAGGGCGTCCAGCGCGGCCCGTACGCGCCCGGCGGACTCGGCGGTGCCGTCGCCGAGCCGTACCGTCCACTCCGCGGCCCAACGCCGGTGGTAGGCAAGCTCCTTGGCGCTCTTGGCCGCGATCGCGGCCAGCATCGGGTCGGGTGCGCCGGTGAGCGCCTCGCACACGGCCAGCCGCCAGACGGACAGCACCAGCAGGCGGGCGATGGTGAAGGCGAAGTCACCGCCGGGCAGTTCGGCCAGGCGTATGTTGCGGAAGTCCTCCGGGTCGCGGAAGTAGGCGTACGCGTCCTCGCCACGGCCCGTGCCGTCGGCCCGGCCGGCCCTGGCGTACAGCAGCCGGGCCTGGCCGAGGAGGTCGAGGCCGATGTTGGCCAGCGCCAGCTCCTCCTCCAACTCCGGGGCGCGGGTGCACCATTCGGCCAGCCGTTGCGCGGATACCAGGGCGTCGTCGCCGAGCGCCAGACAACAGGCGGCCAGGTCTTCGGCGTCGACTCCGTCGGGCACCGCCTGGTCGACGCCGTGCAGCGGGTCGGTGAACCCGGTGCCGAACGCCCACCGCGCGCCGTCGCCGTCGACGTACTGGTCCTCGTCGGTCATGCGCTGCTCCTCAAAGGTTCCGGGAGGTCCCTAGATGTGCGGGACGTCGTCGGGGATGTCGTAGAAGGTGGGGTGCCGGTAGACCTTGTCGCCGCTGGGTGCGAAGAAGGGGTCCTTCTCGTCGGGCGCGGAGGCGGCGATGGTGTCCGAGCGCACGGCCCAGATGCTCACGCCCTCGTTGCGCCGGGTGTAGAGATCGCGGGCGTGCAGCAGGGCCATGTCGTCGTCGGCGGCGCGCAGGGAGCCGACGTGGACGTGGTTGAGTCCGCGCTTGCCGCGGACGAACACCTCGTACAGCGGCCAGTCGCCGGCGTTCTTCGTGTTCATGCGGCCGCCCCTTCCCGCAGTCGGGTCGTCCGCTTGGCGGCGTGCGCGGCGGCGGCCCGCCGTACCCAGGCGCCCTCCTCGTGCGCGGCCCGGCGTCGGGCGACCCGCTCGGCGTTGCACGGTCCGTCACCGGAGACGACCCGCTTGAGCTCGTCCCAGTCGGGGGCGGAGAAGTCGTGGTGGCCGCGCTCCTCGTTCCACTTCAGGTCCGGGTCGGGGAGGGTGACGCCGAGCTTCTCGGCCTGCGGGACGGTCATGTCGACGAAGCGCTGGCGCAGTTCGTCGTTGGTGTGCCGCTTGATCCTCCAGGCCATGGAGCGCGCCGAGTTGGGGGAGTCGTCGTCGGGCGGGCCGAACATCATCAGGGAGGGCCACCACCAGCGGTCGACGGCGTCCTGCACCATGGCGCGCTGTGCGTCGGTGCCGCGCGTCATTGTCAACAGCAGTTCGTATCCCTGCCGTTGGTGGAAGGACTCCTCCTTGCAGACGCGGACCATGGCGCGTCCGTACGGGCCGTAGGAGGTGCGGCACAGCGGGACCTGGTTGCAGATGGCCGCCCCGTCCACGAACCAGCCGATCACTCCGACGTCGGCGAAGGTGCGGGTGGGGTAGTTGAAGATCGAGGAGTACTTCTGGCGGCCGTCGATCAACCGCTCCGTCAGGTCGGTGCGGTCGGCGCCGAGGGTTTCGGCCGCCGAGTAGAGGTAGAGCCCGTGGCCTGCCTCGTCCTGCACCTTGGCGAAGAGGATCGCCTTGCGGCGCAGCGAGGGCGCCCGGGTGATCCACTCGCCCTCCGGCTGCATGCCGATGATCTCCGAGTGGGCGTGCTGGGCGATCTGGCGGACGAGCGTGGCCCGGTAGGCGCCGGGCATCCAGTCGCGGGGTTCGATGCGCCGGTCATGGGCGATGGTGTCCTCGAACGCGGACAGGTTCATGGAGTCGGACGCCTCCTGCGAGGGTGTTGTTCGCGCGGGTGTCGTTGGCAGGGGGGTCTGTCGCATGGGTGCTCCTGGCGTGGGTGTTCGTGTCACGGGTGCTCGTTTGATGGGTGACGGGCGGTCAGTGGCCGCGGAAGACCGGGCTTCGCCGTTCGAGGAAGGCGGTGACGGCCTCGCGGTGGTCGTCGGTGGTGCCGAGCCGCCGCTGGACGACGGACTCGCGCTCCAGCGCCGCCGGCAGGGCGGTGGTGGCCGCCGACCGCAGCAGTGCCTTGGTCTCCCGGTGTGCGGCGGTGGGCCCGGCGGCCAGCGCGCGGGCCAGGGCGACGCCCTCGGCGGCTGCTGAGCCGTCCGCCACGACGCGGTGCACCAGCCCCCACTGCTCGGCGTCCCGCGCGGAGAAGGTGTCGCCGAGCAGCATGAGTCCGGCGGTGCGGGAGGGGCCCAGCTGTCGGGCCAGGGCGCGGGCCACCCCCGAGTCCGAGGCGAGGGCCACACCGCCGAACGCGGTGGCGAAGCGGGCGCCTTGGGCCGCCACCCGTACGTCGGCGCAGAGCGCGAGGCCCAGTCCGGCGCCGACACAGGAGCCCTCGACGGCGACGACGAGCGGGATCGGCAGCGCGTGCAGCTCCTTCACCAGCGGGTTGTAGTGGTCGGGGATGTTGGCGAAGGCGGTCGCGGGCGAGGTCTTCAGCAGGTGGGCGTGTTCCTTGAGGTCCTGGCCGACGCAGAAGTGCCGGCCGCGGGCGGTGATCAGGGCGGCCCGCACCTCGTGCCGGGCGTCCGTGGTCAGCCGTCGGGCGGCCATGAGGAGGGCGCCGCGCAGGTGTGCGTCGAGCGCGTTGCCGGTCGCCCGTCCGCGCAGTTCGATCACGGCCACGGCGTCGGTGACCTCGTACGACACTCCGTGGGATGCGGGGCTTTCGCTCGAAGCCCTGACTTTTTCGCTCACTGCCATTGGTAGAACCCCTGACCGGTTTTGCGGCCCAGCTCGCCGCGGGCGACCTTCTCCCGCAGCAGCCGCGGCGGCGCGAACCGTTCGCCGAGCGTCGAGTGCAGGTGATCCGCGATGGCGAGGCGTACGTCGAGTCCGACCACGTCCGTCAGCCGGAGCGGGCCCATCGGGTGCCGGTAGCCCAGGTGCATGGCCGTGTCGATGGCCTCCGGGTCGGCGACGCCTTCCTCGAGCATGCGGATCGCCTCAAGGCCGAGGGCGAGGCCGAGGCGGCTGCTGGCGAACCCGGGTGAGTCCTTGACGACGACGTCCTGTTTGCCGAGGGCGTGCGTCCAGCGGACCGCTGCGGCCCGGGTCGCTTCGGTCGTGTCGGGAGCCAGGACCAGTTCGACGAGGCCGGAGACGGGCACGGGGTTGAAGAAGTGCATCCCCAGGAACCGCCCGGGACGCCGCAGGACCGTCGCCAGTTCGGTGACGGAGAGGGAACTGGTGTTGCTGGCCAGCACGCATCCGTCGTGTACGACGTCCTCGGCGGCGGCGAGCAACTCGGCCTTGAGAGCCGCGACTTCAGGGACGGCCTCGACGATCAGGTCGGTGTGGTGGGGGAGTTCGGCGATCGAGGAGACGACGGCGACACGGTCCGGTGTGTCGGGGTCCGATGGTCCGGCGGGCGTCTCGCGCTCGGCCGCTTGCCGAAGTCCCTTGGTGATCCGTTCCATCGCGGCGGCGGCCGCGGAACCGTCGCGCTCCACGACGACCACGCGCGACCCGGCGGACGCGAAGGACTGGGCGATACCGGCCCCCATGCGACCGCCGCCGACGACCCCCACCACGGGGGGTGGTGTTGTTGCCGAGGTCATGCCCGGCCTCCCTTCTTCTCCAGGAAGCGCGTCATGCGCTCCTCCTTGTCCGGGCTCTCGAAGAGCACCGCCTGGGCGAGGTCGTCGGCCACGGGATGAGCCCCCGAGGCGTCGGTGACGAGCTTGGTGAGCCGCAGGGCGAGTGCCGAGGAGCGGGCCATCCGGTCGAGCAGCGCATGCGCCTCGGCGAGCAGGCGGTTGGTCGGTACGACGTCCATGACCAGCCCGCAGGCGAGTGCGGCCCGGGCGTCGAGGGTGCGTCCGGCGAGCAGGACCTGCTTGGCCACCGACTCGCCCACCAGTTCCGGCAGCCGCCAGCACGCACCGGCTGCGGCGAGGATGCCCAGGCCCGGTTCGGGGTTCCCGAACGCCGCGTCAGGCCCGGCGATCCTGAGGTCGCAGGCGTACGCCAACTCGGCGCCGCCGCCCAGCGCCCAGCCGGGCACCGCGGCCACGGTGGGCAGGGGCAGCCTGCGTACCCGCTCGAACAGGCGGCTGTTGATGCCCTCCAGTGCCTCGTCCCTGCCGCGCCGCCGCAGTTCGCCGATGTCGGCACCGCCGGCGAAGACCTGGCCGTGCCCGGTGAGCAGGAGCAGCTTCGGTGCGCGCTCCAACTCCTCGCATACGCGGTGTAGTTCGGCGACCATGCGACCGTTGACGGCATTGCGGGCGGCGGGCCGGCGCAGGGTGACGACCACCCGGTCCGTGTGCTCCTCGACCGACAGTGTCTCGTACGACGGTTCCTCGCGCGTGTTCACACGCGCTCCACGAGCATGGCCACGCCCTGTCCGACCCCGACGCAGAGGGTCGCAAGGCCCCGTCGGCCGCCCTCCCGTTCCAGTCGGCCCAGCAGGGTGAGCAGGATGCGGGTGCCGGAGCAGCCCAGGGGGTGGCCGAGGGCGATGGCGCCCCCGTCGGCGTTGACGCGGTCCGGGTCGAGCTTCAGCCGGTGCGTGACCGCGAGGGCCTGTGCGGCGAACGCCTCGTTGAGTTCGATCGCGTCGAGGTCGTCGGCTGTCCAGCCCGCCCGCTCCAGGGCCTTGGCGGTGGCCGGCACCGGGCCGAGTCCCATCAGACGGGGCTCGACCCCGGCCGAGGCGGCGGTGACGACCCGCGCCCGGGGAGTCAGCCCGTAGCGCTGCACGGCGGCGCTGCTCGCCACCACCAGGGCGGCGGCCCCGTCGGACAGCGGAGAGGAGTTGCCCGCGGTGACGATGCCGTCCTGCCGGAAGGAGGTGCGCAGGCCGCTCAGCTTCTCCAACGTCGTGGTCGGGCGCGGCCCTTCGTCCTCGGTCACCTCACCGTCCGCCACCGGTACCGGGATGATCTCCGCCGTGAAGCGGCCCGCCTCCCGCGCGGCCACGGCCCGGCGGTGACTGCGCAGCGCGTAGGCGTCCGCCTCCAGGCGGCTGATGCCGTCCAGGGCGGCGACCTCCTCCGCGGTCTCGCCCATCGACAAGGTCGTCGTCGCGGGGAAGCGGGGGTTGGTGAAGCGCCAGCCCAGCGAGGTGTCGTGGACGTCGCCGGGCCGGGCCCAGGGTGTGCCTGGCTTGGCCATCACCCATGGCGCACGGGTCATCGACTCGACCCCGCCCGCCACGACCAGCTCGGCCTCGCCCGCACGGATGGACTGCGCGGCGGAGGCGACGGCCGTGAGTCCCGAGGCGCACAGCCGGTTGACGGTGTATCCGGGCACGGTGTGCGGGAGTCCGGCCAGGAGTACGGCCATCCGTGCGACGTCGCGGTTGTCCTCCCCGGCCTGGTTCGCGGCCCCCAGGATCACTTCGTCCACGGAGTCGGCCGGGACCCCGGCGCGGCGCACGGCCTCGCCGACGACGAGCGCGGCCAGGTCGTCGGGGCGCACGGAGGCCAGCGCCCCGCCGTAACGGCCCTGCGGGGTACGGGCCCCGTCGATCAGATAGACCTCATCGGGCATCGGCGTGCTCCTCGTGCTCGTGCTCCTCGGCGGGGGCGTGGCGGCGGGACTGGAGGACGGCGAACCGGCCGGTGACGAACGCCGGGTCGGTCAATGTCGCGTTGGCCGCCGGGTTGGCCGACGTGCCGTGGAAGTCGCTGAAGGCGGCGGACTGGTTGGGGAACACCTCGCCGGTCAGGTTCTCCGACAGGTGCACCCCCGCCTCCAGAGCCGTGGCACGTGCCGCCGTCAGGACGTCGTCCCCGGTTGCGTACACGCAGGCGGTGAGGGCGCCGTGGCGCCGTACGGTGTCGTGCAGGACGCGCAGGGAGTGCGCCGTGTCGTCGGTGGCGATGACGAAGGAGACCGGACCGAACCACTCGCTCGTGTAGGTCTTCTCGTCGGCCTCGGCGTCGAGCCGGGCGACCAGCGGGGTGCGGACGACGGCGTCCGGGTGGTCGGGGTGCGTCACGGCCCGCGAGGGGTGGGCGGTACGGCCCAGGGCCGCGGCCTGCTCCAGACGCGCCAGGACCGAGCCGTTCACGATCGCGCCGAGGGTGGCGGCGGCACGGGACGGGTCGCTCAGGAGGTTGTCGAGGGCGGAGCCCAGATCGGCGGCGAACTCGGCGGCCGTACGCGGCCCTTGGTCGGTGGGAAACCCGTCGCGGGGCACCAGGATGTTCTGCGGGGTGGTGCACATCTGCCCGCTGTAGAGCGACAGCGAGAACGCGAGGTTGCGCAGCAGCCCGGCGTAGTCGTCCGTGGAGTCCACGACGACGGTGTTGAGACCCGCCTTCTCCGTGTGCACCACGGCCTGGCGGGCGTTGGTCTCCAGCCAGTCGCCGAACTCGCTGGAACCGGTGAAGTCCACGATCCGCACGTCGGGGTGGGTGGCCAGGGCGGGAGCGGTGCGCTCTTCGGGCCGTGAGGCGGCGAGCAGCACCACGTCGGGGTCGAAACCGGCCTCTGCCAGTACCTCACGGGCGATCCGCACGGTGATCGCCAGCGGCAGTACGGCCCGCCGGTGCGGTTTGACGATCACCGGGTTGCCCGTGACGAGGCTCGCGAAGAAGCCCGGATAGCCGTTCCAGGTGGGGAAGGTGTTGCAGGCGACGAGCACAGCCACGCCCCGGCCGACCGGGGTGTAGGTCTTGTCCATGACCAGCGGACCGCCGCGTCGCCGGGGCTTGCTCCAGCGAGCGGTGGCCGGATGGCGCCGCTGTGCCTCCCAGGCGTACGCCACCGCTTCGAGGCCGCGGTCCTGGGCGTGCGGGCCGCCCGCCTGGAAGGCCATCACGAAGGGCTGTCCGGTGGTGTGCTGGACGGCGTGTGCGATCTCGAAGCTCGCCGCGTTCAGACGGGTCAGGATCTCGGCCGCCACGCCGGCCCGGACGTCGGGGCTCGCCGAACGCCATTGCGGGGCTGCGGACTTGGCCGTCGCCACGGCGGCCTCGGGTGCCAGATGCGGGTAGCTGATGCCGAGCGGGAAGCCGTAGGGCGACATCTCCGTGGCGGGGACGGTGCCGGTGGTGGGGTGCCCGTCGAGCGGGAACGGGCGGTCCAGGAGGGCGCGGAAGGCCGCCTCGCCCGACTCCGGCGCTCCGGCTCCGTAAGCCGAGGTGCTGGGGATCTCCGGGTACGGCGTCCAGTAGCCGCGGTCGGTGGTGCGGGCCACGGCCTGTTCGAGCAGGTCCGCGTGGCGGGCGTAGAAGGGTGACATAACAGCTCCAGGCCGAACGTTCGGTCGGTTGGTGGGTGGAGTGCGCCCGGGCGTGAGGGCGACGAAAGGGGTCGGTCAGACGTCGGCGAGCAGGACGGCCGGGCGTTCCACGCAGTCGGCCACGAAGCGCAGGAAGCCGCCGGCGGTGCCGCCGTCGCAGACCCGGTGGTCGAAGCTGAACGACAGCTGCGTGACCTTGCGGACGGCCAGCTCGCCGTCCACCACCCAGGGTTTGTCGACGATGCGGCCCACGCCGAGGAGCGCCGCCTCCGGGTGGTTGATGATGGGCGTGGAGCCGTCGACGCCGAACACGCCGTAGTTGTTGAGGGTGAAGGTGCCTCCGGTCAGCCGGTCGGGCGGCAGGCTGCCGGTCCGGGCCAGCTCGGTCAACCGGGCGAGTTCCGCGGCCAGTTGAACCGTCGTCAGCCGGTGGGCGTCCCGCACGACGGGGACGACCAGGCCGCGGTCGGTCTGGGCGGCGAAGCCCAGGTGCACCTCGTCGAAGCGCAGGATCTCCCGGCGCTCGGTGTCGACGCTCGAGTTGAGCTCGGGGTAGCGGCGCAGACCGGCCACACAGATGCGGGCGAGCAGTGCCAGCAGTCCGACACGGCGGCCTGGTTCGGCGGCTTCCAGTGCCTTCTTGGCCTGGAGCAGGCCGGTCGCGTCCACGTCGACCCAGGTGGTGGCGTCGGGGATCTCGGTCCGGCTGCGCGCGAGCTTGTCCGCGACGGCTTTGCGGACGCCCCGCAGGGGGATGCGGACCGGACCGTCGGAGGCGGGCTGTGGGGCGGGTTCGGTCGAGGCCGGTGCCTGTCGAGCCGGCGCCTGTCGGGCGACGGCCTGCTCCACGTCCCGCCGCAGGACGACCCCGGCCGGACCCGACGGTGCCAGCGCGCCGAGGTCGATCCCGTGGTCCCGGGCCAGCCGCCGGACCAGGGGCGAGATGACGCGGGGAGCATGGGCCTCCGCGACAGGCACGGGTGCGGCCGCCTCCGTGACCGTCGCGGCCGCGGGCCTCACCGGTGCGGCGGCCGTACGTCGGCGGCGACGGCGCGGGGCCGGTTCGTGCCCGGTGCCGTAGCCGATCAGGACGTTGCCGGAACCGGCCTGTTCCTCCTCCCGGTACCGCTCGGCGGCGGTGTCCGGGACGGCCGGTTCCGGCGCATCGGGGGCCGCCGCTCCCACCGTGATCAGCGGTTCGCCCACCCCCAGCGGCGTTCCCGCCTCCGCGTGCAGCCGCAGCACCGTGCCCGCGTACGGCACCGGCACCTCGACCGCGGCCTTGGCGGTCTCCACCTCGACCACGATCTGGTCGATCGTCACGGTGTCGCCGACGGCCACCTTCCACTCGACGATCTCGGCGTCGGTGAGTCCTTCGCCGAGGTCGGGCAGCCGGAACAGCTGCTCGTTCAGGGTCGCGGTGGTCATCGGGTCTGTCCTTCGTGGATACCCCGGCCTTCAGGCCGGGGAGGAAACGAAGCTCCTGCGGAGCAGGGCAGGGGAAGCCGGTTCGCCGCCAGGGCGGACCGGCGTGCGCCGTCCACCGGGCGACACCCGCTGGCCACACGGAAGTTGATACGGTGTGAGGTGTGACGCGGCAGGTCAAGCGGGCGTTCAAGTACCGCTTCTACCCCACGATCGAGCAGGCGGCTGAGTTGTCGCGCACGTTCGGCTGTGTCCGCCTTGTCTACAACAAGGCGCTGGAGGAGCGCAGCCGGGCCTGGTGTGGCGAGCAGCGCCGGATCTCCTACGTGCAGTCCTCCGCCGCGCTCACGCAGTGGAAGAAGACCGAGGAACTGGCCTTCCTGGCCGAGGTGTCCTCGGTCCCGTTGCAGCAGGCGCTGCGCCATCTGCAGACGGCGTTCGGGAACTTCTTCGCCAAACGCGCCAAGTACCCGCGGTACAAGTCGCGCAAGAAGTCGCGTGCGTCGGCCGAGTACACCCGCAGCGCCTTCACCTGGCGCAACGGACAGCTGACTTTGGCGAAGATGGCCGAGCCGTTGGATATCCGCTGGTCGCGTCCGCTGCCCGAGGGCACGGAGCCGACCACGGTGACGGTGTCCCGGGATGTGGCGGGCCGCTGGTTCGTGTCCCTGCTGTGCGAGGACAGCATCGCCCCGGCCCCGACAACCACGAATACGGTGGGCCTGGACGCCGGGATCACCTCCCTGGTGACCTTGTCCACCGGCGAGAAGGTCGCCAACCCGCGGCACGAGCGCCGTGACCGCGCCCGCCTGGCGAAAGCACAGCGGAAGCTGTCGCGGAAGGCCAAGGGCTCCCACAACCGGGAGAAGGCCCGCCGGAAGGTGGCCCGTGTGCATGGGCGGATCGCCGACCGGCGCCGGGATTTCCTGCACAAGCTGTCGACTCGACTCGTCCGCGAGAATCAAACGGTCGTGATCGAGGACCTGAGTGTCCGCAACCTGCTGAAGAACGGCACGCTCGCACGCGCCATCAGTGATGCGGCCTGGACGGACCTGCGCATGATGCTGGAGTACAAGTGCGCCTGGTACGGGCGTGAGCTCGTGGTGATCGACCGCTTCTTCCCCAGCAGCAAGTTGTGCGGGGCGTGCGGGACGGTCGCGGCGAAGCTGCCGCTGCACGTCCGCGTGTGGACGTGCGCCTGTAGCGCGGTGCATGACCGCGATGTGAACGCGGCACGCAATATCCTGGCCGCCGGGCTGGCGGCGTCTGCCTGTGGAGACGGTGTAAGACCTCAACGGGAGTCCTCCCGGACGGGGCAGTCGTTGGTGAAGCAGGAACCCCAGCGGGCGACCGCTGGAATCCCCCGCCTCTAGGCGGGAGAGGAAGTCAAGCGACCGCTCCCTTCGACAGGTGCCGGGGGTCGGGCTCGTCGGCGAACTGCAGGCGGTCGACGGCGTCGAGGATCCGGTCGACGCCGGGCAGGTGCGCGTGCTCCAGCTTCGGCGGCGGATACGGGATGTCGAAGCCGGCCACCCGCAGGACGGGCGCGGCGAGCGAGTGGAAGCAGCGCTCCTGCACGCGCGCGGCGATCTCGGCGCCCACCCCCGCGAAGCCCTGGGCCTCCTGCACGACCACGCAGCGCCCGGTCCTGCGCACCGACTCCGTGACCGTCTCGTCGTCGAAGGGCACCAGCGTGCGCAGGTCCACGACCTCCAGCTCGACCCCGTCCGCGGCGGCTGCCTCGGCGGCGGCCAGCGCGACCGGGACCGAGGGGCCATAGGCGACGACGGTGGCGTCACGCCCCGCTCGCCGGATCGCCGCCCGCCCGAACGGCAGCGCCCCGCGCGTGTGGAGGTCGGTGTCCTCGCGCGACCAGTACAGCTTCTTCGGCTCCAGGAACACCACCGGGTCGGGGTCCGCCACCGCGTCCCGCAGCAGCCAGTACGCGTCCTCGGCGGTGGCCGGGGTGACGACCTTGAGGCCGGGCGTGTGCGCGTAGTAGGCCTCGCTGGAGTCGCAGTGGTGCTCGACTCCGCCGATCCCGCCGGCGTAGGGGATGCGGATCACCATCGGCAGGCCGATCCGTCCGCGGGTGCGGTTGCGCGTCTTGGCGACGTGCGAGGCGATCTGCTCGAACGCCGGATAGGCGAACGCGTCGAACTGCATCTCCACCACGGGCCGGAAGCCGCCCATCGCCATGCCGACCGCCAGGCCGACGATGCCGGCCTCCGCGAGCGGGGTGTCGAAGCAGCGCTGCTCGCCGAAGTCGCGGGTCAGCCCGTCGGTGATGCGGAACACCCCGCCGAGCGGACCGACGTCCTCACCGAAGACGAGGACCCGTTCGTCCTCGTGCAGCGCGTCGCGCAGAGCGGTGTTGAGCGCCTGCGCCATCGTGACCTTGGCCATGGTCGTCAGTCCTCCTGGGCCTGGGCGGATTCGGCGAGTTCGGCCGCCAACTGGGCTCGCTGCTCGCGCAGTTGTGGGGTGGGATCGGCGTAGACGTGGTCGAACAGCTCCAGCGGTTCCAGCACCGAGTCCGCGTTCATGCAGGCGCGCACCCGCGCCGCCAGTTCCTCGGCCTCCTCCCGCAAGGCCGCCACGTCCTCGTCGGTGAGCGCGCCGCGCGAGCGCAGGTATGTCTCCAGCCGGTCGAGGGGGTCGGCGGACCGCCACTGCTCGACCTCGTCGTCCTCCCGGTAGCGGGTGGCGTCGTCGGCGTTGGTGTGCGCGTCCATGCGGTAGGTGTGCGCCTCGACCAGGACGGGACCGTGTCCTGCCCGGGCGTGCTCCACGGCCGCGGTCAGCACCGACAGCACCGCGACCAGGTCGTTGCCGTCGACCTGCTCCGAGCGCACCCCGTAGCCGATGCCCTTGTAGGCCAGGGCGGGCGCCGCGGTCTGCCGGGCCAGCGGCACCGAGATCGCGTACTTGTTGTTCTGCACGAAGAAGACGACCGGGGCGCGGAAGACGGCGGCGAAGTTCAGCGCCTCGTGGAAGTCTCCCTCACTGGTCGCACCGTCCCCGACGAGCGCCATCGCCACACCGTCCTCGCCCTTGCGGCGCAGGGACTCGGCCATGCCGACGGCGTGCAGCACCTGGGTGGCCAGCGGGGTGCACTGAGGGGCGGTACGGGTGGCGGCGGGGTCGTAGCCGCAGTGCCAGTCGCCGCGCAGCAGCGTGAGCACCTCGGCGGGGTCGATGCCGCGGGTCACCAGGGCCACGGAGTCGCGGTAGGTCGGGAACAGCCAGTCGTCGGGGCGCAGCGCGAGCACGGCGCCGATCTGGCACGCCTCCTGGCCGCGGCTGGACGGGTAGACGGCGAGGCGGCCCTGCTTGGTGAGGGCGGTTGCCTGGGTGTCGAACCGGCGGCCCAGGACCATCCGACGCCAGGCCGCGAGCAGGGCTTCGACGGGAGGTTCGCCGTACTCGGCCGGGGGCCTGGCGACCGGGGTGCCGTCCTCGGCCACGAACCGCACCGGCGACAGGGACGGCAGGAGGCCCTGGACGGTCTGGCGGAGGCTCTTCACGGACATGGAGGGCACTCGCTTTCTCTGGACACTTGACAGGAGAATGGTGGCCGTAGCGGAATATGTGTTCAATAGCTCGGCTGAACCGGCGACGAACTGCCGGACATCAGGGTCTGGGAGGACAAAGTGTCCGAGGAAAACTCGCTGCCGGGGGCCGCGCCCGGACGAACTGCCGTCCCGCTCGACGACATCGACCGGGAGATCCTGAGCAGGCTCCTCCAGGACGGCCGGATCTCGGTCCGCGCCCTCGCCGAGCAGGTGCACATCTCCCGGGCCAACGCCTACACCCGCATCGGCCGGCTCGTCGCCGAGGACGTCATCACCGGCTTCACCGCGCAGCTCAACCCCCCGCGGGCGGGCCTGGGTACGAGCGCCTACGTGACGCTGGCCACCGACCAGAACGCCTGGCGCGAAATCTCGCGCGAACTGCGCGAGATCCCCTACGTGGAACACGTCGCCCTCGTCACGGGCGACTTCGACGTACTGGTGCTGGTGCGGGCGCCGGACAACCTGGCGCTGCGCCAGGTGGTGCTGGAGAGCATCCAGGCGGTGCCGGGCGTGCGCTCCACCCGCACCTGGCTCGTCTTCGACGAGGTGCGCGGGCGCGGCGCCACCTGGACGGCCTGAGAACCCGCGGTCATACGTCCATCAGCGCGGCGGCGACCTCGAACCCGGCCGGTGCCGGGACGGGAGCGGCCTGCGGCGCGTGCCGCCGGGAGCGCACCACGCGGAACCGGCCGGTGACGAAGTGGGCGCCGGAGCCCGGCAGTTCGGCGAGGGCCGAGGACGGGTCGGCGGGCAGGTCGTCGAGGTTCTCCACCAGATGCACCCCGGCGTCCAGCGCCGCCGTCCCGGCCGCCGCCAGCACCAGCGGGTCGGTGGAGTGCACCGAGGCGTACAACGCGCCGTGCCGCGCCACGGTACGGCGCAGCAGAGCGAGGCTGTGCGAGGTCGAGTCGGTGCCCACCAGGAAGGAGACGAGCCCGGGCCACTCGCGCGTGTAGACGCGGTCGTCGCAGGCGCGCAGCCGGACCAGCAGGGGGCTGCGCAGGTCGGCGTACGGGTGGTCGGGGTGGGCCACGGGGCCGGAGGCATGCAGGACCGGGCCGTACCGTGCGGCCTCCGCCAGGGCGCCGCGCACCTCCTCGGCGGTGACCGCGCCCAGCAACCGTGCCACGCGGGCGGGATGGCCGAGCAGCCGGTCCACTGCGTCGCCGAGGTCGGCCCCGAGGTCCCGCAGCGTCTTGTGCCCCTCGTCGGTGCCGAAGCCCCCCTCCGGAACCAGAATGTTCTGCGGCGTGGTGCGCACGGTCCCGGTGCACCGGCACGAGGCGAGGGCGAGCCCCCGGACCAGGCCCCGGTAGTCGTCGGTCGAGTCCACGACCACCGTGTTCAGTCCGGTCCGGTTGGCGAACACGGCGGCCTGGCGGGCGTGTTGCTCCAGCCAGTCGGCGAAAGGCGCGGAGCCCGTGTAGTCGACGATGCGCACCGCCGGGTCCGCGGCCAGCCGCCGGTGCACCTGCCGCTCCGGTTCCGCCACCGCCAGGGTCACGAGGTCGGGGGAGTGACCGGCCTCCGCCAGCACCTGCCGGGCGACCCGTACCGTGATCGCCAGCGGCAGCACCGAGCGCGGGTGCGGAGCGACGACGACCGGGTTTCCGGTCACCAGACTGGCGAAGAGGCCCGGATAGCCGTTCCACAGCGGGAAGTCGGGACAGCCGACGAGCAGCGACACCCCGCGGGGCACCAGGGCGCAGGTGCCCTCCAGCGGTTGCCCGCCCCGTTCGCCACTCGGCCAGCGCAGGCCGGCCGGGACGCGCTCCGACTCGGCGAAGGCAAGCGCCACCGCCTCCAGGGCACGGTCCTGGGCGCGCGGCCCGGCGGCGCGCAGGGCTCCCTGGAGGGGCTGGCCCGTCGTGTGGTGCACCGCGAGGGCCAGCTCGTGGCTGCGGGTGTTGAGCCGGCGCAGGATCTCCACGGCGAGTCCGGCGCGCTGGTACGGTCCGGCGGCCCGCCAGCCGGCCGCCGCCCGTCCGGCCGCCGCGACCAGCTCCGCGGGATCGCAGCGCGGGTGGTCGATGGCCAGAGCGAGGCCGTAGGGCGACGACTCCGTTCTCACCCGGCCGAGTTCACCGGGCTGCCCCAGCTCGAACGGCCGCCCGAGCAGCGAGCGGAACACCTTCCCCGCGGTGCGGGTCGACCTCATGCCCGCGTCGGCCGCGTCCTGGCCGGTCGCCTCGGTGAAAGGGCGACGGCACTCACCGGCGGCGATCGCGCGAACGACGCTCTGCAGCAGCTCGCGGTGCCTTTCGTAGGGACTGGGGCGCATGGCCGTCAGCCCTGCCGGCTCGCCGCGAGCGCGAGGAAGACGTCGTTCTCCTCCGGCAGCCCGATCGTCACCCGGACGCCCTCGCCGGGGAACGGGCGCACCATGACCTTCCCCTCGGCGCAGTGCCGGGCGAAGTCCGCGCTGTCCTCGCCGAGCGGCAGCCAGACGAAGTTGGCCCGGGAGTCGGGCACATCATGGCCCAGCGCCCGCAACCGTCCGGTGACACGGTCGCGTTCGGCGACCGTGAGGGCGGCCCGCCGGGCGACCTCCACGCCCTCACCGAGGGCGATCACGGCGGCCCGCTGCGCGAGCGCGCTGACACTGAACGGCACCTGCGTCCGGCGCACTTGCGCCGCGATCCCGGGCGGCGCGACACAGTAGCCGACGCGCAGCCCCGCCAGACCGTACGCCTTCGAGAAGGTCCGCAGCACCGCGACGTTCGGCCGGTCGCCGAGGAGGGCGAGACCGTCGGGGACCAGGGCGGGATCGGCGTACTCCCGGTAGGCCTCGTCGACGACGATCAGCACGTCCCGCGGCACCCGGTCCGCGAAGTCGGCCAGCGCTCGCGCGCCGACCGCCGTGGAGGTCGGGTTGTTGGGGTTGCACACGAAGACCAGCCGGGTCCGGGGGGTGATCGCCGCGGCCATGGCATCGAGGTCGAGGGCGTGGTCGCGCAGCGGCACCCGCACCGCCGTACCGCCCGCCACGGCGGTGAGGATCGGGTACGCCTCGAACGAACGCCAGCCGAAGACGACCTCGTCACCGGGCCCGACGACGGTATGGAGCAACTGCCCGCACACCTCGGAGGAACCGGCGCCCACCGCGATCCGGTCCGGCTCGACCCCGTGCTGCGCCGCCAGGGCCTCGATCAGCGAGGCGGCGTGCAGATCGGGATACCGAGAGACGCCGCCCACCGCCTCCGCGAGGGCTTCGGCCACCCCGGGCAGCAGCCCGTACGGGGACTCGTTGCTGGCCAGCACGACGGCGCCGGGCAGTTTACGGCCCGGGACGTAGGCGGGCAGCTGGGACAGGGACGCGCGGACACGCACCATGCTGGTCTCGCTTCTGCAGCGCTGGGACCCGAGGCCTGGCCGTCGGGCACTTGACAGGGCACATCGTGAAGAGCGGACGACATGTGCTCAACCGTTTGGGAAATTCGGCTACGAATCGCCGAAATCCACGTCGCGGGTCGGCAAACCGTCTCGCGGCGAGCCCTGCCGGACCTTTGGTACGAGACGGACGGCGCGCTCTCCCCGCACCCTGGGCCGCCTCCTTGATCACGGGACGGACACAGCGGGCCGTCGAAGCCCCCGCCGCGGCCGGGGCGACAGCAGACTGCTCGCCGCCCGAGCCACGCGACGTCCGCGGCCCGCCCCGCTCCGATCGAGGGAAACCATGCACAGCACCCAGAACCGTCTCCACCACGCAGCCCTGACGGCGGGCGCGGCGGTCCTCGCGTTGCTCGCCACCGGCTGCTCGACAGCGTCCGCCGGCGCGCAGACCGGCGGCTGCCGCGACAACGGAGACTGGTCGGGTCGGCAACAGGCGGCCTGGCTGCGGAAAGCGGTCGCCTTCCACGGGACGACCGAGGAGGCCGGCCCGTTGTACCAGGGCGCGGCGGTCGTCGTCCGCGCCCAGCACTCGGGCGATGAACGGCCGTTGTGCCGACCGCTCGCCGTGCAGGTCCAGTTCTGGACCCTCACGGCCACCGCGACGGGGACGGAGACGGCGTCCGTCATGCGCTACCGGCT
Source organism: Streptomyces sp. NPDC087859 (assembly GCF_044742595.1). NCBI lineage: Bacteria > Bacillati > Actinomycetota > Actinomycetes > Kitasatosporales > Streptomycetaceae > Streptomyces > Streptomyces sp. NPDC087859. The sequence goes on along the minus strand of NZ_JBIUUU010000031.1, from coordinate 517 downwards.
GTCCGCGGACGGCAGCAGGACCCGTACGGTCGGTTTCCCCGCCGCACTTCCCACCGGACAGGACGGCGCCTGCACCCGGGTCCTCGTGGCGGCGTACGCGGGCGCACCACTGAGCGACCGCGAACTGCCGCAAAAGACGCGGGACCTGGCCACCGCCGGGGAGGCGGACATACGGTTCAGGACGCAGCGGATCGGCGCGTACCGGCTGCTCCCGCCGCAGGATCCCGCACCATGCGACGCGGACCGGTCGGCCCCGAGCCCCTCGCCCACCAGGTCGGAGACCTGGGACATCTACCACCCGTGACGTGGCCACGGCCGGTTGGTCGACCGCAACCACGTTCAGCTGTGGGCGTGTGATCCGCTGGGACGGCTCTCATCGGTCCCGACCGGAAGGAGAGGGGGCCTGATGGCGCCTGGGCGGACCGGGGGGGGTGCCCCTATGTCTTTGGTCAAGGTGGTCGGGTCGGTGTCTGGTGGGTCTGGCAGTGTGGCTGTCGTGAGTGATGACGTGTCTGTT
>NZ_JBIUUU010000030.1:0-102531 GCF_044742595.1 Streptomyces sp. NPDC087859 | reverse complement strand
CCACCCCCCAGGCCATGCGTTCGACAGGGGGAGAAAGTCATGCCAACTCCGGAGGCCGGGCGCCCCATTGCGGGGCCACGAAGAAGGTAATGGGGTGTGGGGCCGCCCGGCCGGGTGACCCGTCGCCGTGCGACGGGTCGTGTACGCGGAGCCCCGGGGGGCTACTCGAGGAGTTCCGCGTACGAGCCCATGGCCAGGGCGATGTCCGCCTGGGCCCAGAACCGGTGATAGGTGAAGACGGGCGCGGCGCCGCCCTTGAGGTAGGCCTCGATCTTCGAAAAGGCCGGGTCGTTCTTGTAGAAGGACCGGATCGAGGAGAACGTCGAGGACGAGTTGATGGCCTCGCCGTTGGGCATCGTGCCGGTCCAGCCGCTCGGCACGTAGACGCTGTCGTCGAACCGGCTGTAGTCGCTGCGGGTCTCGGGAACGGCGATGCCGAGGCTGTCCTGGTAGTTGCCCCACATGCCGTCCAGCAGCGCCTTCGCCGTCGACTTCGACGCCGCGTCACCGGACTTGGCGCCGTAGTACGCGAGTGTCTTGGCGTACGCGGCCGCCACGCCCACGTCGTTGGTGTAGTCGGCGACGGTGACGTGAAGTCCGCTGTTGGAGCCGGGACTTGATGCGTTCCAGGTGTCGGGCTGGCCCGACCACTGGAGGGTCGAGGGGATCTGGTAGCTGCCGTCCGGGTTGATCGTGGTCTTGGACAGCGCCCACTTCACCCACTTGTCGAGGACCGCCTTGGCCTGCGCGTTCCCGGTCTGCTGGTAGTACTCGGCGACCCGCTCCATCGACCATGCCTGGAAGCCGAACCACTGGTTGGACGGCGGGTCGTGGTAGACGGGCTGCTGGTCGTAGTACATGCCGTAGAAGGTGGACTTGCCGGCCGGCGGGGTCGCGTAACGGCCGGCCCAGCTGTTGGTCGAGCCGCCGGCGATCGCTCCCTCGTCCGACTGGAGCCATCGGTAGAACTCCATCTGCCGCTGGAGCGACTTGCTCCAGTCGGCCGCGCCGGTCGACGACTTGGGCTTCAGGTCGGCGTGCGAGCTGAGCGCGTACGCGGCCAGCGGGTTCTGGTAGCCGCTGTGGGCGTAGCTGGATCCGATGCGCCAGGCCCAGCCTCCACCGGTGTCGGTGGAGCCGCCCCAGGCGTAGTACCAGGACAGCAGGTAGTGCGAGGAGTCCTTGCCGGTGCCGGCCGGGCAGGACGAGGCCCCCACGCAGTTGCCGATCTTCTTGAAGTACTTGTCGTACATCGCGTATCGCAGGTAGTCGCCCATCTTGGCCGCCTTGGCGACCGTGCCTGACACGGCCGATCCCTTGCCCTGCTGCTTCGCCCACAGGTCCGCCCAGTAGGCGGCCTGCACCGCGCGGGCGTCGGCGTCCGGGGCGGTGGTGTACTTCCACTGCTTGGCGTACGACTTGTCCCCGGTGAACAGGTCCAGGTAGCCGTTCCTGCCGCCGTACTTGAAGGCGTCGCAGGTCGGCTGCGGCACCGTCTCCCACACCGATTCCTGCGGGCCGCGCTGGAAGGTGTTGATGTACGAGGGCCCGGTCTCCGTCGGGCCGGCCTCGCACTTGCCGCCCGGGGTGTTGCCGAAACCGTAGGTGTTGTCGACGTCCTGGATCCAGTGCATGCCGTAGACGTCGTCCGTGCTGTACGCCGACTTCAGCTCACCGGCGAGCGGGTCCGAGCCGACGGGTACGGACGGGTCGAGCGCGGTCGGATACTGGTTCGGCGTGTCCTCCTCGGGCCCGTATGTCGCCGGTTTGGACGCGCTGTAGAAGGAGTTGGTGGGCTGGTCGGCATGGGTGGGGATCATGTACTTCTCCATGATGTCCCAGGCACCGTTGAACTTGGTCCAGTCGCCGGTCACCTTGCCGTACATGGCCTGGAGCCAGAGCAGGTAGCTGTAGGCCTCCGACGTGGTCTCGTGACCGTGGTCCGGGGCCTCGACGATCAGTGTCTCCACCGAGTGATAGGGGATGCCCTCGGGTGAGAAGTAGCCGTTCGCCGGGTTGGTGATCTTGCCGTACAGCTCAAGGAAGCGGGCGTTGTACGTGCCCGTCGCCGCGATCTGGGTGACCGTCACCGTCGCCTTGCCGTGCCCGGCGGCTGTGGACTCGAAGGTCGCGGCGCCCGTGCCGGAGGAGTCCGCCGTGACGGTCACCTTCTGCGCGGTGTTCCAGTTCGACGGGGTGAAGGTGAGCGAGGCGCCGGCGGTCACGGACAGGCCCGTGTTGCCGCCGGTCCGGGTGGTTGCCACGGTCACCTCGGCCGATGGCTGGGTCGAGAGTGTGATGTCGTACGTCGCCGTCCTGCCCTGCTGGACCGCGAGTTGGGTGGTCGAGGCCACCACGGCGGGACCCGCGGCGACCGTGATGCCGACCGGGGTGGACTCCGCGGACGCGCCCAGGCTGTCGTACGCCTTCGCCAGCAGCGAATGACTGCCCACGGTCAAACTGGAGGCGGAGAGCGAGTACGGCGATGTCGTGTCGGTGCCGAGCAGCGTGGTGTCGTCGTAGAACTCCACCTTGCTGACCGTCGCGCCGTCCGCGGCCGCCGCGGTCGCCGCGAGGGGCACGGAGTCGCCGCGCGAGTAGACCGCGCCGGCGGCCGGACTGGTCAGCACGGTGATCGGCGGCTGGTGGGCGCCGGTGCAACTGGTGCCGTTGATCGCGAAGTCGGTCGGTGCGGCGTTGGTGCCGGTGTAGCTGAACTGCGCTCCCGAGGAGACGGCGCCGCCCGGGGCGATGGTGCCGTTGTACGGGGCGTTCTTGACGGTGACGGTCCGACCGGTCTGCGACCAGGTGCCGTTCCACCCGTTCGCGAGTTTCTGGTTGCCGCCATAGCCGTAGGTCAGGGTCCAGCCGTCGATCGCGGCGGTGCCGCGGTTGGTGAGGGTGAGGTCGGCGGTGAAGCCGGAACCCCAGTCGTTGGTCCTGTAGTCGACGCTGCACTGCACGGCCGCCGCGTTGGCGGTGGTCGTGCCGGTGGCGAGCATCGACAGGGGAAGGGCGAACGCGACGGCGACGGCGCTCCAAACCCGCCGTACGGATCTGCGTTTGCGTCCGGGATCCATGTGCTGTTCCTCCTTGCGTCATGCGACTCACGGAGAGGTGCCAAGGTCTGAATCCAGTGGGAGCGCTCCCATCGTGGGGATGGAGGCAAGTGCCGTCAAGACGTTGGGGAGTTCAAAGTTCGAACTGGGCCGACGGGGGCGAAAAGTTTCGCAAGGGCCCTATGAAAGCTCGTCGGCTGGCGCTAGCTTCCTCCTCACCAGTGGGAGCGCTTCCATCACTCGACGCGTCCGTAGCGACGCGCCAGGCTGTGAGGACTCGCTCATGAGACACCCCCCGCATTCAGTACTTTTAGCCAGCACCGCTCGCTGCCGCACTGCCGAGGTCCTGGCGGTCCGCGGCGAGACGTACGCCATGAAGCGCTCCGCTCGCCGCACCGGCCTCCGGGACTCCACGCTTGCCCAGGCGTGGCTCAAGTCCCCTTTGCAGCCGGGGAGTTCGCTGAATTCGCACGATCGCGCCTGATCGCCCTCCCTTGTCGCCCGGGGAGTGACGTGGCGCGACGACCGTGAGTTCGTCCTGCCCGGACAGACCTGGCACGCGCAGGAACGCTCGTCTGCTCCCTCCTTGATCTCCGCCCACGACGGCACTGCCCCCGCGTAGGCCGTCGACTCGCGCGACTGCTCGCGCTCCCTCCGTCTGTAAGTCCACTCCGAGAGAAGGAAACCCGCACTCATGAGTCACACCAGGACATCGCTGCTCGCCGCCCTGGCGCTGGTCGCCGGGGTGTCGGGGACGGCGCTCGTCGTCGGCCAGGCCGGGGCCGCCACCTCGGCCGTCCCCTGCACCGTCGACTACAAGGTGCAGAGCCAGTGGGACACCGGCTTCACCGCCGCCGTGACCATCACCAACAACGCCGCCGCCAAGTCGGGTTGGTCGGTGAAGTGGTCGTACGCCGGCAACCAGAAGGTCACGAACGCCTGGAACGCGAAGGTCAGTCAGAGCGGTGCCGACGTCACCGCCGCCAACGAGAGCTACAACGGCACGCTCGCGAGCGGTGGTTCGGTCAGCTTCGGCTTCAACGGCTCCTACAGCGGCAGCAACGGCGTGCCCGCCACGTTCACGCTCGACGGCGTCACCTGCAACGTCGGCGGCGGCCCCACCGACCCCGGACCCACCGATCCCGGACCCACCGACCCGGGACCGACCGACCCCGGCACCCCCTCCGGCAAGGCCAACAACCCCTACACCGGCGCAAAGGTGTACGTGAACCCCGAGTGGTCCGCCAAGGCCGCCGCCGAACCGGGTGGCAGCAAGATCGCCAACCAGCCCACCGCCGTCTGGCTCGACCGCATCGTCGCCATCAACGGCGTCAACGGCGGCATGGGCCTGCGCGCCCACCTCGACGAAGCACTGAAGCAGAAGGGCTCCGGCGACCTCGTCGTCCAGATCGTCATCTACGACCTGCCCGGCCGCGACTGTGCCGCACTCGCCTCCAACGGCGAGCTCGGACCCAACGACCTCGACAAGTACAAGTCCCAGTACATCGACCCCATCGCGTCGATCCTGTCCGAATCCAAGTACGCGGGCCTGCGGATCGCCACCGTCATCGAGCCCGACTCGCTGCCCAACCTGGTCACCAACGCCGGCGGCACACCCACCACCACCGACGCCTGCGTGACCATGAAGGCCAACGGCAACTACGAGAAGGGCGTCGGCTACGCCCTCGACAAGCTGGGTGCCATCCCCAATGTCTACAACTACATCGACGCCGCCCACCACGGCTGGCTCGGCTGGGACAGCAACCTCGGCCCCGCGGTCCAGCAGTTCCACAAGGTCGCGACGTCCAACGGGGCGAGCGTGAACGACGTGGCCGGCTTCATCGTCAACACCGCGAACTACAGCCCCACCAAGGAGCCGTATCTCAAGGTCACCGACACGGTGAACGGTCAGACCGTACGTCAGTCGAAGTGGGTGGACTGGAACCAGTACGTGGACGAGCAGTCCTTCGCCCAGGCACTGCGTGACAAGCTCGTCGCGGCCGGCTTCGACTCCGGGCTCGGCATGCTGATCGACACCTCGCGCAACGGCTGGGGCGGGTCCGCCCGGCCCACCGGTCCCGGAACGCAGACCACCGTGGACGGATACGTCGACGCCACCCGTATCGACCGGCGCATCCACGCCGGCAACTGGTGCAACCAGAGCGGCGCGGGCATCGGTGAACGGCCGACCGCGGCTCCGGCCGCCGGCATCGACGCCTATGTGTGGGTCAAGCCGCCGGGGGAGTCGGACGGCAACAGCGCCGCCATTCCCAACGACGAAGGCAAGGGCTTCGACCGGATGTGCGACCCGACGTACGGCGGCAACGCCCGCAACGGCAACAACCCCACGGGCGCGCTGTCGAACTCGCCGCTGGCCGGGCGCTGGTTCTCCGCCCAGTTCCAGCAGTTGGTCCAGAACGCGTACCCGCCGCTGTCATGACCTGCTGACGCGGTGCATGACCGCCGGGATCCGTCCCTCGGCCCGGCCGAGGGACGGATCCCGGCTGATCCCGTGCTCGGCCAGTTCACTTTCTGGACACCTCAAATACTCCTGGAATTACCCCGCAATTCTCAGCGGCTTCTCACGTCCCGCCGGTTTCGTGTGCGGTGTCGCCCGACCGGGCCGTACGACGAAGGAGGCGCATGGTGGTGCTACCGGTGACCACATGGCGGAAGTCCCCGAGCCGGGAGGAGGACCAGGACCCGGCGGGGGAACAGCCGTTGCACGTGGCCAGCAGGCTGCACGCGTTCAATCGGTTCGAGCTGAAGTACCTCGTTCCGGTCGAGGAGGCGGCCGAGATCCGGGACGAGCTGGCCGAGCGGATGGACCGCGATCTGAACAGCCCGGTCGGAGGCTACGGCGTCTGGAGTCTCTACTACGACACCCCGCAGCTGCGGTTCTACTGGGAGAAGATCGAGGGACTGAAGTTCCGGCGCAAGCTGCGCATCCGCCACTACGGGGACCTGGACGGCGTCACGGACGAGTCCCCGGTCTGCGTGGAGATCAAGCAGCGCGTCAACCGGGTCACACAGAAGCGCCGCATCACTCTCCCCTACGGCACCGCCAGGCAGCTGTGCGACGGCCGTGAGCTGGTGGAGCACTCACCCCGGGAACGTGCCTTCATCCACGAGGTGCTCGAACTGGTCGTACGGCTCAACCTCCAGCCCACCGCGATCACCGGCTACCAGCGCGAGGCCCTGGTCGGCCGCCACGCGGACACCGGACTGCGGGTCACGTTCGACCGGCGTATCCGCGGCCGGGACCGGGACTTCCACTTCGGCATCGCCACGCCCGAGAACCGGTTCACCATCCCACCCCACATGTCGGTGATGGAGATCAAGGTCAACGAGCGCACCCCGCACTGGATCACGGACCTCGCGGCCCGGCGGAACCTCAACCTCATCCGGGTCTCCAAGTACGTGCAGTCCGTCGAGGCGTTCGGGCTGGCGCCCCGGTCCGTCTTCCACGTCAACGAGGCGGACTGTCCGCCGCCCCACCCCACCGAACAGTCGCTGCCCCAGCAGCGGTCGGCGCCCGATGCGCCCTTGAAAGCAGGAGCACAGTGAACTTCGATCTGCAGGAACTCAGCGGTACGTTCAGCGTCACCGACGTGGTCGTGGCCATGGCGCTGTCGTTCATCCTGAGCACGATGATCGGTTACGTGTACCGGTACACGCACCGCAACGTCTCCTACAGCCAGTCCTACGTCCAGACCCTCGTCATCGTGGGCATGATCGTCGCGCTGATCATGCTGGTCGTCGGGTCCAACCTGGCCCGCGCGTTCTCCCTGGTCGGCGCACTGTCCGTGGTCCGGTTCCGGAACGCGGTCAAGGAGACCAGGGACGTCGGCTTCATCTTCCTGGCGATGGCCGTGGGCATGGCCGCCGGCGCCCGTTTCTACACCCTCGCCGCGGTCGCAGCGGTGGTCATCTGCGCCGTCATCATCGTGATGTTCAAGTTCAACTGGTTCGCGCTCAACGTCCAGCGCCAGGTCGTCAAGGTCCAGGTGCCGGCCGGGGAGGACTACTCGTCGGACATCCGCGACGTCCTCATCCGCTACACCAGTGAGTTCGAGCTGGTGAGCACGGAGACGATCCGGGGCGGGGCACTGACCGAGGTGTTCTACACAGTGCGCATGAAGAAGGGCACCGAACCCAGCGACCTGGTGACCGCGTTGCAGGAACGCACTTCGGGCCAGCGGGTGACCGTCCTGACCGGTTACGACACGACCGACCTGTGATGGGCGACGGCGCGACGGTACGCAGGCCGCGGCGTCTGCGGGACCGCGTCCCCGTACGGTTGCGGCACCACTGGAAGCCGGCCGCGGCCCTGTGTGCGGGTCTGGCGACGATGGTCTACTTCTTCGGCGACGCCCGCATATCGCCGTATGTCACCTCGTCCTCCGTCGTGGAGGCCGACGCGATCACGGACAACGTACAGGGGACGGTCGATCTGTACGACACGTCCGCGTCCCACTCCGTCCAACTCGAGTACGACCAGACCGAGTTCGACAAGATGATGAAGGAGTTCCGGGAGGACGGCACCAAGGAGTACATCGAGGCCGACCTCACCATCGACGGCGTGTATCTCGAGGACGTCGGGATCCGTCTCAAAGGGAACTCCACCCTGATGTCCCTGCGCGGAACCGGCCAGGGCATGGCCGGTGGCGGCCGGACCATGCCTGACGGAGCCGCGCAGGGCGACCCGGCCCCGTCGCAGGACGACGGGGCCGGGGGCCGGGACCGCGGCCAGGACAACGGCGGCGGTCCCGGCGGAGCCGGTGGCGCCATGGGCGGGATCACGCAGTACGACCTCTCCGAGAAGAAGCCCGAGGAACTGCCCTGGCTCATCAAGATCGACGAGTACGTCGAGGGCCGCGCCTACCAGGGTGAGCGGGAGATCTCACTGCGTCCCGGCAGCAACGGCCAGGTACCGGTGAACGAGGCCCTCTCGCTGAGCCTGGCGGACACCACCGGTCAGAAGAGCGAGCGGTACGCCTTCACGTCGGTGAAGGTCAACAACCGTCCGCTCGCCACCCGGTTGATGGTCGAGAGCCCGGACACGGAGTACGCCGAGTCCATCGGTGACGGCAACGGAATCCTGTACAAGGCGCGGGCCGGCGGCAGCTTCGCGTACAAGGGCGACGACCCGACCGACTACGAGGAGTCGTTCGAACAGCTCAACAAGGTCGGCAGCCAGGACCTGGAACCGGTCATGAAGCTCATCAAGTGGGCTGACGAGGCATCGGACGAGGAATTCGAGGAGGAACTCGGCCAGCACGTGGACGTCGAGTCGCTGGCCACGTACCTCGCGGCGCAGAACCTGCTGATGAACTTCGACGACATGGCCGGACCGGGCAAGAACTACCTGCTCTGGTACGACCTGGACACCAAGAAGTTCTCGGTCCTCGGATGGGACTACAACCTCACCTTCAGCGGCGACGCGACGGCGGGCCCGGACGACGACATGGGCATGGGTGGCGCCGTCGGTGGCGGTGGAGGAGGAGCCGGAATGCCGACCGGGATGCCCGAGGGAATGCCGTCGGGGATGCCCGAAGAGCTGCCCGACGGAATGCCGTCGGGAATGCCCGAAGAGCTGCCGGAGGGAATGCCGTCGGGAATGCCTTCAGGCATGCCGGGCGGTCAGGAGGGCCAAGGCGGTCAGGGCGGGGAGGGAGACGGCGGCGGGTTCGGCAGCATGATGGGCCACCCGCTCAAGGAGCGCTTCCTGGACTCGGACGCCTTCGATCCCGTCTACAAGGCGGCCTACAAGGAGCTGTACGAGAAGTTCTACGGCTCGGGGAAGGCCCTGAATGCGCTGAACGGCATCGCCGAACAGGCGGTGAAGGCCGGTGCCGACGGGAAAGAGCTGGACTCCGCCGTCGAGAAGTTGCGCACCACGGTCACCGAGCGCACCACGGCGCTGAGCAAGAACAAGGAGGTGACCGGCTGATCTCCGGCGCCCCGGACGGCAGTTCCTTCCCCCGTGGGACGCCGTCCGGGGCGTTCGGTGGAATCCGACCCCCGCACCGACGAAGGAAACACCATGCCCGTCGCGCCGTCGGCTCCCGCGCCGCCCCGACACAACGTGCTCGTCGTCGAGGACGACCCCAGCATCCGCACCCTGCTCACGTCCGCTCTGCACGCCGCCGGATACGCGGTGCACACCGCCGACACCGGCCGGACGGCCATGTTCGAGGCGGGCCGCCGTCAGCCGGACCTGATCCTGCTGGACGTGGGTCTCCCGGACATCGACGGCTTCACGGTGACCCGTCACCTGCGTGCGGAGGGCGTCTACACACCCGTGCTGTTCCTGACGGCCCGAACCGATGTCGAGGACCGCATCATCGGCCTCAGCGCCGGCGGGGACGACTACGTCACCAAGCCCTTCCACGTACAGGAGGTGCTGCTGCGCATCCGTGCCATCCTGCGGCGCAGTGACATGCCGCCGGGTGCCGGGGCCAGGCGGCCGCCCCTGCGGTACGCCGATCTGGTGCTGGACGAGCAGACGCACGAGGTGTCACGGGCGGGCCTGCCGGTCCAGCTGTCGCCCACCGAGTTCCGGCTGCTGGTCTGTCTGCTGACACAGCCGGAACGGGTGGTGGGCAAGAAGGAGATCCTGTCCGAGGTCTGGCACTACGACTTCGCGGGAGACGCCCGGATCGTCGACACCTACGTACGCAATCTGCGGCGCAAGATCGACCGGTTCGAGCCCCAGCTCATCCAGACGATCCGCGGTGTCGGCTACTGTCTGCGCGCCGCCCGTCCCGGACCGGGGGCGGCGGCGTCGTGAGGCAGCGGCTGAGGCGACTGCAACCGCGCTCTCTGCGCGCACGGTTGGTTCTCGGTGCCACTCTGCTGGCCACCTCGGCGGTTCTGCTCTGTCAGGCGGCGGGGCTGGTCGTGCTCCATACCTGGCTCACGGACCAGGTCGACGGGCGGCTCGGCCGTTTCCAGCCGGTGGCCGAGGTGGGCCAGGACATCGTTGACGGACGGGCGCCGGCGGGGGCGCCCGGCGGGAACAGCGATGTTCTTCCCTCGGACTACCGGGTGTACTTCTACGACAGTGACGGACACCGACTGGCCAGGTCCCTGGGCGGTGAAGAGGGCGGTGCCGGGCCGCGGTTGCCCTCGTCGGAGTCGGCTCTCGGCCTGCACGACGGCCGGCCCGCCACGCTCGCCGCGACCGACGGTGGCAGCGCCTGGCGGGTGATCGCCCGATCCGGAGCCGACGGCACGAGGGTCGTGGTGGCGCTGCCCCTGGACGAGGTGGACGCCGCGACCGTCAGAATGCTGTGGTTCAGCCTTGCCGTGGGGGTGGCTGTCGCGGTCGGTGTCATCCTCTTCGGCAGCGTCGTCGTGCGCGTGGGGCTGCGGCCGCTGGCCGGGGTCGAGCGCACCGCCCGGCGCATCGCCGACGGCGAGTTGGAGCTGTGTGTTCCGGACCGGCAGGTGGTCACCGAGGTCGGCCACCTCAGTCGTGCCCTCAACACCATGCTGGATCGGCTGCGCACCGCGTTGCACCGCGCAGAGGCGTCCGAACAGCGATTGCGTCACTTCCTGGCGGACGCCGGTCATGAACTGCGCACGCCTCTGACCTCCTTGCAGGGGTTCGCCGAACTCCTCGTGCAGGAACCGGGGATGAGTCCGGAACGGCGCCATGAGGCGCAGCAGCTGATCGTGCGGAACGCGGAGCGGATGAGTCGCCTCGTCGACAGCCTGTCCCAGCTGGCCAAGCTGGGTGATGTGCCCGCGACGCAATGGCAGCCGGTCGACCTGCTGTCCCTGGCCGCGGACAGCGTCGCCGCCGTCGCCGTGCAGTACCCCGACCGGAGCATCGGCCTGGGCTCCCTCACCGACACCGAGGGCGATCCCCAGGAAGCCGAACTCGATGTCGTCGACGCCCTCGGTGATCCGCATCAGCTGACGCAGATCCTGTTCAACCTGCTGACCAACGCGTGTGTCCACACCCCGCCCGGGACGCACGTCCGGGTGCGCGTCGGCACCCTCCGCGTCCGCCCGGACGGTCAGGGCACGGACGGGGATGGCCGCACCAGTGGCAACCCTCCCTTTGCCCCCGGAACTCCGGTGTGTGCCATTGAGGTGGCCGATGACGGGATCGGCCTCGCCGCGTCGGACGCGCGGCGTGTGTTCGAACGCTTCTATCGCGCCGGTTCCGCTGAACGGGCGGCGGCTGGTTCCGGTCTGGGTCTGGCGATCGCCTCCAGCGCCGCGGAGGCCCACGGCGGGCGTCTGGAGCTCGACACCCGGCCGGGCGACGGCTGCACATTCCGCTTGCTTCTGCCGCACCGGCCCACTGGCGCAGCTACGGACCACCTCGAAAGACGGTCCCGTCCGCTGCTGTCCGCCCCGGCTGCCGGTGTCGGCGGATGACCTTTGCCCGACACGTTCTCAGCACTACCGAAGGAGTTTCGCCGGTGAAGCTCAGCACCGTACGACTGGGACAGCACCGTACGGCCGCCGCGCGTCTGCAGAAGAAGCACTGCGTGCTGCTGCCGTACCCGGACGTCGGGGCGCTGATCGCGTCCGGCGAAGACTGGTGGGAGCGGGCCGGTGCCGATACCGGTGAGCGTCACAGGCTGGACGACATCTCCTACGCACCACTGATCGTCCGGCCGGGCAAGATGGTTGCCGTCGGCCCCAACCATGCCGTCCGAGTAAGGGAGTTGGGGTGCGCCGTCCCTGCCGCGCCGGAGTTCTCCGTACGCGACGGCGGCCATGTCGTCGTCGGTGCCGAGGACGACATCCGGGTGCACGCCGAGGGGCAGGACGTGTTCTGGGGTGTGGAGTTGGGCGTGGTGATCGGGCGAAGGGCCCGGGATGTGACGGCCCGAACAGCCCTGAGGCATGTCGCGGGCTACACCGTGGTCAACGACATCGCTGTGCAAGACGGCCCTGAGGGCGTCCCCTCGGCTGCCGTCGCCACTGTGGTGGGGCCCGCCCTGGTCACCACCGACGAGGTGCCGATCGGCGCCCGCGGCCTGACGATGAACTGTGTCGTCGACGGACGCGTCCGGCAGAAGGCGAGCACCTCGGAACTGCTCTTCGACGTCGCCACCGTCATCGCGCATGTCAGCGGATCCGTCACCCTGCTGCCCGGCGACCTGATCACGACCGGAACGCCGACCGGAACGGGTACCGGCCACGAACGCGAGGTGCCCCCTCGGTCAAGAACGCAGGTGACCAGTGTGATCAGAGGCGTCGGCGAACTCCGCAACGCCGTGATACGGCCGAGCCCACAGTGAGTCGTGGGAGCGCTTTCGGCCATTGATCTGACTCCCCGTCAGTTCTCGGTATTCTCCCCCTACCCCCACAGGCGGGACGGCAACAGTGAGGCCGTGGCCCTGGACCAGGGCCTGTGAGCCGCAGTCTGCCGTCCCCTCATGCCTGAGGAAGCCATGACTCCCACCCCCCACCTCACCGACCACGCCGCCCGCCTGGCGCGGCCGGCCCCGTTCCAGCCCGTCGACCGCTCACTCCTCCCGGACGCCGGTACCGCGACGGTCGACATCGTCGTCCCGGTCTACAACGAGGAACGCGCCCTGCCCGGGTGCCTGCACACCCTCCACGCACGTCTGTCCGAGGGCTTCCCCTTCCCCTGGCGGATCACGGTCGCCGACAACGCCAGCACCGACCAGACCCTCGCCACCGCCCGCCGCCTCGCCGATGAACTGCCCGGGGTGGGCGTCGTCCACCTGGATCGCAAGGGGCGCGGGCTGGCCCTGCGCACCGTCTGGGGCGCCAGCGACGCGGACATCGTGGCGTACATGGACGTGGACCTGTCCACCGGTCTCGACGGACTGCTCCCGTTGGTGGCCCCGCTGGCCAGTGGCCACTCCGACCTCGCCATCGGCTCCCGGCTGGCGCCCGGCGCGCGTACGGTGCGCGGGCCGCGCCGCGAGTTCGTCTCCCGCTGCTACAACGGCATCATCCGGCTCACCCACGGCGTCCGCTTCACCGACGCCCAGTGCGGGTTCAAGGCGGCCCGCACGGAGGTGCTCCGGCCGCTGCTCGAGGTGACCCGCGACGACGCGTGGTTCTTCGACACCGAGCTGCTGCTGCTCGCCGAGCACAACGGACTGCGCGTCCACGAGGTGCCGGTCGACTGGGTCGAGGACGTCGACACCCGGGTGGACGTGGTGAGCACCGCCACCGACGACCTGCGCGGCCTGTGGCGCATGGCGCGCCTCAAGGCCTCCGGGGGTGCCCGCGTCGCCGTACGACCGCGCCCCGCACCGGCCGCCGAGCACCCCGACGCCGTCCTCGCACCCGCCACGCGACGCGGTGTGCTGTCGTGGGAGGTCGGCTGCTTCCTCGCGATCGGCGTCGTCTCCACGGTCGGACAGGCTTTGCTGTACTGGCTGTTGCGCGGCTGGTGGACGCCTGCCGTCGCCAACCTGGTCTCGCTGTTCGTCCTCACCGTCCTCAACACCGAGGCGAACCGGCGATTCACCTTCCGGTACTCCACCACCCCGCCCGCCCGTGCCCACCTCGGTGCCGGGGGCCTGTTCGTCCTCGGCTACCTGGTCACCTCCGGGGCGGTGCTGTGGTTCAAGTGGCTCGATCCCGGCGCCACACCGGCCGCCGAGACCGCGGTCCTGGCCGTGGCGTCCGTCGCCGTCACCGGCGTCCGCTTCGCCGTCCTGCGCCTGGCCGTCTTCGCCGACCGCCGCAGCCGTACCAGCTGACGAGAGCGAAACCAGACATGAGCAACTACGCGCACATCACGTCCGTACCGGCGGCGTCGACGAACACCGGGAGGCACACGTCCGCCCGCGCGCTGCCCACCTGGGCGGCACCCGCGGCACTCGGAGCCGTCCTGGTGCTCTCGGCAGTCCTGTACGGATGGGCACTCGGCTCCCTGGGCTGGGGCAACAGCTACTACTCGGCGGCCGTGAAGTCGATGGGGCAGAGCTGGACCAACTTCCTTTTCGGCTCCTTCGACCCGGCCGGCGTGGTCACGGTCGACAAGCCGCCGGCCGCGCTGTGGCCGCAGGTGATCAGCAGCAAGATCTTCGGCATGCACGGGTGGGCCCTGATCCTGCCGCAGGTGCTCGAAGGAGTGGCCACGGTGCTGGTGCTGCACCGCACCGTGCGTCGCTGGGCGGGGGAGGGCGCGGCGCTGGTCGCCGCCCTGGTCCTCACCCTCACGCCCATCACCGTGGCCATCAACCGGGACAACAACCCCGACACCCTGCTGGTCCTGCTGCTGGTGTCCGCGGCGTACGCGCTCACCCGCGCGCTGCAGGACGAGGGCAGGGCCGCGACCTGGTGGCTGTGTGCGAGCGGCTTCCTGATCGGGTGCGGATTCCTCACCAAAATGCTCGCCGCCTGGATGGTCGTCCCCGCGTTCGCTGTCGCCTGGCTCGTGGGAGGAAGCGGCGCCTGGATACCGCGAGTGCGGCGTCTGCTGGGCGCGGGAGCCATCCTGGCGGCGTCCTCCTTGTGGTGGGTCGCCATGGTCGCCCTGTGGCCGGGCGACCGCCCCTACATCGGAGGCAGTGAGGACGGCTCGGCCTGGGACCTCGTGATCGGCTACAACGGGCTGGGGCGGGTCTTCGGCTCCAGTGACGGAG
Source organism: Streptomyces sp. NPDC087859 (assembly GCF_044742595.1). NCBI lineage: Bacteria > Bacillati > Actinomycetota > Actinomycetes > Kitasatosporales > Streptomycetaceae > Streptomyces > Streptomyces sp. NPDC087859. The sequence continues at coordinate 87,875 of NZ_JBIUUU010000030.1, read as the reverse complement.
CACCCCAGGGCATGGGAGGCGGAGGCGGATTCGCCGGCGGGTTCGGCGGTGAGTACGGCCTGACCCGGATGTTCGACACACAGGTGGGCGGTCAGATCAGCTGGCTGCTGCCGCTGTGCGCCGTGGCCATGGTCGTCGCCGTCGTCCTTGCGGTACTGCACCGGCGCGGGAAGCTGCCCGCCACCGCCCCGCTGCCGGCTTCCGGCTGGCTGCTGTGGGGATCCTGGCTGGTGGTCTGCGCCGCTGTGTACTCGTCGCAGAAGGGCATCTTCCACCCCTACTACACCACCCAACTCGCGCCCGCCATCGGCGCTCTGTGCGGTGGGCTGACGGCCGCCCTGGCCCGCGTGCACCGTGCGGGCCTGCGCTGGGCGCCCCTGGCCGGCGTGGCCGGGGTGGCGGTGAGCGTGGTCTGGGCGGTGGTGCTGATCCGCCGTGAACCCGACTGGAACGGCTGGCTGGTGTGGCCGGTGCTGCTCGTGGGCTGCGCCGCTGTCGCCCTGCTGGTGCTGTCTCGACGGCACGGCCGGTTGCTGACGGTCGCCGTGGGCGCGGCGCTGGCGTCGGTTCTGGTGGCCCCGGGAGCCTGGGCGGTGAGCGTGCCGGGCTCCACCAGCATGGGCGGTTCCAACCCGACGGCCGGTCCGCAGACGCTCGGCTTCGGCGGAGGCGGCGGCATGCCGCGGCAGAGCGGCAACGGCGGAGGCCTTCCGTCGGGTATGCCGTCCGGGATGCCGTCGAACATGCCGGGTCTCCCCGGTACCGGCGGGTCCTCGGGCCGGCCCGATGAACCCCCGTCCGGCGGGATGCCGTCCGGCATGCCCTCAGGGATGCCTTCCGGGATGCCCACGGGAGGAGCGAACGGCATGCCCGGTGCCGGCTCGGGAGGTGCCCCGGGCGGGCGCGCCGGTCTCGGCAGCGGGGAACTCACCGCCGACCAGCGCAAGATCCTCAAGTACGCCGTCGAGCACGCACCCGACGCACGCATCAAGCTCGCCGTCGAGGGCGGCGCCCTGTCCGCCAGCGGCTTCATCCTGGGCACCGACGAGACCGTCATCGGCATGGGCGGCTTCACGAACAGCGACAACGCGCCGTCGGTGGCCCAGTTGAAGGAGTGGACCGAGAACGGCGAACTACGCTACATCCTGGGTTCCGACACCAGCGGTGGCGGCCGGCCGGGGATGTCGGGCGGATACACCGAGCAGCGCTCCGACTGGATCGGCGACAACTGCACGAAGGTTCCGGCCTCGTCGTACGGCGGGACCTCCTCCCAGGCGGACGACGACGGTGCGACGGGACTCATGGGAGGCAACGTGCTCTACGACTGCGCCGCCAAGTAACCCCGGCCGGAGCAAGCGCCGCCAGATGGCAGAACGGATCAGCAGACGTCATGACCGAGCAGCCCGCAGCGGCGACGCCCGGATACCGGCTCCTCGTGGTCGAGGACGAGCCCAGCATCCGCACTCTGCTGGAGGCGACGCTTCGCCTGACCGGATACGAGGTGAGCAGCACCGACACCGGACAGTCGGCCCTCCTGGAGGTCGAACGCCTGGAACCGCATCTGGTGCTGCTCGACGTGATGCTGCCCGACCTGGACGGCTTCGAGGTGACCCGCAGACTGCGGGCGGCAGGCAACGACTGTCCCGTCCTGTTCCTGACCGCCCGCACCGGCACCGACGACCGCATCAGCGGGCTGCGTGTCGGCGGGGACGACTATGTCTCCAAACCGTTCGACATCGAGGAGGTGCTGCTGCGCATCGAGGCCATCCTGCGCCGAACGGCGCCGGCCATCACGCCGCAAGCGGTGCCGAGCGTCCTGAGCTACGCCGACCTGGAACTCGACGAGGGCGCCCACGAGGTGCGTCGCGCGGGGGAGTACATCGCGCTGTCACCCACCGAGTTCAAGCTCCTGGCCTACCTCCTGGCGAACGCCGGGCAGGTGGTGAGCAAGATCCAGATCCTCGACCATGTCTGGAGCTACGACTTCGCGGGCGACGTCCGGATCATCGAGACGTACGTCCGCTACCTGCGCAAGAAGATCGACCGCTTCGATCCGCCGCTCATCCAGACCGTGCGCGGGGTCGGCTACAGCCTCCGTCTTCCCCGCGACCACGGAGGGGTGCCGGAGCAGTGATCCGCCTTCTGACCCGGCAGCCCGGGTCACTGAGACGACGCCTTGTCCTCGGCGTCACCGTCCTCGCCACCGCGGCCGTCCTGGCCTCCCAGGCCATCGGCTACGTGGTGCTGCGATCCTGGCTGCTTGACCGCGTCGACGAGCAGCTCGTCGAGTTCCACCCCCCGGCACCGGCCTTCTACGACGCCCTCGCCGGAACACTCCCGGCGCCCGGGGAACGCCCGGACATGCTGCCCTCGGACTTCCACATCTACTTCTACGACGCCTCCGGGCAGCTACTGAACGACTCCCTCGGCTCCCGGACGAAGCCAGGACCCCGGCTGTCCGATGACGTCCAGGACCTCGGCCTACGGGACGGACATCCCGAGACCGTGCCCGCCACGAGTGGTGACGGACGCTGGCGAGTGATGCTCAACCCCGGCCCGCAGGGCATGACCGCGGTGGTCACGCTGCCGCTCGACACCGTCGACGGCGCCACCTCGAAGATCCTGTGGCTGAGCGCGGTCCTGCTCGTCGTCACGGTCGTCGCCCTGCTCGCCCTGGGCCGCTGGGTGGTCCGACTCGGCCTGTTGCCGCTGACCAGAATGGAGAGCACCGCCCAGGACATCACCGCGGGCCGGCTCAACCTGCGGTTGCCCGACACCGATCCGCGCACCGAGATCGGACGGCTCGGCAAGGTACTGAACTCCATGCTCGACCGTCTCCAGAAGGCGCTGCTGGCCCGCGAGGCCTCCGAGACCCGGCTGCGCCGGTTCGTCGCCGACGCGGGGCACGAACTGCGCACCCCGCTCACCGCGATCCAGGGCTACGCCCAACTCGCCCTGCGACCTGAGCAACGCCCGGCGCGGGAACTGCGCGACGCCAACCGATTCATCGTGCAGAACGCGGAGCGCATGAGCCTGCTCGTCGACGACCTTCAGCTGCTCGCCACCCTGGACAAGGAGCCCTCGTACCTGAGGGAACGGGTAGACCTGCTGTCCCTCGCGGCCGACGCCGTCAGCGCGGCTGCCGTCCACAGCGCGTCCCACCCCGTCGACCTCGGCCCGTTGCACACCCTGGCCGATCCCATCGGAGCCCGGAAGCTCGACGTCGCGGAGACCGTCGGTGACCCGAACCGGCTGCGCCAGATCCTCGAGAACCTCCTCTCCAACGCCCGTATCCACACCCCGGAGGGCACCCGGGTCCACGTCCGCGTCGGCGGGACCGAGGCGGGACCGGAAACAGGCGGCACCGACCGACCCGGGCGCACCAGCGCCTCACCGGCCCTCTCGGAGCGCCTCCCGATCAGCGTGATCGAGGTGGCGGACGAAGGACCGGGCCTCGAACCCGTCGACGCCGAGCACGTCTTCGAGCGCTTCTACCGCGCCGACCCCGCCCGCTCCCGCCTCCACGGCGGCAGCGGCCTCGGCCTCGCCATCGCCGCGACCATCGCCGAGGGCCACGGCGGCCGCCTCGAACTCGACACGACCCCCGGCCGAGGCTGCATCTTCCGCCTGGTCCTGCCCGCGGCCGACTCCGGCCAGGAAGCCAGCTGATCCCGCCGTTACGGTGTTTCAGGTGTACGGCCCTCAGGGACCGAGCGGCCGACCGGCCAACAGGAGTGCTTCGACGGCGAGCGGATCCTCCTCCGGAGCCCCGGCCGGTCCGCTACGACGCCGCCCCACCAGGCTGCCCGCCCATCCCAGAAGGAATGCCGCGGGCACGGAGACCGCGGCGGGGCTGGTCCGGCCGAACCACGCGAAGTCGGCGGTAGGGATCAGTGCCGTCGGGCTGCCCGACACGGCAGTGGAGAACAGGTACAGGCCGATCGTCAGCGTTGTGCCGCCGTAGACCGTCCACAGCAGCCCCGTCCGGTTGAAGCGGCGCCAGTAGAAGGTGTACAGCAGGGCCGGTGTGACGGCCGACGCGGCTACGGCGGTGGCGAGTTGGGCCAGGAAGCCGGCGGAGTGGCCCTGGACGATCACCGCGAGCGCGATAGCAAGGGCGCCGAAGAGTGCCACGGCGACGCGGGCGGTGAACAGCTCGTCCGACGAGTCCGACCGCTTGTGCCGCGCGATGCAGTGGTAGGAATCCCGGGCCAGGGCGCCGGCGGCTGCCAGTGTGGTGCCGCCGACGACCGAGAGCACGGAAAGGAACAGGGCGCATGCCACAGCGGCGAACATCAGGTCGCCGAGCCCGTTCCCAGCACCTCCTGTCAGGCTCCGTGCCAGGAGCATCAGCGCGCCGTCGGAGTGAGCCTCCCCGCTGAAGATCTCACGCGTGCCGATCCGTGCCGCGGCCGTGAATCCCAGCAGTATCAGGGCGGCGCAAAGGAAGGCGACGATACCGGCCGCGTAGCGGATGGAACGTCGAGCGGTCGCCGGGTCCTTCATCGAGTAGACCCGGCTCAGGACGTGCGGCATGCAGGTGCTGCCCAGGACCAGCGCGAGCTGACCTCCGGCGAAGTCGAGGCGTGAGCTGCTCCCGATGCCGATCGTGCCGCCGGGGGACAGGTACTGGCGCGGATGGTCACTGCCCTGTGCGGCGGCACCGATCAGGGTGTCGACGTCGCCGTGGAAGGCCTGGATGGCGTAGATGCACATCACGAGGATTGCCGTGCTGATCACCGTGACCGCCAATACCTGCACCGAGGTGAGCCCCTTGGCGCCGCTGAGGACACCGCAGGCGACGACCAGACAGCCGATCAGTACCGTGCAGATCTTCTGGACGCCGATCCCGGTGAAACCGAGCAGGGAGGCGGTGATGTTGCCTGCTGCCATCAGCTGCACGACCAGGAACGGTCCTGCCATGGCGAGCGTGGCCACCGCGGCGGCGATCCGGGGAGCCGTTCCGGACACCCGCACGGACAGGAGCTCGCCCAGAGTGCAGGCGCCGCTCAGCTGGATCGGCCGGGCGAGGAGAAGGAGCACCCCGAGAGAGAGGAACATGCTGGTGGCCGTGGTGATGCCATCGAAGCCCGCGGTCGCCACCACTCCGGTGACGGTGAGCAGCAGGGCTGTCGATGTGAAGCTCCCGGCCAGCGCCATCCCGCTCTTCCACGCCGGCAGTGTTCGGTCGCCGGTGTAGAACTCCCGCGCGGAGTGCTCGTCCAGGCTGGAGAAGACCGTCAGGAACAGGGTCAGCATCATGAACAGCATGAAGCCGATCAGGACATGATTCGGGCTGGCGGAAACGGCCAGGTGCAATGTCCCACCGGTCATCTCGCGTCCGTCGCAATGCCGTTGGCCGCTCCAGCACCGGGCTGCCCGTACGCCTGCTGCCGGGGATCCAGCAGACGGGTGCAGCGCCGGTCGAACCGCCGGGCTGTCGCCAGCAGAAGGGCCACCTGGGCCAGGCAGAGCACCAGCCCCACGGTCACCTGCGTGCCGGGCAGCCTGAGGGCCAACAGATCGCCGGCCGTCGCGCCCAGACACAACGTGACGACGAGGCCGATCCCGTTGGACGTCAGAAAGGCCCGGTCCAGTCGCAGGGCCTGCTGCCGCGTGTATTGCAGAGCCGACGGACCTCTCTGTGCGTCGCGGTGAGCCGGGGACGCGGACGGGTCGGGTCTGTGGCGCATCGGGTCTTCTCCTGGTGGGTGAGCGAATCGCAGGGTCGAGGGACGCAGGGCGAGGGTGGTCATACGCAGACGGTGGGTTCTTCCGTCCGGTGTGCTGTCGGGGGGATCCGATCCAACTCCGGGGCAGCGGTGGGACTTTCGCCCTTGGGGCGGCCAGAGACATCGGCGTGCTTCGTAGGTTGAGCTGGGTGCCCGGCGCGGGGCGCGTCGAGTAGTGAACTGTACGGTTCAGTTTATGTTGCGCGTCAAGGTCTGTGCGTCATGGTTTTCGCGGGCCCTGACGAGGCGGTGCTCCCGGACCGCGCCCGCCGAACTCCCGGCCGCCCGCGGTCAGTCCGAGTCGCCGGTCCGACGCCGTAGCGCATCAAGGGTGCACTGTGGCGATATGGACTCCTTGTACGCAAGGAAAATCATGGCGAACTGGTGAAGGATTGACGGGAGTTGTGAAAGATCGCAAGAATGCAGCTCGCTTCGCTGCGTCTGCGGCGAGCGAAGTGACGCGAGCGGTCTGATCGCGCACGCCTTCGAACGTCCCCCCGCGTCCGCCCACCGCTCGCACACTGCCACCTCCCACACCTTCATCCCCACAGAGGCTCGTCTTGTCGCGTTCGCAACATCTCAGAAGTCTGCCCGCGCTCGCAGTAACCGTTCTTGCCGCCATCCCGGTTTTCGGAGCCGGCGTGGCCAGCGCAACACCCTCCGGCGGGTGTGAGTCCGCCACGGTGCAGTACCGCATCGTCGGTGCCGACGGGAACGTCGTCGGCGCCGACTGGACCTCCCAGGGTGGGCTCTACCTCTGGAAGACCGCTCCCGGAACCGTCGAGGTCCGACTCGCTCCCGGCCAGACCGTCGGTGATGGCTGTAAGTACCCTGTCTCCCTCGCCGAATACACCACCGAGGGGCCCGACTGGTACACCTCCGGTCGTCAGGCACTGGTCGACAAAGCCACTGTCTACCTCACTGCCGCCGACGTCGCGAGCACGGACGGCACCAAGCAGTCCTGGCAGAAGCTGAGCGTGAAGACGCCTGACTGCTACGGCCAGATCGACCTGTACGGCGACGACGTCACCTACGACGGCGGTACGGGTGAAGGCCACGGCCCGGCACCCTACGAGCCGGACGGCGTCGTCACCCCCTATCACCTGATAGCGGCGTGGAACGGAGGCGAGAAGGCGTGCACTCCCAGCACGCCCGACAGTCCCAGTCCGTCCCCGTCGGAGCCGACGGCGCCGAGCACCCCCACGACCCCCGCGGACAGTACTCCGCCCACCGGCACGACGGCCCCGCCGACGACCCCCAACCCGTCTTCGACGCCTCCCACGACACCTGACGTCCCTCCGCTGGAGTCGACGCCGCCCGCTACCCCGCAGCCGACGCCCAGCGACAGCACACCGCCGCTGGCCGAGACCGGTTCCAGCGCGCCCGTCGGTCTGATCGCGGGAGGTGCGGCTCTGGTGGTCGCCATCGGAGCCGGGGCGGTGTTCATGGCCGGCCGCGCGCGCCGCTCGTGACAAGGATGTGAGAGTCGCCGGCGGCACCAACGCGAACGAGGGCCGTCGGCGTCTCGATAAGTAGTGCAAAAGTCCTGAAAGAAGAGACCAGCCTGTGCCGGAAGGTGGCCGCAGTGCTCGCAGGGCGGACCATCGACCGGCTCCTCGGCATGGAGCGCCTGGGGTTCTCAGCCTCCGACGGCGATCAGGCGGTCAGTGATCTTCTGAGCCGTGGTCAGCACCTTCTGAGCCAGTTCCGCCTCCGCCTCGGGAAACACCCTGGAGGCGAGCGCGGCGACGCTCACGGCGGCGACCACCCTGTGCCGGTCGTCGTGGATCGGTGCGGCCACGCCCGTCACGTCGGGGTCGAGTTCGCCGCGCGTGACGGAATACCCGGCGCGACGGATATGCCTGAGCCGGTCCAAGAGTGTGTCCACGTCGGTGATCGTGGCCGGCGTGAAGCGCCTCAGCTCTGCTGCTTCCAGCAGTCGGCGCGCTTCGTCCTGCGGGATCCAGGCCAGCAGGACGAGCGCGGAGGCCCCGGCGTTGAGCGGGAGGGTGCTGCCACGCTCGTAGGCGATCCGCACGGCCCGTTCGCCGGCCTCCGCACGGTCCACACAGACGACCAGTTCCCCGGCACGACGGGTCAGGAGAACCGTCTCGCGCACGTCCTCGGACAGTTCGGTCATCGCCGGAACAGCGATCTCGGACAGTCCGTAGCTGCGCCGTGCCAGTCGGCCGATCTCCAGGACGCGCAGCCCGAGCCGGAAACCACCGCCCGGCGCCTCCTCCAGGAACCTGCTGCTCACCAGGGACTGCAGATATCGGTAGGCGGTCGAACGGGCGACCCCCAGACGCTCGGCGACCGCGCTACCGGAAATGACGAGTCGGGTGTCGTCGAACATCGTCAGGATGTCCAGGGCCCGATCGGCCGTGGAATTGCGCTCGCGATAGCTGGGGGACGCTGATCCTGACATAAGAGACACCCTACCGGGCGGATGCCTCCCGGCGACCGAGGTCACAGCCGGTCCTTGACGACGGTGTTGCGCAGTTCGCCGACCCCCTCTACGAAGGTGACCAGCTGCTGCCCGGGGCGCAGGAAGACCTTGGGGTCGCGTCCCGCCCCCACCCCGCCCGGTGTTCCGGTGGCGATCAGATCACCCGGCAGGAGCGTGATGATGGTGCTGATGTAGGCGATGGTCGTGGCAACGTCGAAGAGCAGGTCGGATGTGCTGGACTTCTGCATGGTGTGACCGTCCACACTGCATCCGACCGTCAACCCCGAGGCGCCCGCGGGGAGTTCGTCCGGAGTGACGAGAGACGGCCCGACCGGCGTGGTCGCCTCGAACGTCTTCCCGGAGAGGAACTCCCGGGTGCGATGCTGCCAGTCCCGTACGGTCACGTCGTTGACGACGGTGTATCCGCCCACACAGGCGAGCGCTTCGTCCCGGGCGACGTGCCTGGCCCGCCGTCCGATCACGACACCGAGCTCGGCCTCCCAGTCGAGGTCGTCGCTGACCGGCGGCATATGGATGTCGTCGTGGGCCCCGACCAAGGACCCGTCGTACTTGGCGAAGAGCGTCGGGTGGGCCGGAGTGGGCCTGCCCATCTCCTTGATGTGGGTGGCGTAGTTCAGGCCGAGGCACACGATCTTGTTGGGGTGCGGGACGACCGGGGCGAGGGACGCCCCCTGCGAAGGCACCCGCTTGCCGTCGGCCGCCGCGGCGCGCTGCTGCCAGTCCTCCCCGCTCGCCAGCAGCGCTCCGACGTCCGGGTACGGCAGCAGGACCAGCTCGTCGGCCTCATGGCGGGCGGCAGCACTGATCAGCCCGTCGGAATCGGGGACGGACAGACGGACGGTGCTCAGTCTCATGACGGTTCTCCGGAGGACGGGGACGAAACGGCGGCCGGCGCCGGCTCTTCGGCCCAAGTCGTAGGTGTGCAACTGAAGGTGGGGAGGGATCGGGGCACGGAGCGTTCGGCGACGAGAGCGGCGGCCCTAGGTGCCGACGCCGCAGGCCCGCGGCTGCGCCCCGGAATCCCGGGGCGCAGCCGTCGCGAGGACACCGTCACTGGACGGGCTGGTAGGCCGGGCCGCCCTCGGTCAGCAGCCGCTCGGCCTCGGCGAAGATCTCCTCCGGGGGCAGGTCGAGGTTGAGCGACTTGCGGAAGGGCTGGCGTACGTCGCGCTCCATCCGGAGGTAGACCTCGTTGCGGTTGCCCTCGGGATCGAAGAAGTAGATCCCGATCGCGTTGCCGTGGGTGACTTCCTGCTGGACCTCGATGCCTTCGGCACGGAACCGGTGATGGAAGTCGATGATTGCCTCCAGCGAGTCGACCCTCCACGACACCTGATGGGTGAGCTTGGCGCCGGGAGGGGCGGTGCGGCCGCGCTGGAGAACGAACTCGTGGTGCTCCTCCTCGGGACGCGAGGAGAAGAACACGATGCCCCGCTCCTCGTCCTCGTCGGTCACAGTCAGCTCCATGACCCGGGTGTAGAAGTCACGCATCGTCTCCAGGTCGTCCACCCAGAAGCCGGTGTGTCCGAGGCCGGTGATAGCCATGGACCTCTCCTTTCAGAACACGCAGTACAGGAAGCGGGGTCAGTTCGCGTCGCCGTGGGCGGCCACAGCTTGGTCGAGCGTGATGTGGTCGGCCCAGTTGCCGTGGAAGCCGAAGGGCACGCGGCTGGGCAGCTTCACCCTGGCCAGAGGCGTGCGTCGCAGATCGGCGGCATCGTGGATGAGCAGTTCGCTCAGGCCGGTCTCGCGGTTCCACCACAGAGTGAGCAGGTAGCCGTCGTCCTCGGCGACGGCGTTCTCGCGGGCGACGAAGACCGGCTCGCCGGGGTTGGTGAGGTGGTCCGGTCCCTCGACGACCGTGGTGGAGTCGCGCAAGGCGTCGTGCTTGGCGAGACCGTCACTCATGGTGTCGTCGGCCAGGTAGCGGGTGGTGACGAAATATCCGTAGCGATGACGCCGGCCGGTGAAGGCGTCATTGATCCTCGGGAACTCACCGGCGACGCCGCCGATCAGCTCCTCCGTCGCCCGGCCGGTGGCCAGGTCCACACGCCAGCGGTGGGGCACCGACGGCGGGAACCAGGAGTGGGACGTCACCGGAGTGTCCAGCCGGTCGGCCGGGGTGCCCAGGCGGGTGATGCGGTGGCCGTCGATGACGACGTGGCCGTTGTCCTCGTAGGCGTTGTAGAAGTGGGTGTTGGCCCAGTGGCCGCCCACCTCGTGCCAACTGACGGCGTGTGTCTGCCGGTTCATGAGTACGATCTGCACGCCGTGCGGCAGTGACGCCTCGTCCCAGACCACGCCCGGCTCGCCCCGCATGATGTGGTCGAGGCGGAACTGCGCCGGGGTGACGAAGAAGATCGCGTAGTTGTCGGTGACGGCGAAGTCGTGCATCAGCACCGGCACGTTGATGTCGAAGCTGTGGCTGTCGACGACGTGCCCGGTCTTCACGTCCGCCCGGTACCAGGTGATCGTCGGCCCGGTGGCGGCGAAGAAGAGCATGTCGCCGCTGCCGGGATCGGTCTTGTAGTGGGCGGTGCACAGGACGTCGATGCCGCCGTGGAAGTCGTAAGTGCCGTACGTCTCCAGGGTTTCCGGGTGCATCGAGTACGGCAGTCCGCCTTCGAAGTACACCAGCAGGTGGTCGTCAAAGATGCCGACGTTGGTGTTGGCGACGTTCTTCGCGGGCGGAGCGCCGTGGGGGAGTGGCGCCGTACTGCCGCCGTTGGCGAAGCCGCTGTAGACCGCCTCGCCCTGCTCGACCTCGAACTTCATGGAGTCGGTCATCACCCAGCGGGTCCGATAGGCGGCCCGGCCGTCGCGCAGGTAGATGCCGCAGACCATGCCGTCGCCTTCCCACCAGTGGTAGCGGTTGGGATCGCGCGGCTGGAAGCGGGGGTTGGAGGAGATACGGAACAGCGCCCCGGCGAGGTCACCCGGGATCTGCCCGTCCACCTCCAGGTCGTACGCGCCGCTCTCCTCGGTCCAGGGAGTGAACGGGCCTTCCAGGAATTTGTTGCCGGGCGCCCAGCCGGCAGCGTCCTGGGCGACCTGTGGGGTGGGTGGATGCGGGGTGGTGCGCGGCGCGATGGTCATGGGGTCGGGCAGGGGCGGGCCCTGCCGCGAAGGAAGTGTCATCTGCGTGCTCCAAGTGCTGGCGAAGCGGGGGAGAGAGACCAGAGCGGGGTCAGAAGGGGTAGTCGGGGATCTCGCCGCGGACGGTGACCCACTGCTGTTCGGTGAAGGCCTCGAGGTTGGCGACGGTCCCTCCGTGGCGGGAGCCGTTGCCGGACTCACCGACGCCGCCGAACGGGATGGTCGCCTCGTCGTTCACGGTCTGGTCGTTGATGTGGACCAGTCCGGTGGGGATACGGTCGGCCAGTGCCAGGCCCTTGGCCACGTCCCGGGTCATGATGCCCAGCGACAGTCCGTACTCGGTGTCGGTCGCCAGCCGAACGGCCTCGTCGAGGTCCTGGAAGGGCACGACCGGGGCGACCGGGCCGAAGATCTCCTCCGCGTAGGCGCGGGCGTCGAGCGGGACGTCGGTCAGCACCGTCGGCCGGTAGAACAGGCCCTCGTAGGTGCCGCCGGCCGCCAGTCGCGCACCGCTCGCCACGCTGTCGGTGACGATGGAGTGGGCGGCCTGGAGCTGCCGTTCGTCGATCATCGGACCGAGTGCGACCTGCCCGGTGGCCGGGTCGCCGACCGGGGCGGCGTCGGCGTGCTGGGCCAGCAGCTCGGTGTACTCCTCGACGACCGAGGCGTGCACCAGGTGGCGGCTGGAGGCCATGCAGACCTGTCCGGCGTGGTGGAAGGAGCCGAACGCGCCGGCGGAGACGGCCTTCTCCAGGTCCGCGTCGTCGAGGACTATCAGCGCCGAGTTGCCGCCGAGCTCCAGGTGGACGCGCTTGAGCCGCTGTGCCGCCACGGTGGCGATCGCCTTTCCGGCGCGGGTGGAGCCGGTGAACGCTATGACGGGCACGCGCGGGTCATCCACCAGCGCGGCACCGACGTCGGCGCCGCCCGGCAGCATGTGCAGCACGCCCGCGGGCAGGCCCGCCTCCTCGAAGACGCGGGCGATGGTGACGCCTGCGCAGATGGCGGTGCGCGGGTCGGGCTTGAGCACGACCGCGTTGCCCAGCGCCAGAGCGGGGGCGACGGCGCGCATGGCCAGCACCATCGGCGCGTTGAACGGGGCGATCACCCCGACCACGCCGACCGGGCGGCGCCGCGCGAACGACAGTCGGTCCTCGATGGACCGCAGCACTTCTCCGTACGGAGCCGCCGCCAGCGCCGCGGCCTCGTAGCACTCCTCGGCCGCCCCGTTCGAGGTCTGGAAGTCGGCGAACGGCCGCAGAGTACCGGCCTCCCGCACGATCCACTCCGCGATCTCGGCCTGGTGCTCCTCGAAAAGCCGCGCCGCTCGCCGCAGTACCTGAGCCCGCTCGATGTACGGCCGTGCCGCCCAGTCGCGCTGAGCCTGCGCCGCTCGCTCCACGGCCCGCTCCAGGTCGGCGGGGGTGGCGGCGCCGACTCGGCCGAGCGTCTTGCCGGTGGCCGGCTCGATGGAGTCGTACGTCTCTCCCGCCGCCTTGATCCATTCCCCGGAGAAGATCTGCTCCTGCCAGTCGCTGGCATCCAGGAAAGTCATGGTGTCGTGTCCCCTTCTCTGCGGGACAAGCTGTCAGCGTCCCGTTATTCCGAACAGGTTGTTCACTATCCAGGACACTCCCTTTTGGTCGAGGGAGATGTCAAGGGTCATGTTGACGTGCACTGTACGGTACAGTTTAGTTGAGCGCATGGCTACATCAACCGAGCAAGAGCCACGCATCAACAAGCTCCTGGTCGACCGGTTCCTCACTGATGTCTTCGGCGCGAGAAACGCCGACGCGGTCGCCGACCACGTCACCCCGGACCTGGTCCAGCACGGTGCCGACACCCCCAACGGGGCGCAGGCGTTCGCCGAACTCCTGCACCGCGAGTTCGACCGTGGACCGACAGGGGGCCAGGACGCGGCCGATGCCTCCGGGCCGCGGGAGCCGGTGTTCGTCGTGGGGGAGAACGACCTGGTCTGTGTCTGCCACTACATGCCGCAACCGGACCCGGACGCCCCCGGCTCCACCTTCGACTACTACGCGTTCACCACCTACCGGATCCGCGACGGACGGATCGCCGAACGGTGGCCGTCCCTCAACAAGATCGCCCCACCGCGGTCACCCGCACCGGGTACGCCGACACGGGCGACCACCGTCTCGTCATCGCCTTCGATCGACATCGAGGCGAACAAGCGCCTGGTGGGGGACTTCTACCGCTGCGTCTTCGACGCGCAGAACCCGGACGCGGTCAAGGACTTCGTCTCCGAGGACTACCTCCAACATGTCTCCCACTACCCGCCCGGCAGAGCGGGTCTGGAGGAGTTCGTGCGCAGCCGATTCCCCGACGGTCCTGTTCCCCCGCCCGCCGAGCCCCTCATCCCGCCCGCGCTGATCGTCGCCGAGGGCGACATCGTCGTCATCTCCGCACTGCTTCCGCAGGTCGAACCCGACGGAAGCGGCGCGCTCTACCCGTACTACGCCTACGACGCCTACCGCGTGCGCGGGCAGCTGCTCGTGGAGCACTGGAGCGGCATCACCAAGACCGCCCCGCCCAAGCCCCCCGGCCCGCCGCCCGCCGCCGGCACCTGATCGGCCGTCGGTTCCCTCGTCCTGCTCGTACTCGAACCCATACATACTCAGGAAGGCTCACCCATGCCGAAACTGCACGTTGTCATCGGAAGCACCCGTCCCGGCCGACTGGGACTGCCCATCGGTCAGTGGGCGGCCCAGTCCGCGAAGGAGCACGGGGGCTTCGACGTCGAACTCGTCGATCTCGCCGAGCTCGGCCTCCCGCTCCTCGACGAACCCGGTCATCCGCGTGCGGGTCGGTACGCCCACGAGCACACGCTCAGGTGGAGCGCCTCGGTGGACGAGGCCGACGCCTTCCTCTTCGTCACGCCCGAATACAACTCCGGTCCTCCTGCTGCGCTGCTCAACGCTCTTTCCTTCCTGTACCGGGAGTGGCTGTACAAGCCCGTCGGATTCGTCAGCTACGGCGGCGTCGCGGCCGGCCTGCGCTCCGTGCAGGTGCTCAAGGAGATCGCGACGGCTCTCAAGATGATGCCGATTCCCGAGGGCGTGGCCATACCGTTCGTCTTCAAGCTCATGGGGGAGGGTGGTTTCCGGGCCGACGAGCCGCTGGAGGCCGCAGCCACGATGATGCTGGACGAGCTGCTGCGCTGGAGCGAGGCCTTGGAGCCCCTGCGCCTGAACCCGCCGTCGGCCCCCGCCGGGCCGCCGGTGCCGGGAGTACCCGTGCCGCGGGTCTAGCTCCGGCTGAGCCCCAGTCAACGCCCGGGAGGGCACGCGCATCGCGTGCCCTCCCGGGATCTTTTGTGCAGTCGGCTGTTGCCACGGCGTGTATCGAAAGTGCCGCCAGGACCTGAGCTGTGACGCGGCGATCGACTGCGGGTATGCCTGCGATCTTGCTCGGTTCCGGAACAGGAAGTCCGACCGAGCCGCCATGAACTTCTGACGCTCACGCGCCGTCATGGCCGGTTCCGTAGGCGGTTGGTCACAGCCGCTCGTTGATGGCTGTGACGAGAACGGTCACTTCGCAGCGGCGGCGGGCTTGCCGACCGGGCGGCCGGCGCCCGGTACATCGTGAGCCGGCCGGCTTGTGTCAGACCGCTTCCGACCGTGCTGTCTCGTCCGCTGCCGCGGGTTCGCGCTTGTCGTCGGCCGGGTAGCGCGGGAGCAGGAAGACGAGTGCCAGGGTGAGCACGCTGGCCGCGGTCAGGGCGATCAGGGGCGCGTTGTAGCTGCCCGTGGCCTCGGCGGCCGCCTGAACAAGGGTCGGGGTCAAGCCGACACCCAGAAGCGTGATGATGATCAGCGTGATGCCCTGGACCTGCGCGAAGGCGCGCATGCCGAAGTACCGGCCCGCCAGGTAGGGCGCGACCGACGACTCTGCGCCCATCACCACGCCGAGCAGTCCCATGGCCAGAAGCAGTGCCCAGGTGCCTCCCTTGGCGGCGAAGATCGCGACCGTGCCGACCACGAGGCACGCGACGAACGGCACGAAGGCGCGTGGGCTCCTCGAACGGTCCATGGCCACACCGGCGAGGAACATTCCGACGAAGGAGGCCACGAGCAGTACCGACAGCGACAGGGACACGGTCGTCGGCGAATAGCCACGCTCGCCGAACAGGGAGACGGCGTTCGACCGCACGCTCGTCGCCACGCCCGCGGTCAGGACGATGGCCGCCACCGTGATCAGCCAGGCCCGGGTGCGCAGCACGGAGCTGAGCGGCATGCCGGGCAGTTCCTTCGCGCTCCGTCCGTCCTTCTTTGCCGCGAGGTCTGCGGGATCCCGCGTCGGCTCGGAGAGCAGGAAGTACTGGGCGGGGAAGACGATCCCGAGGATGCACAGGGCGAACAGGAGGTAGGTCTGGCGCCAGCCGAAACCGTCGATGGACAGCTGGCACAGTGGAGCGATGACCGCTCCGCCCAGGCTGGTGGCGCCGCCGATGAACAGCGAGTAGCCCATTCCCCGGTGTCGGGGGAACCACTCTGCGATGACCTTGTAGGTCAGGCCCATGATGCCGATGTATCCGCAGAGGGCGGAAGCCAGCATCGGCAGGAGCAGGAGCACGGCGTTGCCGTCGGCGAGTGCGATCGCCGCGGTGAAGACGCCGTACAGCGCGACGCACGGTACCGCCACGGCGCGGGTGCCCCAGCGGTCGACCCAGCGGCCGGCCAGCGGCAGGACGAGGGGAGCGGCGATGATCGGGATGTTGAGAATCGTCAGCGTGTGCGACTGTGACCAGCCGAAGTCCCGAGCGACGGGCCCGACGAAGAACGTGATGGTCGCGCTGGAGGCGGCCGGGCTCAGGGCCATGGCCAGTACGCAGGCGATCGCTGCCTTCCAGGCGGGGGCCGGATAGCCCCGCAGGGAGGTCACGTACCCCCGCAGGGAGCCTGTGGTGAGGGTCGGCTTGTCGGGTGCCGTGAGGTCGGCATGAGGGTTCGGGGACATCGTCGTCCTTTTCTTCCGTACGCGAGGTGTGACGCACGCCCGCGTTCGGTCTGGGGCCGGTGCGATGCGCAAGAGGGCTGCGTGACGACACCCAGCGTCTTGGATGGTGCGATACTGTACGGTCCAGTTCATATTGCGAGTCAAGAGGTCTGCGTGACTGACCTGGACGTCGGCAAAGCGCGAGTCGGTTATCCGGTCGCCGCGGTTTGTCGGCATCCAGGCGCGGGGCGCCAGGGCCTGTGCGCGTACTACTCCGGCGCCGGCCCGGCGTCGTGGCCGCCCTTCTTGTACGAGCCCCAGTGTTCGGCCAGCTTCCCGTCCCTGATTCGGAAGACGGTGGGGATGAACCAGTCGTACGTCGCGCCGGGGGCGGTCGGGTCGGGCCACGGCTTCTGCATCAGCAGGCAGACGAGGTCGCCTTCGACGATCAACGCGACCGGAGGGGGCGGCGCGTCCAAGGTCAAGGGGATCTTGCGGAATCCGTCGGCCAGGAACGCACGCCCGTTGCCGGGCACGTTCGGGTCGTTCTGGATGTAGTCGTCGGCGATGAACTTCTCGAGGATGTCGTCCACCTGCTCGTCGACCCGGCCGCTCAGCATCATGCGGGCGAGAGCCGCTTCGAACTCGATGACCAGGCGCTTCATCGCGGTCACCTCGGCTGTCGGCGACTGCGACAGTGTGTCGACGAAGTCGTCGCGGTACATCCATGCCTCGAAAAAAGCGGGGTCATGGACCTGTGCAACCTCGCCCATGATCGTGTACTCCTGCAAGGTTTCCTCCGGTGGCTCGGTCGTGAGAATTCCGTACTGTACGGTTCAGTGCAGTCAATACTGCACGGTTCAGTCCTGTCAACAACGACGGCCGGTGTCCAGGGTCAGTAGTTGCCCATGCGCTCATCGGCGCCGGCGGGCTCGGGCTCGCCGGCGCCCGGGCTTTGGGCGGGGCTCGGATAGCGAGGCAGGAAGACCGACAGAACAAGGACGATCAGGCCCGCGGCGGTGAGCGCGACGAGCGTCGCGGTGTATCCGCCCGTGCTCTCCGCGGCCCCCTGCGCCAGCACCGGGAAGACTCCGATGCCGACGAGGCTGACGATGCCCAGGGTGATGCCCTGGATCTGGGCGAAGGCCCGCATGCCGAAGTAGCACCCCACGAGGTACGGCCCGGTGGTGGACTCCGCGCCGGTCACGACACCGAGAAGGGCCATGGTGAGGAACAGGGCCCACATGCCTCCCGTGGCGGCGAAGACTGTGAGCATGCCGAGCATCAGACACACCATGAACGGCACGAAGGCGCGTGGGGTGCGCGACCGGTCGAGGACCATGCCGGCGAGGATCTGCCCGGCTACGGATGCCACCAGCATGACCGACACCGACAGGGACACCTCGGTGGCCGAATAGCCTTGCTCGCCGAAGAGTGACACAGCGTTCAGGCGCACACTCATCGCCACACCTGCGGCCAGGGTCAGCACCAGCACCGTGTACCACCAGGCCCGCGTCTTCAGTGCCCGGCCCAAGGGGAGGCCCGGCAGCTCCCGGTGCGCCGACCGACCCTCTCTCTTCGGCGCGACGGCGTTCTCAGGGGTGAGCGGTGCCGACGCGGGCTCGTACATCAGGAAGTACTGGGCAGGGAACACGATGAGCAGGATGCATCCACCGATCAGCAGGTAGGTGGTCCTCCAGCCGGAGTGGTCGATGGACAACTGGCTCAGAGGTGAGAGGGCGGCACCGGCAAGGCTGGAGGTCGCACCGATGAGCAGGGAGTAGCCCAGCCCGCGGTGCTGGGGGAACCACTCCGCGACGACCTTGTAGACCACGCCGAGAATCGAGGTGTATCCCAGAGCCGTGCTCACCAGCAGGACCGCCGTCAATACGACGCCGTTCGCGTCTACGAGCGCCACTGCGGCCGTCGAGAGCGCGTAGAGGGCGGTGCCCGGAACGGCGATCGCCCGGGCGCCCCAGCGGTCGACCAGGCGGCCGGCCAGTGGCAGCACGAAGGGGGCGGCCACGGTGGGGATGTTGAAGATGGTCAGGGTTTCCGAGTGGGACCAGCCGAAGTCCTTGGCGACCGGGTCGATAAGGAACGTGACGGCTGTGACGAGAGCCGGGGGACTCAGGATCATGGCGAGCACGCAGGCGATCGCTGCTCTCCAGGCCGGTGTGGGATAGCCGCGCAATGCGGACAAGGACTCCCGCAGGGAGGCGGGGGCAGGAGCACCCGGCTGGCCGGGCGGAGCGAATTCCGTGTGGGGCTGGGGCGGGGACATCGTCGTCCTTCTTCCTCGCGCAAGGCGATGACGGCCGCCGGCTGAGCGGGCGGGGCGATCTCGTGCTGCCAGTGGCTCGCCGAGGAACGCCGAGCGCCGAGCGGCACTCCGATCGATGAACTGTACGGTTCAGTGCATTCCATAGGTCAAGAGGGCTGCACGAATCGAAGTGTCATCGCCGCTGCGAAAGGAGAGCTCGGGGAGAGGGCCGAGCGTGCGGTGTCCGGGCGCCCCGCAGGGTGCTCGGGAGTGCCGTGGCGCGGAAGGTCCCGCCTCCCGCGCCACGGTGCGTGTCAGGAGTTCGCCCGCGACAGCCAGGGGAAGACCTGGTGGATCGCCGTATCGGGTACGTCCGGCCGGTCGTCGGCGCTCAGGCCCCGCAGGAAGATGGCCGTCGTCCATCTGGCGTACGCCTCGAGGTGGGCCGGGTCGCGGTCGGCCTCCAGGTCCAGCAGCGCGTCCATCTGCGGTCCGGCTGCCGTCATGCGTACGAACAGTCCGGCGTAGGCCTCCGGGTCGGTGAGGGCGTAGCCGCGCTGCCGCGCATCCTCGCGGAGCGCCACGGCCACCAGGTCGACGACATGGGGTACGCCGAGGGATCGCAGTGTCTCCGTCAGCTCGGGGCGGCGGGCCGCCTCGACCGTCAGGACGCGAATGAAGGCCAGGTAGTTCGGGGCGGTCGTGGCCTCGAGAAGCTTCAGGGCGATGCGTGACAGCCGCTCCTGGGGATCGTCCACGGAGGCGAGCATCGTCTGGTCCAGATCGAAGTCGAGGGAGTCTCCTCCGCGTGCGATCACCGCGCGGAACAGCTCCAGCTTGTCGCCGAAGTGGGCGTAGACGGTCGTCTTCGAGACGCCGGCCCGTGCCGCCACGGCGTCCATCGACGTCTGGTCGAAGCCGAGTTCCAGGAACAGCTCGACGGCCGCGTCGAGAATGGATCCCCGCTTGCCCCGCCCGCCCGCGCCCGTGCGCTGGGGACGCCCCTGCTCAGCCATCTCACTCCTTGTTGAGTCCCGGCCCCGCTCGGAGCCGGTACACATCTCGTCTCTTGACCTTTCACTGAACCCTACCGTACGGTTCAACTGAACTGGACAGTGCAGTACAGTTAGTCGTGAAGGAGCCCCATGAGCAAGCCACCCTCGGTGCACCTCAGTGACCGCGGCCGGCAGATACGGGACGAGGCGCGCGCCCTCATCCCCCTGCTGCGTGAGGAAGCACGGGAAGGAGAAGAGCTCGGCGCCCTGCCTCCGGAGACGTTGAGGGCGATCCACGAAGCGGGTGTCTTCAAGACCGCGTTGCCCGTCGAGCTGGGCGGCTACGCCCTCGGGGCGAGGGACGTCGTGGAGATCATCACGGCGCTCGGCGAAGGCGACGGATCCGCCGCCTGGACGGTCTTCGTGGCCGGCGGCATCCGCAATGTCCTCGGCTTCCCCCAGCAGACCGTCGACGAGATCTTCAAGGAGATCGACACCTGGATCGGCCCTTTGGTCGTCGGTGCCTCCGTCTTCTCCACGAGTGTGGGATCGGCCCGCCGGGCCGACGGCGGGTGGCTGGTCTCCGGGAAGTGGGCCTTCGGCAGCGGCTGCAAGCACGCGGCCTGGGCGGCCGTGGGCGTGACCTACGAGGACTCGGAAGGCCGGCCGGGCCGGGGGATGGCACTGCTGAGCCGCGAGCAGTACACGATCCTGGACGACTGGAAGGTCATGGGGCTGAAGGCCACCTCCAGCAACAGCATCACCGCCGAGGAGGAGGCGTTCGTCCCTGACCACCGGTTCGTCGACCTGGCCGACTTCCCCGCGGTCATGGACAGCGTGCGGGACCGCTACGCCGGCATCGGGTTCCGCAACGACACCCGCGCGCTCATGCTGATCACCTGTCTCAGCAACGTGGCCGTGGCACTCGGCATGGCCCGCGGCACCCTGGACTGCTTCGTCGAGCAGGCGAAGGCCCGCAAGCCGTTCAACCTGCCCTACCCCACCGTCGCGGACATGCCGTCGACGCAGGTGGCCGCCGGTACGGCCCGAGCGATGATCAACGCCGCGGAGGCGACCATCCTGGGCCATGCCGACGAGGTGGACCGCCGCGCCCTGGCCGGCATCGAGTTCACGGGGGCCGAGGAGTCCGAGATCACGATGGACCTCGTCTACGCGGTGCGGCTGTGCGCGGAGGCCATCGACAAGCTCCAACTCGCCCTGGGTTCCTCCACGGTGAGCCTCAAGAACCCGATCCAGCGTTTCGCGCGGGACGTGCGCGTGCTGGCTACCCATGGCGCGATCCGCTTCGACCCGTTGGCCGAGCTCAGCGGGCGCCAACTGCTCGGATTCGAGCCGTTTCCCATGTTCGCCGGCGGCGTGCCCCAGGTGGGCTGAGCCGACCGCCTCGCAGGAAGAAAGAAGGTGAGGACCATGTCGATCGATGAGCACAGGCCCCGGAGGCTCAGGAATGCCGGCTCCGGTCTCGAGTCGCAGCCCACACTGGTGGCACCGATGGACGCGCAGGCTCTGCGAGAAGCGTTCGGCCGTTTCCCGAGCGGGGTGATCGCGGTGTGCGCGATGGTGGACGACCGCCCCCTCGGAATGGCGGTGAGCTCCTTCACCTCCGTATCGCTGGCCCCGCCCCTCGTCTCGGTGTGCATGCAGACCTCGTCCCGCACCTGGCCGAAGCTCAGGCAGCTGCCCCGTCTGGGCCTGAGTGTCCTGGGCGAGCAGCAGGGAGAGGTGTGCCGCGCCCTCGCAGGTGCGGAGGAGAACCGGTTCGCGGAGGTGCACTGGGAGACGACCGGAGAAGGCGCGGTGGTCCTTCCTGGAGCGGTCACCTGGTACACCTGCACGCTCCGCGCCGAACTCCCGGCGGGCGACCACACCATCGCCCTGCTGGAGATCGACCGCCTGTGGACGCTGCCGTCGGCCGAACCCCTGGTCTTCCACGGAAGCCGCTTCCGGCGGCTCGACGACGGCGACAGGTCGGCAGTCCCCGCCTGAGAGGTGCCTTTACCAACTCGCCCCACTTACAGATCAGTTCATTGTCTTTTGCTCAATCTCAGCGAGGAGAAACGATGTTCAAACACGTCGCCCCGGAGTTCGGGGCTGTGGAATCGCCGTGGCTGACCGATGCCGGACGTGAGCTGCGCGATCGAATCCGCGAACTCAGGCCGCTGATCCGGGAGCGGGCCAGCGAAGGGGAGCGGATCGGGGCGTTGACTCCGGATGTGCTGAAGGCGCTCGACGGGGCCGGCATCTACCGGATGACGATGCCGGTCGAGTGGGGTGGCACCGCTCTGGGCGCGCGGGACCTGGTCGAGGTGGTCGCGGCCCTGGGGGAGGGCGACGGCTCGGCGGCCTGGAGTGCCTTCGTCGGTGTCGGGCTGCGTAACTTCCTCGGGCTCCAGCCGGAGTTGATCGAGGAGATCCGCAAGGATGTCGAGGGCTGGGTGGGTCCCGCCCTCGTGGGTGCCTCGGTGTTCGCGACCACCGTGGGGGACGCCCGCAAGGTCGACGGCGGTTGGATGGTGAGCGGCCGTTGGGCGTTCGGCAGCGGCTGCAAGCACGCCCGCTGGGCGATGGTCGGGGTCGCCTTCGACCCGGCGGAGGCCGGCGGCACCGGCCGCGGCGTGGTGGTGCTGGAGCGGGAGCAGTTCGAGATCCTCGACGACTGGCATGTGATGGGGCTCTCCGGAACGTCCAGCAACAGCTTGCGGGTCATCGAGGAGATCTTCGTCCCCGACTACCGCTTCCTCGATCTCGCCGAGTTCCCGCCGCGGCTCGACCAGATCCGGCACCACTACACTGGCGCAGCCTTCAAGCAGAGCGGTCGGGCGCTGTTGATGACTGTGGCGCTGAGCAGCACCGCGATCACGCTGGGCATGGCCCGTGGCGCACTGTCGTGCTTCGCCGAGCAGGCGGTCAAGCGCAAGCCGTTCACCCTGCCCTACCCGAGCGTCGCCGACATGGCCTCGGCTCAGGTGGCCACCGGGCGCGCGCAGGCGATGATCGTTCTCGCCGGGTCGACGATCGAACGCTTCGCGGACCAGGTGGACGCGCGCACCGAGGCCGGCCTCGAGTTCACCGACGAGGAGGAGTCGGAGATCAGTCTCGCGCTCGCGTACGCGGCGAACCTGTGCGAGGACGCCATCAACCTGCTCCAGAAGACCCTTGGTTCCTCGACCATCCTGCTGTCCAACCCGATCCAGCGCTTCGTGCGCGACGCGCGCGTGGTCACCTCGCACGGCGCGATCCGCGTCGACCCGCTCGCCGAGCAGAACGGCCGGCGCATCCTCGGGCTCGAGCCCTTCCCCATGGTCGGTGCCGCAGTGCCCCAGCGCGGCGTCAACGCCCCTGGCCCTCCGCTGGGTTGAGGGCGGCGCCGCTGGGCGACCAGGCGCTTAGCTTCCCGATCAGCCCTGGCGCTGCTGCTCCGCGCGATTCCGGCAAACCTCGCGATCACCCTGGGCATGGCGCGGGCAGCGCTCGACTGCTTCACCGAGCAGGCGAACAAGCGCAAGCCCGTCACCCTGCCTTACCCCACGATCGGCGCCACGGCGTCCGCCCAGGTCGTGGCGGGCAAGGCACTCGCGATGATCAATGTCGCCGCCGCGACGATCGAGGACGCAGCCGACCAGATCGACGCGCGGACCGCGGAGGGCCTCGACTTCACCCCGCCGGAGGAGTCCGGGATCAGCCTCGCCATCGCCTGCACGGCGAACCTGTGCGAGGACGCGATCAGCCTGCTGCAGAAGACGATCGGCTCGTCCACCGTGAGCCTGTCGAACCCGATCCAGCGGTTCGTCCGCGACGCCCGCGTACTCACCTCGCACGGCGTGATCCGTATCGACCCGTCGGCGGAGGAGAACGGGCGCCGGCTCCTGGGCCTGCCCCTCTTCGCCACGATCGGCGACGCCGTCCCCGACCGCCGCGCCTCAACAGATTCCTCCCGAGACAAGGAGCCCATCCGCACATGAACGACTTCAGCATCATCGACGGCATCGCGCACATCACCGATCCCGAGCTGTACGAGACCTGGTTCGACCGCGAGGACTACAAGGCCGCCGTCGCACAGGCCGACACACCCGAGCGGGCCGCCGTCAAGCGCCTGCTGGTCGACTTCGAGGCGGACCTCGCGCGCATGGTCCGCGACGACACCGTGCAGGAGAACGTCGTCGACGTGATGAAGCGTTACATCGTCGAGGACTACGTCCAGCACGACCCGAACGCGCCCGGCAACGGCCGGGACAACACCATCGAGCACTTCCGCCACGTCCCGACCGGCAACGGCACTCCGCCGCCGGTGGTCAACGTGACCGTGGAGGGCGAGCTGGCCTGCGTCATGATGAAAGCGCCGACGCCGGACCCGACGAACCCCGGCGAGACCTACGACTGGTACATCCTGACGGTCTTCCGTGTACGCGACGGCAAGCTCGCCGAGCACTGGAGTGCGTTCCGGAAGATGGCCGCGCCCCTGCCGGGGAACTGAGCGGCGCGCCCGGCCCGGTCACAGATCGTTCCCGCGACACCCGGCCGCCCGTAGTCGACACCGTCGGGCCGAGGCGCTCCCCCCTGCATCGCAATCCGCCGCCGCGCGTGCGCGGTGATGAACGCGGCCGGCGATGCCCAAGGTCGAAGAAAGAGAACTGAGATGACAATGACGTCGCCCAAGGCGGGCAGGTTTCCCGAATCTCCCTATCTCAGCGAGGAGGGACGGCGGATGCGCGACGCGGTGCGCATGGCCGCGCCCGGCCTTGCCGAACGTGCCCGCGAGGGTGAGCTCCACGGCGCACTCGCCCCCGAGACGGTCTCGGTACTGCACGAGATCGGGGTGTTCCGCATCACCGTCCCGGTGGAGCTGGGCGGGTTCGCATCCGGTGCACGCGACACCGTGGAGGTCGTACGTGAGCTCGGACGTGTCGACGCGTCGGCCGGCTGGACGGTGATCGTCTCCAGCGCGACCCGAAGCGCGCTCACCTTCAACGACCGTGTGAGGGACGAGGTCTTCGCCGACGTCAAGACCTGGCAGGGACCACTCCTGTTCGGTGCCACCGTTTTCGCACCGAAGGTCGGCGACGGACGCAGGGTCGAGAGCGGCTACATGGTGAAGGGGAAATGGTCCTTCGGGAGTGGCTGCAAGATCGCGAAGTGGGCCTCGGTCGGATTCGAGTACGAGGACCCGGACACCGGAGAACGGCGTCGTGCGATGGGACTCCTCACCCCGGACCAGTACACGATCGTCGACGACTGGCACGTCATGGGCCTGAGTGCCACGTCGAGCAACAGTGTGCGGGCCGACGAGGAGGTGTTCGTCCCCACGGACCGGGTCGTCCACACCATGGACATGCTCGGGCGCATGGAGGCCCTGCGCGGCAAGTACCAGGGACTCGGATTCATGCACTCCTCGATCGGAACCATGGTCGCCACCACGGCGGGGTTCGCGGCGCTCGCCCTGGGCATGGCCGAGGGTGCTTTCAAGGCCTTCGTCGAGCAGGCGGCGAAGCGGCCGCCATTCAACCTGCCGTATCCGACCATGGCCGATATGGCCTCGACCCAGGTCGTGGCTGGCAAGGCGAGGGCCGTCATCAACACGGCCGCGGCGGTCATCGAGCGGCAGACCGACGAGATCGACCGGCGCGCGCTGGCGGGCGAGGACTTCCACCCGTCGGAGGAACCGGAGATCACGATGGACTTCGTCCATCAGATCCACGCCTGTCTCCAGGTGATCGACGGGCTGCAACTCGCACTGGGTTCCTCGACCGTCGGCCTCTCCAACCCGATCCAGCGCTTCGTCCGGGACATCCACGTGCTGGCGACCCACGGCGCGTTCCGGATCGACCCGATGGCGGAGATCAACGGTCGGGACATCTTCGGGCTGGAGCCGCTGCCGATGATGGCCGCCCTCAGTTCGCCCCCTCCCGGGAAGACGCCTCCACAGGCGGCCAACGGCAAGCTCCCGGGCCCGGTGCCGCACCCTGCGTGACCCGATTTCCACGTGAGTGGTTGTCACCCCGTCCCGTGACGGTGCCCGGTCGGGCCCAACGGACTCCCAAAAACAGGGAGTTGACACCGGCTGCGTCCCGAGAGCCGGCGACGGGCACGGTCGACGCCGGCACCTCCGAGTGTCGTGCCGGCGTCGACCGCCCCTCTGCGCCCGTTCCGGCGCCGCGACCAGCCTGTGACCACGGCTCGACAGAATCGCCCTCGAGAAGATCAGGGTGAAGGCGGACGCGCCCGAGGGATGTGCCCGCCGCCTCGGCCGGTCACAGATCCGCCGGGCTCTGAACTCACCTCTCCCAAAACCGGAGAACTGATGAGTGACTCCCTTTCCGTGGCGCGCTCGCCGGAGGAAAAGCGGCACTCCTCCGACGGGCGGAGCCGGTTCGGACTCATATACGCCGGGCTGATGGCCGTGATGCTGCTCGCCTCGCTCGACCAGACCATCGTCAGCACCGCATTGCCCACCATCGTCGGCGAACTGCACGGTGTGACACACATGGCGTGGGTGACCACGGCCTACATTCTGGCCGCCACGGTCGTGATGCCCGTCTACGGCCGCCTCGGTGATCTGCTCGGCCGTAAGAGGCTCTACACCGGCGGCATCGTCATCTTCCTGGCAGGGTCCGCGATCGCCGGATCCGCGCAGGACATGGCGATGCTGATCATCGGCCGGGCCGTCCAGGGCCTGGGTGGCGGCGGGCTGATGATCACCTCACAGGCGATCGTGGCCGACCTGGTCCCACCCCGCCGGCGCGCGAAGTGCATGGCTCCGATCGGTGTCATCTTCGCGCTGGCATCTGTCGTAGGCCCGCTGCTCGGCGGTTGGTTCACCGACAGCATCGGATGGCGCTGGTGCTTCTGGATCAATCTGCCGGTGGGTCTGGTCGCACTCGCCGTGTGTGCCGTGGCGCTGCACCTGCCGCGCAAGGCAGCCAAGGCCACGATCGACTACATCGGCATCCCCCTCATGACGGTGGCCGTCGCCTGCACCGTCCTGGTCGCGGACTGGGGCGGCACCGACTACGCCTGGAGCGACCCGCTCATCCTCGGCCTGGCCGGTGCTGGCATCGGATCCTGGATGCTGTTCGTCTACTCGCAGAGCCGCGTGGCCGAACCGATCATCCCGCTACGCCTGTTCCGCAGCCCGATCTTCGTCATCGCCACCCTCGTCGGCATGATGGTGATCGGTGTCGGGATGTTCGCGGTCCTCAGCTACATGCCGACGTACGTGCAGATGGTCTACGGCGCCACCGCCGCGCAGTCCGGCTGGCTGCTGCTGCCGATGGTGGTCGGCCTGATGGGCGCGAGCCTGCCGGTCGGCCATCGGATGAGCCGGACCGGCCGCTACAAGATCTACCCGATCGCCGGCTCGCTCGTCATCGCCATCACGACCCTGATGCTCTCCACCCTCGATGTGGACACCCCCCTCGCTCTGCTCTGCGGGTACCTCTTCCTGATGGGCGTGGGCATCGGCCTCATGTCCCAGACCCTCGTCCTGGCCGTGCAGAACGCCTTCCCGGCCGCGGACGTGGGCACCGCGACCGCGGCCAACAACTTCTTCCGCGAGATCGGCGCGACGGTCGGGACCGCCGCAGTCGGCGCGGTCTTCACCAGCCGTCTCACCGATCAGCTCAGCACGCGGCTGTCGTCGAGCGGCCTCGACACGGTCGGCGACACGAACTCCCTGACCCCCGCGCTGGTTCATGCCCTGCCGACCCAGGTCCGGGACGCCGTGGTCGCGGCCTACCAGAACGCTCTGACTCCGGTTTTCGGCTACCTCGTCCCGCTGTTCCTCGTCGGTCTCGTGCTGTCCTTCGCGCTTCCCGAGAAGCGGCTCTCCGGGGGCGACTCCCACAGGACGGACGGGGAGACACCGGGGGTGCACGGAGACCCGGAGACGAAGGCGAGTTGAGCGGACCGGCGACACAACGTCGGGCGTCGGAACGTCATTGTGCTGAAGCCACCGACGCGCACGGCGGGAGCGCCACACGCGACTGACGCCTGAGGGCCGAGGACCGGTAGTGTCGAGCTGGTGCAAGGGACAAGGGAGCTCTCATGTCGGCCAGCTGGGCGTTGCTGATACCCGTCGCCGCTCTCGTGGTGATCGTGCTCGGCGGAATGGCCGTGATGCGGCTGCAAAAGACCTCGCTGGGGCCCGACGAGCTCAGGTCTGCGAGGGCACCGGGCTCCGCGGCTTCGACCGGGTCCCATGACTCGGCGCAGGAGAGCCGGGAGGAGTTCGTGCGGAGGCACTGGCAGCGCCCCGGCGTGGTGGCCAACGGTGTGACGCTGGTCGATCTCTACGACCGTATCCGCGCCCTTGAGGAACGCGTCGCCAGAGCCGAGCAGTCGGCCGCGTCACCACCCCCGCACGACTGAGCCAGGAGCCTGTGTGCCGCAGGGCACGTTCCTGCCGTCGATGCCGACAGGGGTGAGGCGGCCGGGGCGGGGTAACCGCGTCCGTACGAACTCCTTGTCACCGAGGAGTTGTCGCCGACCGTGTGAGGAGGACAGTCGTGCCAGGCATGTTTGCCAAGATCAAGCAGTTCAGCAGGAGTCCGCAGGGACGACGCGCCGCGGAGCAGGTCCGGCGTGCCTCTGCCGATCCACGCCGCCGGGCCCAGGCTCAGCGGCTGCTCGGCAAGTTGCGGGGACGGCGCCACTGAAACAGTGCTGCGGGGCCCGGGGCGATCGGGTCGCGGGGCCGCAGTGCCGCACTGTCAGTGGCAGGCGCCAGAATGCGGACCAGCAAGATCAACATTGGACCTGAACGAGGCGAACGGTGTCCGTTCCTCCGCCCTGGAAAGGCTGCACCGATGCCCCCGACCTCCTCCCACGCCCCGCACCGCAGAGAGCGCGACCTGCCTGAACGGACGGCACGTACGGACTTCACCCGCCTGCGGGCGGCCTCCCTTCTGCACCCGCCCAGATCCACGACACCGCTCGACGCCCCCGCGGCCGACGTGCTGCGCATCGTGTCCGACTCCCGCACGCCCGTCTTCGTCACCGTCCACGCCGGCGGACGGATCCGTTACGGCTACTGGCGCCCCGTCGACTCCGCCAGTGGCAGGGGCGGTTGCTACGTCGCTCTGCCGACCGACGTGTGCGAGGAACTGCGCTCGGGCGGGCGTATCGCATGGGGCGAACCCGTCACCGATCCGTCGAAGACCACCTGCCGGGTGACGCTGGCCCACACTCCGGCGAGGGCGGGACGCGAAGAGGGCAGCGCAGCATGAGCGGCTGAGGCGCCCAGCCGTTGTCACCGTGATCGCCATCCCGTCCCACCGTCCCCTGTTCGCGGCGATCCGGTCCGGCACGGGAGCCCCGTCGAGTGCGAGGTGGGAGTGAGGGGCTACGGTGCGCTGGGGCACAGAGCCGCCGTACGACGAGGAGCGTCCACGCCATGGGTACCGCTGTCCATGTCCCGCAGACCCGGGACATGATCGGGGAGGAGCTCTCCGGGGACGAGGCGTTCACCGCCCTGCGCCACTACGGGAGTCTGCGGCTGCTGACGGACTCCGTCGCCCGCTTCCGCTACGCCGACGGTTTCAGCAACGCGCGGGCCCTCGCCTTTCAGGTGGTGCTCGGGCTGGTTCCGTGCACCGTGGCATTGGTCGGGCTGGCCACGACGGTGCACACGGAGAGCCTGGGCCGGGTCATCGAGCTCACGCTCGGACGGATCGTGCCCGGCGCCAGTGCCGAGATCGTCGAGGACGCCCTCGACGGGGCACGGCGCACCGCGCACGGCGACGTCTGGAGCACCCTCGCTCTGTGGCTCGGCACCGGCTTCGCGTTGTTGAACCTCGCCTCGGCCATGGGCCAGATCGAGCGTGGCGCGAACCGTATCTACGGCATCGAACGGGACCGTCCCTTCCTGCACAAGTACGCGCGGGCGATCGTTCTCGCGTTCGCCGCCGGCCTGCCCCTGATGCTGGGTTTCGTCGTACTGGTCACCGGCCGGGCGGTGGGCGAAGCGGTGGCGGACACCGCCGGTTGGGACGGGAGCGGGGCGCGCTGGTGGGGTGCGCTCTGCATCCCCGTGGGGCTCGTACTGGCCTGGGTGGCCTCCGCCGTGATCTTCCGCTGGTCGCCGCGCCGGCGCCAACCCGGCTACACCTGGCTGGCGTTCGGGTCCGCCGTGCACCTCCTGCTGTGGGTGTCGGCCACCTGGCTGCTCGCCCTGTACGTCGATGGAAGCGGTGCCTTCGGAGCGGTGTACGGTCCGCTCACCGCGTTCATCGCCCTGCTGCTGTGGGCCAACCTCACCGCCGTCGCGCTGTTCCTGGGCATCGCGTTCGCCGCCCAGCTGGAAGCGGCCCGGGCCGGCATCGAATCGGCCGTCCATCCGGACCCCGGACCGGGGCCGTGAACGTACTGTCCCCGCCCTAGCCCCTGGTCGGCGGAGCGACGACCAACTCGGTGCCCGGGTCGTGGTCGAGCCGCGGAGGGCCGCCGACGATCATGGTGGCTCGGGCCCAGGGCTGTTCGCGCGACACGAACGGCAGTTCCTCCAGCAGCCAGGCCGCCACATGTTCCCGCTGCCCGGGGGAGTCGCCGTCACGGACGGTCAACAAGCGCCTCTGTTCGTCGAGGTCGCCCTGCATCCACACCGAGGCGTCCAGCCATGGGGCCAGCTCTTCGCGGATGACACCGGTGCCCTCGACCCAGACGAAGTCCGCACCGGCGGGGACGGTGATCGATCCGGGCCGGTCGTGGGCGACCCAGGCGTCAGGGCGGAAGTCCACCGCCTCCCCCCGGTGCAAGGGCCGCAGGATGTTTTCGACGAGTACGGCGCCCCAGTCGAAGCAGGCGTGGTTCCAGGCGATGTCGTCGGTGTGCACGACGGCGGAGCCGGGCACGCCCCTGCGCAGCCGCTCGGCCAGGGTCGTCTTGCCGGCGCCGCCCCGGCCGTCGATCGCGACCACCCGCGGACGTCCGGTGACGGCGGGTGATGCGTCGCGCAGCTGCCGGACGGCGTCGAGCAGGGGCACCGCCCGCCAGCCGACGGCCTCGGTCTCTCCCGGATGCAGATGCATCGGCACCCCCACTCCCGAGGTGAGGGAGCGTGTCCGTCCGTTGTCGGTGTAAGCGTCGTTTCAGCCGTCGAAATCCAGGAGTGGATCGTCGAGCAGCGCGAGTCGGCCGGTGATCCGCTTCCCGACGGGCTCGCGGTGCGCCTCGAAGCCCTGGACCACGGCCATCACGATCTCCAGGCCGTGCTGGCCCACCCGCCCGGCGTCGGCGCTGCGGGCCGTCGGGAGCGTCGGGTCGGTGTCCCACACGGTGATCTCCACCGAGCCGCCGGTGATGCGCAACTGCAGCATCACCGGTCCGGGCGCGTATTTGAGCGCGTTGGTGACCAGCTCGCTGACCACCAGCTGCGTCAGATCCATGGTGCGTGCCGACACCGGTAGACCGTGTTCGCGCTGGGCCCGTGTCAGGAACTCGGACGCGCTGCTCCTCGCGTCGGCGATACAGCCGACGGCTCCGTCAAGAGCCACAGTCATCTCGGCAGGTGCGTCATCCGGCATCCGGGAACACTCCTCGCGCGGGACAGGTTCCCTGCCGACGATCTCCAATACCCCGTTCATGAGCGCGCGAATACCCCGTAAATCCCGTATCACTCCTGTGTCGCGAACCTATGAATGGCTGATCTGCGCGCATCGCGGGCGGGGGAGCGGGGCAACGTTCGCAAAAACGGAGACGTGGCTCAGCCCCCGAGCGTGCAGAGGATACGAGTGGCAGACAACCAGGAAACAGTGGGTCAGGGCCGGCTGTCCGTGGTCCGGTCTGACGTCGAGGGCGTCACCGTCCTCAGCCTCCACGGTGAAGTGGACTACCAGAGTGTGACGGCTCTCACCCGCTTCGTGCCTCCGGCGGACGCGGCCGCCGGGCAGCGGGTCGTCGTCGATCTGAGCCGGGTGACGTTCATGGACTCCAGTGGGGTCAATGCCCTGGTCGCCACGTATCAGGCCACGCAGGCCGCGCGGGGATGGCTACGGCTGGTGGGGGTGCGGGGCGCCGTGCTGCGCACGGTGCAGCTCGTCGGGCTCGACACCCTCGTCGCCAGCTATCCGACCGTTCGGGATGCCCTCGGGCCATGACGGGCGATGTCGGAGCCGAACTTTGTCGAGTGCCCCGGGGCGGCTCGGTCATGCCACTTCCGTACGGCATTTTTCGAGCGGGTGGGTGGCTTGCGCCAGACTTTGGTTGTCGCCCGACAACTGCGTTAGCCTTCACCGCATTTCCTTATCGTGCGCAGTCCGTGAACAGCGGAAACGTGGGCGATGGGCAGGCCTCTCACGGCCTGGCGCGGTTCCGAGTCCTCGGGGTGAGGGCTCTTGGGGAGCGGAACGAGGGTGCGCATGACCGGCAAGACGATCGAGGCCGCGGAACGGGCCCCGGGCGAGCAGGAGCTACGGCAGCTGCTGGCCGGCCTGACCGCCGTCCGTGACGGTGACTTCGGCACCCGGCTGCCGTCCGACGGCGAGGGCCTGCTCGGTGACATCGCCACGGTCTTCAACGGCATGGTCGATCAGTTGTCCCTCTTCACGTCCGAGGTCACGCGCGTGGCGCGCGAGGTGGGCACCGAGGGGACCCTGGGCGGCCAGGCGGAGGTTCCGGGGGTCTCGGGCACCTGGGCCGATCTGACCGACTCGGTCAACGCCATGGCCGGCAACCTGACCACGCAGGTGCGCGACATCGCCCAGGTGGCGACCGCGGTGGCCAAGGGCGACCTGTCGCAGAAGATCGACGTGCCCGCGCGCGGCGAGATCCTGCAACTGAAGGAGACCGTCAACACGATGGTCGACCAGTTGTCCGCGTTCGCCGACGAGGTCACCCGGGTGGCCCGTGAGGTCGGCAGCGAGGGGCGCCTCGGTGGTCAGGCCCAGGTGCCCGGTGTCGGCGGTGTCTGGCGCGACCTGACCGATTCCGTGAACTTCATGGCGGGCAACCTGACGTCCCAGGTCCGTAATGTCGCCCAGGTGACGACCGCGGTGGCGCAGGGGGATCTGTCTCAGAAGATCACCGTGGATGCCCGGGGTGAGATTCTCGAGCTGAAGAACACCATCAACACGATGGTCGATCAGCTGTCCGCGTTTGCCGACGAGGTCACCCGGGTCGCCCGAGAGGTCGGCACCGAGGGGCGGCTGGGCGGGCAGGCGGATGTGAAGGGCGTCAAGGGCACCTGGCGCGATCTCACGGACTCCGTGAACTTCATGGCGGGCAACCTGACGTCCCAGGTCCGCAATGTCGCCCAGGTGGCCACCGCGGTGGCGCAGGGGGATCTGTCTCAGAAGATCACCGTGGATGCCCGGGGTGAGATTCTCGAGCTGAAGAACACCATCAACACGATGGTCGATCAGCTGTCCGCGTTCGCCGACGAGGCCACCCGGGTCGCCCGAGAGGTCGGCACCGAGGGCAATCTCGGGGGCCAGGCGATCGTCCGCGGTGTGTCGGGGACCTGGAAGGACCTGACGGACAACGTCAACGTGATGGCGTCGAATCTCACCGGTCAGGTCCGCTCGATCGCCCAGGTGGCCGCCGCCGTCGCGCGCGGAGACCTGTCGCAGAAGATCACCGTCGAGGCCAAGGGGGAGGTCGCCGCCCTGGCCGACGTCATCAACACCATGGTCGACACGCTGTCCGCGTTCGCCGACGAGGTCACCCGGGTCGCCCGCGAGGTCGGTACCGAGGGGCGGCTCGGGGGCCAGGCGCACGTGCCGAACGTGGCGGGCACGTGGAAGGACCTGACGGACAACGTCAACTCCATGGCCAACAACCTCACCGGCCAGGTCCGCAACATCGCTCTGGTGACGACGGCGGTGGCCAACGGCGATCTGTCGAAGAAGATCGACGTCGACGCCCGGGGCGAGATCCTGGAGCTGAAGACCACCATCAACACGATGGTCGACCAGTTGTCGTCGTTCGCCGCCGAGGTCACCCGGGTCGCCCGTGAGGTCGGCAGCGAGGGCCGGCTCGGCGGACAGGCCGAGGTGGAGGGCGTCGAGGGCACCTGGAAGCGGCTGACGGAGAACGTCAACGAACTGGCCGGGAACCTCACCCGGCAGGTCCGCGCGATCGCCGAGGTCACCAGCGCCGTCGCCGAGGGCGACCTGACCCGCTCGATCACCGTGGAGGCCTCCGGCGAGGTCGCCGACCTCAAGGACAACATCAACTCCATGGTGGAGTCCCTGCGCGAGACCACCCGGGCCAACCAGGAGCAGGACTGGCTCAAGACCAACCTCGCCCGGATCTCCAGCCTGATGCAGGGCCACCGGGAGCTGCCCGTCGTCGCCGAGCTGATCATGGACGAGCTCGCGCCGCTCGTGACCGCCCAGTACGGAGCCTTCTACCTGGCCGAGGACACCGAGCGCGGTCACGAGCTGCGGCTGGTGGGCTCGTACGGCTACCCCGACGACGCCGAACGGCCCGTCCGTATCCCCGTGGGGCGCTCGCTGGTCGGGCAGGCCGCCCGCAACCACCGCGCCATCACCGTGGAGGAGCTGCCGCCGGGCTATGTCACCATCTCCTCCGGCCTCGGACAGACGGTGCCCAGTGCCTTGGTGGTGCTGCCGATCGTGGTCGAGGACCAGGTCCTCGGGGTCATCGAGCTGGCCTCCGTCACCCGCTTCACCCAGATCCACCAGGACTTCCTGACCCAGTTGATGCCGACCATCGGCGTCAACCTCAACACCATCGTGGCCAACGCCCGTACCGACGAGCTGCTGGACGAGTCCCAGCGTCTGACCGGTGAACTCCAGTCCCGCTCGCAGGAGTTGCAGATCCAGCAGGAGGAACTGCAGCGCTCCAACGCCGAACTGGAGGAGAAGGCCTCGCTGCTGGCCTCGCAGAACCGTGACATCGAGGCCAAGAACCTGGAGATCGAGCAGGCCCGGCAGGAACTGGAGACCCGCGCCCAGCAGCTGGCGCTGGCGTCCAAGTACAAGTCGGAGTTCCTGGCGAACATGAGCCACGAGCTGCGCACCCCGCTCAACAGCCTCCTGATCCTGGCCCAGCTGCTCGCCCAGAACCCCTCGCGCAACCTCACCCACAAGCAGGTCGAGTACGCGGGCATCATCCACTCGGCGGGCTCGGACCTGTTGCAGCTGATCAACGACATCCTCGACCTGTCGAAGGTCGAGGCCGGCAAGATGGACGTCGCCCCCGAACGCGTCCCGCTGCGCAAACTGCTGGAGTACGTCGAGGCGACGTTCCGGCCGATGACGACGCAGAAGAGCCTGGACTTCGCCGTGGCCACCGCGCCGGGCACCCCCGCCGACCTGCTCACCGACGACTCCCGGCTGCGTCAGATCCTGCGCAACCTGCTGTCGAACGCGGTGAAGTTCACCGAGCAGGGCGGCGTGGAACTGCGTATCGAACCCGCCGCGGACCGGGAGGTGCCCCCGGGCGTCCATCGCGGTGGCCCGGTCGTGGCCTTCCGGGTGAAGGACACCGGCATCGGGATTCCGCAGCAGCAGCTGGAGACGATCTTCGGGGCGTTCCAGCAGGCGGACGGGACCACCAGCCGCAAGTACGGCGGCACCGGCCTGGGTCTGTCGATCACGAGGGAGATCGCCCATCTGCTCGGCGGAGCCGTCACCGTCGACAGCACACCCGACCAGGGCAGCACCTTCACGCTCTATCTGCCCGTCGCCCGCGCCGACTTCGAGGAGGTGCTCGGCGGCGGCCGGCCGCTGGAACAGCAGAACGACGCTGCCGTCTCCGGGACACCGCTCGCGTCCCCCGCGGCGCCCGAGCGGCGCAGGCGCCGCCTGCTCGTGGTCGAGGAGCGGCTGCGCGGTCTGCTCACCCTGGTCGCCGAGCGTGCCGTCGCCGACCTCGCGCCGGATCCGGACGATCCGCGCGCGACGATCGACATCATCACCGCCGTCGGGGCCCAGGAGGCGGCCGGCACGCTGGCCGCCGAACCCTGCCACTGCGTCGTGCTGGAGCTCGGCATGCCGGACGAGGAGGGTGTGCAGCTGCTGGAAGCCATGCAGGGTGACCCGGCGCTGGCCAGCGTGCCCGTGCTCGTCCACACCAGCCACCGGCTGGACCTGACACAGGAACAGATGCTGCGCTCCCGTGCGGGCGGCCGTCCGCTGGACTTCCTGTCCAGCCTGGACGAGCTGCGCGAACACATCACGCTGCACCTGTCCGCCGAGGAACCGGGCGAGGTCCTGGCCCTCGTGCACGCGGAGGAGTCCCCGCGGCCGGCCCAGCCGGTGATGGACGACTCCTTCCGGGGCCGTACCGTCCTCGTGGTCGACGACGACGCGCGCAACCTCTTCGCGCTGAGCGGGGTGCTGGAGCTGCACGGCTTCCAGGTCCTGCACGCCGACAACGGCCGCAAGGGCATCGAGATGCTGCTCGCCCACCCGGAGATCTCACTGGTGCTGATGGACGTGATGATGCCGGAGCTGGACGGGTACGCGGCCACCGCGGAGATCCGCCGGATGCCCCAGTACGCGAACCTGCCCATCATCGCCGTCACCGCCAAGGCCATGCCGGGCGACCAGGAGAAGAGCCTCGCCTCGGGCGCGAACGACTACGTCACCAAGCCCGTCGACGCCAACGACCTCATCGACCGCGTACGACGCCGGCTGCTCGCATGACGGAAGGTCATGCCGCCGCGCCTGCCCGCCGACCAAGTGTCGTCCCTGGATGTTAGAACCGAGGAACAGCCTCATCGTGAGCCGACTTCACCAGCCGCCCGATCCGGCAGGCGCCGGCGCCCCGGCGCCCGACGCTGATCCGTCCCCTGGGCCGGATTCCCCCTCGCTGCCCGGAGCCCGCAGCGGCGCGGACCCGACCGGGGCCGGGGCCGGCGGCGAGGACGTGGCCGCCCGGCAGACGCCCGTCGGCCGGCTCGCGGCGACCGTGGAACGGCTGCGCCAGGAGGTTCGCGAGGCACAGGCGGAGGCGGACGGACGCGCCCTGATCGAACTGGCCAAGGGCATCCTCGTCGAGCGTCTGGGGTGCGG
The DNA here is from genome assembly GCF_044742595.1 of Streptomyces sp. NPDC087859. Classification (NCBI taxonomy): domain Bacteria; kingdom Bacillati; phylum Actinomycetota; class Actinomycetes; order Kitasatosporales; family Streptomycetaceae; genus Streptomyces; species Streptomyces sp. NPDC087859. The sequence goes on along the minus strand of NZ_JBIUUU010000030.1, from coordinate 51,369 downwards.
GCCGGCACAGGCCGCCCGGCAGCTGGCCGAGCTGACCGGACAGGCGGGTGTGACACCGCTCGAGTTCGCCGTCGAGGTGATCAACCAGGCCTCGCGGGACCGGCTCTCCGAAGTGACGACCGCCTTTCTCGCGGCCGCGGCGGGCCGGACCAGCGCGCTCGGCGGGCCGGACCAGGGCGCGGCCGCCGTGGAACTGCGCTCCGCGGAGAGTGCCGCACTGGCCGCCCCGGACGCGCAGAGCGTCGCCGACTCCCTGCTGGCCCATGCGCTGACCCCGCTGGGCGCGGTGGCCGTGGCCATCTGGGCCCTGGGGTCCGACGGTTCGCTCACCCTTGCGGGCAGCGCCGGATTCTCCCCCGCGGAAGCAGGACGCTGGCGGTACGTGCCGCCGGGCGTGGCGACCGTGGCGCGCCGGGGTCTTTCGGAACGCGCGGACCAGTGGATCGGCCGACTGTCCGACACGGGCCTGCCCTCCATCGGCCGACACCAGCACCCCGACGGCGGCCGGGTCGCGGTGCCGGCCGGCACCGCGGGCCGCATCCACGGTGTCCTGGAGATCGTCTGGCCGGCCCGGCTGGAGCCCCAGCCCCCGCAGATCGTCCGTCAGGTCGAGGCTCTGGCGGAGCTGTGCTCCCACACCCTGGAGTCGTACGACCCACGGGGCGGCGACGACGGCACCTCGGGACCCCGGGTCCTGCCGGACGCCGCCGAGCTGATGGACCTGGCCGACGGGCTCCACGACCCCGCCCTGGTCCTGGTCCCGCACGTCGATGCCGCGGGGGAGCTCGTCGACTTCCGCATCCAGCACGTCAACGCCCGCTTCCTGGACCCCGCGGGCCGGCCGCGGGGCGTGGTGGGCGGGGCCCTCCTGCTGGAGGCGTATCCGATGGCCGCCGGCGAGAGCGGGCTGTTCGAGCAGGTCGAACGCGTGCACGCCACGGGGGAGCCTTTTCGCGCCCGCCGTATGCGGCTCACCGAGTTGCTGGACGACGTGCCGCTGGCGGCGGTCGCCGACGTCAGCATCAGCCGGCACGGCGGCAGCGTGCTGCTCATCTGGCGGATAGAGGACGAAACCGCGCGCCTGGCCAACCTGCTCCAGCACGCCCAGCGGCTGGGTCGCATCGGCGGTTTCGAGGAGAACCTGCTGACCGACGAGATCACCTGGAACAGCCAGCTCTACCACCTCTACGGCCAGCCCGTCTCCAGTGGTCCCATCTCGCTGGAGGATCTGGCCGCCCACGCCCACCCGGACGACGCGGTCGCCATCGGCCGGTTCCTGCGCACCCTCCTGCACCACCACCGGCCGGCCTCCACCGCCTTCCGGTTGCTGCGGCCCGACGGCGTGACCCGGCATCTGCGGGTGGCGGCCGAGCCGGTGCTCGACTCCGACAGCCGTCTGCATCTCGTACGGGGCGCCTATCAGGACATCTCCGCCCACCACTGGACGGAGGTGGCGCTCGCGGCCACCCGCGACCAGCTCGCCCACACCGAGCAGCGGGCCAGTGAACGCCACCGTCTGACCCTCCAGTTGCAGCACGCCATCATGCCGCCGGCGCAGGCACCGCTCGAGGCACCCGGGCTGCGCGTGGCCGTGCGCTACCGGCCCGCCGAGACGGAGCAGTTGGTCGGCGGCGACTGGTACGACGCCGTCGTGCTGCCCTCCGGGCTGGTGCTGCTGTGCGTGGGGGACGTCGCCGGGCACGGCATCGAGGCGGCCACCAGCATGGTCGTCCTTCGCAACGCGCTGCGCGGGCTCGCCGTCACCGGTGCCGGGCCGGGGCAGCTGCTGTCCTGGCTGAACATGGTGGCCCACCATCTGAGCGGGGCCGTCACCGCCACGGCGGTCTGCGGTCTCTATGATCCCGACCGCCGCAACCTGCGCTGGGCCAGGGCGGGCCATCTGCCGCCGGTCCTGGTGCGCGGCAGCGAGGCGACGACGCTGCCCTTGGTCAAGGGTCTGCTGCTCGGCGCCGTGCCGGAGGCGACGTATGAGGAACACGAGATGGCGCTGGCCGCCGACGACACCCTGTTGATGTACACGGACGGCCTGATCGAACGCCGTGACCGTTCCATGGAGGAGTCACTGGCCCATCTGCTGACGACCGCGCGCACCGTGCAGCCCACTCTTGAACAGCAGTTGGACCGTCTGCTCACCCACAGCAGGTCCGACACGGACGACGACACGTGTGTCGTGGGCATCCGGGTCACCTAGCGGTACGGGGTCAGGGCGTCGGTGACGCTTTCCCGGAGCCGTGGGCGGCTCGCGCCACGATGAGGAGGAACAGTCCGCAGACCGTCACGAGCAGCCATCCGGGACGGGTGGCATGGGCGAGGCCGGCGGGGCCGACGCCTGCGACCAGACCCCCTGCGGCGGCGATACCGACCGCCGAGCCGAACTGGCGTGCGGTGGAGGTGATGGCCCCGGCCACACCGGCGCGGGATGGCGGCAGGCCGCTGACCGCGGTGTTGGTGATGGGTGCGTTGGCGAAGCCGAACCCGATGCCGATGAGCAGGTGGGCCAGCAGGATCAGCAGGACGCTCGTGTCCTGACCGACATTCACCACGCACAGACCACCGGCGGCGGTGAACCCGCCCGAGAGGAGGAGCGGGCGTCGTGGGCCGAGGAGCGCCACCAGGTGGCCGGACCACGGCGCGCACAGGGTGGCCCCGACCGCCACGGGCAGGGTCGCCATGCCTGACGCGAGCGGCGTCCATCCACGGGCGTGCTGGAGAGTGATCCCTACGGGCCCGTCAGCCACGTCGTGACCCGTCACACCCCGCTGGTCGTCCGAATCCGCGGGCACGCCACGGCGGGCCGACCGCTCCCGGTACGCGTAGCCCTCACGCTCGTGGGAAACCAAGAGACCACAGGGACCGGTGAGCCGGTCAGGACGCGGCGCGACTCCGAGCGGGGAAGGCGAGATGACAACCGAGCACAGTCGGGACCGAAGTGCGGCCTCCGGGACCGTCCGGGAGCGGGTCACACGCTATCCGGGCGATCTGCACGACGTCACGGACGCCCGCCTCGACGCGGAGGAGTTCCTCGACGGCCTCGCGCGGGTGACACCGCCTTCCGCGCCGGAACACTGGGACGACATCCTCCTGGTCGTCACGGAACTGGCCGCGAACGCGGTCCAGTACGCGCCGGGCCCCTTCGAGGTCGGTCTCCGCAGGACCTTCGACGGCGTGCATGTCGTCGTCCACGACACGAGCAGCACACCCCCGGCCCCGCGTCCCTTCCGACGCGACCGAGACGGCGGGGTCGGCTGGTATCTGATTCATACGCTGTGCAGCCAGGTCAGCGTCATCGAGAAGGACGACGGGAAGGACATTCATGTCTTTCTTCCCTGGTGAGGGCGTTACGGCCGGGCGCGCAGCGGCACCAGCACGCTGATCGACTTGCCGCCCCCGGGGCGCGGGTCGATGACGATCTCCCGCGCCAGGCGGATGACGAGCGGCCAGCCGTACCCCTGGCCGTGGCCCACCGAGGGGAGTTCGCCGCGGCCGTAGGCGACGTCGGGCACGGCGTCGCTGTTGTCGTGGACGGTGAGCCGGACACCGTCCTGGGCGAGGGAGACCTCGAACGCCGCCAGCCCGTCACCGTGGCGGATGGCGTTGGTGACGAGTTCCGAGACGACGAGAAGCAGATCGACGACATCCTCCTCGCGTGCCGTGCGGGACGCCGAGTCCCAACGCTGCCGTACGACCGACCGCGCGTACTCCCGCGCCGCCGCCGCGGTCGTCACCGGGGGCGCAGTCGTTGCCCTGTCGGCCGTCTGACCATGCTGTGCGGTCATGTGGTCAAAGCACCCTTTCTACGCCTTCGCTGAACGGCCCTGTCCCGACCAGGTCAGAACCTGTGCCGTGCTCACCTCAGCGGATACCCGGCTCGCCTTGTCGCATTCTGCCCACCCTTTTGCCGAGGAGTACCGAACGGCCCTCTTATCGAACGATCCGCAGTGGCTTGAGCCTCAACTCACCGGCAAGTCTTGCCAATTACTCATCCGGCGGCGCCGGAATGACCTTTAGGGTGGGGCAATGCCCAGCCCCATCTGTCCCTTCCGTCACATGGGTCCCTCTCGCAGACCGGTAGGAGAGGGAGCCGCCCACGGGTGACGCTCGGTCGCCCCCACGTCCCGCCGTCGAGACCATCCCGCCGATGGAGGCTGACACCGCATGCACGAGCACAGGACCTTCGCCGAACTCATGCGTACGAGGGCGGACGAGCACGGTGACCGGACGGCCCTGATCTTCAGCGCGGACCCGCTCCGCGCCGAGGCCGACGAGACTCTGACGTACGGCGAACTGGACCGGGCGGCCCGCCGGGTCGCCGCGCTGTTGCAGGAACGGTTCGCTGTGGGCGACCGCCTGCTGGTACTGCATCCCTCCGGGCCCGGGTTCGCGCGGTCGCTACTGGGCTGCATGTACGCGGGCATGGTCCCGGTGCCCGCACCGCCGCCCGACGGCCCTCAGCGGAAGCAGGCGGGCCGGCTCGCCGCGATCGCCCGGGACGCGGGAGCGGTCGGCGCCCTGGCCGAGGGGACGGACCTGGAAGCGCTCGCGTCCTGGGCCAAGGAACAGGAACTCCGGGGCATGACCGTGCTCGCACCCGACTCCGCGGACGAGCTGCCCGCGGCGAGCAGGTGGCGGCCGCCACCGGCAGACCCGCACGCTCTGGCGTTCCTCCAGTACACCTCGGGGTCCACCGCCGCCCCCAAGGGCGTCATGGTCGACCACGCCAACCTGCTGGCCAACGCCGAGATCCTCGCGGCGATCTCCGGGATGAGCGCCGACCGCCCGGTGGGCGGCTGGCTGCCGCTTTACCACGACTTCGGGCTGATCGGGCTGCTCCTCACGCCCCTCGTCCTGGGCGGTCGCAGCGTGCTGATGCCGCCGATGGCCTTCCTCAAGCGCCCGCACACCTGGCTGACGCTGATCGACCGGCACGGCATCGACTTCTCTCCCGCTCCGAACTTCGCCTACGACCTGTGCCTCCAGCGGATCACCGACGACGAACTGGCCCGCCTGGACCTCTCGCGCTGGCGGTGCGCGGTCAACGGCGCCGAGCCCGTCCAGGCCGCCACCGTCGAGGCGTTCACCCGGCGGTTCGCCGCCGCCGGGCTGCGACCCGAGGCGATGCTCCCCGGCTACGGCATGGCCGAGACGACCCTGGTCGTCTGCGGCGACCGGCCCGCCCGCCGCGCCGTGGTGACCGAGGTGGACGCCGCCGCGTTCGAGCGCGGCGAGCTGCTGCCCCCGGCCACCGGTGCTGCCGCGCACCGCATCGTCAGCAGCGGCCCCGCCGAGTACCTCGACGTCCGGATCGTCGACGCCGACGCGGGCCGGGTGCTGCCGGACGGCCGGGTCGGCGAGATCTGGGTACGCGGTCCGAACGTGGCCCGGGGCTACTGGGGACGGCCCGAGGAGACCCGGCGCGTCTTCGACGCCGTCACGCCCGACGGGGAGAGCGGCTTCCTGCGCACCGGGGACCTGGGAATCCTGCATGAGGGCGAGCTGTACGTCACGGGCCGCAGCAAGGAGCTGATCATCGTCCGCGGCCGCAATCTCTACCCGCAGGACCTGGAGGCGGCGACGCGGGAGGCCCACCCGGCTCTGGAGGGCGGGGTCGGTGCGGCCTTCTCGGTGCCGGTCCCCGACGAGGAGGTCGTGGTCGTCCGCGAGTACCGGGCCCGCCCGGCGGAGCCGGACGAGCTGGCCCGCGCCGTCGCGAGTGTCCGCGACCGCCTCAGCCGGGAGGTCGGGGTGCCCGCCCACAACGTCGTGCTCGTGCCTCCCGGCACGGTGTCGCGGACCACCAGCGGCAAGATCCAGCGCCGGCTGCTGCGCCGGCGGTTCCTCGGCGGCGAGCTGGAGATCCTGCATGCGGAACTGTCGCCGGCCGTCCGCGCCCGGCTCGACGACGCGGCGGGCGGTGACGCCTCGTGACGGTGACCGACCTGCTCATGGACACCGGCCGGGTCGACCTCGACGGCTTCGACCGCGCGCTCGGTGATCCGACCGACCCCGCATCACTCCTCTCCTACGCCCGCAACGCCGAGCTGGACCGCGACGAGCGGTTCCCCGCCGACAGCTGCCGGGAGCTCGACCGGATGGGGCTGCCGCGCCTGTACGTACCCGCCGAGTTCGGTGGCGCGCTGACCCGCTACGACGAACTCGTCGCGGCGCTGCGGGCGGTGGCGCGCCGCGACCTGACCGTCGCGATCGGGCACGGCAAGACGTTCCTCGGGGGCGTCTGCATGTGGCTGGCCGGCCGTCCGGAGCAGGCGCGCGAACTCGGCGCCGACATCATCGCGGGGGCGCCGGTGTCGTGGGGCCTGACCGAGCGCGGCCACGGCAGCGACCTGCTCGCCGGCGAGATGACGGCCACACCGGAACCGGGCGGCTTCCGCGTGACCGGCGAGAAGTGGCTGATCAACAACGCCACCCGCGGCACGCTGCTCTGCCTTCTCGTACGCACCCGGCCGGAGGGCGGGCCGCGCGGCTACAGCCTGCTGCTGGCCGACAAACGACGGCTCCCGGCGGACCGCCGGAGGCCGCTGCCCAAGGTGCCCACGCACGGCATCCGGGGCGCCGACATCAGCGGGATCGCCCTGGACGACTGCCACTTCCCGGCCGACACGTTGATCGGCGAGCAGGGCGCGGGGCTGGAGATCGTGCTCAAGGCCTTGCAGCTCACCCGGACCGCCTGTACGGCCCTGTCGCTGGGCGCCGCCGACCAGGCGGTGCGGCTGGCCGAGGAGTTCGCCGCGGGGCGCGAGCTCTACGGCCGTCGGCTGATCGAGTTGCCCCACGTACGCCGCGTGCTGGGAGAGGCGTACGCCGCGCTCCACGCCGTAGAGATCGTGAGCGTGCTGGCGGCCCGCAGCGTGCACACTCTGCCGCAGGAGATGACCGTCATCTCCGCGGTGGCCAAGTCGTACGTCCCGACCCGCGTCGACGAGCTGATCGCCGCTTGCGGCGAACTGCTGGGCGCCCGCGCGTTCCTCACCGAGGTCCACGAGCACGGCGCGTTCCAGAAGCTCGAACGCGACCATCGCGTCGTCGGCATCTTCGACGGCAGCACCTTCGTCAACCAGCACGTCCTGATCAACCACTTCCCCGTGCTGGCCCGCGGACATCGGGAAGGCACCGCCGACGAGAAGGCCCTCGCCCGTACCGCCGACCTGTCGGTCCCGCCGCCCCCGGCCCGGCTCGACCGCCTGAGCCTGCTGGCGCGCGGCGGGTGCAGCTTCACGCAGAGCCTGCGCACCGCGAGCGGTGAACTGCGTGAGCTGGCCTCCGCAGGTCGGGCGCCCGCCCGCGTGGCCGACCTGGCCGAGGAGCTCACCGACAGCTGCGACCGGCTCCATGACGAGCTGGCGCTGAGCCCGCCCGCCTCCCAGGACGCACCGCCGGAGGCCTTCGCGCTGGCGCGCCGCTACGAGCAGTGCTTCGCGGGTGCGGCCGCCCTCAGAGTGTGGCTGCACAACCGCACGCCCGGCGAGGACCTGTTGTGGCTGGAAGCGGTCCTCACCCATGTGCTGCGGTCGGTACGCCCGCCGGGACGGCCGACCGACGGCGAGGTGTTCGACCGGCTCTTCGACGCCCGTGCGGCCGGCCGTCCCGCCGTCCCTCCGACCTCGGTGGTCACATCGTGAACGACAAGACCGTCGACGACCTGGAACACCGGTTCGGCGACCCCTGGGACCCGGGCAATCCGACCGGCCACGCCGCGGTGCTGGCGGCCGACGAGGCCGGCGAGATGCTCGCCGCGGGCGAACAGCTGCTGGACGACTACCGGTTGAACGCCGAATTCGTCCCGCCCGAACTCGGCGGACGGCTGACCAGGCTCGACCACCTCATCGAGGTGATGCGGACGGTCTTCCGCCACGACCCCTGCCTGGGCCTCGGATACGGAGCCGCCAGCCTCATCCCCGCGGTCAACGTCTGGACCGCGGGCGACGAACGGCAGCGCCGCAGGATGGCCGAGGTGCTGCTGTCGGGCGGCCGGGTCGTCTCCGGCTACCACGAGCTGGCGCACGGCAACGATGTCGCGCGGGCCGAGTTCTCGGCCCTGCCGGGCGACGACGGGCGGCTACGGCTCAACGGGCGCAAGGAAGTGATCGCCAATGCCCAACGCGCCGAGGCCATGGTGCTCTTCGCGCGCACATCGGCCGCGCCCGGCAGCCGCAGCCACTCGCAGCTGTTCGTGGAGAAAGCGGACCTGCCCGAAGGCGCGCCGGTCCACCTGCCGCGCTTCCGCAGCACGGGCATGCGCGGGGTCCAGCTCGGCGGACTGGAGTTCCGGGACTGCCCGATCCCGGCGGACGCGGCGCTGGGCGCCCCCGGGCTCGGCATGGAGACGGCGCTGCGCTCCTTCCAGATCACCCGCACCGCACTGCCGGCGATGACGGTGGGCATCCTGGAGACCGGCCTCGACGTCGCCGCCCGGTTCGCCGACGAGCGTGTCCTGTACGGGCGTCCGCTGGCCGGGATGCCGCACATCGGCGCGATCCTCGCCGACGCCTTCACCGACCTGCTGATCTGCGACTGCCTGGCCACCGTGACCGCACGCTCGGTGCATCTGCTCCCGGGCGAGACCAGCCTGTACGCGTCGGCCGCCAAGTACTTCGTGACCACCCTGCTCATGGACGCCATGGACGCGCTGTCGCGGGTGCTGGGCGCCCAGTTCTACATCCGCGACGGCGGCTACGGGATCTTCCAGAAGCACCTGCGCGACCTGGCGCCGGCGGGCTTCGGCCACACCGCGCGCGTGGCCTGCCTCAGCACGGTGCTGCCGCAGCTGCCTCGGCTGGCCCGCAAGGGATGGCTGGACGGCACCCAGCCGCCCGCCGACGTGTTCCGCCTCGGCGCGGACCTGCCGCCGCTGCCCTTCGAGCGGCTGTCGATCAGCTCGGGCGGGCGGGACAGCCTCAGCGCCTCGCTCTCGGCGGTCCTCGACTCATCCGAACCGGACGGCGAGCTGCGCCGGTTGGTTCTCGTCATCGCGGCCGAACAGTCCGACGTACGACGGGAATGCGCCGCACTGACCCCCGGGGATCTCACCGTCGCCGCCCGGCCCGAGGCACTGCGGCTGGCGGCGCGCTACGCCGCGGTGCTCGCGGCGGTCGCCTGCGTGAACATCTGGCTCCACAACCGGGAGCGGCCCGACGCGTTCCTCGGCGATCCCCGCTGGGCCGTCGCGGCGCTGGGCCGGATCGCCGAACGGATGGGCCGCGACCCCGGGCAGCGGCCCCGTCACGTCACCGAACGGCTGTCGGCGGAGGTCCTGTCCCGGCACCGCGACCGCCGCGGGTTCGGCCTGTCGAACCGGCGCCTGCCCGGACAGCGCCGCCGTTGATGACAAGCCGCCGCCATCGATGACAAGGAGAATCGGATGAACAGCCCCGAATCGGCCCCGTCAGCCCCGTCGGCTGCGTCGGACACCGATCTGCGGAGTTGGCTGCGCACACGGGTCGCCCACTACGTACAACTCGACGTCGCCGACATCGACACCACCGCCCCGCTGACGACCTACGGTCTCGACTCGGTCTACGCGCTGACCCTCTGCGGCGACATCGAGGACCACCTCGGGCTGGTCCTGGAGCCGACCGTGGCCTGGGACCACCCGACGATCGACGCCCTGACGCGGCACCTGGAGGAAACGCTCGCCCAGGCCTCCCCGGCGGGGGAGAGCGGATGACGTCGCTGGAGGAGGTGGCGGCCCATCTGCCGTCACGGCGGATACCCATCGACGAGCTGAGCGACGAACTGGGCCTCAGCGCCTCGGAGATGAAGGTCTACCGGCGCTACCACGGTCTATCGGAGGTCCGCCGCGAGCCCGGCGGCACGCACACCGAGCTGCTGCTGGCCGCAGCGGGCAAGCTCGACGCACTGCGCGGCAGGGAGGAGCGGGTGCGGTACGTGGTCCAGGCGCGGACGATGCCGATCGTCGTCCCGCACCCGGTCAACCCCGTACACGAGGTGCGCGACGCGCTCGGGCTCGGGCACGCCACGGCGTTCGCGGTGACCCACCACGCCTGCGCCTCGGGGCTGCTGGCGGTGGACCTGGTCGGCAAGCTGCTGGCGAGCGACGGTGATCCGGACGCGCTGGCGTTGGTCCTCACCGGCGAGAAGACCTTCACCCGGGCCGCACAGATGGTGCCGGGCACGGCCATCAACGGCGAGGGCGCGGCCGCGGTCCTCGTCGGGACCCACGACGACCGGGACCGGATGCTGAGCTACGCCGCCCGCACCCACGGCCGTTTCTACGACTGCCTGTCGCTCACCCACGAGCTGTCCGTCGAGTACCAGCGGATCTACATCGAGGCGCTGGCCGAGGTCATGCTGGCGGCGGTCGGGAAGGCGGGGCTGGCACTGGACGACCTCACCATGATCTTCCCGCACAACGTCAGCCGGCTGTCGTGGACGCGGCTTGCCAAACATCTCGGGCTCCCGCTGGAGCGCTTCTTCCTGGACAACGTGCCGGTCACCGGGCACTGCTTCTCCGCGGATCCCTTCATCAACTACCGGACGGCCCTCGATCTGGGCCGGCTGCGCCCGGGGGACCGCTATCTGCTCGCCACGGTCGGTCTCGGCTCGACCTTCTCGGCGATGCTCTTCGAGCACTGAAAGGGGGAGGTGGGCGAGATGACCGGGAACTTCACCGGCCGCCTGAAAGCGGCCCTGACCGGGACCCGTGACGCGGAGCTGGTGTTCCTCGGCAACTTCGAGGTCGAGGACCAGTGGGCCCGCGGCGAGATGGGGCTGCCGAGGCTCGGGTTCGGCTCGGGCAGCGTCATCGTCAACCGGATGGACGAGTTCGCGCTGCTGCTCGCCGGCAAGGGCGACCACGTCGTACTGAAGGACGCACCCGACGCCGACTACCTGAGCCACCTGGAGGAACTCGGGTTCGAGCTGCCGGGGATGCTCGTGGTGGAGCGCCAGGACCCGCGCAGCACCGTCACCCAGGACGCGCTGGAGGACCGCCGGGTCCTGTGTGAACTGGGCGGGCTCGGTGCGCGCGGCGGCGTCGTCTGCGCGCACGGGGTCAGCGAGTTGGAGGAGCGGCTGGCCGAGCGCGCCGGGATCCCGCTGGCCGCCCCGTCGGCGCAGGTCTGCAAGGCGGTCAACAGCAAGATCTACAGTCGGCGGCTGGCGGGCGAACTGGGCATCCGGCAGTCCCGCGGCTGGAGTTGCGCGAGCCTGGCCGAACTCGACGCGGCCGTCGAGGCCGCCCGGGCGCTGCTCGCCGACGGCCGCCGGGTCGTCCTCAAGGACGCCTTCGGCGTCTCGGGCAAGGGCATCGAGGTGGTCGAGGACGAACGCCGCCTGGACCGGCTGCACCGCATGATCCACAGCCGCGCGCGGAAGGCCGGGCAGGACCGCGTCGGCCTGGTCGTGGAGGAGTGGGTCGCCAAACGCGCCGACCTCAACTACCAGTTCACCGTCGGCCGCGACGGCGGCGTGCACGTCGACTTCGTCAAGGAGGCCCTGACCGAGGGCGGGGTGCACCTGGGCCATCGGATCCCGGCGCGGCTCACCGAGCGCCAGCGGACCCAACTGACGGAGGTCTCCCACCTGCTGGGCGGACGGCTGGCCGACGACGGCTACTTCGGGGTCGTCGGAGTCGACGCGATGATCGATCCCGACGGCGGCCTCTATCCGCTCGTCGAGATCAACGCGCGCCACAACATGTCCACGTACCAGGCATCGATCCAGGAAGCCGTCATCGGGACCGAAAGCACGGCGCTGGTGCGCAGATACCCCCTACGGCTCGGCGCACCGCTGCCATTCGGTTCGCTCCGCAGCGCCATGGCGGACCTGCTGTTCGACCCCGCCCGGGGCACCGGGCTGCTGATCAACAACTACGCCACCGTCAACGCGGCCGCGTCGCCCGGGGAACCGGTCCCGGGGGCGCACTTCGACGGGCGTCTCCACGGGGTCGTCGTCGCCGACTCGGCGGACCGGACGGCGGCACTGGACGACGAGATCGGCCGCAGGCTGGCCGCCGTCGCGGAGAGCACCAGGGGAGAGGGTCGAGGATGACACGGGAGTTCCAGGTCCAGGGCGTGCCGGTGTCCGAGCTGGTCCGACGGTACGACACCCCGTTGTTCGTCTACGACGGGAGCGCGCTGCGGGACCGGTTCCACGGGCTGCGCGACCGGCTGCACCCGGCCATGGAGATCTTCTACTCGCTCAAGGCCAACCCGAACATCTCGGTCTGCGCGCTGCTGCACTCCTTCGGCGCCCGGGCCGAGGTCTCGTCACTGGTGGAACTGACGACCGCGCTCCGGGCCGGTGTGCCACCGGAACAGGTGATCTTCCTCGGCCCCGGCAAGAGCCGGCAGGAGCTGGCCGCGTGCCTGGACACCGGGATCTACGCCATCGTCTGCGAATCCCTTCCCGAGGTGGCCCTGGTGGACGAGCTGGCCCGGGACCGGGGCGTACGGGCGCCGGTCGCGCTGCGCGTCAACCCGCGCTTCACGGTCAAGCGCTCGGGGCTGGCGATGGGCGGCAAGCCGCGCCAGTTCGGCATCGACGAGGAGGAGTTGTTCGCCCGGACCGACCTGGTGAAGCAGTTCCCCGACGTCGACCTGATGGGGGTGCAGGTGTACATGGGCACCCGGATCCTCGACGAGAACGTCGTCATCGAGAACACCACCCGCATCCTCGCCCTGGCCGAGCGGCTGACCGCCGCGTTCCACCTCGATCTGCGGATGGTCGATGTGGGCGGCGGTCTGGGCGTCGCCTATTTCGACGGCGAGAGCGACCTGGACGCCAAGGTGCTGACCGACGGACTCAACCCCGTCATCGAGGACTTCACCGCCCGGCACCCCGGCATCCGGTTGATCATGGAGCTGGGTCGCTATCTCACCGCCGAGGCCGGCACCTACGTGATGAGCGTCCGCTACACCAAGACCTCGATGGGGGAGCGGTTCGCGGTCGCCGACGGCGGCACCCACCACCACATGGCGGCCGTCGGCATCGGCTCGTTCGTCAAGCGCAACTTCCCCATGGCGGTGCTCAACCGGCTCGACGAGCCGCCGACCGAGGAGTGGAACGTCACCGGGCCGCTCTGCACCCCGGGCGACACGATCGGCAAGAAGGTCCCGCTGCCGCCGGTGCGGCCCGGCGACCTGATCGGCGTGCACCGCTCCGGCGCCTACGGACCGACCGCCTCGCCAGGGCTGTTCCTCAGCCATGGCTACCCGGCCGAGGTGCTGGTCCACGAGGGACGGTGCCATCTGGTCCGGGAACGGGACAGCCCCGACGACCTGCTGGCACGGCAGCGACTCTACGACCCGACCGCGCACGACGCGGCCGACGTCTCCCCCTGACCTCCCCCGAGAACACGAGACACGAGAGGTGAACGATGGAGCACACCACACCGGACGCCGACACCGCCGACCTGTACGGCCGGGCCGTCGCCACGATCGCCGACTCGCTCGCCAAGGCGATGCAGGTCGACGCCGCCACCATCACCGAGAACAGCCGCCTGTTCGACGAACTCGGCCTGGACTCCACGACCGTGCTCGGCCTGCTGATGACGATCGAGGAGGAGCTCGGAATGGAGTTCGACACCGACGATCTCGAGCAGCACCACTTCGAGACCGTGGGGTCGCTGGCCGCGCTCGTCCGGGAGCAGGCCGGAGAGCAGGCCGGGACCTGAAGCCGATGTACCTCACCACGCCTCCCGGCCCGGTCGACGCGCCGGCGCCCGCCCGGCGGGCGTCGCTGCGCCTGTCGAGCCTGGTCAGCCGGACCTTCTCCGCCGGTCGGCCCTTCCTGCCCGATCCACTGGAGCCGAGCCTGAGCCGGATGCAGGCCGACCTCGTGCGCCCGTACTCGGTGGAGTTCCGTCCGGAGCTTCTGGAGCGGGGCGAGCGCAACACCTTCATCGAGATGACCCAGGAACTCCTCGCCGACCTGCCGCCGCTCCAGGAGCCCCTGGATCTGGTGCTCGTCGCCCACACCGCCCCGGACGCCGATCCGCGCCGCTCCACGTCCTGCTATCTGGCCGATGCGCTGCCCGGCGACCCCCTGGCCTTCAACCTCTCGGACCAGGGGACCGCCGTCGGATTCACGGCCCTGCGTCTGGTCTCGGAGTACGCCGACGCCGCCGCGTTCCGGCACGCCCTGGTCGTCCTGCTCGATCAGCGGACCTTCCTGTACGACACCCCGGGGGCGCATGACGTGCCCCGGCAGGACTGCGCGGTGGCGCTGCTCTTCGGTCCCGAGGGCCGCGCGGGCGAACCGGTGACGCGGCAACTCGCCGGCGTCGCGCCGGAAGAGGTCCGCGCGACGCTCGACGCGGTGCTGAACGAACCGGACGGCGGCGATGAGGGCCCGCCCCTCACGCTCATCACCGGTCAGGGCCTCGACGCCGAAGAGTTCGGGCTGGGATTCGACGTGCGTCCCGCGCCGCCGGGCCGTCCGTGCACCGGCCCCTGGTCGGCCCTGGCCGACGTGCTCCCCGAGTACGAGAAGGACGGGCCCCGCCGCCTCGTCGTAGCCGACTACGACAGCACGCTGCGGTACCTGTGCGTGAGCACACTGGAGATGGAGGAGGGGACATGACCGGCCGTACGGCCGCTGCCGACGAATGGATCCGGTACCGGCGCACCGCCCGCCACGACGGCCTCCTCCCGGCGATGTCCCTGCTGTACGAGACCCTCTGCGACGGCGCGCCGCCCCACGGCCCGGGCGGGCACGTGGTGGCGCCCGCCGGGTTCGCCGGTGCCGACACCGGGGACGTCATGGCGACCATGACGGTGGAGGACGGCGTCGTCGTCGCGTCGCGGAGCCGAGCCGAAGCACCCAGCGTGTCCCAGACTCCTTGGACGGCATGGGAGTTGGGTATGACCTGTCTGCGCTTCGGCCTCTCGGAGCGGTTGCTCGACGCGGTGCTCGCCCATCTCGGCGGCCGTACCGTCGGCGACGCGAAGCTGCTCCACCAGCAGATGGTCAAGGGCGGCGTCGCGGAGGCGGTGATCGAGCAGTTGGAGATCGAGACCATGCTGGCCGGCGCCACGCCGGGCGACCTCGACGACGGCGTCCTGTCCGGCCTGAACGCCCAGATCACCCGGACCGACCGGATGCTGCTGCGGCTGCTCGGTGCCGTGGGCTTCCTGGCGGACGGACCGGGCCAGGTCGCGCGGGTCTCCGAGCTGATCGCCGACGTCTACTTCGGCCCGGCCCGCGCCGGGGAGCACGGGGGAGCCGCATGATCGAACTGGACGACAAAACCCTGGCGTTCCAGCGCCAGGCCCGCGCGTGGGCGCAGGAACTCAAGCCCCTCGCCCTGGAACTCGACCGGGACCCGGACGCGATCCACCGCCATCTGGACGTGGCGATCGTGTCGTACCTGACCAGGATGACGGTGCCGCCCGAGTACAACCCCGACCCGGTTGTTATCGACGGGCACCGCTTCTACGGCACCGGGACCCTGGAGCGGGTGGTCCTCGCCGAGGAGGCGGCGGTCGGCGACGCCGGCATGCTGCTGGCGTCGCCGGGGCCGGTGATGTCGGGTGTGCTGGTCGATGCCATGGGCGACGAGCAGCAGAAGAAGTGGTTCTACAGCCGGATCATGGAGAAGCCCACCTGGACCTTCTTCGCGCTGACCGAACCGGAGCGCGGCTCGGACGCGGGGGCGATGAGCACCACACTCACCCCCGACGGCGATCACCGCTTCGTGCTCCGGGGGGCCAAGCGCTACGTCGGCAACGCGGCCCGCGCCGACCTGGGCATCGTCTTCGCCCGCACCCGTCCGGGGCCGCTCGGCGTGACCGCGGTCCTCATCGAGACCTCGGTTGCCGGGTTCACCGCCGAGCCCCTGGAAACCATCGGGCTGCGCGGCCTGCGCCTCACCGCCGTCACCCTCGACGACGTCCGTGTCCCTGCCGACCAGGTGCTCGGCAGGCATCTGCGGGCCACCCAGCGGGGTATGTGGAGCGCGGTGCAGGGGCTGAACCGCCTGCGCCCCGGCGTCGCCGCGTTCGGCCTGGGCATCGCGCGGGCCGCCTACGAGTACGTCCTGGACAACCGTCGCACTCTGAACACGGCCGAACGTCACCGGCTCGACCGCCTCGCCCTGCGCCTGACGGAGCTCCGGCAGCTCATCTGGCGGTCGGCGATCGCCGTGGACGACAACGAGCCGACGGCCGGCTACCTGGCGTCCGCGGCGAAGGCACGCGCGTCGCGCCTCGCCGAGGAGGCGACGCTCGAAGCGCTCTCCTGCTTCGGTCCCGGCGCCCGGCTGGACCACCCGCTGCTGGACAAGCTCGCCCGGGACGCCCGCGGAGTGGAGTTCATGGAGGGAACCGGCAACATCCAGAAGCTCAACCTGTTCACCGGTCTGGTCCAGGGAAGTCTCCGTCGTGACTGACAGCGGCCTCGTACCGGCGAGAGCGCTCTGACATGGACGAACCCAGGGTGGACGTCTGGACGGTGCCGCTGGACGGGTCACCGGCCACGGTGGCGGCGCTGTCCCGGATGCTGTCGGGGCGGGAGGCCGAGCGTGCCGGCCGCTGTCGTTTCGAGGCCGACCGCAGACGTTTCGTCGTCGCGCATGGCGCGTTGCGGCGGATTCTGGCCGGCTACCTCGACGTCCCTCCTGAGGAACTGCGCCTGGAGCGGGGACGCCATGGCAAACCACGGCTCGCGGACGGCGCCGATCTGCGGTTCAACCTCTCCCATTGCGGCGAGCTCGCGCTGGTGGCGGTGAGCCGGCATGCCGAGGTCGGGGTCGATGTGGACCGGCTGCGGCCGGGCGTGCCGGTCGAGGCGTTCGCCGAGCGCTTCTTCCCCGCGTCCGACGCCCGTTTCGTGGCGGCGGCCGCGGGCCCCACGGAACGCGGCGAGCGTTTCCTGCGGTTGTGGACCCGCAAGGAGGCCGTGGTCAAGGCCGCCGGCGCGCGCCTCACCCAGGGCCTGGGCCTGCCGGTGTTCCCCGACACCGGCACCGACTCGGTCGCCGACGTCGTCCGCGATCCGTCCGGACGGATCCGGGGCGTCTGGTCGGTGCGCGAGCTGCCGGTGCCGGACGGCTGTCTGGCGGCGCTGGCCGTCGCGGGGACGGCGGCTCCCAGGGTCTCGTTCAGACATGCCCATCTGGGCGGCGCGTGGGTGCGATCGCCCAAGGGCGGCGTCAATTCGGCCCGGGAGAGGTGAGGTAGGCGTCCCAGCGGGCCTCGGGGCACAGGTCGGCGGCGAGTGTCAGCACCCGGCGCGCCTGCGGGCGCAGGCCGACGATCCTGAGCAGACCGCCGCGGTCGGTGACGGACCGGTCGATCGTCCGGACGAGATGGAGGAGGGCCGAGTCCACGAAGCCGACGTCGGCGAGGTCGAGGGTGAGCCGGCGCACGGAGGGCGGCAGTTGGGCCGCCGCTTTCTCGATGGCGGGCCGCACACGGTCGTCGATGTCGTGGTCCACGGTCAGCGTGGCGGCATGACCGCCGGGACTCAGGGAGATGCGAGTGCCCATTCTTCGGGCCCCCTTTCCGTGGGGGTTGGTGGCCGGGAGCGGCCGCTGGGCTCCCTCCACCGTGTCACGTGCCGCCCCGCACGTCGAACGGCCCGTGTGGGCGCGGTGCATGACGTGCGCGTTCGGGGGTAATCGCGCATCCGCGGCGCGCATTGCGACCCGCAGGCGAGAAGGTCATCAGCCCTGGCCGGTTGTCCACGCTGTTGTTGGAGGTAAATGTGTCTGTTGCCCAGAACCCCCTGTCCGTCGAGGTCGGCCTGCTCCGTGAGGACGTGGCACTGATCACGGTGCAGGGCTATTTGGACGTCGACACCGCGACCGAGTTCCAGCACCATCTGGCCAACCAGCTGCATCACGGCCGACGGCACTTCCTGCTCGATCTCTCACAGGTGCCGTTCATGGATTCGTCCGGTATGAACATCATTCTCCGCGTCTACCAGGAGGCCCGAGAG
Source organism: Streptomyces sp. NPDC087859 (assembly GCF_044742595.1). NCBI lineage: Bacteria > Bacillati > Actinomycetota > Actinomycetes > Kitasatosporales > Streptomycetaceae > Streptomyces > Streptomyces sp. NPDC087859. The sequence goes on along the minus strand of NZ_JBIUUU010000030.1, from coordinate 33,432 downwards.
CTGCCCGGCAGCGTGCACATCATCTCGCCGACTCATGCGGTGCGACGGATTCTGGATCTGACCGGTGTCAGCATCACGGTTCCCGTGTCGGAGAGCGTCGAGGAGGCACTCACCCTCGTCGACCAGCCACGTTCGTGACAACAGTTGCTGTTTGACAACTATGAAGCCGAGGCAAGAGAGTGAGTTCGCACGTGCGGGAGGGGTCGGAAATGAAGTGGCGTCAGGCGCTGCGGGCGGCGGACTCGCCGTCCTCGTGGATCTGCGCCGCCGCGGCGGCGCAGAACGCCTCGAGCCCCTTGAGCAGCGCGGATCGCTGGGCAGTCGGCATCTGTTCGAGCACGGACTGCAGGGTGCCCTCCCGACGAGCGCGCAGGTCGGTGAGGAAGGCCCGCCCGCGTCGGCTCAGGTACAGCTCCAGCTCCCGCCGGCTCGCGGTGGCCGCCCGGCGCTCCACGAACCCCACGGCCTGCAGCCGGTCGCACAGCCGGCTGGTCGACGGCGGCGTGGAGCCCAGCGCGTCCGCGAGCGTGCGCAGGTTGATGCCTTCATTGTGTTCCAGGATGAACAGAACCCGCAGTTGCGAGGCGGAGACCGGCGCCGTCGAAGCGCGGCCCCACAGGACTTCGAGCAGTTCGGCCGCCTCGGAGGTCACGCGCGCGACCTCATGGGGCCGCGGGCGAGAGTGCGAGATCGTCACCCCGACACCTTCTCAGTCTTACCCCGCCCTGTCAGCCCGCCCCGGCGCACGACGCGCGACAGCGGGCATGGTTCAGAAGGAACGGGTGCAGCCGTCGGCACGGTACAGACGCGGCGGCGCGCCCTCGTACGGAATGGCATGACCGACAACGTGAAGAGATTCATGGCCGCCGAGCGCGCCTTGCGCTCCGCGGCTCCGCATCAGCTGCCGGCGACCGTCCGCGAAGTACTGTGCGGGCCGTACGGCGCCGAGAGCGTGGACCTGCTCCTGGTCGACTACGGGGCGACCGTGCTGCAGCCCGTGTCCGCGACGGCAGGTCCGTCGCGGACACTGCCAGTGCACGCCAGTGCGGCCGGACGCTCCTTCGGGGCGCAGGAGCCGATCGTGGTGGAGGACGACGACGGGCGGACGCACGTGTACCTGCCCGTCACCGTGCGAGGCGACCGGCTGGGGGTGCTGTCGGTCACCCTGCCGCCCGGCACGCGGCCCGACGCGGACCTGGCCGAAATGGCCGCGGTGGCCCAGGTCCTGGGACACGAGGTGGTGGTGGCCGAACGCGACACCGACCTCTACCAGCGCGCCCGGCGCAAGGAGCGGCTCACCCTCGCCGCGGAGATGCAGTGGCAACTGCTCCCGGCCCGGTCCTGTGCGGGACCGCAGTACGCGCTCGGCGCCCAACTGGAGCCCGCCTACGCGATCTTCGGCGACAACTTCGACTGGTCGGTCTCGGCCGACCATCTGCTGCTCTACGTCACCAACGGCATGGGCGAGGGGATCGAGGCGTCCCTGCTGACCAACCTCGGGATCAACGCCCTGCGCAACGCGCGGCGGGCGGGCATCCCCATCGCGGACCAGGCGGCCCTCGCCGACCAGGCCGTCTACGCCCAGTACCGGGGCGAGGCGTATCTGTCCGTCCTGCTCGTGGATCTCGAACTGGCCACCGGACGCGTACAGATCGTCGACGCCGGCTCGCCCCGGATGCTGCGTCTGCGGGACGGGGCCGTGACATCCATCGGCCTCGAGGCACAGCTCCCGCTCGGCATGTTCGAGGAGACCGACTACGTGGCGCAGGATTACCAGATGCAACCGGGCGACCGTCTCCTGTTCGTCAGTGACGGAGTGCACATGGTCCCCGCGCCGGGCGGCGAGCCGTACGGCGACCACGCTCTCGCGCGAGCCATCACGGCCACGCGGCTGCTGCCGGCCGCCGACGTACCGGCCGCGGTGCTGCGGGAACTGCAGGGGCATCGCGGCCGTCCGGAGCCGGACGACGACGCGTTGGTGGTCTGTCTCGACTGGTTCGGCAACCGGTCGACGTCCTAGCGGGCCGACCCCGGACACCTGTCACGGTCCAGACTCGTTACAGTTGTCGTTCGGCAACAGTATGCGTCACCTGCGGTGCGATGTCGGTCACCGCGGGTCACGGGAGCGCACTACTCGGATGAGGTGAGAGCAGGTGCCGGAGCACGAAGCGGCAGTACGGCAAGGTTCGTCGGCGCAGTTGGTCGGGGACTTCCTGTACCGCCATCGCGAACGGATCGCCCAGCGCTGGGCCGACGAGCCGCTGTTCCGCAGCGTGTTCACCCTCTCGCGGGACGAGGCCGTGGAGGCGGCCCGGACAGTGATCGAGGCGTTGGCCCAGGTAGCCGAATCGGAGCGGGTGTACGACACGGACGCCGTCGGATTCGAGGTCGTGCGCGAGCAGTTGGCCCGCATGGCCGCCGCGCGTTCCCGCGCCGGGATCACCATGGCCCAGGTGTCGGGAGAGGTGGACGCCTTGCGTCCGCCCGTCGCGGAGTTCCTCGTCGAGGAGTTCCCGGAGGAGGCCACCGAGCAGGTCCGCGAGTGCACGACCGCGCTCACCGTGCTGATGGGGACACTGCGGCTGGTCGTGCTGGACACGGCGCTGTCCGAAGGGCAGGCACTCATCGAGCGCCAGCAGCTCCAGCTGCTCGAAGTGGCCACCCCCGTGATCAAGCTGTGGGACGGCGTCGTGGGCGTACCGCTCATCGGCACGCTCGACAGCGCGCGCAGCCAGGTCGTCATGGAGACGCTGCTGGAGGCCATCGTCGACCAGCACGCCCGCTTCGCGATCCTCGACATCACCGGCGTCCCCACCGTGGACTCGCTCGTGGCCCAGCACCTCATGAAGACGGTCGCGGCGGCGCGGCTGATGGGCGCGGAGTGCGTCGTGTCGGGCATCCGCCCGGCGATCGCCCAGACCATCGTCCATCTCGGCCTGGACCTCGGCACGGTGGTCACCCGCGCCAGCCTGGCGGACGCGCTGGCCTACGCGCTGCACGAGCTGGGCGTCGGTATCGTCGCGCCGACCTCCGGCGGTGCGGGGTCACGATGAGCGATGGTCTCCACCACGGCGGCGCGGCCCATGTACCGGTGCTGCGCCTGGGCGAGGTTCTCCTGGTCACCCTGCAGGGCGACCTGCACGACAGCATGGCGCAGCAGCTCCAGCAGGACATCGCTGCCACCATCGTGGACAGCCGGGTGACCGGGGTGGTCATCGACATCTCAGGCGTGGAAGTCATCGACTCCTTCCTCGGTCGCGTACTCGCCGAGATCGCGGCCAGCGCCTCGCTGCTGGCGGCCCGGACCGTCCTGGCCGGCATGCGGCCCGCGGTGGCGATCACCCTGGTCGAGCTGGGGCTGACGCTGCCCGGACTGCGCACCGCCCTCACCACGGAGGCGGCCCTGGAGCTGCTGGCACGCCGCACTCCCGTCGTCGGCGCCGGTGGATCGCCTCGGGAGCATCCTTGATGCCATCCTCCACAGCCGTCGAGGCGAGTCTGCCGATCCGTTCCGACATGGATCTCGCCTGGGTGCGCCAGCATGTGCGGCAGGCCGCCGGCCTTCTGGGCTTCGGTCTGGTCGCGCAGACCAAGCTGGTCACCGCCGCCAGTGAACTGGCCCGCAACACGCTCGTGCACGGCGGGGGCGGCCGCATGGAGTCGGCAGAGGTGACACAGGGCCGGGTACGCGGCCTGCGGCTGGTCTTCGCCGACGAAGGACCCGGCATCGCCGACCTGGAGCGGGCGCTCGTCGACGGCTACACCTCGGGCGGCGGCCTGGGCATGGGTCTGGGCGGTGCCCGGCGGCTGGTCCATGAGTTCAGCATCGACACCACGCCGGGCGCGGGCACGACGGTCACGGTGGTCTGCTGGGCCTCGGCTCCGCCGCCCCGTCCCCACGGAGGCAGCTGATGCCGCGCGTCTGGGACGTACCGGTCCACGATTCCACCCGGGTACGGGATGCCAGGGTCGCCGCCGAGCACGCCGCGACCCTGGCCGGACTCGACGAGGCACGGACCGCGGCCGCCGCCCTGGTGACGACGGAACTGGCGACGAACCTCCTCAAGCACGCCCGGGGAGGCCGTCTGCTGCTCGACGTGGTGCCCGGGCCGGTACCGGCGGACGGCGGCGACCCGACCCGGCTCGTTCAGATCGCGGCGATCGACCACGGTCCCGGCATAGCCGACGTCACCACCGCCCTGAGCGACGGCTTCACGACGGCCCGGTCACTGGGCGCGGGCCTGGGCACCTGCCGGCGCGTCGCCGACGCTTTCGCCGTGCACAGCACCCCGGGCCGCGGCACGGTGGCGGTGGCCCGGATCGGTCCCGCAGGGCGGGACACCGCACCAGGGCCGGGCGGGCTACGGGCGGGAGGGGTCAATCTGCCCTTCGGCGGAGCCGAACACTCCGGAGACGACTGGGCCTCGGTCAGGGCCGGCGACCGCGTGACGCTGATGCTGGCCGACGGCCTGGGCCACGGATCTCAGGCGGCACACGCCTCGACGGCGGCCGTACAGGCGCTGCGCGGATCGGCCCACCTCAACCCGGCAGAACTCCTGCGTCACCTCGACACCGCTCTGCGCGGCACCCGGGGTGCCGCCGTGGCCGTGGCCCAGGTCGACACCGCCACCGGCACGCTGCGTTTCGCCGGCCTGGGGAACGTGGGGGCCTGGCTGTGGGAGGAGGATGCCTGGCACGCCCTGCTGTCCCGCCCCGGCATCGTCGGCGTCCACCGGCCGCGGACACTGCACGAGGACCTCAGACGCTGGGGAACCGACCGGGTGCTGGTGCTGCACAGCGACGGCCTGCCCAGCCGTCAGAAACCGCCGTCCGCACCGGATCTGCTGTTCACCGACCCCGCCGTGACGGCGGCGGTCACCCTGCGCGACAGCGGCAGCGCCGCCCGGCCGGCACGTGACGACACCACAGTGGCGGTCCTGACTCAGGCACCGGGGGAGGGGCGTTGAGACACACCTGGCCGATCGACACCGTCGCCGACGCGGCCCTGGCGCGCATCGCCACCGCACGCCTGGCCTCGGCGCACGGACTGTCACCGCTTCAACGCACCCGTCTCACCGCGGCACTCAGCGCGCAACTGCGCCAGTGCCTGGCCAAGGACGGCTCCTGGCTGCTCACCCTGTACGTCACCGGGACAGCCGCCGAACAGGCGCACCTGCATGTCACGGTCACCTCCGCGGACCCGGCCGCACATCCCCCGTGGCGTACGAGCGTCCCCTGCGCCAGAACCCCGATCGCGGAGGCCGGGTCGCTGCCGGACTCCCCGGAGGTCCTGGCCGAGTCGCTGCTGGACGCCGACGAGGACGCGGCCGTCCTGCTGGACAGACTCGCCGAGCAGGAACAACTGGTGGCCTTCCACCGGGAGGAACTGCATCAGACCAATCAGGGCGTGCTGGCCCTGCACGCGGAACTGGACGCCGCCGGACAGGCACAGAGGGAGGCGTTCGCCGCCGAGCACCGGGCTCGCCGGCAGGCCGAGGACGCCCGACGGCGCCTCACCTTCCTGGCCGACGCCAGCGCGGCCCTGACCTCCCTCAACCACGACGAGGTCGTCCGCCGGCTCCCGGAGCTGCTCGTACCGGAGTACGCCCGCAGCGTCGACGTCTGGCTGTTCGACGGCGACGAAGAGCGGCGCCCCGCGACGCCCCATCCCGCAGCCGCAGTGACGGCGGCCCGCACCGGACGGCCGCAGTACGCCGCCCTGGAACCCGGCGGACTGCCCGGCGTCGACGACCAGCCGCCCTCGGCACTCGACCCCGAACGTCCGCTGCTGTGCGTCCCGTTGCCGACCCGCCGGGCACCGCTGGGAGTGCTGACCCTGGCGCCGCCCGGCGACCGCTGGGACCCCGACGACGCGGTCATGCTCATCGAGTTCGTCCGCCGCGCCAGCATCGCGATCGACAACGCCCGGCGTTTCGAGCGCAATCGCGACATCGCCGAGACCCTCCAGCGGGCCCTGCTCACGGACCTGCCGACCACACCGGCGCTCCGACTGGCCGCCCGCTACCTGCCGGCCACCCACGGGCTGAACATCGGCGGCGACTGGTACGACGCGTTCCGCCAGCCCGACGGCTCGCTGGTCGCCGTCATCGGTGACGTCACCGGACACGGAATGCGCGCCGCCGTCATGATGAGCCAACTGCGCACCGCCCTCCGCGCATACGCCGTGGACGGCAGCAGCCCCGGCACACTGCTGACCCGGCTGCACACCTTCCTGCACCATCTGCAGCCCGACCTGTACGCCACCGCCGTCATAGCCCGCTTCCACCCCGACGAGCCCACCCTGACCTGGGCGGCCGCGGGCCACCCGCCGCCGGTGCTGCGGACTCCCGACGGCCAGGTCCACACGCTGGACGCCAAGCCCGGCGCGATGCTCGGCATCCCGCTGAACCAGCAGATCGAAGACCACACCGTCCCGCTCCCGCCCGGCTCGACCCTGGCCCTCTACACCGACGGCCTGGTCGAACGCCGCGCCCAGGGAATCGATCCGGGCATCGCCCGCCTCGCGGACGCACTCGCGGCGTTCGGACCCGCGGAACTGGAGGACCTGGACGGCTCGGCGGACCGCGTCCTGGACCCGATGCTGAGCGACTCCGAACGTGACGACGACGTATGCCTGCTGCTGTGCCATGTCGCGCAGCACGCCACCGTCTGACAGTCATGCCGGTCGCCCCGCCTGATGCTCCTGCCGGTGAGCGAGGATCTCAGCGCAGTCGGCGTACGCGCAGTACCAGGTCGTCGGTGTGGTGCGCGCCGGCGCCGCCGTCGGGTGCCACGCGCGGCCGTTGCTCGTCCACCTCGATCTCCCAGTCGTCGTCGAGGAGATCGGCGACCATCGAGGGCCAGACGTAGTCCGCCGGGTCGAAGCCGCCGTCGTCAGCATGCTGGGTGTCCATCCCCGCGTGGTGGACGAGCAGCAGTACGCCGCCGGGTGCGACGGCCGCGAGCAGTGCCCGCTCGGCGGCGGCGTCAGGGGTGCGCAGTAGTGCGGGGTACTGCGCGGAGACCAGGTCGAAGGAGGCCGGCGGGAGCGCTGCCTCGGTGAGGGTGGCGTGGACCCAGTGAATGGCGACGCCGGCGTCCCGGGCGTGCCCGGCCGCCCGCTCCAGTGCCACGCCGGAGACCTCGAGCGCGGTCACGTCCCAGCCGCCGCGGGCGAGCCAGACGGCGTCCGCGCCTTCGCCGCAGCCGACGTCGAGCACGCGCCCGGGTGTGAGGCCGGCGACCTCGGCCACGAGGGCACCGTTGGGCCGGCCGCTCCACAGCTGTTGTCGGTCGGCGTAGCGGTCGTCCCACTCCGCCCGCACGGCGGGGTCTCCGAGGTATCCGTCGGTGTGTGGTCCTGCTGCGATGTTGTCGGTCACGAGCCCACGGTCTCCGACCGCGCTTGGGGTTGCCACTCTTGTTGCCGGTCCGGCAAAACGACCTTCATGAAGGGGCTTGCGTCCAGTGGACCGGTACCGGCGGCTGGCACTGTGGCCACATGCAGGCCGGACGGTGATGGACAGCCCGCCAGGGGTGTGCGCCTGGTCCATCCCCAGGAATGAAGACGGCCACGTAGTAAGGGGGTTCCGACGTCACCTCAGGGCCGGCCTCCGGCCGTTCTCGGCTGACAGCCGCTCAGCGGATCGCGGTGAGGGAGGAGTTGGAGGGGCGAAGGTCACAGAAGCATATCGGGCATTTAGTGCTTCGATCTTCACGGAAGGCTTACAAGTTGGCTAAGTTGGTCACCGTCTGCACGACTCCCTCCGACAGGCAGGCGGTCTCGTGCACTCTCGTACGGAAGGAGTGCCGTTTCCATGGCGCCGGAACGAACCTCGCCCCCCGAAGTGACCCCCTTCTCGGGCAGGGGCAGCTCCCTTTCCCCAGGCGAGGGCGAGGGGCCGAGCCGCGACGAGGTCCGGCGCAAGATCGACAGCCTCTACGACCGGGCGGAGAGCGACACCGGCACCTTCAACGCGACCCGCGCCGCTGCCATCCCGCGCCAGCGGGGTGCGGGCGCCCGTGACCGGTCCCAGGACGACATGCAGCCCGCGGTCGGAGCCCTTGCCCGGCAGTGGTTCGACGCCGCACGCGTCAAGCTGGGTCCGATCGTGCCGGTATCGCAGCCGGAGAGAAGGACGCCCGCCCGACCCGACCGCGCGCCCCAGCAGGCACGGCCCGCACGCCCGACGGAACGTCCCTCGGAACCCCTCGCCCTCGAAGCGCCCAAGTCGCCCACGGGCCCTGTACGGGAGTTGACCGGCGGATCAGCTCAGGAATCGACCCCTGGATTCCTTCCGGAGCCGCCCGCCCCACCCGTCGAGCCGGCCGCGGCAGGCGAGTCCCGGTGGGACGAGAGCGCCTGGCGCACCGGAGCGCAGCCGGTCCTCGGCGGCGACGGGGCGGCATGGCCGCTGTACCAGCCGGCCCCGGCGCCCGCGCCGGAGCCCACCACGACCTGGCCCATCGCCCCGGACCCCACCACTGCGCGTACCTACCAGGCGGAGCTTCCCGCGCTCGGTGCGGAGACGTACGGTGCCGGTCCCGCGACCGGCGCGACCGCGACGTACGCCATGGCTCCGCCGGCCGATCCCACCGCTGCGGGTACCTACCAGGCGGAGCTTCCGGCGCTCGGTGCGGAGACGTACGGTGCCGGTCCCGCGACCGGCGCGACCGCGACGTACGCCATGGCTCCGCCGGCCGATCCCGCCGCTGCCTACAGCGCCGCCCCACCGGCCGACGCGACCACCTCGACGTACGGCGCCGGCCTGACGAACGTCTCCGCGTCCGCCTTGGCGGCCCCTGCCCCGGCGGCGCTCATCGAGACGGCCGCGGCACCCGCCTACACCTACGCCGCACCGCCAGTGGCTGCCGCCCCGGCGGCTCCGGTCGTCCACGCGGCACCCGAAGCTCCTTCCGCCCCTCTCACGTCCGCCGCCTACGGTGGATCCTGGCTGTCGGTGGACCCGGTCCACAGCACCCAGGCCGAGCGGGTCATCGACTTCGCCCGGGCGCAGATCGGTCGGCCCTGTGTGTGGGGCGCGGTCGGGCCGGGATCGTACGACGCCCCCGGTCTCACTCAGGCCGCATGGAAGGCGGCAGGCGTCACGCTGCCCCGGACCGTCCAGGCCCTGTGGGGAGTGGGGGTGCAGATCTCCCTGGCCGACGTCCGGGTGGGAGACCTGGTCTTCTTCCACGACGACCTCAGCCACGTGGGCATCTGGAGCGGGGACGGAATGATGATTCACGCCCCGGGCCCGGGAGCGACCATCCGTGAGGAGTCGGTGTTCTTCGCCGGCCAGTCCGCGATCAAGGGCGCGGTCCGCCCGGCCTGACGCCCCGCTCCGGCCGCCTGGTATCGGTCGCTCGAGTCGTGCTGAGCGGCCACCGCCCAGGCGGTACGCCGTCCCGCTTCCGAACCCGACACCATCGACCCGTCAGATCGCCGGTGAGCAGGGCGCCCTCACGCCGCGTCAGGTCCCGGACCGCGGAGGTGTCCGCCGACTCGGCGAACCGGGCGAGTTGAGTGGGTGAAGCTTGGGCCCGCGATCGCAGCGCGGGGCATGGATGAGGCTCGCGGCCTTACCCGGCCGAGTCGACGGACACGACGCGCTGGAGGCGAGCCATGAATCAAACAGACGATCAAGCCGACCCCATGACCCACCAGGTCCCGGTCCTCATTGTCGGCGGTTCCCTCGTCGGACTGTCGACCTCCCTGTTCCTGGGCCGGTTGGGCGTACGGCACACGTTGGTGGAGCGCCACGCCGGCACTTCCATCCACCCCCGTGGGCGGGGCAACAACGTCCGCACCATGGAACTGTTCCGGACGGCCGGCATCGAGCCGGGGATCCGGGAGGCCGCCGCCACCCTGGACGACAACCACGGGATCCTGCAGACGCCCACCCTGGTCGGCGACGCGGGCGAGTGGCTCTTCAAGGAGATCGACGCGGGCGGCGCACTGGCCCGCTTCAGCCCCAGCTCGTGGTGCCTGTGCAGTCAGAACGACCTGGAGCCGGTGCTGTTCGAGCACGCCGAGCGGCTCGGCGGCGATCTGCGGTACGGAACCGAACTGCTGTCGTTCGACAGTGACCCTTCCGGCGTCACCGCGGTGGTCAAGAGCCGGGACACGGGCGAGCACACCACCATCCGCGCGGACTACCTCGTCGCGGCGGACGGCCCCCGCAGCCCCGTGCGCGAGCAACTCGGCATCGCCCAGAGCGGTCCTGGTGACCTCTTCAGCAACGTCAGCATCACCTTCCGGTCCCGCCGCCTCGCCGATGTCGTGGGCGACCGCCGCTTCATCGTCTGCTACCTGACGGACCCGGAAGCCGACGGCGCTCTGCTGCCCGTGGACAACCACGAGAACTGGGTCTTCCACGCTCCCTGGCACCCGGAACGCGGCGAGACCCTGGAGGAGTTCACCGACGAGCGGTGTGCCGAGCACATCAGACGCGCGGTCGGAGTGGCCGACCTGGACGTACAGGTCACGGGCAAGGCTCCCTGGAACGCCGCCCAGCGGGTCGCCCGCAGCTACCGGGCCGGACGGGTCTTCCTGGCCGGTGACTCGGCCCACGAGATGTCCCCCACCGGGGCATTCGGCTCCAACACCGGCATCCAGGACGCGCACAACCTCGCCTGGAAGCTGGCCGCGGTGCTCGACGGATGGGCGGGGGAGGGGCTGCTGGACACCTACGACGCCGAGCGGCGCCCGGTGGCCGAGGCGACCAGCGCCCGCGCCGCCGCACGGTCGGTCGAGCACAGCCACCCCGGGTTCGCCCCGCCGCCCGGGATGGGCGGTGGCGGCGGCGGTGGCCCGCAGCGCGGCATCCTCAACGTGGTCCTGGGCTACCGCTATCCGCAGGGAGCCGTCGTCGGCACCGACCCCGCGGCTCCGGTCGTACCGGAACGCTTCGACCTGTCCGGTGAACCCGGCAGCAGGGCCCCCCACTTGGCGGTACGTCACCAAGGCGAGCGGATCTCCACACTGGATCTCTACGAACGCTCGTTCGTGCTGCTCAGTGACGCCGATGACCCGAGCGGCTGGCACGAGGCCGCCATTCGGCTCGCCGAAGAGATGTCCGTCCCACTGGTCTCGTACCGGGTGGGCAGCGCTTCCGATGCCGAGCTGACGCCCGAGGGCGACACGGACTGGTCGGCCGTCCATGGAACGGCGCGCGGCGGCGCCGTACTTGTGCGGCCCGACGGATTCGTGGCCTGGCGGTCCGCGGGGCCGGACCCGGACGCGGAGTCGGCACTGCGTCAAGTCCTGACCACGCTGCTGGCAGCGGCCTGACCTCGTAGGAAACGGCCGGCCGACCTCTCGACGGGGTCGGCCGGCCGTGTCACGCGGTCGTGACGTGGTCCTGCCGGGAGCCGTGCGGGTTCACCCGTGTGATCGTCCTGAGTTGTGACGGGCGATCAGCTGACTGACGGTGGATCACGTCGAGGGCGGGTCACATCAGCTGACGAAGTGCCAGCTGTCCGCCCCTTGACGGAGGGAACGTCAGATGCACTCTGCTCGCATGCTCCTGGCCACCGCGGCGGCTTCGACCGTCCTCGTCCTCGGCGCTCCCGGCGCCTACGCGGCCGGGAACGACTGGGAGGACCACACGGACTCCTCCTACAGCAAGGACCACGACAAGGAGCACGGCAAGGACGCCGGCCATGACTCGCCGCGCGGTGGCATGCACACCGGTGGTGGGGCCCTGACCGCGGTGAACGTGGACGGCTCGGACACCGCGAAGGACCCCAAGTTCGACCCGGAGACCTACAAGGACAAGGAGCAGGGCAAGGACTCCGGCAGCGGTAAGCAGGACGAGGGCTGGAGCAAGGAGGACGGCGGCGACTCCTGGAGCAAGGAGGACAGCGACTCCTGGAGCGGCAAGGAGGAGAAGCCCAGCGGCGGAATGCACACCGGCGGCGGCGCGTTGGCCTCGCCTGCCGTGACCGCGGGTGGGCTGGCCGTCCTGGCCGTCGTCGGAACCGGTCTGTACTCGGTGCGCCGCAGGAAGACCGCCGGAAGCGTGGCCTGACCCATGCCGGATGCGATAGCCGCTGTGGCCGCCACGCCCGTGCAGCGTGGCGGCCCCGCCGGCTTTCCCCGTGCCCCGTCCCTCGTCCGATGTGTTGCCGTGCCCTGGTGAGGTGGTGTCCGATGGCAGTTCCCCCGTCCCCCGCAGACAACCCTTCCCGTACCAAGGTGATGGTGATCGGCGCCGTGGCCGCCCTGGTGCTGGCCATCACCCTGTTCGGCGGCAATGACACGGCGTCCGACACCGCATCGTCCGACGCCCCCCTTCCGTCGCGGGCCGCTCACACCGCCGCGGCGGCGCCGCCGGCCGCACAGCCCGAGGCGAAGCATCTGCCGCGATCGAGGCCCGTACGCCTGCTCATTCCGAAGATCTCCGTCGACGCCCCCTTCACCGAACTCGCCATCGGCCGCACGGGACAGCTCGAGCCGCCCCCGGCCGACGACACCAACCTCGTCGGCTGGCACGCCAAGGGAGCGTCCCCCGGAGAGGCGGGCACGTCGATCATCGCCGGGCACGTCGACACGGCGACGTCGGCGGCGGTCTTCGCCGACCTCGGAGAACTGGAGAAGGGGGACGTCTTCCACGTCAGACGAGCCGACGGGCGCAAAGCGTCCTTCGTGGTCGACAGCGTGGAGACGTTCGACAAGGACAACTTCCCCAGCCGGCGGGTGTACGCCGACACGGCCCAGGCCCAGGTCCGGCTCATCACCTGCGCGGGTGACTACGACCGCACCGTCAGGGACTACACGGACAACCTGGTGGTCTTCGCCCACCTCGCCTGAGCGGGCCCCGCCTTCCCCGGCGGCCGGTCACCCGGGCAGTGGCACAGGAGTCGCGCGCCTGCGGGAGCGGGATCAGGATCAAGGGGATCGAGGCACGTCAGCGTCTCATCGACGTGGCCGCGATCCGTCCGCTTCTGCCCCCGCGAAGGAGATGTGCGCAGCATGACCACCACGTCCGAACGTGCTCCGGAAACTCTCATGCGACAGGCGGCGCAGCGCGTCTCCCAGTCCGTGTTCGACGGCTCCCCGCTTCGCGTCGTCCTGCTCGTGGACGTCTACGACGGTGCCCAGCAGCAGTTCCTGGAGGCGTACGAGCAGCTGTGCAATCAAGTCGCGTCCGTCCCCGGGCATGTCAGCGACCAGCTCTGCCAGTCCATCGAGAACCCGTCCCAATGGCTCATCACGAGCGAGTGGGAAAGCGCCCCGCCCTTCCTCACCTGGGTGAACAGCGAGGAACACGTGCGGATGGTGGAGCCCCTGCACAGCTGTGTCCGGGACACCAGGTCCCTTCGCTTCCACATCGTCCGCGAGACCGGCGGTCCGGCGGCGGAGACCGGGTCCGGCACGCGCCGGCTCCAGGTGGCACCGAGAATCGGTGACGGCCTGATCCGGCACGCGCTCACCTTCACGGTCAAGCCGGGCAGTGAGAAGACCGTGGCCGAGATCCTGGCCGGGTACACGTCACCGGAGCCGCGGGTCGACGACACCACCCAACTGTGCCGCACCTCCCTCTTCATGCACGGCAACCGGGTGGTCCGGGCCATCGAGGTGCGGGGCGACCTGCTCGCCGCGCTGCGGCACGTCGCCAGACAGCCCGAGGTGCGGGCCGTCGAGGAGGCCATCAACCCCTATCTGGAGCAGGACAGGGACCTCGACGACCCCGAGTCCGCCCGCGTCTTCTTCACCCGGGCGGCGCTGCCCGCCGTACACCATGTGACGGCAGGCCAGGAGAGTCCGGACGCGGTGCGGCACGCCCTGTACTACCCGGCCCGTGAGGGCCAAGGTCTGCGACTGGCCGAGTTGCTGGCCCGTCAGGACGAGGCAGCGGCGGACGATCCGCACGGGCCCGTGCTGCGCAGCACGATCTTCCAGCGCGACGACGTCGTCGTACGGCTGGTCGACGTGCGCGGCGGCCTCGGCACCGACCCGAGCCCCGTGCTCGGTCTCACGGATCGCACTCAGGCGGCCGAGCTGACGGAACTGCTCGACGGCGAAGCCTTCGGAGCGGACGGTCCGGCCCTGAAGGATGGCGCCCCCGCTGGCCTCCTCACCGTCTCCCGCATGGAACTTGTCACCGACCGTCGCGCGCCCGACGCCTGACTCGCCGGTACCCGGGCCGTGACGGCCACGCCCCCTGTCGATGCTGCACATGTTCGGAGGAACGTCGTGAACAACCGCCATCCCGGAATCGTGGATGTCAGCGAGGTCGAGCCCAACACTCGGCGCGGTGGCGACCTGCGTGCCCTGCTCACCCCCACCACCGTCGGCTCGACCAGCGGCTTCATGGGCGTGGCCATCATCCAGCCCGGCGACCGCATCGCCGAGCACTACCACCCGTACTCCGAGGAGTTCATCTACGTCCTCTGCGGGCAGCTGGAGGTGGACCTGGACGGTGAGCCCCACCCGTTGCAGCCCGAGCAGGGGCTGCTGATCCCCACCCACATGCGCCACCGCTTCCGCAACGTCGGCAAGGTGGAGGCCCGCATGGTCTTCCACCTCGGCCCGCTCGCCCCGAGCCCGCCGCTCGGCCATGTCGACACCGAGGACGCCGACGGCGTACCGATCGTGGTGGAGGCGGCCCCCGGGGGTGCGGGACGGTCGGCCGAGCGATCTCAGGTCCGTTCATGACGAGGCGGGTGGCGGTCACCGGGCTGGGCATCGTCGCTCCGGACGGCATCGGCATACCGGCGTTCTGGGACCTTCTGTCCAACGGGCGTACGGCGACCCGGGGCATCACGTTCTTCGACCCGTCCGGGCTGCGCTCGCGGATCGCCGCCGAGTGCGACTTCGACCCGGCGGCCCACGGGCTGGACGCGGAGCAGATCGCACGGTGCGACCGGTACATCCAGTTCGCCCTGGTCGCCGGGGAGGAGGCCGTACGGGACTCCGGCCTCGACCTCGCGGCGGAGAACCCGTGGCGCGTCGGGGTCTCCCTGGGCACCGCGGTCGGCGGTACCACCCGGCTGGAGCAGGACTACGTACTGGTCAGCGAGCGCGGCAAGCGCTGGGACGTGGACCACCGGGAGTCCGGCCCCCATCTGCACCGGGCGTTCTCGCCCAGCACCCTCGCCTCGGCGGTGGCGGAGCGGTTCGAGGCACGCGGGCCGGTGCAGACCGTCTCCACCGGCTGCACCTCGGGGCTCGACGCGGTCGGGTACGCCTTCCACGCGATCGAGGAGGGCAGGGCCGACGTGTGCATCACCGGCGCCTCGGACTCGCCGATCTCACCGATCACCATGGCCTGCTTCGACGCGATCAAGGCCACCTCCCCGAACAACGACGACCCCGCCCACGCCTCACGCCCCTTTGACGCCGACCGCAACGGGTTCGTCATGGGCGAGGGCGGCGCGGTACTCGTCCTGGAGGAGCTGGAACACGCACTGGCCCGCGGCGCGCACGTGTACTGCGAGATCAGCGGCTACGCCACCTTCGGCAACGCCTACCACATGACCGGTCTGACCACCGAGGGCCTGGAGATGGCCCGGGCCATCGAGGACGCCCTCGACCAGGCCCGGCTCGACCCCACGGCGATCGACTACGTCAACGCGCACGGATCGGGCACCCAGCAGAACGATCGGCACGAGACCGCCGCGGTCAAACGCGTCCTGGGCGCGCACGCCTATGACACGCCCATGAGCTCCATCAAGTCCATGGTGGGCCACTCCCTCGGCGCGATCGGCGCGATCGAGGTCGTCGCCTGTGCGCTGGCCCTGACCCACCAGGTCGTCCCGCCCACCGCGAACTACGAGACCCCGGACCCCGAGTGCGACCTGGACTACGTCCCGCGTGTCGCCCGCGAGCGAAGACTGAAGAGCGTGCTCTCCGTGGGCAGCGGGTTCGGCGGCTTCCAGTCCGCGGTGATCATGAGTCTGCCGAGGGAGAAGACACGATGAGCGAACCGCATCCTCGGCGCGCGGCCATCACCGGTATCGGACTGGTGGCGCCCAACGGAACCAGCACCGAGACCTTCTGGAAGTCGACCAGGGAGGGCATCAGCGTCCTGGACCGGATCACCCGGGAAGGATGCGGGCACCTGCCGCTGCGGGTGGCCGGCGAGGTCCGGGACTTCGACCCGCCGACCGTGGTCGAGGAGCGTTACCTCGTCCAGACCGACCGGTTCACGCATTTCGCGATGGCCGCGGCCGACCAGGCGCTCGACGACGCCGGCCTCGACCGGAGCCGGACGGACGCCGCACCGTTCTCCGTGGGCGTGGTCACCGCGGCAGGTTCCGGTGGCGGCGAGTTCGGGCAGCGGGAGCTGCAGCAGCTGTGGGACAAGGGCAGTCGCTTCGTCGGGCCGTATCAGTCCATCGCCTGGTTCTACGCCGCGAGCACCGGCCAGATCTCCATCCGCCGCGGCTTCAAGGGCCCTTGCGGTGTGGTCGCCGCCGATGAGGCCGGCGGCCTCGACGCTCTGGCGCATGCGGCGCGGGCCGTGCGGCGCGGCACCGACGTGATGGTGGCCGGCGCGACCGAGGCGCCACTGGCCCCCTATTCGATGGTCTGCCAGCTCGGCTACGAAGAGCTGAGCGCCGTCGACGACCCGGAACGCGCCTACCGTCCGTTCACCGCCTCGGCCTGCGGGTTCGTGCCCGCCGAAGGCGGCGCCATGCTCGTCGTGGAAGCCGAGACCTCGGCCCGTCGACGGGGTGCGCCCGTGCGGGCCACCCTGGCGGGCCACGCGGCGACGTTCACCGGCGCCTCCCGCTGGGAGCAGTCCCGGGAAGGGCTGGCCCAGGCCATCCGGGGCGCCCTGGATGAGGCCGGCTGCGCCCCCGAGGAGATCGACGTGGTCTTCGCCGATGCCCTCGGCGTACCGGAGGCGGACCGAGCCGAGGCACTGGCGATCGCGGACGCCCTGGGCGCGCACGGCAGACGCGTCCCCGTCACGGCACCGAAGACCGCCTTCGGCCGGGGCTACTCGGCGGCGCCCGTGCTGGACGTCGCCGCGGCGGTGCTCGCGCTGGAGCACGGTCTGATTCCGCCCACCCCCAACGTCTTCGACACCTGCCATGACCTCGACCTCGTGACCTCCCGCGCCCGCGCCGCCGAACTGCGCACGGCGCTGGTCCTCAGCCGAGGCCTCATGGGGTCGAACGCGGCGCTCGTGCTACGGCTCGGCGCCGGCGATGCCTCGTGAGGAGGCATCGGAGCACCCATCCCACAGCACCCGACACGAAGCAGGGAGAGAAACCGCATGAGTGACCGAATCACCGTGGAAGAGCTCGCCGAGCTCATGAAGAAGTCCGCCGGAGTCACCGTCGCACCCGAGGAACTCCAACAGCGGTACGACACCGGCTTCGACGCCTTCGGCATCGACTCCCTCGCGCTGCTCGGCATTGTGGGCGAGCTGGAGAACCGGTACGGCACACCCATGCCTCCCGATGCCGAGAAGAGCAAGAACCCCCGGCAGTTCCTCGATCTCGTCAACAGCGCGCTTCTGGCGGGAGCCTGACATGGCCGGACACACGCAGAACGAAGTCACCATCGCCGCGCCGCTCGACCTGGTCTGGGACATGACCAACGACGTCGCGAACTGGCCGCAGCTGTTCAGCGAGTACGCATCCGCCGAGATCCTGTCCCAGGAGGGGAACAGGACCACGTTCCGGCTGACGATGCACCCCGACGACAACGGCAAGGTGTGGAGCTGGGTCTCCGAGCGGGAGCCGGACCGCGACACGCTCAGCGTGCGGGCCCGCCGAGTCGAGACCGGACCCTTCGCCTACATGAACATCGTGTGGCAGTACGAGAAGGTGCCCGAAGGCACTCGCATGGTGTGGACCCAGGACTTCGCGATGAAGCCGGACGCACCGGTCGACGACGACTGGATGACGGACAACATCAACCGCAACTCCAAGGTCCAGATGGCCCTGATCCGGGACCGCATCGAGCAGGCCGCCATGGAACGCCGGCCCGCGCAGATGCTCTCCGACTGATCCGGACGGAGGACAGGACGATGCACCAATCCCTGATCGTCGCCCGTATGGCACCGGAGTCGGCCCTCGACATCGCCAAGGTGTTCGACGAGTCGGACCGGGGAGAACTGCCGCACCTCGTGGGAGTCGCCCGGCGCAGCCTGTTCCAGTTCGACGACGTGTACCTGCACCTCATCGAGTCGGAGCGGGACCCCGGACCCGCCATCGCGAAGGTGGCCGGCCACCCCGAGTTCCGGGACATCAGTGAACGGCTGTCGGCGTACGTCACCGCGTACGACCCGGCGACCTGGCGTTCACCGAAGGACGCGATGGCGCGCTGCTTCTACACCTGGGAACGGGACGCCACCTCCTGAACCACCCGCACGAACCGCCGGTCGCCGGGCACGCGAGGATTGCGTGCCCGGCGACCGGCGGTTCGTGATGGTTTTGTCCGGGGGACGTGGTCACCCGGGGACGGTGCAGTCGAACGCGTGCAGGTAGGGGTTGACCGGGCTGACGTCGTCGATGACCAGCCCCGCCTCCGTCAGCCTGCCCACCATGCTGGCGGTGGTGTGCTTGGCACCGCCCACGTTGAGGAGCAGCAGCAGGTCCATGGCGGTGCTGAACCGCATCGAGGGCGTGTCGTCGACGAGGTTCTCGATGACCACGACCCGCGATCCGGGACCGCCCGCCTCGATGACGTTGCGCAGCGTGCGGGTCGTGCTGTCGTCGTCCCACTCCAGGATGTTCTTGATGACGTAGACGTCGGCCTGGACCGGGACGGCCGCACGGCAGTCACCGGGCACGAGGCGCACCCGGTCCGCGAGCGCGCCTCCCGCCCGCAGCCGGGGGTCGGCGTTGTCCACCACGCGCGGCAGGTCGAGCAGAGTGCCGTGGAGCGAGGGGTACTTCTCCAGCAGACTCGCCACCACATGCCCCTGACCACCGCCGATGTCGGCGACCGACGAGGCACCCGACAGGTCGAGGAACTGCGCGACATCCCGCGCCGACTGCACGCTGGAGGTCGTCATGGCACGGTTGAAGACGTCGGCCGATTCGGGGGCGTCCTCGTTCAGGTACGGGAAGAACTCCTTGCCGTACAGATCCTCCACGACGTTGCGGCCGGAGCGCACCGCCTCGTCCAGCCTCGGCCACGCGTCCCAGGTCCACGGCTCGGTGCACCACAGCGCGATGTCGCGCAGGCTGTGCGGATCGTCCTCGCGCAGCAGCCGGGACATGTCGGTGTGCGTGAACGTCCCGTCCGGCGCCTCGGCGAAGATGCCGTAGCAGGACAGGGCGCGCAACAGTCGTCCTAGGGGCTTGGGTTCGGTCTTCACCGCGGCCGCGAGGTCCTCCACGGCCAGTGGGCTGTCGCCGAGGGCGTCGGCGACCTTCAGCCGCACTGCCGCGCGGAGGGCGGCCGCACACGCCGCCCCGAACACGAGCTCCCTGAGCCGCATGGACGGCGGCGGCGCGGCCTGTGCGGTCCGGCTGGTCGGTGACGTCTCGGTGGTCTGTGCAGTCGTCATGTGCCGCCTTCCTTCTTCGAGTTCATGAGCGACCCCACAGCCGTCAGCACAGTCCCGCGGGCTTGGACGCCCGGCAGGTGTTGCCCTGGAAGGTGTTGCCCTCGCCGGTGTCGGTGTTGACGAGGTCCGCCGGGGCGTTGTCCTTCAGCACGTTGTCGGTGATCCGGTTCCGCTCGCTGGTGGCGCCCACGAAGCTCTTGAACAGGACGATGCCGCCCGACAGCGAGGAGGGACCGGCGTTGTCCGTGACCCGGTTCCGCGTCACCAGGGTGTCCTCGGCACCCGTCAGCACGATGCCGGAGCCCTGGAGTGCCTCGAGCCGCGCGGTCTTCGGGCAGGACTTGTTGTTCCGCGCGACGCGGTTGTCCCGCACGGTCAGAGCGCCGGCCCTCGGCTTGTTCTCGTCGCCCACGACGAAGACGCCCGCGCAGTTGCCGACGACTTGGTTGTGCGCGACGGTGAGGTTCCGCAGCCGCCGGACGGTGAGGCCGACTCGATTGCCCTCCAGGAGGTTGCGCTCGACCACCGTTCCCTCGGTGTCCGCGGCGCCCTCGTCGGCCTTGATCGTGTTCGCGAGCAACAGGCCCGCGTCGCCGTTGTCCCGGGCGGTGTTCTTGCGGAACACACTGCGGACCGAACGCTCCTGGGCGATGCCCCACACGCCGTTCTTCACCGCGGTCACGTTCTGCACGGTCAGTCCGTCGGTCCCCACCGAGAACACCCCGGCCTTGGCGAAGCCCGTCACGGTCAGGGAGGCGACGGTGACGCCCTTGATGTCCTTGTCCTTCTTCCCGACCACACAGATGCCGTTGCCGCCCTCACCGCAGCTCTCGGTGGCCTTGGTCGTGGCCGGCTTGAGGACGGTACTGCGGCCCATGCCGCGCAGGGTGAGATCGGGCGTGGTCACCTTGACGCTCTGGCGGTAGGTGCCGGGCGTCAGGAGAACCGTGTCTCCCGGGTCGGCGGCGTCCACCGCCGCCTGGATGGACTCCCCGGGAAAGACCACGTGGGTCATCTGATGGTCCGCAGCCACCGGCGGGGCGGCACCGAGCCCCACCCCGGTGATCGCTGCCGCGCACGCCAGGTAGGCGATATGAAGTTTCATCATATTCTGTACGCTATGACCCAATAGTCCGCGAACGGTCCCGATAGCCCATCCGGCGGCGTGTCATGGCGGAGCAGGACCCGCGGCTCCCGGGATCGTCCGCGCGCCTCGCCCCTACGGTCCGGTGAACGGAATCAGCGCCTGCGGCCGCCGCGCGCGGACCATCCGGTGCCGATACCCGCGAGATGCAGGGCCAGTACGGTCAGCCCGAGCAGCATCACGTTGGTCGAGCTGAAAGCGTCGTTGGTGGATATCTCGGCCGCGTTGATCAGGAAAGCGATGAAGAACAGGATCGCGGAAATGATGGCCAGCAAGGTGACCGTCCCTTCGGTTGGGGGTTCTTGTTCACTTGCCGTCCGGATGCCCCCAAGTCGCAGGAAAACACGACCGATTGTGCCCTGATTAATCTCACCTGGCCGTGGCGTCGGTACGGGTGAAGGTGCCCAGTCCCTCGCTGTCGAGGTATTCGACGGTGAAGGACTTCCCGTTCGGGGCGAAGGAGACCCCGGTCGGGCCGACCGCGTTCTCGCCCGCGGTCTCGAAGCTGAACGTGTCGCCGTCGTAGTGCGTGAGCCGGTACGACTGGGGCTTGGGCCCCAGACGGAGCGTGAGGGCACCGTTGTCGTCGGCGACGACCTGGGCCCGACCGTAGTAGTCGCTGTCGTACGTGCCGGTGTAGGTGTCGGCGGCCTTCGCGGGCGCGGCGCCGGACGGCGGGTGTGCGTAGTCGGTCTCGGAACGGCCCGCGTCCTCCTGCTGCTGGTACACCGCGTCGACGAGGGGTATCCAGTCCCGGCTGACCTTGCCCTTCTGGGCGATGTCGAAGAAGTCGAGGGCGACGGCGTCGGCGACCCCGACGGGTGAGGTGTTGGTCAGGACGACGATGCCGAGCTGCTCGCCGGGCAGCATCGTGACGTTGGTGTGCGCGCCCGACGCGAACGCTCCCGTGTGCGACAGTCTGAGCCGGCCCTCGTCGTCGTAACTGACGTTCCAGCCAAGGCCGTAGAAGCCGGTCCGGCCGGCCGGGGCGTGGGGCGGGGAGGCGACGGACTCGGGCCAGTGGGTGCGCTCCAGGGCCTCGGCGTCGATGATCTGCTTGCCGCCGAGCTTGCCGTCGGCGAGCTGAAGCCGCAGCCACGTCGCCATGTCCCGGGCGGTGGAACTGACGCCGCCCGCGGGGGACTGCGCGTCCGGATCCCGAACGAACTCCGCCTTCCAGTCGCCGTCGGCCGTCCTGACGTGGCCCCAGGCGCGGTCGGCGGCCTTCGCGTAGTCGCCGAAGCGGGAGCTGGTGGAGTTCATGCCGGCCGGCTTGTAGAGGGTGTCGGCGGCGAGCTTCTCCCAGGAGACGCCCTTCTCGTCCGCGACGGCCTGGGCGGCGGCCGTCAGGCCGAAGTTGGTGTAGGCGTAGCTGGCGCGGAACGGCGCGAGGGGCTCGTAGCGCAGGTGGGACAGGATGTACGCGCGGTCGTAGCCGAGGTCTTCGAGGAGGTCTCCGGCGTGGTCGGGGAGGCCGCTTCGGTGCGAGAACAGGTCGGCGACCGTCACGTGCGAGGTGACCCACGGGTCCTTGAGCCGGAAGTCCGGCACGTTCGGGGCGACGGGCTCGCTCCAGCCCTCCACGCCCACCGCTCCGGAGACCACGGTGGAGGCGATCGGCTTCGAGACGGAGGCGAGCTGGAACACGGTGTCGGCGTCGACGGCCGCCTTCTCACCGGCCTTGCGTACGCCGTATCCCTTGAGGTGGACGACCTTGCCGTTATGGACGACGGCGACGGCCACGCCGGGTGTCCCCGTGCGCTTCATGGCCGCCCGGACCACCCCGTCGAGCTGGTCCACGGCCCGCTGGACCTCTGCGTCGTCGAGCTGGGGCGGCGGCTGGGCCGGGGGCGGGGAAGGACCCGGTGCCATGGCGCCCAGCAGCGTCGTCAGCCCGGCTGCGGCAATCCAGCGCAGAGTGCTCACCCATCCATTGAAATACCTTCGGCGAGGTCTGTCGCGCGCAGCCGCTGCCGGTGCCGAAGGCCTGGGGGCCGGCGGACGGGCACGACGGGCTTCTTAACCGGTGGCGTCTTCGTGGACGGGTCTCGTAGCTTGTGCGTTCGTGACTGATGATCCGCGGACGCACCCGAACCCACGCGACCTCGGCCGGGTGTTCAACGACGTGCCGGAGCTCTACGACCGGGTCCGGCCGGGCTACCCCGACGAGTTGTTCGCGGACCTGGCCGCCGTCACCGGCCTGGACGCACAGTCGACGGTGCTGGAGGTGGGCTGCGGTACCGGTCAGGCGACGCGCTCACTGGCGGCCCTCGGATACTCCGTGACCGCCGTCGAGCCCGGAGCGGACTTGGCCGCGCTCGCTCGTCGGCGGCTCGCGGCATTCCGTGACATCGAGGTCGAGACGTCGACGTTCGAGGCGTGGGACGACCGCGGCCGGCGCTTCGATGCCCTCGTGGCCGCGTCGTCGTGGCACTGGGTCGACCCGTCGGTCGGCTGGCGGAGAGCGCACGACGTGCTCCGTCCCGGGGGCTGGGCGGCGCTGCTCGGCCATGTCGTCGTCCGCAGGCCGGAAGAGCCCGAGGTCTACGCCGAGACCGCCGACCTCCATGAGCGGTTCTGCCCAGGGAACCCCGCCTGGGGTCACCCGCCGCTGGAGGACGAGGTGCGCGCCAGGGACGAGGGCTGGGGTCTTGTCGACGATCCCGGGGAACTGTTCGGCCTGACGGTCGTGCGCTGGTACCCCACCGTTCAGTGGTTCAACGGGGAGGGCTTTGCCGACCACCTCCGCTCGCAGTCGCCGTATCGCAAACTCGATTCCCACGTTCGTGAGCCCCTGCTCGACGCCGTTGCCGAGCGCATCCGTACGCGACTGGGCGACCGAGCATCACGCCGCTACCTGAGCGTCCTGCGGGTCGGGCAGCGCGCTGAGTGAGTTCAGGGACGCTCGGGGTGATTACCTGAGGTGCCGGCGAGCGTTGCGTTCCGCGGCGGCGTGCCACCAGCCGGGCGGGGAGGGGCTGGTGACGCCGGCCGTGGGTTGGTCGGGATGCAGCCCCAGCCGACGGAGCGCACTCGCGTCGACGCGGACGGTGAACCAGCCGTGCCAGTGGCCGTCAGGACCGATGCCGCAGGAGAGGTCCCACTGGACTTCGTCCGCAGTGAACGGCGTCCAGTCGATGCCGCGGTTCCGCAGTCAAGCGCGTGCGGCTCCCGCCGGGTGGAGGCGGCCCAGATTCTCGTAGGCCGCGATGGTGACCCAGTTGGTGCTCGGTGTGTCCATAGCGGCCATGATGCAGCGCCGTCGTGCGGGTGTCATCGGCATTCGTTGAGAACGGTGATGCGGGCGGACCTGTAGGGAAGCGGCACCCGTCCGGTTGTGCGGCCGCGCCGGCGCGTCCTGTCACGGCGGGAACCGCTGCGGGTGGAAGTCCGCGAGGAGTGCGTCTCTTTGCCCGGTGAGGATTTGTGCGGCAAGGAGGCTGCCGATGACGGGTCCGAGGGTGATGCCGCTGTGGGTTACGGCCTCGTAGTAGCCGGGAACGGACGGTACCGGTCCTACGGAGGGGAATCCGTCGGCGGGGATGGGCCGGTGGGCTGTCCGCGCCTGTGCGATGGGGGAGTCGCCGAGCTCGGGGACGACGTGCCGGGCCGATTCACGGAGCAGGCGCGCGAGTCGGCCGGGCTCTTCGCCGGTGTCGATGAGGGCGTCGATTTCCCGGCTGTGGAGGACCACCGAGGTGTCTCCGTCCGGGCGCATCTCGATGTGAGGTGCGTGCATGGCCCGGTGGATCGGGACCGGAGTGCAGCGGATCCGGGCGACGACGCCGGGCTCCGCGCGCATCGGCAGGTGCCGTGCGATGAGCCCGGCGATGTGAGAGGCGCTGGGGCCTGCCGCGTTCACGACGACGTCGACGTCGAGAGAGCTCCCGTCGGACAGGGCAACGGTCCGGACGCTTCCGTCGCCGCCGGTGCCGATGCCACGGACCGCGATGCCGGAGCGGAGCTCGGCGCCGGACGCCACGGCCTCGTGGACCAGGCGGCGGACGAGATGACGGCCGTGCACCCAGCCCTCGTCGGGGTAGAACAGCACCCGGGCCTCACCGGGCAGCGTGACGGAGGGTTCGAGGCGACGACGCACGTCGGCCCCCGTGTATTCCTCGACCCGGTAGCCCCAATCGACCAGCAGCTCGGCTGTTTTGAGGAACCGCGCCTGCGCCGTGGGCTCGTCCGCCCAGCGCAGGTGGCCGCTGGGATACCACCACGAGTCCGGTCCGATGGCCTTGGCCAGCTCACGGTGGGCCGTCATGCCCGCGACATTGAGGTCGAAGTAGGACCTGCTCACGGTCTTGTTGCCGGCGTTGACCCACGAGAAGGACCAGTTGGTGACGCCCTCGCCCGGCCGGCCCGCGTCGACGAACACCACTTCGGCGCCGCGCCGGCACAGGTTCCAGCCCACGCTGGCGCCCAGGACGCCCACGCCGATGACAGCGACACGTTCAGGCCGCTTCACGAACCCGGTCCTCACGCCTCACGAACGCCGCCTCCCCAGATCATGGGCGAACTCCCGTGTCCAGCAGGCTACCGAGCCCCACCCCTTGCCACACTTCGTTCAGTCGCTGTCCCGCTCGGGCATGGGGGAGTACTTGGTGGGTCCGGGCGTGCGGCCCTCCGGCGGGTAGTCACAGTCGAGGCTGGAGATCTCGTAGTCGTCGCCCTCGCTCTGATCCTGGTCGACGACGACCGCCGCGGTGCACACGCGCCCGTGCTCGTCGGTGAACGTGACGATCTCGGTGTAGTCCGTGGGATTGCCGCATCCCACGAGCAGCAGTGCCGCCGCCCCGACGGCCGTCGCCGTTCCAAGTCCCCATCGTGGTCTCATCGTTGGCCCCCGTGTCTGTTCCGCAGTCCGTCTCGGTCATTGCCGCACGAACGAACGTAGCCGTCTGCGGCGGTCCGGTCACCGTGTCCGTCGACAACGCACCGCACACGGGGAACCGAGAGGATCGGCCGATCGTCCTAGTGGGCGTGCCTCGCGCTCTCACCCCTGGAATCGGCCCGCTTGCGGTGCCTGGCATGGACAACGATGTCACCTCTGCGGCTTTTGACCAGAAGCCCGCAGGCTGTGGCGAACGCTCCAGCGAAGCCTTGACGTCGCCGGTTCTGTGGGGTGAGTCGGCTGCGACGGACGAGGCGGCGAAGCGGCGACTGTGACCGAAAGACGCTCCCTGCTGCCCCGCGTGGAGACGCCGGGTCGGCGGAAAGCGGAACCGCCTCTACAATCCTGGCGACCACATCGGGGGAAAGTCGGTATGGAAACAATCATTGTGCAGCCGCCCGGTCCGTCGCGGCCGGGCGAAGTCGACGTCGTCGGGCCCGAGTTGCTGCACATGGGACCGGGCGACGTGGCCGACTTCGGGCGCGGACTGCCCGGCGGCCGGGAAGTCGCCATCGTGCTGCCCGACCCCGGTATCTCCCGGCGGGCGGGGCGCCTGGAGGCGGCCGAGGACTACTGGCGGCTGTCGAACTTCAGCCGTGACACCGCGTACGCGGTCGAGAACCTGGAGGGTGCCGGCGAGTACATCACCGTCGCGCCCGGTCGGCTGGGAGCGCCGGTGCCCTTCGAGTTCTCCCGAGTCGTTCTGCCCGCGATGAGTGGGACCGTCGAGTTCAAGGTGTTCGCCCCGCAGCACGCCTATCTGGACAAGCGGTCCTCGCCGGGTGCGGGGGAGTTGACCGTGCATCCCTACGCGCTCGATGTCACGGCGAAGTACTTCCTCGTGCTCGTGGCCCTGTGCGAGCCACGCCTGCGCGATCCCTCGGACGGCGCGCTGCCGGGCGCGGGGGACATCGCGGAGCGGCTGCGCCCGCTGGAGAGCTGTCGTGGTCTGACCCGCTCCGCGGTGAACTACCACATCGACTATCTGGCCTTCGCCAAACTGCGCCTGGACCTCGGCGAGGAGCCCGGTGCGGACGGCAACGCCCGCACCGGCGCCAAGCGCGCCCGGCTGGCCTCCCTCGCCCTGCGCTTCGGCCTGGTGCGCGAGGAACACCTCGCCCTGTTGCCGTCCCGCAGACGGCCCGTCCCGCAGGAGAGCGGCGCATGAGCTCGTCAGGCGCCGAAGAGGGCGCTCTCGAAACGCCGCGACTGCCGGCGGGTTTCCGTATCGAGGGCTGGGAGTTGGACGCTGTCATCGGGTCGGGCGGCTGGGGGACCGTGTACGAGGCCCGCGCGGTCGCCGACGGCACGACCGTGGCGGTGAAGGTGCTGCCGACCGGCGCCCTGGCCCCCGGTCAGCGGGCGGCGCTCGGCGAACTGGTCGCGCGCGAGGTGCGGTTCAGCGCCGAGGCGGACCACCCCCACCTCGTACGCACGCACGCCGTGTGCACCGTGGACGCGCCGGATCTGCCCGCGCTGGACGGTGCCATCGCGCTCGTCATGGACCGCGCCGAGGCCAGTGTGCGTCAGGTGCTGGACGCTGCCGCGACAGGCCGTCCGATCCCGGAGGCCGTGCGGGTCCTGCGCGGTGTCGCCGCGGGGCTCTCCCATATGCACGGAGCCGGTTGGGTGCACGGCGACCTCAAGCCCGCCAACGTGCTCCTGGGCGCGGACGGCGCGGTCTGGCTCGCCGACTTCGGTCTGGCCACCGAACTCGAGGGCACCCACGCCTATGTGCCGCCGCTCGGCACCCTCGACCATGTGCCGCCCGAGTGGTGGTCCCAGCGCACCGGGGCGGACGGGACCATGGTGCGGCCGACCGCCGACATCTGGGCCTTCGGCATCCTGGCCCACCAGGTGCTCACCGGTGGCCTCCACCCGTTCCCCGGCGCCACCGCCCGCGCCCGCTCGCTCGCCGCGCAGGCCTACGCCCGGGGCACCGCGCCACTGCGTCTGGACGCCGGACTCGACGAGAACTGGCGCCGACTCATCGAGGACTGTCTGGCACCCGACCACGCCGGCCGGGCGCGCCACACCGCCGCGAGCCTGTCCGCCCGGATCGAGCAGCTGGCGAGCCCGCGTGGTCGGCGCCGCCTGTTGCCGATCGCCGCCGTGGCGCTCGCCGCGGTGTCGGCCGCCGCCATCGGCGGGGCCGCGCTGCTCGGGGGCGGCGGAGGCGCGGGAAACGACGATGACGATCAGGGGCGCCGTACGCCGGCCGTCGTCACCGGCGCGCACAGTCCGGCCGCCGGGGAGATCCCGGAGGACTCCGACGTACCCAAGGCACTGCGCCCGGTCATCGTGAAGGCCGCCCACCGCTGCAGCGACGCCGAGGTCACGCCCGCGTTCCTCGCCGCCATGATCAAGGCGGAGAGCGGTTTCGACGTGAACGCGTCCCGCCCCAAGAGCGAGGAGTTCGGCATCGCCATGTGGACGCCGTCGGTGTTCCGTGCCTGGGCGGTCGACGGTGACGGCGACGGAGACAAGGACTACATGTCGCCCCCGGACGCGATCTCCACGATGTCGCTGTACGTGTGCTGGCTCGACCAGCAGTTCAAGAAGGAGAAGATGCCGATCAAGGATCTTCCCGCGCTGATGGCGGCCGGCTACCGCACCAGCGACCGCACGGTCATCACCGAGGGCGGCGTTCCCGAACGCGTGCGCCCCCACGTCGACAAGGTGCTCCGCTACCTCGCCGACTACGAGCGGTGAGGAAGCGGAGCTGTCGCTCAAGGCCGTTCAGCAGTCCTTGACGTCAGGCATCTTGTTGTCGGGCGAGGTGATGTAGATGTTCGAGATCCAGCCGTTGTACTGGGGGAGGTACGCCCACCAGTCATTGCTGTACGGCGGCACGTCGACCTTCTCGCCCCTCGCTTGGCAGCCCACCAGCACCTCGACACCTGCGGGGAGTTGGGTGATGGGGGAGTTCCCCGTGTTCGGGTTGGGGCGGACGTTCACATGGTCGCTCCATGTGCCGTACCACCATCCCGCGGGCCGGGTGGCGCCGGGAACGTTCAGGGAGCGGGTCAGCCGGCCGATGTCCGTGTACGCCTTCCCGTACGACGTGCCGACGGGATGCAGCGTGAACACGGCCACGATGGACCGGTCACCGGCGCCCACGGTGCCCGTGCTGTGCAGGGCGGGCCGGGTCAGGTCCACGTCCGCGGCGGCCGCAGCCGGGCTCGACGTACCGGCCGCGGCCGCGGTCGCGGAGGCAGCGCTTGCCGTGCCGCAGGTGCCCTTCTCGAAGGAGGTCCCCGACCAGCCCTGCTTCACCGCCCACGGCTTCGAGAACGCCCCGGCGACGCCGAAGTGCTGGTCGAACTTGTCCGAGGCGCAGCGGGTGGACTGACGCAGGTTGTCCATCACGAAGGTGCGCACCGGGGCGGGCGCCGACTCCAGGAGGTAGCGGTAGATCGTCACCGTGTCGCGGGCGGAGAGCGCGGTGTACCCCCAGAAGCCCTCCTTCCCGGCGGGCGGCACTGCCGTGTCCTTGAGCCCGAGGTTCTTCACCATGCGGGTGATGATCGCCGTACCGCCGTGGTCCGACCAGTAGTTGTTGGCGGCGCTGTCGTTGCTGCTGCGCAGCATCGGCTCCAGCCATGCCCGGTCGGAGGCGGGCACGGTGTAGTCGGGACCCCGGTCCCACAGGTAGTCCAGCGCCATCAGCAGCTTGACGACCGAGGCGGACCGGAAGGGGGTGCTCGAGTTGAGCTGCTCGGTGAAGGTGCCGGTCTGCCGGTCGAAGACGGCGACCCCGGCGCTGACACCGGAGGGCACCTCGACGGACGCGGCGGCGGGGCGCACCGGCTGCCCGGCCGGGGCATCCGCGGCGGCGGAGCCTGCCACGCCGCCGATCAGCAGGAGCGCGGCGGCGACAGCGAGAAGAGGGCGCTTCACAGGTAGTGCTCCCTGGGGTTGATCGAGTTGGCCGGTGCGAGGGCGAGCACGGCGGTGCCGTGCGGAAGTCGGCGCATGTGATGCCTTTCGCCGTGGACACCCTTCTTCAGCGTGATGCGGACACTGTCAAGGCGCATGAAGCCGTCTCTTCCTGTCTGTGGAGGGTGCCCCGCAGCACGGCCGGGGCCTGGAAGACGACTCGAACCTTAGAGAGGGGAGTGGGGGCGGCGGTCCTGACGGATGTCAGGGTGGCGTTGCCGCGCGCGGGCTCAGCCCGACAGCAGGTGGACGAGTGTCGCGCCCGACGTCGTACGCCGGGCCACCACGTGCTGCCCTCGCCGCTCCCGGCTGAGGAGACCGGCCGCCTCCAGCTGACCGCAGTGGTAGGTCACGGTCGCCGGCGTGCAGTTGAGAGCCGAGGCCAGGGAGCCCATGGTGCACGGTCGGACCAGCTCGCGCAGGATCCCCGCCCGCAGGGAACCCACCACGAGCCTGAGCGGGTCCCTTTCGGCGGTGGCCTCCCGAGCGGTCCACAGGGTGCTCAGTCCGGGCACGGGATAGCCGAACCACACGGCGTCGGAACGGTCGAAGCTGAAGACCGAGGCACCGTTGCCCGACACGATGGGCACCAGCACCACACGGCGGGCACCCCGCTCGAACGTCTCGGGGTGCGGATCGGGCACGTACAGCGTCTGCCCGGAAAAGCGGATCTTGGGCCCGAGCCCGCTCATGACGAGTGGCAGGGCGTTGCTGACGACCGCCACACCCACCCGCTCGGTCTCCCGGGACAGCAGGGAGCCGGCCCGCGCCCAGATCGGTCCGAAAGCCTCCCACACGGCGCTGAGAATGGCCGCGTACGCGTGGATGAAGGCCTTCGGCCGGTCGACGACCGACTGCCACTGCCGAGGAACCGTCCCTCCGAAGTCCGTCTCCAGCTCCCCCAGCAGCAGATGGGGTGAGACCTCCGCCAGACGGTCCAGCTGGACCGAGAGATCGGTCTCCCACAGGGGTGCCGTGGGGGTGAGGCAGTCGGGGACCATCGAGTACTCACGGGTGAACAGCGGCCGCAGCACCGCCTCCGCCCCCTCGGGTACCGCCGAGCGCAGCGCGCGCCGCCACGTGGGGTGCACGCCCTGGGAACGTCCGCCCAGCGCATCCGCGACGAGCGACATCAAGGTGACGCCGGGCTGCGCCACGACCGAGACCGGCACTGTTTCCAGCGGCCCCAGACACAACTCGGAGAACCGGGCCATGAACACTCCCCCATTGACGTACCACCACCCCTTGGGACGCACGGGATTGAGTAAAGGTTTCGAACAACCTGGGTAAAGACGCCGACCGGGACACGTTTTGAAGCTGCTCGAAATGCTGGGTCGTGCCGCCGGCTTTGAACAGACTGTGTCCGACCACGGGGGACGGTGGCGGCTGACCAACCGCGTACATCGCTGTGCCCCGCGCAGAACACGTAGGAGAAACGGGGCACTTGTATGTCTCTTGGACGCCGTGCCGGCACGGGAATCGACGCGGGCTCCTGGCTGCAACTGCGCACCGGCCCCGGACACCGCTACGCCGACGTGCCGTACGGGCGCCTGGACAACAGGGCCGAAGTGGGCCTGAAGTGCTGGTCCACGGGTGACGGGGCCGCGGACAACCCGAACTACCGCTACTGGATGCGGGTCGAGGTCGGCAACAGCTACAGCGGCTACGTCAACGACTGGTACCTGAACACCGGCAGCCCGGACGTCTGGAAGCAGCAGATCCGACAGTGCCCCTGATCCGGCGGACCGCTCCCGCCTTCCGTATCCCACTCTTCGAGCCGAGGAACTGACCGTGACGTTGAACAACCGCCGGCGCCTGGCCGCAGGCGCCACCCTGATCGCCGCGCTCGCCGCCGGTGTCGTCCCCGCCACCACCGCCCATGCCGCGCCCGCCGTCCCCGGCGCCACCAAGGCGACCACACCCGCACCCGACATGGAAGGTGTGGTCGCCGCGCTGAACGCCGCCATGGCCGAGGGCGCACCGGGAGCGATGGCCCGGTTCACCGGCCCCGACGGTGTCCAGGCCCGGACCGTGGGAGTGCGCGACCGGGAGTCGGGCGCCGCCATGGACGTCCGTGCCCGCTTCCGTATCGGAAGCGTCAGCAAGACCTTCTCCAGCGTGGTGCTGCTCCAACTCGTCCAGGAGCGGAAGCTGGAGCTCGACGCGCCGGTGAACCGGTACCTTCCCGGACTGCTGCCCGACGACCGGATCACGGTGCGGCACCTCCTGACCCACCGCAGCGGGCTCGCGGACTACACCGACGCGATGTTCGAGCACACCGTGCCCGGCTTCGAGGCCGTACGCAACCGGGTCTTCAGCTACCAGGAGCTGGTGGACCTCTCGCTGGGCGAGCCCCGCACCACCGAGCCTGGCGTCGCCTACAAGTACTCCAACACGAACTTCGTGGTAGTAGGCATGCTCATCGAGAAGATCACCGGGAAGCCGGTCGCCAAGGAGTACCAGCGCCGCATCATCGGACCGCTCGGACTGCGCAACACCTCGTACGTGCACCCCGACGTCCGCATCGCGGGGCTCCACGTACACGGCTATCTGCACCCCGACGAGGCCGGTGCGCCGCTGGTGGACTCCACCGAGCAGACGGTCTCCTGGGCACAGTCGGCCGGGGCGGTCATCTCCAGCCCGGCGGACCTCAACACCTTCGTGACCGCGCTGATGAAGGGCAGACTGCTGTCGCCGCGGATGCTTGAGGCGATGACGACCGTCACGCCGACCGACACCACCAACACCCGCTTCTACGGCCTCGGTCTGCGCCGCTACGACCTGTCCTGCGGCACGCGGATCTACGGCCACACCGGCACCGTGCAGGGGTTCTACACCTACGCCTTCGCGACCGCCGACGGCCGGCGCAGCCTCTCCGCGATGGCGAACACCTCCAACAAGGGATCCGCCAACACCGCGCTCGGCGGCACGCTCGAGGCCGCGTTCTGCGGCAAGAAGCCGGCCGCGAAGTTCGCGCCGTCCCAGTTGCCGGCCGAGTCGGACCTGCCCGAACGCCGCTGAACGCCGACGTCTCGGTTCTCGATGACGACCGTCGCGCAGGGCGGTCGGACCGGCGCGGCCGGACACCGTAAGGGTGTCCGGCCGCGCCGTGCGGTCCGAGGGCCGTCAGCTCGTCGCGCGGACCGCCTCACGGATCAGGTCGGCGACCTCCTTGGGCCGCGATACCGCCACGGCGTGCGAAGCGCCCTCCGACTCGACGATCGTGGCCCCGGCCCGCTTGGCTCCGAAGCGCTCGACCTCGGGATTGATCGCCTGGTCCGCGCCGGCGACCAGCGCCCAGGACGGCTTGGTCTGCCACGCGGCCACGGGCGCGGTCTCCTCGAACGCCGCTGCGGCCAGAGGACGTTGGGCCGCCGCGAGCACTTTGGTGACCTCGGCGGGCACGTCGGCGGCGAACACCGCGGGGAAGGCGTCCTCGGCGATGGTGACCTCGACGGCCGGGTCGCCGCCCGGGACCGGGTACGTCCACTGCTTCAGGTTGCTCACGAGCGGGGAGAGCGGGAAGCGCCCCTGCAACTCGCCGAGGCTCTCGCCCTCTTGGAGGACGTAGGCCGCCACGTAGACCAGGCCGGCCACGTTCTCCATGGCACCGGCCACGGTGATGACCGCGCCGCCGTAGGAGTGTCCGACGAGGACGACCGGGCCGTCGATCTGGGAGGCCAGGGAGGCGACGTAGGCGGAGTCCGACGCGAGGCCGCGCAGCGGGTTGGGGGGCGCGATCACGGGGATGCCGTCGCTCTGGAGCTCTTCGATGACCCCGGCCCAGCTGCCGGCGTCCGCGAAGGCGCCGTGTACGAGCAGAACGGTGGGAGTGGTGGACATGTGGGGATCTCCTTGTCGGATCAGCCGTGCAGCGCGGTGCGCAGGGTGGTGATGGCCTGGTTGATCGCGGCGTGGGCGGCGTGGGTGTCGCGCAGGGCGTTGAGCATGACGAAGTCGTGGATGATGCCCTG
>NZ_JBIUUU010000029.1:0-108109 GCF_044742595.1 Streptomyces sp. NPDC087859 | reverse complement strand
GTGGACGTGCGCCTGTGGCGCGGTGCATGACCGCGACATCAACGCGGCGCGCAACATCCTGGCCGCCGGGCTGGCGGCGTCTGCCTGTGGAGACGATGTAGGACCTCAACGGGAGTCCTCCCGGACGGGGCAGTCGTCGCTGAAGCAGGAACCCCAGCGGGCGACCGCTGGAATCCCCCGCCTTTAGGCGGGGGAGGAAGTCAAGACGTGGGATTCCTTCCGGTGCGGTCGGGGCATTTCGCGCGGTGAGTCGGCGGCTGGTCGCTCGCGGTGACGTCTCCCATCGTTTCCCCTGATCCGACAAAGCGCCTGGCAGGCAGCGGTCACTTGGTGGTCAGGAGGCGACACTTCCTCGCTTCTCCTCTTCTCGTAGCCCAGGCCGCCAGGACAGGCCCGCGCGGCCTGGGGGCTGCCAACAGCAGGCCCGGTGGGCCCTGGGACGCAGCCGGGCAGCACTGCATGCCACCCCCCGGTGAGCTGCCACCGAGGGCGAGCAGCAGTGCGACAAACAGCCGAAAGGCCGAACTCAGTCGGCCAGGCTGAAACCCCGAAGGCCGTGCGCGGCCGGACCAGGGCGACCGCGCGCCGGCCGACCCGCAACTCAGCAGACTCGCTCGACGGCGTTCCCGGTCGCCGCCCGTTGTCGATGTCGTCTTGCCGCAACCACTTCGACAACGTGACGGGATGGATGCCGAGCTCCACCGCTGTCTGTTTGGCCTGCTTGCCGGCGTGGATCAGCGCGATGGCGCGCGCCCGGAACTCCGGAGGATAGGGACGAGGCATGACTGCCAGCCTTCCGTGAAGGGCTGTCAGTTAGCCACCAGAACTGGAACCTCAGAGGTGGGGCAGGTCATCTGAACTGGCTTGTCCTGTGGGGCGAGTGGGATGGGGCCTTGACCCAAGGCCGGGTCAAGGCCCCATCGTCGAACACCCGGCGTTGATCCACCGCTTGATCCGCCGCCAGCACGTCATGCCTGACCTGAAGCCGAGTTCCTGCGGAAGGTCTTCCCAGCCGATCCCGGTATGCAGCACATACAAGATGCCCTGCAGGCACTGCCGATCCAGCACCGGCCTCGGGCCGGGCGTCTTCATCGGGCCACGGCAGAAGCAACGGCTCGAGAAGCTCCCACAACGGATCATTTAGCAGAGCGCGTGAGCAGCTCTTTAACGTTCGTCTCAGGTTTGCTCGGTAGGAAGTAGGCATGCGGATAAGCGATGCAATCCGTCTGCAGGAGACTAGTGATGGCAGTCGACGCAGCACCATCGGGGAAAGCGCAGCCCGGCCGGTTGCGGTTCGAGGCGGCCACCAGGGCGCTGGCGACGGCGTTCCCTGTCGCCGCATGCGGGGTCACACGCCAACAACAGTGCGGGCCGCGCCGCGGCCGGCCTGCACAGCGCGCACGCGGGCGGTCGTCAGCTCCACTACAGCCGCTGCGCACCGGCGAGCGGTTCCTCGACCTGAGCGCTGCCGTGGTGCGCGAGCAGGACGCAAAGACCCCCTGAAGCATCTCGCAGACGGATGCCGTACGGATACCTCACCGCACAAACGCCTGAAGAGAGGGACTGACATGAAGCCCATGGGACGCCGCGGCTTTCTCACCGCCAGCACGGCACTTGGCATTGGTGCCGGCTTGTCCACGCACGCCATTGTCTCGGAAGTGAGCGAGAACGAGACTTCGGATAAGACTTCGGACATTTCACGGCGGGACCAGGACCTGCCCTTCATCGGCACGGAGGAGACCTTTTCGACTCCCACGTTGTTGAAGCTGAACTCTATCAATCAGGATCACATAGCGTTCCTTGAGGAAATTGGTCTTTCGGATCTAGGTCAACGCCGCATCGGCGATATGGATGCGGGGGGACTCAATGTTCAAATACTCTCTGCTCATACACCCTCCGTGCAAAATGTCCCTGGTCAAAGGGGCATCGACCTTGCCTATCGCCTTAACCGGCAACTTGTAGACGGGCCAATCGCCAAATATCCGGGCCGCTTCAAGGCTTTCGCCACCTTGCCCTTGCAGAGCCCGGAGGCGGCGGCAGACGAACTGGAACGCTCGGTTCGAGAAGATGGCTTCTTGGGCGCACTGACCAACGGACACATCGCGAAGAAGTATCTCGATCATCCCGATTTCGAGCCTGTGCTGGCACGTGCCGTTGCTCTTGATGTGCCGATCTACCTACATCCCGGCTATCCAGCTGACGAGGTCTTCAAGATCTACTACAGCACCACACGGTCCAAATACACGGAAGAGTACCAAGACTACATTTTCAGTGGGTCTGGATATGGTTGGCACCAGGAGGTGTTGACCCAATGCATTCGGATGATCACGTACGGGGTTTTCGACAGATTCCCCAAACTGAAAATCATCATCGGCCACATGGGCGAGGGTCTTCCCTTCTACTACGAGCGGATCGTCAATGACATGGGCGAGCCGACTAAAGACTCGCTCGAGAAGCCCATCGGGCAATACTTTAAGGAAAACTTCTGGGTCACAACCAGCGCATTCCCCCAGACCGAACTGCTCGATCTCCTGCTGAAGTACATAAGCGTGGATCGAGTGATGTTCGCAACCGACTACCCGTTCGCAGACATAAAGGAGCAGACCGACTGGTTCCGCGGAGTCGATTTGCCACGCGAAGACAAGGAAAAGATTGCGTTCCGAAATGCGGAGAAACTCTTCAGAATGAAAGTGTCTGTAAAGTGATACGCCAGCGGCGGCCGGAGTGAAAGAATGCTTTGCTGTAAGGCGAGAGTGCGGCCGAAGTATGCGCTGCGCGGCTGCCCCATAACGCGGCCTCGGACAGGCTCTTCTAAGAGGATGTCTCACGTGCTCGTGTGGTGAGCTGCGGCATCATTGCCGCTTGTGGGTGTCGATCTGTCGCAGCGGCTGATTCCTGACGGTCTGGGCAAGGCCGCCGACCGCACCGTCCCCCGCACACAGATTCCGCTCGGGGCGCTGTGGGAGAAGGACACATCCCCGCCGTCATCGCCCTACCGGCGGCCTGCTCCTTCCCACGGCGATCCGCTGCTCACCACGCTGGCCGAAGCCTTGGCACATCTGATGGCGGCAGTCGACACCAGCACGGACGAGGAAGCCTCACCGGACGCAGCGTCCCAGTGGTTCGAGTACCCGGCATACCTCTTCGACCGCCTCAGCCCAGGGGACCGCCACAGACTCGCAGACCTCTTTCGCGCTGCGGCCATGAAGGAACCGGAAGGGTCGTGGCGCGACGCACTGCTGGAGGTCCCGGACGGGTTCGACCTCAACGAAGACGAGAGCTGACCGCCGAGGCCCGCCTCGCCCTGGACAGAGTCATTAAGACTCCACCGACCTACGTATCCCACGGTGACGCTACTCGTCCGGGTAGATCCATTCCTCGATCGTCCAAGCGTCGGTCGGCGGTTGGCTTACGAGGTGCCGTCAAAAACCTGGCGCAGTCGATGCGCGAACTCGTCCGGCTTCCCCGCATATCCGAACTCTCCGTCCATGAACCCGCCATGGTGGCTCGGGAACACGGTCACCCGCTGTCCGAGCAGATCAGCGGTCGCGACGGAGGTGCGTCCGGTCAGCACGTCTTCGGACTCCTCGCCCACAGCGATCACGACGCGGGTCGGCGCAGCAGCGATCGCGTCGGGATCCGGCCGGTAGTTGCTGACCGCCCACGACCGGTCGGACAGCAGCGGATCGGTACGTGAGCCGTCATCGTCCGTGGGCATCCCGAACGCGGCGGGATCGACCTCTGGCTGTGCGAAGTACGCGTCAGTGAACTCTCCCTTCCATGAGGTCATCGCCACGAACGCAGCCATCCCGGCCCCCCACCCCCGCTTCCCGTAGGTCTCCCGGACTCCGGCCCGCGCCCGCACGGCCGCCGGTGCGTCCGGCGTGAGGGTGATGAGCGGCGGCTCGTGCGCGACCAGGGTGGTCACGTCTGCGGGATACTTCGCCACGACCTCGAGCGCGGTGATCGCTCCCCCACTGCTGGCGAACATCTCAACCGGCCCGGCCCCGAGCGCCTCGATGACAGCGTGCACGTCGTCGGCCTGGGTCTGCGGCGTGTGGTCGACCCGTCCGTCCTTACGGGTGCTGCGACCGAGGCCGCGCGGGTCATAGGTGGCCACGGTCCGCTCGGGGAAACGCGCGGCGAGCGCGGCGAAGCCAGTAGCGTCCATGGGCTGCCCGATCATGAACAGCGGGGGGCGTCCATCTGTGGTCGGCAGCGGCCCGCGAACGTCATAGACGAGGTCCGCGCCGGCTGTCTCGAGTGTGTGAGTCTCCATACCTGTGCAGACCGGCCCCGTCCCCGAAACTCATCGGCGCGGCGGGCGTCGCTCCGCGAGAGGAAACAAGCAGCTCAAGAGATCCTTCTTCCCCTCCGCGTTTGCCGCCCTGGCCGACCCCACCTCCCGCACCTCCTACGACAAGAAGATCAGGGAGGGCACGCACCACACCCAGGCCCTCCTCCGTCTCGCCCGCCGCCGAACCAACGTGCTCTTCGCAATACTCCGCGACGGCACCGTTCTGCCAGCCTCAAACAGCCGGCGCGAGATGAGGTGAGCACCTTGTCCTTCCCCACCCGCTCGTGCTCGGCTGGCTCCATGGCGGCAGAAGAATCCGAGCACATGCAGCTCATCCACCGCTGGCTGGCCGGTGAGGTGGTCTACAACAACGTCGGCATCAAGGTCGTCGGAGGCCCCTCCAACGGCCGGACGAAGATCGTGCAACTCGGCCCGGACGGGACACCTCCCGCCCACTTCCGCACCTCTGGCGGCCGGGCAGGACCCGACTGGCACCTCTACGAGGCAGTCCGCTCCACCGACGCCCCAGCAGGCTGGGTCTACTCACACATCGGCATCGCCCCCACACCCACCGACTGAGACAACGCCCCCATTCCGCTTGACTAAGAGGTCGCGCAGATAGGCGTGTATTCATGGGCTGCGGTGTGGGCGTGCGTCCCAGCGGTGAGTCATCCATGCCTGACGTATCAGGCTACGTACGGTGATGACGGCGTCGGCGAGGTCGAAGAAGGCGTCAATGACGGTGAGCCGGCGCTCGTAGCAGCGGGCGAGGCGGTGGAAGGCGTTCTGCCAGGCGTGGGTGCGTTCGACGTGCCAACGCTGGCTGGCTTGGATGGGCGCCTTCTCCCCCTTGTGCGCGATGCGTCCGTGCAGGCCGCGTTCGCTGAGTAGCGCGCGGGTCTTGTCCGAGTCGTAGCCGGCGTCCAGGTGCACGGTGATGTCGTCGGGTAACGGCCCCAGGTCGTCCAGGCGGTCCAGGGTCGGGGCGAGCAACGGGGAGTCGTGGCGGTTGGCACGGGCCAGGACGCGGCCCAGGGGAATGCCGTATCCGTCCGTCATGCCTGAGCGTTTCAGGCCCTGTTTGCCGCGGTCGACCGGGGAGCGGCCGGCCACCTCGCCGCCTCCAGGGGCTTTGGTGATCGAGCCGTCGACGGCGACCTGGTCGAGGACGAGGCCGACGATTCGGTCGTAGGACTCCAGCGCGATCTGCTTGAACCTGGCGAAGACGCCGAGTCGTATCCACTCGTTGCGGCGGTTGCGGATCGTGGTGGCCGAGCAGGTTGTGTCGGCGATCGCCTGGTAGGAGCAGCCGAAGCGCAGGAGTTACAGCATTTTGTCGAAGATGATCCGGTCGCTGATGCGCGGGCGGTGGCAGCCCAGCGGATGGTCCGGGTGGTACTCCGGCCGCTCGGGCAGCAGGGACGCCAATTGGTCCCAGAGCGGTTCGGTCAGCCATGACGGCAGCACAGGCACAGGTCTCCCCAATGAGTGACGCATCGTGGTCACGGCTCTGGGCAGGAGAACTACTCGCGCTGCTCGTCGGCTGGTGTCCACGACGATCAGGTCAGAGGCCACGTGGCCATGCCACGGGCTCGAACTTGGTCCGCAGACGTCCCCGGGCCATGAGGCGGTCAAGTCGTCGCTGCTCGGCTCGTAGAGCGACAGCAGACCCTCGACGTCACCGGCCTACAGGTAGTCCATGAACAAGGGCCCCACCTGCTGAGCGTGTCTCGGCACGGCGCCGGGCGATGAGACCGACCTGCTCGTCGCCCCGGTCGGCCGCGGCAAGCAGGTCTGGCTGGGGTGCGTATCAACGCGGGAGGGTCGGGCCTAGGCCTCGCACTGTCACGCGGCGGGGCGTCCCGCGGGTGATCGGGGACGAAGTCGATTTTCAGGCCGCGCAGATGGTCAGGCTGCTGGTGCGAATGCCGTGATTGCGTCGACGAGGTCGGCCGGAGCTTCCAGCGGGATCAGGTGACCCGTGTTCGGAATCACCGTGAAATCGGCTCCGGAGAGGTAGGGCACCAGGTTGTTGACGAGCACGTCGACGGGCTCGACATGGTCGTTCTCCCCGGCGACGACGAGGGCGGGGACGCTGATCATGCGGGTGTGCTCGCAGACGTCCTCCGCGATGCCGCGCAGCGGCCACTCCGTGCGGGCGGCGTCGGTGCTGGCCCGCGAGTCGGTCGCGATCTGCGACTTGATCGATTCAGGCAGCTCGGTCGCGGTGAGGATGTGATCCCGTGCGCCGGCGACGGACTCGTCGGAGTCGTAGGCGTGGGAAAGGCCTTCCCGGTACTCGGGAGTGATCCCTGCGGCGGGCTTCGCCGGACCGGAACCGACGAGGATGATCCCCCGGAGGCCGGCGGGCCGGGTCGCCGCGATGAGCTGCGCGACCTTGCCACCCATGGAATGTCCGACGAGGACGTAGTCGGTGACGCCCGCGTCGGCGATCACGGCGAGCGTGTCATCGGCGAGTTGGCGGAGGGTGTAAGGGCCGGCCAGGTTGCTCGAGCGACTCCACCCGCGGAAGTCGACAGTGAGCATGTCGCGTCCCGCCAGGCGGTCGACGACGAGGTCCCAGGTGCGGGCGGATCCACCCCAGTAGTGCAGAAACACCAGGGTCGGTCCGGTCCCCGGCCGGTGGTCATAAGCGGGCAGTAGCGGCTGCTGCGTCGTGTTCATCGTGAATCTCTCGATCAGTGTTCTGGGGCGGTTGTTCTGTGTGTTCATTGAATCTCTGCCGCTGTGCCGGGGCATCGGCATGACTGGTCGCCTGATGGTGGAAACTGGACAGATGACTGTGATCCGGCAGATGACCTACCAGCCCGTCGGGCGCCGTGCCGCCACTGTCGAAATCATGACGTTCGACCGCCTTCGCGAGCTGAACGACGGCGGGACACAGCGTGCCGACTTCCACGTCCTCGCCGTCGTCGATGCCGGGCACGGATCCGTCACCGTGGACTTCCTCCGACACCCGCTCCAGGAGCGGTCCGCGGTGTGGGTCGCTCCTGGAGCTGTGCACCGATGGGATGACATCGCTGGCGTGGCTGGGCACGTCGTGCTGTTCGTGCCGACCGCGCCGGTCACCCACGCCACCCGGGAGCTCGTCGGGTCCCCGGACCTGGTTGCACACTGGAACATTCCCGACGCCGACTGGCCGTTCGTCGACACCGCCCGCAACCATCTCCTCCTCGAAGCATCCGCCCCACCAGCGGATAGCTCGACGGAGCTGCCCGAGATCCTGCTCTCCGCGCTCATCGCCCGGCTCCGGCCCCCGCACGCCGAAGCACGGTCGATCAATCCGGTGTTTAGACTGTTCCGGTCCAGCGTCGAAGCGCACTACCGGGAACATCACGACGCCGGCTACTACGCCCGGACACTGGGATACGCGCCCCGCACCCTCTCAAGAGCGGTGCAGCAGGTCACCGGCCGCAGCGCGAAGGCGTACATCGTCGATCGGATCGTCCTGGAAGCCAAACGGCTCCTCGCACACGACCGCCTCACCGCGGCCGCCTGCGCCAACACGCTCGGCTTCCCCGACGCGTCCAACTTCTCGGTGTTCTTCCGGAAGGCGACAGGCATGCGCCCGGGCGCATGGCAGGCGACGGTGGCCGTCGAGTGAGGGGGTGTACTTAAGAAGGGCACTCAAATCCATGATCACAGAGCGTTGCACCTCCGTGATCGCCAGGGCCCAGTACCCGCCTCGCTGTTTGGGTACCATCGCGCCTATCTGCGCGGACTCTAAAGAGATAGGGGCCCGAACGGATCGTCGCGGTCGTCGTGGGGCAGAGTGCAAACCGTCACTGACCTGCGATGGAATTCGATCGTTATCGGCAATCTGGCCTGAGCATGCGCTGATCAACATAGGTTCGCGGCCATGGACAGCCCCCAGCAGAACACCATCAGCGAGCCCGAGCTCATCACGGGCTTCCCCGAGCCGCCGGCCCCGGACGCCGCAGGCGCAGTCGGCCCCTCCGCGCAGGGCAGGTCCCGGTTCAAGGCCTGGGCATGGGGCGGGCTGGCGGGCGCCGTGGCAGCATCGGTCGTGTGGGGCGGAGGGCTCTATGCGGTCGGAGCTGCCGGCACACCGGAACCGGTGGTCGGATATCGCGTGACCGACAAACTGTGCGACAAGACCCTCTGGCCGGGGCTGAGCAGCCGGTTCGTCACGTCCCCGGACTGGCTGTCCTCGGTGACGAAGCACCCCGCCATGGACACGGCGGACTGCTTCGGCGAGCTCCACGCTCTCGGGAAGGGCGCCCACAGCGCTCAGCTCGAGCTCTCGGTCGTCCTGCACAAGCAGACCGACCTGACAGCCGAGTTCGAGGCCCGGCGGGCAGGCACCACCAAGCGGTTCGCGGCAGGCGGCGGTGGCGGGGCAACCGAGGTGCACCGTGTTCCCGGCCTCGCGGACCACGCCTATCTGGTCACGAATGACTTCGGTGGCGGCTCACACTGGATGCAGCTGAACGTGCTCGACGGCCAAGCCGAGTTCACGCTGGGGATATCCACCCAGAGTTTCGGAGACCTGCCCCCGGCCCCCACTCCCACGGAACTCGAACCGCTCCTGATCAAGGACATGAAGGACCTCATGCGCAGCCTCAGGAAGAACAGCTGACACCCGCAGCCCGGGCATCCGGAGAACCCGGACACTCTCGCAATCACCCCTCGTCGGGGTATCCCCACTCCACGTCGATGTGAGCCTCGGGCGCAGTGGCACGGATCGACTGGGTCACGTCGGACTCGAACTGCTCGGACCACTTTGCGAACCCGCTGATGATGATCGGTCCGTTTTCGCTGCTCGTCATGACCTTGGGCGGGTCATGAAAAACGCCCACGTACATCCACGAGTCGATGCCGTGCTCCTTGAAAACCTCTTCCACTGTCACCCCCACCGCGTCGGCTTCCTCAGCGGAGGCAAGCTTCGTGATGTCCAGGTAGAGGTGGATGTTCACAGACATGCGCCCACCCTAGCCTCGACCTCACAACGGCCCGTCACACCCAGCGGCAAGCATCAAGGAGGCGGCCGGCGGTGACCGCATCGAGGATGCGTGGAGTACGCGCAACACGCCCTCGTCGCTCGGATCTGAGCGCACCCCCGGCACACGACCTCCGCTGGGGCTGTGGACGTGCCGCACCCCGCACCGCAGTTCACTAACCCGCCTGCGCTCGTCCGGCAGCTCAAGGGAAGAGGGTCGGTAGTTCTGTCCGCTGTGGCCCTGGTTCTGCGGGGCGGACGATCGCGCCGCGCCTCCGTCGAAGCAGGCCAGCAGGCCCTGAGCTG
Source organism: Streptomyces sp. NPDC087859 (assembly GCF_044742595.1). NCBI lineage: Bacteria > Bacillati > Actinomycetota > Actinomycetes > Kitasatosporales > Streptomycetaceae > Streptomyces > Streptomyces sp. NPDC087859. The sequence continues at coordinate 98,525 of NZ_JBIUUU010000029.1, read as the reverse complement.
ACCGGTCATGGATGCGGGACTTGCTGCGCTGCTCAGCGCGGCCGTGGGGGCGCTGGGCACCGGCGGTGCCGCTCTAGCGACCGGGCTCTTGGGCCGTGGACAGGCTCGGACACAGCTCGGCGCCGAGCACGTGCGGTTGCTGCGCGAGCCTCAGCGGGCCGCGTACGTCGCGTTCGCCCAATGCTTCCAGGAAGTGCACACCCTCCACTCGGAGGCAGCGAAATCCGCGTCCGAGATGACACAGGCCGAAGAACCGGACCGCAGCAGGCTGCTGAATGCCGCCGACGAGGCGTACGCGCGAGCCGGTGAACGGCTGCACGGCGAACTTTCACGACGCCGGCTGCCGGCGCGCCGATGCGTGACGAAGCTAGGCGCTGGTCACCGATGCAGGGTTCTGGCGGGCTGGATGAGAGTGAAGTGGTGGCCGTTGAAAGGTGTGGAGCGGGTTTCCGACTTCTCCCGCCACCAGTCGCGGCTAGTGCTGTGACCCCATAGGTTCGCCGGGTTGTTCGTGTGCTCAGCTCCTCGCCGATCCGTTGCTGATGATGCGCGGAGATCAGCGCAAGGTGACACCTTCGTGATCCATACTCTGTGGCGGAAGCTTCGGGGAGGGCATGTCCTTGCAGCACAGCGGTGGGATTACACGAGCAGTCAGGCGAGCAGCGGCCGTTGTCGTTGCCGCTGTCCTGATGAGCGGTTGTTCGTCGGACGATCCAGCGCAGGCCAAGGAGCGGCAACGGGATTACTGCACCAAGCTGGGGTCCTGGCAGGACGCGGCGCACGCCACGACAACCGGCGAGCCAGACGCCGATGCCGGTGACGGACCGGGTGTCCAGTCGCCCGAGTTCGATAACACCGAATCGGCAGGGCATGCGGTCATCGAGGCCTCGAAAAGGCTTGACCGGGCAGGCCTGGAACACGGTGGCACCGACATCCTCGATGACACCGTCAACGCGGTCGGCGGCGACATCGGGGCTGAGGGTCGGGCAGTGTCCTACTGCGATGGCTCAGGTTTCGAGACCTTGGTCAGTTCGGCTGGCTAGTGCTGTGAGCGCATGGGTTCGCCGGGTCGTTCAGACCGCGGCGGCGAGGGGGCGTCTGCCCCATCGGATGCCCTTCTCGCTGCGGATGCGGGCGCGTTCCTTGCGTTCGGCGGCCAGGACGCCCGGGTGGCGGGCGTTGGCGTTGCGCCAGCGGAGGTAGGCGTGCAGGGCTCGGGTCTGGACGGTGTGGTTGGGGTGCTGTGTAACGCTTCGCGGCCGATGCGAATGATCCGGCCGTGGACTCTGCGCAGGGAGGCGACAAGTTTGCGCAGTGACCAGCGAGTGAAGGGCTGGCCGAGCTTGACCGGGCGGGTGGTGGCCGTCTGGACGACGAAGTCCTCGTCGTCAGGGCTGAGTTGGCGGGGACGGCCTCCCGCCCACTGAGGGTCCAGACAAGCCAGGCCGATCTCGTTGAACCGGTGGATCACATCCCGGACGGTGTCCTCGTCGGCCGCCACGAGTTGGGCGATCACCGGCACGCGTTCCCGCCGGCCGAGGCCAGCAGCATCATCGCGCGCCGGTAGCGCACCGAATTGGTACTGCCCCGGCGCACGATCTGCTGCAGCTTCTGCCCCTCCTGATCGGTCAACCTGCGCACACGGACAGGCTCAGCCACCGCGCCTCCAGCGGTCGGATCGGACGTCACCCCACATCCAACCGCCACCACGGCCAGCCCGGCGAACCTATGCGGTCAGAGCACTAGCGGCGCCCGGACACGGGCAGACGGCAGCCGTCCGGAGCGTATCCGCTGTCTTCGCCCATCCGAGTGTCACCCACACGAAAGCATCACGCAGGACATGGCGGTCACGACCTCCATGCCGATGACCGGGCCCGTCTTCGCCCCGTACGCGCACCAGTTGAGGCCCATCCGGAAGGTGATGACGGCGCTGGCGACCACGCCGATCGCGAAGCCGACGGCGAAAGATGCGCCGCCAGAACCGGAACATCTGGAGGTAGACCGCCCTGCCGGTGCGCCAGTGCAGGCCGTAGACGACCGACAGGAAGATCGACAGTGATCGACGGGAAGGTCATGTGGAACATGACGGTGATGGCGAACTGCCATCGCGACAAGTCGAGAAGACTCATCGCTGCTCCCTTGCGAGGGGGGCGAGAGGGGCGGGTTCAGGCTTCGACGACCGGCGTGGTGGCCGACGCGGCAGCAGTGAAGCGCGGCAGTGCGGCGGCGCCGATCGCGAGGAGGGCGACGATGCCCATGTGTACGTATTCGACTCCGGCGAAGGCGTGTGCGACGCCGTGCGGTGCTAGGCCGATGTAGAGGGTTCCGAGCGTGGCCACCCCGAGGGCGAGTCCGCTCTGCTGCAGAGTGATCAGCGCGCCGCTGCCGATGCCGCCGAGGTGGGCGGGGACATCGGCGAGGACGCTGCGGAACAGACCGGCGAACAGCATCGACTGCCCGGCCCCGGCCAGAGCGAGCGGCAGGGACATGGCCCACAGGCTGACGTGTGGCCACTTCACGAGCAGGACCGTCACCAGGCAGACCAGGCCGGCGAGTTGGACGACGGCTCCGGCAGACAGGGCTGCCCTGCCGAAGCGAGTGAGGAGGCGGGGTGCGAGCAGGGAGCCGGCGAAGAAGAGCAGGGCCATCGGCAGGATCGCCAGACCGCCGTGCAGGGCGTCGGCGTGCAGGCCGTTTTGGACGGTGAGCGCGAAGACGAACATGAACGCGCCGAAGCCGATGCTGAAGGCGAACACCATGACCAGGCCGCGGGACATCGACGGCAGACGCAGCAGCGACGGCGGCAGCAGCGGGACCTCGCCGCGCCGCTCGGCGCGCGTCTCCACAAGGTAGGTGGCAGCGCCGAGCACGACCGCGGCGGCGAGCAGCAGCCAGGTCCACCACGGCCAACCCAGGGAGTGGCCCTGCGTGAGGGGGACGAGCAGGGCGGTCAGGGTGGCGGCGAACAGTACGGTGCCAGGCAGGTCGATGCCGACAGGGTGGTGCGAGCGGGTGTCGGGCACTATCCGGGCCGCGACGATCAGCACGATCACACCGATGGGCACGTTCACCAGGAAGATCGGCCGCCACGAGGTGCCGGCGATGTCGGCGCTGACCAGCAGGCCCCCCGCCAGCTGACCGACCACGGCGGCGATGCCGGAGGTGGCCCCGTACAAGGCCACGGCACGGGACTTGCGCTCCCCTTCGAGGACCTGGTGGAAGGTCGCCAGCACCTGGGGGACCAGCAGAGCAGCGGTGGCGCCCTGGACGATGCGGGCTGCGATCAGCGCACCTACGCCGGGGGCGACACCGCAGGCCAGCGACGCCAGTACGAAGCCCACGAGGGCGCCGAGGAAGACACGGCGGCGGCCGTAGCGGTCGCCCAGCCGGCCTCCGAGGACGAGCAGCGTCGCGTACGCCACTCCGTACCCAGCAATCACCAACTCCAGCGCGGACGCCGAGGCATGCAGGGAGGCGTCGATGCTGGGCAGGGCCACGTTGGTGATGAAGAAGTCCATGATCGGCAGGAACGCGCCCGCGAGCAGGATGAACACTCCGGCCGGGTGCAGCCCGCCCGCGCGGGCCACAGCGAAGGGCGAGAGCGCGGTCGCCCTGGCCTGTGAGGAGGAGGTGGTTGTCGTCACGACGACTCCAGAAGAGCAGAAGAAGTTATGGACTCATAACTATGAGCAAATAATGAGTATGCCCCCATAACTAATTGGCGGCAACCCCGTACCCTGAAGCCGTGACGGAGGACCGAGGACGCCAGACAGACCCCACAGCAGGGACGGACCACGAGGATCGGTGGGCCGAGCTGGCCGACCTCGTGCTGATCATCAGCAGGGAGATCCAGTTCCGCCGCTACACGGACGAGCAGGCCGTCCACCTGTCGCAGTCCGAGGGCATGGTCATGCGCTACCTCAAGAGCGACCCCGCAGCACCGCCCAGCCGGATCGCGGACGCGACCGGTCTGCAGCGCACCAACCTGTCCACCGTCCTGCGCGGGCTCGAACAGAAGGGGTTCATCGAGCGGCACACCCACTCGGGCGACGGTCGCGGCGTGACGGTCCACTCCACCGAGCGCGGGCGCCGCAACGCCGCCCTCGTACGACAGGAATGGGCCACGACCGTCTCCGAAGCCGCCCACCACGACTCCGAAAACCTCGACGCCGCCCTCTCCCTGCTCAGGGCCGTGGAACACGGACTCACCAGGACACGACCACAGACCCGAACCTGACGTCTCGCGACAGGAACCGACCGGGCGACCACAGCCGAGTGAGGCCGGCGCAGCCGACAGCCAGGAGCGGGCTCCGCAGGCGTTCCACCAGTGCGCATGCCGCGCTTGGCCCCCTGACTGTGGCCATGGCCCGCTCGCCGAGGCAGCGGATCATGGTGTGGGTGCTGTTGCGGCGGCGCTTCCATCTCTTGAGGCGGCGGCGCGGAAACGGTACTCGGACGGGTTTGCCAGCGCCTTGACATGTCTTGTCCGCCCAGCGTTTGAGCCCTGCGTCGGCAAGGGCTTCGATGACTCCGTACGTACGGGCAGCGGCCAGCCGTACAGTGAGCCGTCGCCAAACTCACCTGTCGGATGGGCAGTTGACCTGACGGACGAATGAAGCATCGACACCCAGCACCCGCGGCACACGCGCGGGCACTACCGGGGCCGCGAGCAGGCTCAGCAGATGAGTACGGCCGGTGGGTAACTGCAGGACCCGGCATAGACCAATCCTGGGCCGTACCCTGCCAAGTCCCCTACCGTTGGCGCATTTATGCAGGTCATGGATACGCAACGGCTGTACCACCAGCCGACGAAGAACCTTCTGGTCAGCTGCTTACCCAAGAAGATGGGCTTCTTCTAGAACCCCAAAAGGGCATCTGGCCCGGTAGGGCCAAGTGCAACATGCTCGAAACATCACAAGGAGGGATAATTTACCCATCGTGGGTGCGCGTGCCCGGCGCCCCCCTCTGACCATGAAAAGGCGGATCGGACCATGTCGAAGAAGCCACGTTCGTCCGAGCCACCACACGGAAAGGGCCCCAGCCGTCATCAGGGCACCGAGCAGCATGGCTGGTCGCCCGATGTGGATGAGACGCGCCAGGAGGACAACCCGAGCGCCCGCCGCTCCTTCCGTACGACTGAGCAGGCCGGCGAACGAGGCCGGGGCCGGACGAAGTCCGCGGAGGAGAAGAAGTCCGTCCCGGGTGACACGGTCGAGAGCCGCGGTGCACGCGGCGAGGAGTACGGCGACGCGGACGAGAAGGGCAGACGCGACGCCGGACGCAGGGGCCGCTCCCAGCGCCCCAGCGGCACCAAGGACGCTTCTGCCACGACCGGCGTGGACCCACAAGAACCGCAGGACCCGCCGTCCGAACGCCGACCGCGTTAGCGGTCCGTTCGGCGCCCGAACGGCAGGCTCCTCGACGCGCGAGACGCGTGTCAGCAGATCCGCGGCAGTTGCTCCCCGATCGGCAGATCGACCACCCGCGTTCCCCCCAGGCCGGTCCGGGCCACGACCATGCCGGGGTGCGCCTCGACGGCCTCACCGATGATCACGGAGCCCGCGCCCAGAGGATGGGCTCGCATCGCCTCGAGAACGGCGTCGGCGTGCTCGCGTGGGACGAAGGCCACCAGCTTGCCCTCGTTGGCGATGTACATGGGGTCCAGTCCGAGAATGGCACAGGCGTTGGCCACGGCCGTCGGGACCGGGACGTCGCGTTCCCGGATGACCACCCCTGTGCCGGAAGCCTCCGCGATCTCGTTGAGCGAGGCCGCCAGGCCGCCTCGGGTGGGATCGCGCAGTACGTGCAGATCCGGGGTGACGGCCAGCATGGCGTCGACCAGACCGCCGAGTGCCGCGCAGTCGCTCGTGATCTCCACTCCGAATTCCAGGCCCTCGCGAACGCTCATGACCGCCACCCCGTGGACACCGATGGCGCCGCTGACGATCACCACGTCGCCGGGAACAACCCGCTGAGGGCGCAGATCGACGCCCGCCGGGACGAGACCGATGCCCGCCGTGTTGATGTAAATCCCGTCGCCATGTCCGGCCTCCACCACCTTGGTGTCGCCGGTCGCCACCTCCACACCGGCGGTGCGCGCGGCCGCACCCAGCGCCTCGGACACCCGCGTCAGCACGTCCAGCTCGACGCCCTCCTCCAGGATGAATCCGCAGGAGAGATAGGCGGCACGGGCGCCGCTCATGGCGAGGTCGTTGACGGTGCCGTTGACCGCCAGGTCACCGATGCTGCCGCCGGGAAAGAACAACGGCCGCACCACGTAGGAGTCGGTGGAGAACGCCAGCCGGGCACCACCGAGGGAGAGGACGGCGGCGTCACCCATCTGGGCGAGCACCTCGCCTCCGAAGGCGGGCGCGAAGATCTGCTGGACCAGTTCGGCGGAAAGGACTCCACCGCCGCCGTGGCCCATGACGACGCGGGGCCGGTCGCGTACCGGTGCCGGGCACGTCCACGCCTCGATGTCCAGAGCGGCGGGGACGGGGAGATCGGTGGTGTCAGACAACGGAGGTCGCCTCCCGGGCCGTGGTGGTGGGCACGTCGAGCCGCCGGTAGAGGTAGTACGCCGCGCAGGCGCCCTCGCTGGAGACCATGGTGGCCCCCAGGGGCGTGCGCGGGGTGCACAGGGTGCCGAAGGCCTCGCACTCGTGCGGCTTGAGCAGCCCCTGCAGGACCTCTCCGCTGCGGCACTCGGCGGGTTCGGCCGTCTGAATGTCGCCGACCGCGAAGCGGTATTCGGCGTCGTGGTCACGGTACTTCGACGACAGCCGCCAGCCGCTGTCGGGGATCACCCCGATGCCGCGCCAGGCACGGTCGGTGACCTCGAAGACGTCCTCCAGCATGGCCCGGGCGGCCGGGTTGCCCTCAGGGCGGACGGCACGGGCGTAGGCGTTGTCGACGGTGTACTCACCGCGTTCCAGCTGGCGGACGGCCCGGCGCACGCCTTCGAGGATGTCCAGTGGCTCGAAGCCCGTCACGACGATCGGAACGCGGAAGCGCTCCGCCAGGTCCGGGTACTCCCCCACCCCCATCACGCTGCAGACGTGCCCGGCCGCGAGGAAGGCCTGCACACGGCAGCTCGGCGACGACATGATCGCCTCGATGGCGGGCGGTACGCGGACATGGGACACCAGCATGCTGAAGTTCGGGATGCCCAGCTTCCGGGCCTGATGGACTGTCATGGCGTTGGGGGGTGCGGTCGTCTCGAAGCCGATGCCGAAGAACACCACTTCGCGGTCCGGGTTCTGCTGCGCGATCCGCAGCGCGTCGAGCGGCGAGTAGACGACGCGCACGTCACCGCCTTCCCCGCGGACCTGGAACAGGTCCCGTCCGGTGCCCGGCACGCGCAGCATGTCGCCGAAGGAGCAGAAGATCACCCCCGGCTGGGAGGCGATCTCCAGAGCCTTGTCGATGACCTCCAGCGGGGTCACGCACACAGGACAGCCCGGCCCGTGGATCAGTTCGACCTTCTCCGGCAGGAGTTGGTCGATGCCGTGACGGATGATGCTGTGCGTCTGCCCTCCGCACACCTCCATCAGGGCCCACGGCCTGGTGACCGTGGCGTGGATGTCGTCGAGGAGCCGACGCGCCAGCTCCGGGTCCTGGAACTCGTCGATGTACTTCACTGCCGCACCTCGTTCACGGTGTCCTCGCCCGACTCGGCCGCCGCCGTTTCCCAGGGGTCGCCGAACTCCTCCTGCAACATGCCGAGTTCGGCGAAGAGTTCGAGCGTCTGCCGCGCCGACTCCTCGTCCAGCCGTTGCAGGGCGAACCCGACATGGACGATGGCGTACTCGCCGACCTGGAGGTCGGGCAGGTACTCCAGGCACACCTCCTTGACCACGCCGCCGAAGTCGACGGTGGCCATCCGGGTGCCGTCCCGTTCCTCGATGTCCAGCACTCTGCCGGGTACCGCCAGGCACATGAGCCTCTCCTCGCTGTGGGTCGCGCGTTGCTCAGTCGGTGGGAGTGGCCCGGGCGGCCACCATCAGCTGGCCCAGCGCCAGGCCGCCGTCGTTGGGCGGCACCATGTGGTGCCGCAGTACCGTGAAGCCGTCCTCGCGCAGGGCTGCGGCACAGGCCGAGGAGAGCAGCGTGTTGGCGAAGACGCCTCCCGTCAGGGCGACCGTGTCCAGCCCGTGCTGCTCTCGCGCCCGCGCGCAGATCCGGTGCACCAGGCCGGTCACGCCCCGGTGGAAGCGAGCCGCGACCCGGGCCGGCTCGGTGCCCGCGCGCAGGTCGCCGACGATCGCCGCGAGTACGGGTGCCGGATCGGCCCGTACGACGCCGCCCCGGTTCTCCTCCGACGCGTGCAGGGCGAAGGCGTACGCGGTGGTGTCCTCGGCGGGTGCGTGCACAGCCGCCCCCTCCAGCTCGACGGCGGCCTGCGCCTCGTATCCGGCTCGGTGGCACACCCCGGCGAGAGAGGACACGGCGTCGAAGAGCCGGCCCATGCTGGACGTGGGGACACAGTTCAGATCGCGCTCCAGCTGCTGTCCCAGCAGGCGGAGTTCGTCGGGCGGGCAGGCGGCCGTACAGGCGAGGTCGTCGGACCAGTCGATCCCTGCCGCCCTCAGATGGGCCAGTGCCATGCGGTATGGCCGGCGCACCGCGGCGTCGCCCCCGGGCAGCGGAACGTACGCGAGGTGCCCGAACCTGGTGAAGCGGTCGTAGTCCGCGAGCAGGAACTCCCCGCCCCACACGGCGCCGTCGTCGCCGTGGCCCGTCCCGTCGAAGGCGACGCCGATCACCGCGCGCGTGCCGTCGAGCCCGTGCTCGGCCATCGCGGCGGCGACGTGCGCGTGATGGTGCTGGACGCGTACGACGGGCCGGTGCGCCGCGTTCCGGTCGGCCCAGCGGGCGGAGCGGTAGCCGGGATGCCGGTCGGACACCAGGGTCTCGGGCCGCACCCCCGTGATGGACTCCAATTGCGTCGCCGCGCGCTCGAAGGCCCGCTGCGTGCCGACGTCGTCCATGTCTCCAATGTGCGCCGACAGCCAGGCGCTGCGACCCGACCCCAGGCAGAAGGCGTTCTTCAGGTCTCCGCCGACGGCGAGGGCCGGCCGCACGGGCAGCGGGAGGGGCACCGGCAACGGGGCGTAGCCACGTGAGCGGCGGATCACCAGCGGCTCCCCGTCGCAGACGCGTACCACGGAGTCGTCGCACGGAACGTGGATCGGCCGGTCGTGCGTGAGCCAGGCGTCGGCCAGGTGCGCGAGCCGCTCCAGCGCCTCGGTGTCGTCGGTGACGATCGGCTCACCGGACACGTTGCCGCTGGTCATGACAAGCAGCCGGGGGCCGTCCGGGTCGCCGGGCAGGCCGAGCAGCAGATGGTGCAGGGGCGTGTACGGCAGCATCACGCCGAGGTCGGGGCTCCCGGGCGCGACGGCCTCGGCGGGCCACGGCTCCCCGGCGGTGTACGACGGATGCGGACGCCGCCTCAGCAGGACGACCGGCCTGGCCCGGCCCTCGAGCAGGCCCCGCTCCTCGGGGCTCAGCCGGACAAGGTGGCGGACGTCGTCCGCGGCCCTGGCCATGACAGCGAACGGCTTGTCCCCGCGCGCCTTGCGGCGTCGTAGGAGGGCGACCGCCGCCTGGTTCGTGGCATCGCAGGCCAGGTGGTAGCCGCCCAGGCCCTTCACGGCAAGGATCGCGCCCCGCGTCAGCAGTGTGCGCGCCTCAGTGACCGGGTCCGCACCGTCGACACTCCTGAGCCCTGGCTCCTGGGCGACGACCAGCCGCAGACGCGGCCCGCAGGCCGGGCAGGCGACCGGCTGCGCGTGGAAACGGCGGTCGGCCGGATCCGCGTACTCCCGGGCGCAGTCGAAGCACATCGCAAAGCCGGCCATGGTGGTGTTGGCCCGGTCGTACGGCACGCCGGTGACGATCGTGAAGCGCGGTCCGCAGTGGGTGCAGTTGACGAACGGATGGCGGTAGCGCCGGTCCGCCGGGTCGGCCAGCTCGGCGAGGCAGTCGGCGCAGGTGGCGGAGTCCGGGGAGACCAGGGTGCGGGCCGGTCCCTCGGTGCGGGAGGTGAGGATGGTGAACACGGTGCCGCCGACGGAAGGCATCTCCAGGTGGTGGACGGACTCGACGCGGGCCAGCGGGGGTGCCTGGGCGGCGATCCGGTCGCAGAACCGGGCCACGGCCGAGGCGGTGCCCTCGACCTCGACGACGACGCCCTCCGGGGTGTTGGTCACGTGTCCGGCGAGGGCGAGTTCGGTGGCGAGGCCGTACAGGTAGGGCCGGAAGCCCACGCCCTGAACCACTCCCCGGACGGTGACCCGTCGGCGTCGCGGACTGTCGTCGGCGACGGCGGCCGGGGCCTGTGGACCGCTCACGAGTGGGTACGGGCCATCGTGCCGATGGCCTCCGTGTGCGCGTGGGTGTGACCGTGGTGATGGGGCAGCCGGGCCATGACCGGCGAGTGGACGGGGGCGCCGTCCGCGGCTGCCATCGCCCTGTCGAGCAGCGCGCCGACTCCCTGCCCCCGGCGTGCCGAGGTCAGGACCACCTCGACTCCGGGGTTGACCTGTTCCACATTCGCGCGGAACGCAGCCTCGTCGAACTCGACGGCCTCCGCGATGTCGATCTTGGTGACCACGACCAGGTGGGCGAGGCCGAAGGCGGTGGGGTACTTGAGCGGCTTGTCCTCGCCCTCCGTCACGGAGGCGAGGGTGACCCTCAGCGTCTCCCCCAGGTCGTAGGAGGCCGGGCAGACCAGGTTGCCGACGTTCTCCACGAACAACAGCCGGGTGTCGTCGGGCAGCCATCCGTCCAGGTGCCCCGCGAGCATCCCCGCCTCCAGATGGCACAGTCCGTCGGTGAGTACCTGCTTGACGGGGACCCCCGAACGCGCCAGCCGGGCCGCGTCGTTCTCGGTGGCCAGATCGGCGCTCAGCGCCGCGACGGAAACGGCCCGCTCCCGTGCCCGCAGCAGTTCGCGCTCCAGCAGCGCGGTCTTGCCGCTGCCCGGACTGGACAACAGGTTGACGACCGCGGTGCCTCGGGCAGTGAGGCGAGCGCGCAGGTCGTGGGCGCTCGCGTCGTTCTTGGCGAGTACGGCCTGCCGCAGGTCGACGACACGGCACATGGTTCAGCGCTCCTCGGAGATCGGTTCGCGGGCGGGCGCGTGCGGGGGGCCGAGGCCGTCCTCCCAGTGCACGTCGACGATCTGCAGTTCCCGGCCCGCGAGCAGGTCAGTCTGCGTACCGCCGCACGCGGGGCAGGTCAGCCGGGGTGGCATGCCGACGGCCCATTCGTGTGAGCAGGGTGTGCAGCGGGCCCGCCCCGGCACCGCTTCGGTGATCAGTTCGGCGCCTTCCAGCAGGGTTCCGGCGCAGGCCAGTTCGAAGGAGAAGGCGAGTGCATCGGGTACGACGCCGGCCAGCTCGCCCACCTGGAGCCGTACCGATCGCACCGCCGTGACGCCTTTGGCCCGCGCGGCGGCCTCTTCCACCTGGTCGACGACGGCCAGCGCGACGGACATCTCGTGCATGGGTCTCCGTCCTTCCGAAGATGGCCCCCCGCCGGGCTTCATTAGAGGCGGGCGCCGCCTGGTCGAGCGGCCCGGCACGCCGTCACCGGCCGGCAGATACACCGTTCGACGCAACCTCACGGCGCACCGCTGGCTCCCACGTGTCACATCCGTCGGATGCGCAGGTAGCGCCGGAGGTCGGGAAGCACCTCGGCGAAGACGGCGACCAGGGCGGCGAGGGCCGCTCCTCCGATGACGATCTTCTTCATCCCGTCTCTCCTCGTGTCGAGATCCCACCGGCCGTGGCCCGCGGCGCGGACTCTCCCGGCTCCCCGTGCCTCAGCAGCTTTTCGATCAGCCGGACGGCCTCCGGTACGGCGTCGGACACCGGCGGGCTGAGACCGATGCCCTCGTCCACCGAGGCTGGTTCGCATCCCACGACCAGGACGCGGCGTGGTGGCTCGCCGCCGGTCCCGGCGCACAGGGTGCCCAGCAGGGCCAGGACGGTGTCGGGGGTCATCCGGTGGCCGTCCAGCGCGGGGGCGGCGGGTGAAGGGCTCCCTCCGCCGACGTCGTGCTCGATCACGTACAGCGTGCCGGGGGCTTCGCCGCGTGCCGTGGCGTCCACGAGAACGAGGGTGTCGTAGCCGTCCAGCAGCTGATAGGCGAGGTGCACCCCGCGCACTCCGATGTCCACGACCTCGATGTGTCCGGGCAGGTCGCGCTCGGCGAGTCGGCGTGCGGTCTCCACCCCGAAGCCGTCGTCTCCGAGGAAGACGTTGCCGATGCCCGCCACGAGAGTCCTTGGACCTGGCGGTGGGAGATGGTTCATACGTCGTCCTCCAGCGGTGTGACCTCGTCGGGCTGGAAGTACAGGAACCGTCCCTGCTCGCGGCGGACGTCGGCGCCCGGGTCGCCCTCCACGGTGACCGCCAGGTGCACCCCGCCGTCCACGTCGTGCAGCACCGCCTCGACCTTCGCGGCGCGGCCCTGCAGGAAGATGTCCTGCGCGTCGGTGCGCCGCAGGCCCGGGTGCAGTTCGACGCGGCTGCCCTGGCCCACCGACCGGCCGTCGACGAGCACACGGTCCTGCGCCGGGTCGAAGCCCGCCTCGCTCGCGGGGTCCCACCAGGGGGTGTCCGGCCGCATCACCCCGTATTCGTCGGGGAAGCCGTCGTCCGGAGCGGCGGGGCCGGGCCCGGTCACCTCACGCAGGCTCCGCACCGCCCCGTGCAGACGTTCCAGAACCTCGGGCGGCATCGAGTCGGCCAGCTCGATCACGGCGGCCGCCCGCTCGTCCGTACCCCGGGCTTCGCGTTTCTCCTCCTCGGTGAGGGCCGCGGTGCGCAGGGCGAGGATCTCGTCGATCTCGAGGGCGTCGTAGAGCGCGCCGGGGCTTTCCGGCGCGATGGCCGGATGGTCCTCCAGGATGATCGGCGAGGACAGCACGAGGTCGGCGCGGCCGGCCTCGCCCGCGAGTACGGGCCAGGTGTGCAGGTTGCGGCAGGCAGCGACCGCGCCCTTCGCCCACTCGGGGGGATCGGTCATCGACAGGAATGATCCGGCGCTGAGGGCCATGAGGAGGTGGCTGGCGACCAGGGAGTGCGGCAGCGCCGCCTCCCGGTCCGCGCCGCGGCCCTCGGGCGCTGTCCAGTCGCTGGTGTTCTCGACGACGGCGGTCAGCCGCAACACCCGGTAGGGGCCGTCGAGTTCGCGGGCGGAGAGCCGTACGGTCCCGCTGATCTCCTCGCAGCGCCGGACCAGTCGGCCGACGGTTCGGCCGACCTCGTCCAGGACCGGCTCGGTGTCCTCGCGGGCAGGGAGCCGGAAGGGATGTGTGACGCCGTCACCGAGGAGCTCCTCAATCGGCGCGACCACCGCGACGCGCTCCTCGCTTCCCTCGTCCCAGGGCACCAACACCCGGTCGTCGAGGCGGAGTTCGGGCACCGTGTCGAAGCCGCCGTCCGGACGGGCCCGCTGCACCGTGCGCCTTCGGGCGTGCAGGAACCGCACCTCGGCCGAGAGGGTCGCCCCCGCCTTCGGTTCCATCAGGCATTCGGTGTGCTGGAAGTCGTTTTCCTCGCACTCGGTGCCCCAGCCGGGCGGCACGAGCACACCGAACTGCCAGCGCAGCCGGTTCTTGGCCGCCGAGGCGCGGTACGGGTAGAGCACATAGCCCTCGAAGAGGACGGCGTCGGCCACCTGTCGGGCGAGAGCGAGGCGCTCCTCGGTCTCGGGGGCGAACGCGGTCACGGTCACGGATCGGTCCTTCCGGTGGTGGCGGTGAGGGCGCGCAGGGGGTCGTGCGCGGGCGGGTCGGCCCCCTCCAGCAGCGCCGCGACGGTCGCCTCCCAGGAGGGCAGGGCGTGCCGGGAGCGGTAGGCGAGGAGGGCGTCCATGGTGTCGCGGGGCAGCCGGATCCAGCCGCAGCCGGGGAAGTGCTGCTCGACCATCTCCCGCCAGGCGGTGACGGGCATCCGGAAGGCTGCCTCGCGGTCCCACGGGACGGGCTCCACCTGGAAGCCGCCGGTTCCGGTGAACGCCGTACCGGAGAAGAGCATCAGCAGGGGGACCTCGCCGTCGGTGAGGGCGGTGAGGTAGCGGGTGGCGGCGATCTCCATGTCGTAAGTGCAGGGCACGACGAGGTCGGTCTCGATCTCTCCGGTGAAGCTCGGGACCATGACCGAGACCTGGGCGAACTGCACCGGCTGGAGCGTGCTGCCCCAGCGTGAGCGCTCGCCGAAGAGGTCCGCGAGGCCGTCGGCCTCGGCGGGCTCGTAGCCGCGGCGGGCGGGTTCGATGCGGATCTGGCAGCGCAACGCGAGGGCGTGCACGCGCGCGTTGTCTGCGGCGGTGACGCGCAGCCGGAAGACGAGGGTCGGCCCAGCGGCGTACCGGTCGGCGCGGACGCCGGTGCAGGCGAAGGAGAATTCGGTCACGGGTGCCCCACCTCTCCCAGGGGCCGGACGCGTCGCGCGACGTCCGCGAAGAACGCGTCCAGCGCGGCGCGGGCCTCGGCTCCACCGTCGAATCCCTGCCACAACAGGCGCATACGGCCGACGAGTTCGTAGCAGATGTCGATCGGTACGAGGTGGCACTCGAAGCGGCCGTCGGTGCGGCGCAGCAGCAACGCCTCCACGTCGGGTTCGAGCAGTTCGGTGAGCCGGCTGCCACCGAGGACATCTGTCCACGTGGCCGGTTCGAGTTCGCTCTCGGTGGCTCCGGCCGGGCTCGGGTAGAGGGCGACCAGCCGGTCGAGCGCCGCGTTACGGAAGAGGAAGGCGACGCCGACCGGGATCTGCAGCGCCTCCCACGCGCTCTCGTCGAGGCGGTGTCCGGGATCGGTGAGGTAGCGGGCCGGGACCGTACGGAAGCGGCCCGCGGCGGCGCCCGGCTGCTCCATCAGCAGCGCGCACGGGGCGCAGGCGCAGACAAGGGCGCGTTTGTCGGTGTCGACGAGATGACGGTGGCCCGCCTCCACCGCCACGGCGCACAGCTCGCACCGTTCGGTCTGCGGAGGTCGCTCGGTGAGGAACCTCCGCAGACCGGGCGTGCGCGTTTCCGGGGACGCCGTCATCGAGCCCCCGTCGGTGCCGTGCTGATCTGCAGGAGCGTGGGCCCGGCGGGTGCGGTCTGTACGTCGACGGCCCGGACCTCCGGCGCGAAGCAGGCGAGCGCTGCCTCCGCGGCCTCCCGGGCACCCGTGCCGGAGCCGCAACCGCAGCCGCCGGGCTCCCGGGACCGCAGCGTCAGGGTGCCGCTCTCGTCGTCGAAGCCCACCACCTCCAGGGTGTGTTCCCGAACACCGTCGAGGGCGCGGGCGATGCGGGTGTCGCGGTCCTCGGGGTGCAGGTCGTGCAGGACGAGCAGGCTCGCGACCAGGTCGTCGCCCAGGAGGCGTGCCGCTGCTTCGCCGGGAGCACCGGACAGCAGCTGGAGGATGCGGGCGAGGCCGGCACCGTAGAAGTCCATGAGGGACCGGACGAGTTCCTCCGCCGCCGCGGCGGCGGCCGGGTCGCCGCTCGCGGCCAGCCGGTCGAGCACCTCCTCGACACGGCGCCCGGTCTGCTCCGTGGAGCTGACCGCGCTCATCCGCCCAGTCCGCTCAGGCCGGTGGGCACGTGCATGGACTTCACCGTCTTGCCGCCCCCGACGTACATGTGCACGCCACAGGGCAGACAGGGGTCGAAGCTGCGGACGGCGCGCATGATGTCGATGCCCTTGAAGTTCTCCGGGGTGTTCTCCTCGAAGATGGGCGTGTTCTGCACGGCGTCCTCGTACGGGCCGGGTGTGCCGTAGGTGTCCCGGACGCTGGCGTTCCAGGGGGTCGGCGGGTACGGGTGGTAGTTGGCGATCTTGCCGTCCCGGATCACCATGTGGTGGGAGAGGACACCGCGGACCGCCTCGGTGAAGCCGACGCCGATGCTCTCGTCCGGAACCTCGAACTTCTCCCAGGTCTGGGTGCGTCCGGCGCGGACCTCTGCCAGTCCCTTCTCCGCGAAGTGCAGGGCGACGGCGGCGGAGTACGCCTGGAAGTACGTGCGGGCGCGGTTGCGCTCCAGCGCGTTGGACCACTTCGGGATCTTCCACTCGAAGGTGGTCTCCGGCTTGGTCATGGTGCGGGGCAGGTTGATGACCACGCTCTGGCCGGTGGCCTTGACGTACCCGATGTCGACGAGACCGGACAGGGCGGTCGACCACAGGCGGGCGATGGGGCCGCCGCCGGTGTCCAGGGCGAGGTGGTCCTTGCCGTCGAACCAGCGCGGGGACATGACCCAGCTGTACTTGTCGTCGAAGTTCCGCTTCTGCGGGGTGGGGATGGTGTGCTGGTTCCACGGGTGACGCGGGTCCACCGGGTTCCCGAGCGGGTCATGGGTGACGAACTGCTCCTGTCCCTGCCAGTCCTCGTAGTAGGAGCTGCCCAGCAGGATGCGGATGCCGAGGTTGATCTCGGTGAGATCGTTGGTGACGAGCTTGCCGTCGACGATGATGCCGGGCGTGACGAACATGCGCCGGCCCCAGTCCGTCATGTTGGCGTAGGTGAAGTCGCAGTACTCGGGGTCGTTGAGCGCGCCCCAGCAGCCGAGCAGGACACGTCGGCGGCCGACTTCCTCATACCCGGGCAGCGCCTCGTAGAAGAAGTCGAACAGGTCGTCGTGGAGGGGCACGACGCGCTTCATGAACTCCACGTAGCGCATCAGCCGGCTGAGGTAGTCCGTGAAGAGCTGCACGGAGGCGATGGTTCCGACGCCGCCCGGGTAGAGCGTGGAGGGGTGCACATGGCGACCCTCCATCAGGCAGAACATCTCGCGCGTGTAGCGGCTGACCTGGAGGGCCTCGCGGTAGAACTCGCCCTCCAGGGGGTTGAGCGAGCGCATGATGTCGGCGATCGTGCGGTAGCCGTGCTCTGCGGCGTGCGGGGCCTCGGTGCGCTCGGCGAGTTCGAGGACGCCGGGGTTGGTCTCCTTGACCATCTTCTCGCAGTAGTCGACCCCGACCAGGTTCTCCTGGAAGATGTTGTGGTCGAACATGTACTCCGCGGACTCGCCGAGGTTGATGATCCACTCACCGAGGTGCGGGGGCTTCACGCCGTACGCCATGTTCTGCGCGTACACCGAGCAGGTGGCGTGGTTGTCGCCGCAGATGCCGCAGATGCGGCTGGTGATGAAGTGGGCGTCGCGCGGGTCCTTGCCGCGCATGAAGACGCTGTAGCCGCGGAAGACCGACGACGTGCTGTAGCACTCCGCGACCCGCTTCTGCTTGAAGTCGATCTTGGTGTGGATGCCCAGGCTGCCCACGATCCGCGTGATCGGGTCCCAGGCCATCTCCACCAGGCCGCTGCCGTCGCCGGCCGCCTTCGTCGTCGGTGCCATCTGTGTGCCGTGCCCTTCGTTGCGCGGGAGGTTCGTGTGGGGGGTGCACGAAGCGGGGAGCGGATTACCGCGTCACTCGCGGCGGATGCTCACCACGGGGGCCGGTAGCCGGTGGTGATCTTCTCTCCGGTGCGGCGCCACTTGGGCTCCTTGTCCACCGTCTTCGCCGTGATCGAGCGCAGCTTGCGGACCACGGCTCCATAGGCGCCGCTGGCCGTGCTGGAGAGCTTGGCGCCGGGCGGCTCGTCCATGAACGGCATGAACTTGTCGGGGAACCCGGGCATGGTGCAGGCGATGCAGATGCCGCCGACGTTGGGGCAGCCGCCGATCCCGTTCATCCAGCCGCGCTTGGGCACGTTGCACTTGACGACCGGACCCCAGCAGCCGAGCTTGACCAGGCACTTCGGCGAGTCGTACGACAGGGCGAACTCACCCTGCTCGTAGTAGCCCGCGCGGTCGCAGCCCTCGTGCACGGTGGCCCCGAACAACCAGGTCGGGCGCAGCTTGTCGTCCAGCGGGATCATCGGGGCGGCGCCGGCCGCCTGGTAGAGCAGATAGGTGAGCGTCTCGGAGAAGTTGTCGGGCTGGATCGGACAGCCGGGGACGCACACGATGGGGATGCCGGCATGGGACTTCCAGTCCCAGCCGAGATAGTCGGGCACGCCCATCGCGCCGGTCGGATTGCCTGCCATGGCGTGGATGCCGCCGTAGGTGGCGCAGGTGCCGATGGCGACGACCGCCAATGCCTTCGGGGCGAGCCGGTCGATCCACTCGCTGGTGGTGATCGGCTGGCCGGTCTCCGGGTTGTCGCCGAATCCGCACCAATAGCCCTCGGGTTTGATCGCCTCGTTAGGGATGGAGCCCTCGACGACCAGGACGAACGGGTCGATCTCGCCCCGCTCCCCCTTGAAGAACCACTCGATGAACGTGTCCGAGCCGCCGACCGGACCGCACTCGAAGTCGATGAGCGGCCAGTGGACGGCGATCTTCGGAAGACCCGGCAGCACACCGAGCACGATCTCCTCGATGCTGGGCTGCATGGCCGCCGTCAGCGCGACCGAGTCACCGTCGCAGCTCAGGCCCGCGTTGATCCAGAGAATGTGGATCGTGGGTGTCTCGTCGGCGGGCGCACCGCTCGCGTCCGCAGCGCCGACCGTGTCCGGCGTCGCCTCAGTCATGGGACCGCCTCCTGGGGAGGTAAGGAATGAAAGCCCAGATTTCGACCATCGCTTCTCTTCGTATCAACCGTTCGGCCGCGACGAGACGCCATGCAGGGCCATTCCGGTGACATCCGCGGTGGAGGGGGTCGGACCGGTTTGCGCGACCCGGGCGGGACCGAGGTGCGGCGGGGTGCACGCCGGCCGCTCCTTGTGGACGAAGGAACGACGCAGCGCGTGGTACGGGGCATCCGGGTCGTCGAAGGTCCGGCGCATCCGCGCCAGCTCCCGCTCACGGAAGCCGGCCAGCGGGGTCATGCTCTCCAGCCGGTCCAGCTCCGACTTCTTCGCGGAGATCCTTGACGCCGTCGCCGACAGTGACGCCAGCCGGGCCGCCAGGCCGTCGACCTCCCCCGCGAACGCCCGCGGAGCGCAGTCGACCACCCGGTCGACGAGGCCGAGGCGCAGGGCGGCCGCCGAGCTCACCGGGAGGGCCTCACGCATGAGCCGTTCGGCCGTCGCCGGACCCACCCTGCGCGGCAGGGTGTGCGTCCAGTACTCCGAGCCGTACAGGCCCATCAGGCGGTAGTGGGGGTTCAGCACGGCGCCTGAGCGGCACCACACCTCGTCGGCCGCCAGGGCGAGCATCACCCCGCCCGCCGCGGCGTTGCCCGCGACCGCGGCGACCACCAGCCGGTCCGTCGTCGTCAGGACCGTCTCGACCAGATCGTCGATGGCGTTGATGTTCGACCAGGACTCGGCAGCCGGGTCGTCCGCGGCCTCGATGACGTTCAGGTGGATCCCGTTGGAGAAGAAGTCCCGTTCGCCGCCCAGCACCAGGACGGACGTGGGCCGCTCGCACGCTTCCCGGTAGGCGTCCAGCAGACGCCGGCACTGCTCCGTGCTCATGGCGCCGCCGGGGAAGGAGAACGAGAGGAACCCGACGTCCCCGTCCTCCCGGTAGCGGATGTCCGTCCAGGTACGGTGCCTCACCTCGGGCAGCACGGGCAGGGCATGATCGGGCAGGGGCGGCAGCAGGTCGCCCAGTGCTCGCAC
The DNA here is from genome assembly GCF_044742595.1 of Streptomyces sp. NPDC087859. Classification (NCBI taxonomy): domain Bacteria; kingdom Bacillati; phylum Actinomycetota; class Actinomycetes; order Kitasatosporales; family Streptomycetaceae; genus Streptomyces; species Streptomyces sp. NPDC087859. The sequence continues at coordinate 78,948 of NZ_JBIUUU010000029.1, read as the reverse complement.
GGCAGGCAGTTTGTACGTGGGCGGCTGCCCGGGCACGCGCCGGGGCCGCAGCTCGGGGATCCACACGGCGCCGTCCCTGGTGGCCCGGCAGACCGCTCCGGCCCGGGTGGCCAGCAGCTCGCCCGGGCGGCCGCGCAACACACTCTCGGGATGACCGCCGTGCAGATACCACTCACCGCCGAGCAGCACGTCCAGCACACCGGGCTGCGAGTCCGCCGCTCTCAGCTTGCGCAGGACGTCCTGCGTGGAGTCCTCGGCCCAATCGATCCGCCGTACGCTCTGGTCGAGGTACGGACGGACGCGCAGGCGAGCGTCGGCCGTGCATGCCGCGTCCTGCTTGCGCGGTACGTGGGTTCCCGAGGCGAAGCGTTCCACCGCGAGCATGACGGCCTCGAGCGCCGCGTCGGCGATCTCGCCCCGGTACAGCTCGCTCTTGGGAACCTGAGGGACCCGGCACGGTACGGAGGCCCACACGTCACCGGCGTCCATCTCCCCATCGGCCTGCAGGACGGTGACGCCCCACTCGTCGGCGCCCTCGTGAATCGCCCAGTCCAGGGAGGACGGTCCGCGGTCGCCCACGGGCCCCGGATGGACGACGAGACACGTGTGCGCCGTCCACACCTCCTCGGGAATCGCCGTCTTCAGCATCGGCGCCACGATGAGCTGTGGCGCATGCTGTCGCACGGCTTCCGGCAACGGGCTGCCGGGCAGGGCCAGTTCCACCGCCACGGTGTGGCCACGGTCCCGCAGTTCGGCGTGGGCACGCTGCGTCAGGCTGTTGAACGCGCTGGCTAGGAGCAGGATGTGCACGGCTGCCTCCGGGCGGACGAACGGCAGGCAGCGATGGCTGCCGACCGCGATCCTCGGCCAAGGCTGTCCGCCGTCCCCGACGACAGACCGTGAGGTCATCCGAAAGCGGGCGCCGATCCGCCGTCCGGCGTTACCGGCCACAGCCCGCGGCGGCACCGACGACCCGGCTCAACTGAGTCAGCCGTTGTAAATGATCACCGTCTTCGCAGGCCGCTGGTAATGCGCTCCCACGCGGATCGGGTGGCACCGAAGTGGGTCTCGTGTGTCCAGATGTGGGTGCACGACCGGCACTGCAGGTGGAGCAGGCTGCCGACGTTGGAGAGCAGGTAGCGCCAGTGCTCGGAGCAGGTGCGCCCTTGCTCGCAGGTGGCGCACCCGCGACGGTCGTCGCAGCTCGGGCAGGTCACCCAGGCGCGACGCCCGACGTCGGCCTGTGGGTCAAGCGGAAGCATGGCCGCCCCCTCCCCGCGGAAGCACACCGGCCGAGACCAGTTCGTCGTAGACGCGCTGCTGCTCCGCGCTGAGGCCGGAATAGAGCAGCTCATACGCCGCTTCCTCGCCGCGTAGTGCGGCGACGGGGTCCCAGTCGGGGCCGAGAGCGTCCAGGACATGAGCGCGCCGGAGCAGTTCGTGTGAGCTCAGGTCGACGTCCAGGTCGACCGAGGGGAGGGCGCCAGGTCGGTCCGCCGCAGGCCTGCTCGCTGCAGCGGGTTCGTCCGGTTCGCCGGGAAGGGCGCGGTCATGGGGGGACATGCGACCGAACGTAGGTAAGCGTTCCTCGCCCCGGCAAGAGCAGGTGGGAGAAGTCACAACAGGCCCTGCGACCCCGGGGCACCCGGACGCAGACCCCACATCGGCCGGGTGGGAGCTGGGCGAATTCCCCACACCGCACGGGTACGCCCCGGGAGAAGGCCCGCAGCGGGCCTCGCCGCGCGCCACACCCATCTACGCCTGCACGGCCGGCGAACAGGCCCGCGCCGCCCGCCGGGCCGCGGGCCTGGCCTGTGAATGCCGGTGGGTTTAATGACGCTCGGGTGTGCGGATACTGCGCGCGGGCTGTTGTGGCCCACAGACTCCGGCTGCAGGACACACAGAACCTCTGAGCGGCGCCGCTCGGTGTGGTGGCCCCGTGCGGGTGAACTCGCGGCCTCTCTGGGCGGGTCCACGCCTATGGCATCACCGGCCCGGGCAGCATGCCGGACGGCCCTGCACCATCGACCCGGAAGACGGAGTCCAAGTGAGCGACGAGATCCACATCATCCCAGCGGAAGGCCAGTCGGCAGAGGAGGTCGCGGAGGTATTCACGAAAGCTGCCGAAGCTCAGGGGCTGGACGCGGACGCGATCGGACTGGACGGGAATGAAGTGATCGTGCCGCAGGAAGTCGCCGCGAGCCTGCAGACGAACCTGCGCAGTTTCCCGCCGGTGAACCAGAGCTACACGCTGCTAGAGCCGGTGAAGCTGTACGAGCCGGGCACTACAGCGGCGGAAGGGGACTTGAATGGGGTTCTGGAGGGTTTTGCTTTGGTCGTGAACCAGAGCGCGTAGTCCAACACCAGGACACTGCGGCAGGTGGAAAGCACGGGCGGCTGGCAGGCCAGTCGCAGCGCGCCACCAGGCGGCAAGCGTCGGTGTCGGTGGTGCTGCGCGGCGCGGTCTCGGAGGTGGTCGCCTACCCGAGGGTCGACCTGGTGACGGGCCAGACCGGCACCGCGATCAGGCTGCCCCGCAGGTCGGGCCAGACCTGTCCCATCTGTTGGCCGAGCTGATCGAGAACGGATGCCGCTTCTCCGCCCCCGAAACGCGCGTGATGGTCCGGGCTCAGCCGGTTCCGGTGGGGCTGGCCATCGAAGTGGAGCCGCGCCCTGCGCCTCGCCCATCACCCGCCGGTGGGTCAAAAGCGACCGCCTCAACGCAGCCGACTACCTCTGGGCCTTCTCCGCCATCACCGCCTCGCTCGGCGCCAAGACCTACTACCGGCGACGGCGCGACGACGACGGAGCCTGGCACGCCGCCGCACAGCGCAACCCCTTAACCGCATGCTCGGCCAGCTCTACCGCTGCCTCCAGCACCACACTCTGTTCGACGAACACACCGCCTTCCCGACCGCTCTCGCCGCGCCTGAGGTGGCCGCTCAGTTCGCCTCGCTGGCTAGATCGGAGGCCGCACCCACGAAGCAAAGCGCTGACCAGGGGCTGCGTCGTCCCGCCAGTACCTCAGCACGGTCTCGTGCACGACCTCGACCCGCTCTGCGGCGATGAGGCAGGAGACGGGCTCCCGACCGCCCGCGTCCGCTTCGAACGCGACGAGAACCGGCGGTTCCTCACCAAGCTGACGAGCGATTCGCATCAGCTCCTCGTTCGTCGGCATGCGGAATACCGGATCGTGAAACGTCGCCGGACAACTGACGAAGGCGGGATCGCCGAAAACCAGCTCCAAGCCATGGTGGTAGGTGAGGTCATGTCCGGCCGCCAGACGGAACTGACCAGCGTTCCAGGCGATGACGTCCCAGTCCCACCAGGACCCCTCGGGGAGTTGGATGCCAACTTGCTGGTGTTCCCTGTCCACCCTCAGCCCCTCAGTGCGTTCGAATAGATCGACAGGCTACATAAGGAATCACGGCTCCGAACTTGACTTCTTAGTGGACGTTAAAGGCGTTCACGATGGCCTGGTAAGCGGTGTTCGCCTCGGGAGGTTCGGGTTCGTCTTGGGGCGGTGCGAGTTCTGCGATGACCTTTCGAGTGGTGGCCAGGTCAACGCGTCGCGCGTCGGTCTCGGTCAGGGTGGCGGTCAAGTGCGCGTTCTGGTCACGTAGTTCACCGGCCCGAATGGCGGTCTCTTCGTGCTGGGCCTGGAGGCCGACCAGGAGCTCGGTGATGTTCAGGCGGCCAACTCGAGGGCGTCGCGCCACGCCGGACTCGGTGTGGTGAGACGGCGGGCCATGTTCGCAATGGAGGCCCAGTAGACATGCGAGGTGGAGGTGTCGGGGCGGTGGTCGTACTCGCGGGCCAGGCGGCGGTGCAGCATCAACGTTCCGTTGACCTGCTCCACTATCCACCGCTTGGGCTGCGGGACAAAGCCTTTGCCCTGGTCTTCGGGGTTGCGGCGGACGACTTCGACGTCGATGTCCAACAACGCGCCATGGATGAGGACTTCGTCCTTGAAGTCCTGGTCCACCAAGGCCTTCTCCAGCCGGTTTGAGCTGACCCGGATTTTTATAGCGGCCCTGAAGCCAGGCATGATCGCCTCGGCGGATGGAAGAACAAAGGTCCGATGCCTGCACCACGGAAGTACGCCGACGAACTGTGTGAGTGAGCGATCCGCGAGGTTCAAACCTCGGGTCGTCCGGTCGCGCACGTGGCCCGGGATCTGGGCATCCACAAGGAAGCCCTGCGGCAATGGATCCGTCAGGCCGAGGCCGACCAGGGCGGCCGGCCCGACTTGCTCAGCACGGCCGAGAAGAGTGAACTCGCCCAACTCCGCAAGGAAAAAGCCGAGTTGAGGCGGGCGAACGAGATCCTGAAAGCCGCCTCGGTGTTTTTCGCGAAGGAGCTCGACCAGCCCCGCACGAGGCCGACGCGGTGATCAACCACCTTCGCGACGACGTCGGGGTCGAGCCGGTCTGCCGGGAGCTGGGCCTTTCGGTCTCGGCATACAACGCCCGCCGCAGGCGGCCGAAGTCCGCCCGGCGCCTGGGCGACGAATAGGAAGAAGACGTTCTCGCCCTGGCTGGCGTGCGCGGCCAGCGCGTCGAACTTCTCACCACCGAACGCCGTGGTGTCCACCCAGGTGGTGATCTCCTCGTCGGGAAGGCCGATCTCGGCCAGCGCGCGGCCTCGGCGGGATCCGGCTCCTGTCAGTCCGCCCCCGACTCGCGCATCGCCTCCCCGAATCGCTGCATCATCGAGCGGGGCATCGTGGTCCAGTACACCTTCGGTGTCAGCCCGGTCATCTCCAGCGCCGCCATCGTGATGCGGCGGGCCTGGATGTGGTCGGGATGGCCGTAGAAGCCGCCTGCGCCGGCCGGACTACACCGGCAACCAGCTCTCCATGACGCTCGGCAACATGCACCTCGATACAGCTTGCGGCCTGCTGTTCCAGGACGCAGCCGCTCGGCGCGTTCGGCCGGCACCGCCCTCCGCAGAAGCGACGCCTCGGTGGTGGCATGGGCTGGGGAGGCTCATGCCACCACCGAGGGGGATCGGGGCGGAAGCGGTGCTTCGTCCTGCTAGGGCGCTAGGACACCTTGGCGCGGTCCGAGGTGAGCGTCCCCTTCCGGGCGGCCCGGCGCTGGCGCACCACGGCGAAGACCACCACGCCCACGGCCACCAGGGTGGACAGGACGACCTGGTCGCGGCCGCCGCCGTCGGCCGTGTCGGTGAGCATGTAGCCCAGGACGAAGGTGATGAGCGCGATGGTGGCCCAGGTCAGGTAGGGGTAGAGCCACATCCGGACGACCAGCTTCTCCGGGGACTCCTGCTGGATGATCTTGCGCATCCGCAGCTGGGAGAAGCAGATCACCAGCCAGACGAACAGGGCGATCGCGCCGGAGGCGTTGAGCAGGAACTGGAAGACGGTGTCCGGCCACAGGTAGTTGAACGCGACCGCGACGAAGCCGAAGACCACCGAGGCGAGGATGGCCGAGCGCGGGACGCCTCGGTCCGTGGTCCGGCCGAACGCGGCCGGGGCGTCGCTGCGGCGGCCGAGGGAGAAGGCCATGCGCGAGGCCGTGTACAGACCGGAGTTGAGACAGGACAGCACCGAGGTCAGCACGATGGCGTTCATGATCTGGGCGGCGTGCGGGATGCCGACGGAGCTGAGGGCGGCGACGTACGAGCCGTCCTTGAGGATCGCCGGGTCGTCCCAGCGCACCAGCGCGACCACGATCAGGATCGAGCCCAGGTAGAACACCGCGATCCGCCAGATCACGCTGTTGGTGGCCTTGGTGACGGCGGCCCGGGGGTTCGCCGTCTCGCCCGCCGCCAGCGTGACGATCTCACTGCCCATGAAGGAGAAGACGACCATCAGGACGCCGGTGAGGATCGCCCCTGGACCGTTGGGCAGGAATCCGCCGTGCGCGGTGAGGTTGGTGAAGCCGGACGCCGGGTGGTCCGAGCCGGGCAGCACGCCGAAGATGGCGAGTCCGCCGATCACGATGAACGCGGCGATCGCGACGACCTTGATGCCGGCGAACCAGAACTCGAACTCGCCGTAGGAGCTGACCGAGGCCAGGTTGGTGGCGGTGAGGACGATCATGACGATCAGGGCCCAGCCCCACTGCGGGACGGCCGGTATCCAGCCGGCCAGGATCTTGGCCCCGGCGGTCGCCTCGACGGCGAGCACCACGACCCAGAAGAACCAGTACAGCCAGCCGATCGTGAACCCGGCCCACCGGCCCAGCGCACGGTCGGCGTAGGCGGAGAACGAGCCGGACGTGGGGTTGGCAGCGGCCATCTCGCCGAGCATGCGCATCACGAGGACGACCAGGACGCCGACGAGGGCGTACGAGATCAGGATGCCGGGGCCGGCGGCGGCGATGCCGGAACCGGAGCCGACGAACAGGCCGGCGCCGATGACACCGCCGATCGCGATCATCGACAGATGGCGGTTCTTGAGCCCGGCCTGGAGGCCGGACTCGGGTTCGGTGGGAGGGCTTTTGGGGACGGTAGCGGTCATCTCGACATCCATGGGAGGGAGGGCGGACCAGGGAGTCTGGAAATTAGTTCAGTACGATCTAAAAGAACAAGACTTGTTTAACTGTTCACCTTGCTCTATTTTTCGAGCAGCGCGCACGGCGCCTTCCGGTCCCCTGGGGAGCCCCCATGCACCACACTGCGGCATGCCCGCGAGAACCCTCCGTGCGGATGTCGTCGCCGTGGGCCCTACCCGCGCTCGGCTGGCCGTTAGGGTGGCGTCGTGGTGAATGCAGCGGGCAAGTTCGGTCCCTACAACCAGCCGGTGCCCGCGCGGTCCGCGCCGGCCGGCGGGGCGTGGGACACCCGCGTCCTGGCAGGCCGGGGCCCCACGGGAGCGGAGCTCGTCCGGTCCAGGATCGCTCTGCGGGTCCGCCTGAGGTCCGCGGCGCCGGGAGACCGGCTACCGGACGCGGGCGTCCTCGCCGAGGAACTGGGGATCAGTGAAATCACCGTGCGCCGCGCGCTGGAGGCCATGTGCCAGGACGGCCTGCTCGACCGCCGTCGGGGCCGGGCGGGCGGCACCTTCGTCGCCGCCGACTGGGAGGCGGTCGTCGCCGTGCTGCACGACGCCGACGAGGCGGCCGCGTTGGAATCCTTCCATCTGCTCCTCGAATGCGGTCTCGTGGCCCACAGCACCGGAGAGGTCCCGGACGGGCGGCTCGACGGACTGCGGGCACTGGTCGAGGAGATGGACCTGGTCGAGGATCCGGCCCGGCTGGTGGAGCTGGAGACCCGCTTCCACCTCGGCCTCGCGGAGGCCCTCGGCGGCGCCGGGATCCGTGAGTTCGCCGCCGACCTGCTGGGACGGCAGTGCCTGCTGGGGCCCACGCCGGACCCCACGGTCGTACGAGCGCGCAACCGCTGCCACGCCGACCTGCTCGACGAACTCACCCGAGGCGCGATGGACCCGGCGGTACACGCGGTGAAGGCACACCGCCAAGCCGGCCTGAACTGATCCCTCCTCCCCCTCCCCCGTGTCGCCACCCCGCAGAAGGAGCTGTCGCCATGCCGGACCCCGGAGCCGTCGGCCCGTCGTCGACGTCGGGCCCCGTCGCCGGCGCGCCCCAGCGGCTGCGCGGCGGCGTCCTCGGCATGGCGGACATCGCCGCCGCCACAATGGCCAACGTCGGCCCGGCAATGAGCTTCTTCTTCGGCTTCGCCTTCCTGGCCACCACCGCGGGGGTCGCATCACCGCTGACCATCCTGGCGTCGGGGGTCGCGGTCGCGCTGCTCGGCAACACACTGGCCGAGTTCTCCCGGGCGCACCCCTCGGCGGGCAGCTTCACCACCTTCGTCGGCAAGACCTTCGGACCGGTCAGCGCGGTGACCACGGCCCTGCTGGCCGGACTCGGCTACATCATCGCGATGGCCTCGGTGATCGCGATCTCGGGCGGCTTCGTCCAGATCACCCTGTACCACTACACGGGCGTGGACCTGCCGTGGATCATCTGGACGCTGCTGCTGACCGGGCTGTCGGTGGTCCTGATGCTGCGCGGGATCGTGGTCTCCACCAAGTGGGCCGGCTACTTCTTCGGCGTGGAGATGCTGGTGCTCGTCGTGGTGTCGGTCGCCACGCTCATCGAGCACCGCGGCGACCTCTCCGTCACCCCGTTCCAGCCCGACCACCTCACCCACGGCCTCAAAGGGCTGGCGGCCGGCTTCCCGCTCGCGGTGTACCTGTTCATCGGCTGGGAGAACTCGGCCGCACTCGCCGAGGAGACGGAGAACCCACGGCGCAACGTCGGCCGCGCCGTGTTCTCGTCGGTGGCGATCATGACGGTCAGCTACATCCTCTTCTCCTACGCCACGGTGACCGGCTTCGGCTACGACGTGGAGCGGCTCGGCGCCTCCCCGATCCCCTTCATCGACGTCGCCCACCACACGCTCGGCGCGCTGGCGATCCTCGCCTACGTCGGCGGCCTGACCTCCACCCTGGGCGTACTGATCGCGGGCATCAACTCCCAGGCCCGCCTGGTGTTCAACGCCGGACGCGAGGGACTGCTGCCGTCCTTCTTCGGCTACGTCCACCCCATCCGCCGTACGCCGAACAACGCGATCGTCACCTTCGCCGTCACCGCGCTGCTGATCATCGCAGGCTGGGGCCTGGGCCATCTGCTCGGGTCCGAGGGCGGTTCGATGAACCCGGTGGTCTTCTTCACGGAGTCGTCGAGCCTGGGCGCCATTCTGATCCTGCTGGTCTATCTCGCGTCCAACATCGCGCTGCCGCTGTACTACCGCAGATACCGCCCCCAGGAGTTCCGGACCGTCCGCCACCTCGTACTGCCCGCGATCGGCGCCCTCGCCATCCTGGTCCCGCTCTACTACCTCGCCAAGCCCGGCCAGCCCGCCCCGTACAGCTGGTTCCCGTACGCGGCCCTGGCCACCCTGCTCGCAGCCGTCGGCTACGCAACCCTCCTGGTCCGCCGCGACCCCGGCCTGGCCGAGCGGGTGGGCTCGGTCATCGCCGACGCGGAATAAGCCGGACGGGCGGTCACTGCTGGCCGGACCGGAGCACGTACAGCCCCGGCAGGTTGACGACCACAGCCTCCTGCGTACTGCGGGCGATCACGACAACGGCCACTTCGTCCGGGTCCGGGATCTCCTCACGGTGCGGCACGAAAGGCGGTACGAAGACGTAGTCGCCCGGCCCGGTGCACAACCGCACTGCTTCGGGCCCCGCCCCGCGCTCAGCGAGATCGGGACCGGGATCAGCGAGGAAGACGAACTCTGGGTGGCCGCTCACGACGTAGATGGTGGTCTCGGAGTCACCGTGGTGATGGTCGGCCGAGACGGTCGCGGGCGCGACTGCGGTCTGCCCCATCCACATCCCCTCCGAACCCACCCTGACACCGCCGATCGCGGCGAAGCGACGCATACCGTCGGTCTGCGCGGTGCCGCCGTCCAGGTCATCGGCACGGACGTGATGCACCCGCGTGCGCGCCTCGGACAGCGGACCGCTCGGACCACCGGTCAGGTCCGGGTGGAAGCCGTCAGGCGGAGGCGGCGACAAAGACTGCGAGGTCATCGGGATCATCCCGTGAGGCCGGGAGCGGAACTTGCGGAGAGGACGTGCTCGGGACCAAGTTCGCGCCCTTCGGACGCCTGCCGGGGTCGACGGACGGACAGGGCCCTGGGGCGGCGAACCATGACATCGCCGGTACCCCAGTCCCATTAATCCAGCTCGATCTCATCCCCGGCATCGATCAACTGCCAGCCGACCCATTCCGCCCACACACGATCCGCACCAGCATGACTGACGAACCACCGCAGATCCGACGTACCGTCAGACGCCCCCGCACCCGCCATCCGTCGTCCCCCGAACCGTGCCGCCATACGCCACCAACCAGGCTATGACCAGCGGCCCTTGACCCACCCCACGGTCACCAGCATCCGTACCGGACTGTCAGGCAGGGCCCTGGGGCCCGCGTCGCACGCCGTCGACGCGGACCCGCTGTGTTGCTCCGCCACTCCGGTCGGGGCGGCTTGCTCCCTCAGGCTGCGGCCCCACAGCGTGACCACGGCCGTCTCGTGCTCGTTGGGCTTTCCGGTCAAGGAAGTGCACCGTGGGACCCCGGCCTGTCATGGCAACGGCCGGGGTCTCGTGCCGCCGTGAATATCAGGACAGAAAATTCGGACCGCTGCGCGGGCAAGCAGCGGCCGGGGCCACGGCCAGTTCCCCGAGGACACACTCGCGCTGGCGTTGGCCGGGCTCCATGGGTGCTCCCTGTACCTGGCCGGCCTCGGACACCTTGCGCCCGAGGCCTTCGCCGGACCTCAGTGGTGGATGTCCTCGTAGCCGGAGGCGACAGCCAGTGCGACGCCGTTGAGGTCACCGCGGGCTGTCTCCGTCCGCGCCCAGTCGTAGGAGCCGCGGATGATGTGCGTCATCGCCCGGACGTGCGAGGCGAGAGCCGCTTGCTCGGCGCCGTCGAGGCCTGACCGCTCATCCCCGACACCATCGAGGGGGCCGTCGACGACGCCAGCCCACGGGCGCCATGCATGCGTACCTGCCAGTGCCTGCGCGCGCCCCGTCCCGAGTCCAGCTGCCCGGAGCCTGTAAGGGGTGTGCCAGTAGGGTGAGACGCACCAGAGCGAGGGAGGATGGGTGAGAGCGGCGCGCACACTGGCCACGCTCGACGAGGCCGGTATCGGTGATCACGTCTGCCAGCTGATGGCGCCGGCGGACGATGTCATGGACCGCAGCCGGGCCTTCGTCGCGGACGGGGCTCTGTTCGGCGACAAGGTGATGATCGTCGGGCGGGCCGTGGAGGCGGCCGGCGAGTTCGCCCAGACGGTGCTGGACCCCGCCCGGCTGGAGGGCTCACTGATCGGTGCGGTGCGTCGCGAGGCGGAGAGCGCCGGGCGGGAGGGGTACCGGTCGTTGCGCGTGCTGAACCACGTGACTCCTGGTGCGTGGCCCGAGGGCCCTGAGGCGTTGCTGCGCAGCGAGCTGGACCTGGAGGAGTTCGCCGCCGACAGTGGCACCTTGGTGGTCTGCGCGTACCGCGGTGCCGAGTGGGACGCCTCTACATTGGAAGAAGTCAGGTGTGTGCACCCCCACTACGTGGGCAGCCGTCCGGCACCGCCATTCACGGTGTACCGGACGGGGAAGGAAGGCTGGACGGTGAACGGGGTCATCGACGCCGAAGGCGCCGACGCTTTCGGCGCGGTCCTGCGCACCCTGCTTGCGCAGAGCGCGACCGTGCGCCTGCTCTGTCACGGTCTGGAGTTCTTGGACGCGGCCACCATGAATACCCTGGCCGAGGCCTCCCGGCATCTTCCCGACCGCAAGGTCGTCCTGGAAGGCACGAACGAAACGGTGCGGCTGGCGTGGGAACTGTCCGGCTTCGCCGTCCCCTCGATTCCGGTGGTGATGGCGCCGTGACCTCCCCTTCGCGCTCCGACTCTCCCCCGTCGGCGCAAGCCGGGTACCGGCATGAGCTGTACCCGTACGCGGGCCGCGACGAGTTCCTGCAGGGCACCGTCGACTTCATCCAGGAAGCCCTCGCCGAAGGGGAGGCCGTTGTCGTGGCCGTCCCCGAGGCCAAGGCATCCCTGCTGCGCTCCGAGGTCCCCGAGGACGGCGCGGTGCGCTACGTCGACACCAGCGCCGTGGCGCACCACCCTGGTCGGCTCATCGGAGCCTGGCAGGAATGGATCAATGAGCACGCCGCAGGAGGGCGGCCCGTGCGCGGGATCGGCGAATCTCCCTGGGAGGAAGTACGCAGCCACGCGCAGGCGGAACAGCTGCGCTATCACGAATGGCTGCTCAACAGGGCATTCGCCGACGGCCCTGCCTGGTGGCTGCTGTGCCCCTATGACACCGCCGGCGAGAACACCGCCCTGGAGCAGCTCGCCCGCTGCCACCCCCAGATCCGCTCGGGCGGCCGCAACACACCGTGCACGGACTACGACCCGCAGGCTCCGTTCGACTTCGCCCCGCTGAACCAGCCGTGCGACCCCTACGAGGAGTTCATCTACGCCACCGGTGACCTGCCCGCCCTGCGGGAGAAGATCTCGGCCTGCGCCGAACAACTCGGACTGGGCGGCCGCCGACTGCGCGAGCTGCACCTGGCCGCCACCGAGATCGCCGCCAACAGCATCCGCCACGGCGGCGGACACGGCACACTGCGCACCTGGAGCGAGGACCAACGGCTGGTGTGCGAGTTCCGCGACGCCGGCTACATCGCAGATCCCCTGGTGGGACGGCACAGACCAAGCAGCACCCAGGTCGGCGGGCGGGGGCTGTGGCTCGCCCACCAGCTCTGCGACCTCGTCGAAATCCACTCCGCCCCCGCCACCGGTACCACGATCCGCCTCCACACCGAACTCACCGACTGACCCAGAGCCCGCGGCAGCCTGGACCCAAAGGCCCGGGAGCGTGTCGAGGAGCAGCTGGGGCGGGCCGAGGGCGGGGTCCACTTCAGCGCTGCACGTCGCTGAATCCGGGTACTACGCCTGGCACAACCGTCCGCCCTCGAACCGCCTGGTCAAGCACGCCTGGCTGACCGAGGCCATCGTGGGCATCCACACCGCATTCCGCGGCACCTACGGCTCCCGCCGGGTGCACGCCGAGCTCGGTCTGGGCCTGCGTATCCATGTCAGCCACGGCACCGTGGAACTGCTGATGCAGCGCGCGCCGGCCTGCACGGCCTGCCCGGCAACCGGCGCCCCCGCGCCAAGCACGTCACCCCATCCGTCGCCGACCTCGTGGAGCGGAACTTCACCCGCCACGCCCGGGACCAGTTATGGGTCACCGACAGCACCGAACACCCCACCTTCGAGGGCAAGGTGTACTGCACGGTCGTCCTGGACACGTTCTCGCGACGCGTTGTGGGCTGGTCGATCGACGCCTCGCCCACCGCGGCGCTGACCACAAACGCCCTGGCCATGGCCAGGGCCATCGGCAACCGTTCCCCACGCCCGGGCGACGCCATCATCCCCTCCGCTCACGGAGTGCAGTTCGGGTCCTGGGCGTTCACCCAGCGCGCGAGGGCCTCCGGCCTGCTGCCCTCGATGGGCTCCATCAGGGACTGCGTGGACAACGCGATGATGGAATCCTTCTGGGCCCGCGTCCAGGTCGAACTCCTCAACCGCAGACGGTGGCGGACCCGGCTGGAGCTCAAACCAAGCAACTCGACTCCACCCAACTCGGGAGAGTCCGGGGACTCCACGAATCCCAGTACAGCTCAGTTTCGAAAGCGGCTCAGGCTGCAGGCCCGCGCAAAGGCGGTTCGGGCTGTGAAGAGATGCCTGGTGGCGCCCCGGATCGCGTCTCAGTGGCCGCGTCGGAGCCGAGGCGGACGTGAGCCGGCGATACCTTTCCCAAACGCCCGGCAGGGCCTCGTGGGCGTGTCCTGCTTGACCCGCCAGGCCGCCGCCTGCACAGTCGGGATGCGGCGCCGTTGCAGCGCCGCATCCCTCTGCCGGTCGGTCCCTAGTCCATGGGTGGCGGGCGGCCCTGACGCCCAGGAGAGACTGATCCGATGGTCCTCGACCTGGTGGTGATCGGTACGGCCATCACTCTGGGGCCCTTGCACAACAGCGCCTTCATCCTGCTGCTCTCCTCGCGGCGCGGTGTCCGTCAGGGGCTGGCGTTCCTGTTGTCGTGGCTGGCCAACCTGATCGCCGTGATTGCCGTCGTGGTGTTGCTGACCGGCGGTCAGCCCCCGGCCCGTCACAGTGTGCCCTCGACCGGCGCGATCGCCGCGAAACTCGCCATCGGTCTGGCCCTGGTGCTGTACGGCGAGCACCGGCGGCGCCGACCGCCCCGCCCCCACGGCCCACCGCGCTGGGCCACCCGGATCGACAACGCCTCCTGGGTTACGGCAGCCGGTCTGGCCTGGCTGCTGCAGCCCTGGGGCCTGGTCGGCGCCGGTGCTGCGACGGCCCTTCAGGCGAACCTTTCCACCGACGGCGACTGGGTCGCGCTGACCGGCTACTGCCTCTTGGCCACCCTCAGCCTCATCGTCATGGAGATGTACGCGGTCTGGGCGCCTGCGGCCGCGGAAGCCAGGCTGAACGCCCTGAGGAACTGGCTGGGCCAACATCAGGAGCAGCTGATCGTCACGCTCTCCCTCCTCGCCGGCCTGTGGCTGACGGCCGCGAGCATCTACGAGCTGGTCACCTGACGCAGGCGGCCCCAGCTACGATCACCCCCCTCGTCGGACTCGAGTGATCGACGAGGAACCCTTCGGGGAGGCACCAGGGCCGGCAGGATTCGGCTGGTGCGTTGCAGCGTCGGCAGGGTCCAGTCGCCGGTGAGGGCAGGCCGCTGGGGCCAGTACAGGCGCAGGAAGACGTTGAATCTGCCCGCGGGGGCGGGCAGCCAGTTGCGCTCGCGGTCTGGCCCCGGGTTCTCGCGCTGGACGTAGATGTCCAGGGAGCCGTCGGGGTGGGTGCGCATGCCGCTGCGGCCGCCTGCGGTGTTCGGCTGGATGCTCGCCCTGATCGGGGCCGGATGGCTTGTCACTGCAACCCCGCACGTGGATCCGAACGGATCCGACGCGGCTCGTGCCCGCGCCGTCGACCGGCTCATACAGGCTCAGACCCTCAGCGCCGCCCAGTGGACGGCGCGTCCGGATGCTCCGCACCCAACACCCGACGCCGTGTCTCCAAGGTCTTCTCGGGCCGGGCTCGGCCCCGAAACGGAGGATCACTTCCCTCTTCCGTTGTGTCCGCGGGAAGCGAACTCCCGTACCCAGCAATAGCCATCTTTGGCCATAGCCAGTGGGTTATCGTTCCGCCGGTGGGCGGTGGGGCGCCCCGGAGGGGGAAGTTGTGGTAACGAATGGCGAGGGGTCGCGGCTGGTCGCGACCGAGGGCGGCCACCGAGTGACACCGGCCGAGCTCTTCTTCGACTTGGTGTTCGTGTATGCGATCACTCAGGTCACAGCACTGATGGCGGCCGACCCGAGAGGGTTGCGGCTGCTCGGCGGGATGGTCGCGCTGGCGCTGCTGTGGTGGTGCTGGTGCTGTTTCGCCTGGCTGGGGAACGTCGTACGGGCCGACTCCGGCGCGATGTTCACCGTGCTGGTGTCCGTCATGGCCGTCGTCCTGATCGTGTCGCTGACCGTGCCCGAGATCTACGACGATGCGCCCGGCGGACTGCCCGCCCCCCTGGTCTTCGTCCTGTGCTACGGCGCCGTCCGCGTGCTTCACCTGGTCACGTACTGGCTGTCCGACCCCACCGATCAGGCACTGCACCGCGTCTTGCGCCGCACTGCCCTGTTCTCGGTGGCCCCGCCGTTCGCCCTGCTCCTCATCGGTGCGGCGTTCACCGGCACCACCCAGATCCTGATCTGGCTCGCCGCCGTGTTCATCGACTACCTGGGCATCTTCCTCACCGGAAAATCGGGCTGGCGGGTCGCCTCACCCGGCCATTTCGCCGAACGCCACGGCCTGATCGTCATCATCGCCCTCGGCGAGTCGATCGTCGCCATCGGCGTCGGCGTCTCCGGCTTCGCGCTGAGCACTCCGGTCGTGGCCGGTGCCGCCCTGGGGCTGCTCGTTTCCGCAGGGCTGTGGCGCCTGTACTTCCGTCAACTCGCCGAGCCGGTCGAGCATCGGCTGACCACCGTGACCGGCGACGACCGCACCCGGCTGGCCCGTGACGCGTACACCTTCCTCCACCTTCCGCTCGTAGCCGGAATCGTCATCACCGCCCTCGGCATGAAGAAGGCCCTCACGCAGATCGCCGACACCGGCCACTACGACCTGACCGAACCCCTCCACGGTGTCGTTGCCTGGGCCCTGCCCGGCGGCGTCGGTATGTTCCTCCTCGCCTCGGCAGCCCTGCTCTTCCGCACCACGAGCCACCGCTCCCCGCTCCTCCTCGCCGGCGGAGCCGTCTGCCTCGTCGCAGGACCCGCCGTCACCTTCGTCCCCTCTCTCGTCGCCCTGGCCCTCCTGGCCGCGCTCGTGACCGCCATAATCCTCGTCCCGGACACCACCGTCCGGCCCCATGTGACCGCCGCCGGCTGAGCCCCTGGCCGGCCAGACCCTGCGGGGGTCAGCGAGGAGAGCCAAGCGGCGCCCCGCAGACGCGGGGAGCGCAGGAAGGCTTGAGATCCCCGCGCAGGCTGAGGCGGCTCGGCAGGAGATCGCGGAACTGACAGCATTGTTGGACGGGTTCGACACAGCCGCTGAGGAGATCCGGATCACCCGCAAGGCACTGCTGGAACTGCCCGATCCACCCCCGTCCGAGCCGCCGGCCGCGAAACTGCCGGACCATCCGGCCTACCAGCAGATCATGGCGGTCTTCGCCGCGGCCAATGCCCCGCTGCGCGCGGGCGGTGTGTGAGGCGATGGACGTGGAGACCGTGCCCAACAGCATCAACAACGTCCGCCTGAAGCTCAAGCGGCTCGCCGAGCGGGGAATCCTGGCCGAGACCGAGCAGGGACTGTTCACCCTGCCGCGACCGTAACCCCCGTGCCGGACACCGGACATCAGCTCGCGCGTCGCGCTGCGAGCAAGTCCTGGTACGACTTGGACTGGAGCTGCAGGGGTGGAGCCATGTCGCCAAAGGACTCGCCGAAGGCTTGCGGCGACCGCGCCAGTTCCATCAGCACCTGGTCGGCAGCGTCATCGCCGGCCAGGTCGGGCGCCAGGGCCGCGCAGGCCCGAACGCCTGCATGCGGGTCAGCCAGCCAGGGGCGCGTGCCGCCGCCGAGGTGGCCAATGGCAATCACAATCGCCGCCAGGTCATACGAGGAATCGGCGGCCCGGGCCATCGGCGTCAACTGGTCCGGCAACTCCCGGCGTTGCACGTCGGCTGCGGGATGCCGCGCCAGTGACCCGACAGCTGCTGCGGCGCATGTCCTGCGCCTGGCCCGTTCCGAGGCGAGGTACGACAGTGTCCGCCGCAAGAGCGCGGGAGCCAGGTCGAAGCAGGCAAGCGCCGCCTGATCGAGGACAAGTTCACCCAGACCCGTGCCGTCCCGCCACATCCGGGCCCTGCCGTCCGCATCCGTCGACACGTACTCGGCAGTCCAGGCCCGCAGCTCCGGTGCGCGGTCCTTGACCCGAGCACGGATCTCCGCAGCCCGGTCTCCGAGGTCGGCGGCGACACCGACCTCATACAGATAGGCGAGCATGGCATCGGGCAACGAGGGATCATCCGGCCCCAGCAGCGGATTGTCCAGGAGCTCGGCGACGAGCAGCGCGGTGGGCGCCGTCGCAGGCCCGGCCTTGCCCTCGCGACGAAGCGTTGCCGACCACAGGTGCGAGTACCCGTCGACGAAAGCCTCCGCATCGTCGCCGAGGAGAGCAGCCAGATGCCGCGGCGTGTCGCCGGCGGGGCCCGAGGCAGTAAGAGCGGCCGCCAAAGCCGTCCCCATCGAAGGGAACCGGCACCGCAACCACCGTTCCCCTGCTCGAACTCCCTTTGCCGGAGCGCAGACCGGGCACAACACACACCAGTGCGCCAACTGATCGCATCTGCCACTATGTGATCTCTTCTTCAACATCACCTGGGGGCAGGGGACATGCGGACCACGGCAGCGCTCATATCCACGGCAGCCCTGCTGCTGACACTTGCCGCCTGTTCGGAGGGATCAGGGGACTCCGGCAGCCCGGAGGACGGTGCCACAGCTTCCTCCCCGACGGCCGCCACGGCCACCACCGCGCCCCCGGCCGACGCCGAGGCGATCCGCGCCTGTATGACGGGCATCGACTCGCTCTTCACCGCGGACTGGTCGCGGACGACCCCGCCGGAGACCCGGCCGCCCGGCTGCGAGTCGCTGTCGGTCACCGAATACGGCTACGCCTACCGGAGCGCCATGGCGGCGATCGCCCAAGCGGGGGAAGACTTTTACAACGAAAACGACGGACTTCCCTCCGACTGGCCGTCGTGAGCGATCCCCCGGTTCGTCGCCCGGCCTGACAATCACCCGGAAGACCATCACTGCTCTCGCGGACCGCCTCCCGGCCCAGACCGCCGCGCCCGGCCTGCCCGAGTACCCGGACCCACCCCCGCATCCTCGCCGTCTTCGACGAGGTCACTGGCCCTCTCTGGGCCCGTGGTGTGTGCGAAGTCCTCGACCTTGAAGCTACTGCCGAAGAACATCGAATGCACCCGCGCCAAGCAGAAACGCCTCGTCGGGCCCACATGGTGCGGGACGAACTCCGGCAGCGCGAGGTCGACGGCGTACAACGCCCTTACTGGGACCAGGTCAAGTGGAGCGCCGTCGCCAACGTCTCCGGAGGGCCGGCAACGACCATCCCCGTGCACAAGGGCAGAACCGGACTGCCCATCGGGCTGCAGGCCATGGGCCCGAGCGGAGGCGATCTCACCACAATCGAATTCGCCGCACTGCTCGGCCGGGAAGTAGACGGCTTCGTACCGCCTCCGGCCCTCGTCCAGATCTGACCGCCCAACCCAGGCAACCAGGAAAACGACGCACACCACCCGACCCGCGACGTGTCACGGCTGCCGATCCCGCCTGCCAGTTCTCAGAGCACACCGCGACCTCCTCAGCGACGACCGCATCGCGCACGACGTCTTCGGCGCCGCAGCAAACCAGATCGCAACCCGGCCATGGTCACGGCCAGGTCGTAGATCTCGTACAGGGCGATCCTGCCGGGCGCTCCTGTTCGGGAAGTCTCGGAGGCCTCGCAGGCTCAAGAGCGCGAAGCCGATCTGAGCCCCAGCGGGCCCTGTCGCCGCTGGGGCAAGCATCCCCTTACATGTTGATCATGTGGCCGGCGAGGCCGTGGACGGCTTCCTTGACTGCCTCGCCCAAGGTGGGGTGGGCGTGGACGTTGCGGGCGACCTCGTGGACCGTGAGGTCCCACTGCTGGGCCAGGGTCAGCTCGGGCAGGAGTTCGGTGACGTCGGGGCCGATGAGGTGGCCGCCGAGGAGCTCGCCGTACTTGGCGTCGCTGATCAGCTTCACGAACCCGGTCGCGTCACCGAGGCCGTGGGCCTTGGCGTTCGCGGTGAACGGGAACTTGGCGACCTGGACGTCGAAGCCCTTCTCCCTCGCCTGCGCCTCGGTGTACCCGAAGCTGGCGATCTGCGGCTGGCAGAAGGTGGACCGCGGGATCATCACGTAGTCCAGCTCCATCGTCTCCGCACCCGCGAGCGTCTCCGCGGCGACCACACCCATCGCCTCGGCGGCGTGCGCGAGCATCAGCTTCGCGGTGACATCACCGATGGCGTAGAGGTGCGGGACGGAGGTACGGCACCGTCCGTCGACGTCGATCGCGCCGCGCTCGGTGACCGTGACGCCCGTGTTCTCCAGGCCGTAGCCGGTGACGTTCGGCGCGAAGCCGATCGCCTGGAGGACCTTGTCGGCCTCCAAGACCTGCTGGGTGCCGTCCTTGCCGGTGACCGTGACCCGTACCCGCGGACCGGACTCGTCGATCGACTCGACCCGGGTCGAGGTGAGGACGTCGATGCCCAACTTGCGGTACTGCTTGGCCAGTTCGGCGGAGACCTCCACGTCCTCCAGCGGGGCGATCCGGTCCAGGAACTCGACGATCGTCACCTTCACGCCATAGTTGTGCAGCACATAGGCGAACTCGATACCGATGGCGCCGGCGCCCGCGATCACGATCGACTGCGGCAGGTCCTCGGCGAGGATCTGCTCCTCGTACGTCACCACGCGCGACGTACGGCGGGTACCGGGCAGCAGCTTCGGGGTCGCCCCGGCGGCGATGATGCAGTGATCGAAGCCGATGGCGCGGGTGTTGCCGTCGTAGTCGGTCACCTGGAGTGTGTGCGCGTCCAGGAACGTGCCCCGACCGCTGATCTCCGTGATCTTGTTCTTCTTCATCAGGTAGTGGACGCCCGTCACCCGGCCGTCCGCGACCTTGCGGCTACGGCGGAACGCCTCCCCGTAGTCGAAGGAGACCTCACCCTCGACCTTGATGCCGAAGGTCTTCGCCTCGCGGGTGAAGACGTGCGCGAGTTCGGCGTTGCGCAACAGGGCCTTGGTGGGGATACAGCCCACGTTCAGACAGACGCCACCCCAGTACTTCTCCTCGACCACCGCGACACGCTTGCCCAGTTGGGCGGCCCGGATGGCGGCAACGTATCCGCCGGGGCCCGCGCCGAGTACCACGACGTCGAAGCGCTCCTGCTCATCCATGGACGGTTCCTTTCCGCTGGAGCGGCCGCCCCCCGTGAGGGGCCGACGTGCTCCCGATCGAACGATCTGTTCATCAACACGCCGGCGGCATCCGCCACCTCCCGCAGCAGCGAAACGGTGGAGGTGACCGTATGGTCCACCATCTCGAACGGCGGCTTCCCGGCGTCAGCTTCAGCGCCACGCAACGGTGATCTATGGCCGGCCAGCTGTTGTCGTGAGCCCTGCCGCACGGGGGCGTTGGCTGTCAGGCGTCCTCCCTCAGCTGCGGGGAGGAGTCCTCCACCCGCAACACATAGGCCGCAGCGACGGCGTAGGAAGCTTCGACGACAAGGACGGCGATCAGCACCGCATGGGGCCACCCATCCGCCACGATGCTGACCACGCGCCCCACAGCCAGGCCGCTCATGAAGGTGAACAGCGTGATGAGTGAAGTCCTGGTGTAACGCGTGTTAAAGGCTCCCAGGCAGAACAAGATCGCCACGGCTACGAACAGTGACCCGGAACCGCTCCTGAAAATGTTCGCCTCCGATGGCGACTGGATGTCGACCCCGTAGACGTCGAGCAAGAGGTGCGGAGCCAGGAGATAGATCAACCCGATCACGGCGATCCCGAGGCCCGCGGAACCAAGAACCAGCTTCTTCAGACTCATCTTTCTGATACCTCCGGTGTGAGAGCTCATCGAAGAAGCTCCAGAACATGCGGCACGAACTGCTCGTGGTGGGGGAAGACGCCGCCATGGCCGGCATCGGGGCAGATCCGAAGTGAGGCGTTGTTTTGGAGACCCGGCCTGGGTCATGCACACCGCAGCGCTGCCGCAACCCGGCCAAGGCATCACCTCACGCTGCGGTCAGGCCGGTCACTTCGGCGACGTCGGTGAGCAGCCGGGCACCGGCGTGACCTACCACGCCACGCCCGTCAGCACTCACGATGATCTTCGGGCGCGACCCGGTAGCCCTCGCTCGGCAGGTGCCTTCCATGGCGAACGGTCAGGGCCTTCGGCAAGCCAGATCATCCCAGGCAGCAGGCACCTTCCTCATTTTCGATCATGAACCGCGGGCAAGCTTCCTGAAAGGCCCGGGCTGAACAGCCCTTCCGTCAGCCAGGAACGGCCGCAGGTGCGCCAGCATCGCTGCCGGCTGCTCCTCCGGTATGAAGTGGCCGCACTCCGGGATTTCGGCACCGGTGACGTCGTCCGCGTACTCGCGCCAGATCTCCAGCGTGGGCAGGCGGGACGGGAGCCCCTGGGAACCCCACAGGGCCAGCACAGGCATGGTGAGACGGCGGCCCTCCCCGGCGTCGACGTCGTCCAGTGTCACGTCCTGTTCCATGGCGCGGTAGTCGTCGAAGCTCGCACGCATGGCGCCCGGACGGGAGAAGGCGCGGACGTAGCCGTCGACCGCTTCGGGTGTCAGACCGTGGCGGTTGTAGGTCCAGCGCTCGAAGAAGTACTCGAGATATCCACGGATGTCGCGCCCCACGAGGCGCTCGGGCAGATCAGGCTGCATCTGGAACAGCCAATGCCAGTACCCGGAGGCGAGCGAGGCGTCCAGCCGACGGAACATCTCCCGCGTAGGCACAATGTCGAGCACGGCCAGTCGTTCCACCTGCTCCGGACGGTCCAGCGCCCACCGGTGCCCCACACGAGCGCCGCGGTCGTGACCGACTACCGCGGCACGCTCGAAGCCGAGCGCCTCGACGAGGCCGGCCATGTCGGCTGCCATCCGCCGCTTGTCGTACCCGGTCGTGGGCTTGTCGCTCAGACCGTACCCGCGCAGGTCGGGAGCGACGACGGTGAAGTCGGCGGAGAGCTCGCCCAGTACCGGCCGCCAGCAGTCGGAGGTCTGCGGCCAGCCGTGCAGGAGGACCAGCAGGGGCCCGGATCCCGCTCGGAGGTAGTGCAGGCGAACTCCGTCGACCTGTGTGACTCCCGCGGTCACTGCCGGCTGGCTCATGGACCCTCTCCCCTACTGGTAGCCAACCCTCGTAGAGGGTCAATCCACACGCTCCGTCTGCTCGACGGGGATCGCGAAGTACTCAGCCAGAACGTGCTCGACATGTGGCGGCTCGTCGGCTGCGCGATCGCTGCTCCGGCAGGCCGAACCCGCCGGAGATCTGCGCCGACCTCAGTTGCCGTCGGACACCATCGACACCACGACCTTGCCGGCCTTGGTGCGCCCCTGCTCGACGTGCGCCATGGCCTCCAGCGTCCGGTCGAACGGGAAGACCTGGTCGATGACCGGGCGGAGCTTGCCGCTGTCGTACAGGGCACCGAGCTTGCGCAGCTGGGAGCCGTTGGCCTCCATGAAGAAGAACTGGTAGCGCACACCCAGCTTCTTGGCCTGCTTGCGGACCTTTCGGCTGAGCAGGTTCATGACCCCACCCATGAATCCGGGGGCACCGGCCTGCTTCGCGAATCCGGAATCCGGCGGGCCGGCGACACCGATGGCGAGGCCGCCCGGCTTCAGTACGGTCAGCGACTTCTCGAGGTTGGCACCGCCAAGGGAGTCCAGCACGAAGTCGTAGCCGGACAGGACCTTCGAGAAGTCCTCCTTGGTGTAGTCGATGACGAGGTCGGCTCCGAGGCTGCGCACCAGCTCCTCGGTCCGGGTGTCCGTGGTCGTCGCCACCGTGGCACCGAGGTGCTTGGCGAGCTGGATGACCGTCGACCCGAGACCGCCGGCACCGGCGTGGATGAGTACCTTCTGGCCCGGCTTCACGCGGGCACGCTCGACGAGGATCTGCCAGGCGGCCAGGGCCACCAGCGGCACTGCGGCAGCCTCCTGCAGGGTGAGCGACGCCGGCTTGGGCGCGACGTCGTCCTCGTCGATCGCGATGGACTCGGCAAAGCCGCCGATCCGCAGGTCGCGCGGACGGGCGTACACCTCGTCGCCGACCTTGAAGCTGCGTACGGCGGAGCCGACCCGCGTCACGACGCCGGCCACGTCGTGGCCGAGCACGAACGGAGTCTTGTACTTCAGGAGCTGCTTGAACTCTCCGTTGCGGACCATCTTGTCCAAGGGGTTGATGCTCGAGGCACTCACCCGCACCAGGACGTCGCGGTCCCCGACGGTGGGCTCGGGTACGTCGGCGGCGGACACGCCGTCCTTGCCGTACTTCTCGACGACGAATGCCTTCATGTCAGCCAGCCTTCTGCGTGATCTTGTCGGTCGTTTTCTCAGCGGTCGGGGTGAGGGCGGTATGGATCTCCACGTCGAGCCTCGACCCTCAGCAGGAGCGGCCGGGAATTGACTGGCCGAGCCTCTGCGCCTCAGGACTCACAACCGTCGCGAGGCCGCTCAGGTATGCCGTCCGTACGAGACGACACTACCGCCTGAGTATAGAATTGTAAACTCAGCCGGGACCGGGCTCCTTGCACATCTAGGCAGCCGACACCTCTTCCTCTATCGGCACCCGCAGGCGTGCCGCGAGCAGATTGCGAGGGCATCCGAGAGTGCGCCGGGAGTAGAGCTGAGTTTACTTTCAAATACTCAGAGAGTAGCGTCACCAGCACATCGATCCGGCTGCCACGCGGACACCCCGTCACGGCACCCATCTGAGAAGGAGCGCCATCATGGGCGTCAGCAAGGAAGCACACGAGTTCGCGGAGTTCCTCGCCAGCGTGACTGCGAAGGCCGGGACACCGGGGCTCGACCTGGGCATCGTCCGCGACATCATCGACTCGCATCACAAGGCGTCGACCGAACCGGAAGGCGTCACCTACGCCGAGGTCGACGCGGACGGCGTACCGGCCCTGTGGGCCATCCCCGAGGGTGCCGCCCCCGACAAGGCGCTGCTCCACTTCCACTTCGGCGGATCCGTCGCCGCCTCCATGCACTCCGACCGCAAGGCCGCCGGCCACATCGCCAGGGCTGCCGGAGTCCGCTCCCTGGTCGTGGACTTCCGCCTGGCGCCGGAGCACCCCTACCCGGCGCAGCTCGACGACGTCGAGACGGCCTACCGGTGGCTGCTCTCCCAGGGCTACGAGCCCCAAAACATCGGCAGCACCGGCCACTCCATCGGCGGCACGCTCGCGATCCTGCTGCCCCTGCGCCTGCTGGCCAAGGGCGAGCCCACCCCCGGTGCGATCGTCAGCGTCTCGCCCTGGACCGACCTCACCCTCCAGAACCCGGCGGTGGACGCCAACGAGGAAAACGACAAGATCCTCAGCCGCGCCACCCTCGAGTTCTTCCGCGGAGCCTGGGTGCAGGACCCCGCCATCGACCCCGCCGACCCCCGGGTCAGCATCGCCAACGCCGACCTGACCGGCCTGCCGCCCACGCTCGTCTACTACGGCGAGTACGAGACCCTTGCCGACGACGGTGCCGAACTCGGGCGCCGGCTCGCCGACTTCAAGGTCACTTCCGAGACCCACGGCCTTCCCGAAGGTCAGCACTCGTTCGTTATGGGCGCGGGCCGCGTGCCCGAGGTGGACGAGGCGATCGGACGGATGGGGCAGTGGCTCCGCACGCACCTCGGCGCCTGACCAGGGCCTGAGGGCGGGGCCCGGGGGCAGGGCCTGCCCCTCAGGGACCCGCCGACATCACCGCGATGCCGGTGCCCGAGAATCCGGTCACCGGCATCCTGCTCGGCCGTTCCGGCCAACCTGGGGTATGCGTTGAGGCATCATGCCGCACACCGCCCCCTCCCCCGGCCCCCGGATGCCACAAAGGAGTGCGCAATGGGAAAGTACGAGGACGTCTTCCGCGCCAGCACCGAAGACCCGGAGAACTTCTGGCTTACGGCGGCGGAGGGCATCGACTGGGATGTCGCTCCGCAGCACGCCCTGGACGCCTCCGGCGCCCCCTTCTACCGCTGGTTTCCCGACGGTCGGCTGAACGTCTGCTTCAACGCGCTCGACCGGCACGTCGAAGCGGGCCGCGGCGATCAACTCGCCCTCATATACGACTCGCCCGTGACCGACACCCACCGCACCTACACCTACGCACAGTTGAGGGACGAGGTGGCGGCCTTCGCCGGAGGGCTGGCGCGACTCGGCGTGGAACAGGGCGACCGAGTGGTGATCTACATGCCGATGGTCCCCGAGGCCGCCATCGCGATGCTGGCCTGTGCGCGGATCGGCGCGGTCCACTCGGTGGTCTTCGGCGGCTTCGCCCCCCACGAACTCGCCCTCCGCATCGACGACGCCGCCCCCAAGGTGGTCGTCTCCGCCTCCTGCGGCATCGAGGGCAAGCGAGTGATCGCGTACAAGCCTCTGCTCGACCGAGCCATCGAACTCGCGGTCCACAAGCCGGAAAAGAGCGTGATCTTTCAACGCCCCCAGGAGCGGGCCGAGTTGGGGACCGACGGTATCGACTGGGCTGACCTGGTCGCCGCGGCATCACCGGCCGACTGCGTTCCCGTTGCCGCGAACGCCCCCCTGTACATCCTGTACACGTCCGGAACCACCGGAAAACCCAAGGGTGTCGTACGTGACGGCGGTGGCTACGCGGTGGCTCTGCACTGGTCGATGGGCGCCGTGTACGACGTGGGCCCCGGCGAGACGATGTTCACCGGCTCGGACGTCGGCTGGGTCGTCGGCCACTCGTACATCGTCTACGGACCGTTGCTGGCCGGCGCCACTACCGTCCTGTACGAAGGCAAGCCGGTCGGCACCCCGGACGCGGGCCAGTTCTGGCGCGTCGTCGCCGAGTACGGCGTCAAGACGATGTTCACCGCCCCCACCGCCTTCCGGGCCATCCGCAAGGAGGACCCGACCGGCTCGCTCACCGCGGACTACGACCTCACCAGCCTGCGTCACCTCTTCCTCGCGGGTGAGCGCCTCGACCCCGAGACATACCACTGGGCAAGCACCCTTCTGGAGATCCCGGTGATCGACCACTGGTGGCAGACCGAGACCGGCTGGCCCATCGTCGCCAACCCGGTGGGCATCGAAGCCGCGCCCGTCAAGCCCGGCTCCCCCACCCGCCCGCTGCCAGGCTGGGATGTACGCGTCCTTGACCCGTCAGGCGATCCGGTGCCCGCGGGGGTCGACGGCGCAATCGTCGTGAAGCTGCCCCTGCCGCCAGGCGCACTTCCCACCCTCTGGAACGACGACGACCGCTACGTCGCTTCCTACCTCTCCGCCTTCGACGGCTACTACCTCACCGGCGACAGCGGGCACATCGACGACGACGGCTACGTCTTCGTCATGGGCCGCACCGACGACGTCATCAACGTCGCCGGGCACCGGCTGTCCACCGGCAGTATGGAGGAAGCCCTGGCGGCTCACCCCGATGTCGCGGAATGCGCCGTCATCGGCGTCGCCGACGCGCTGAAGGGACAAGTACCGCGCGGTTTCGTCGTCCTCAAAGCCGGCGTCAGCCGCGACGCGACCGAGGTCGAGGCCGAACTCGTCCAACTCGTACGCGACCGCATCGGCGCCGTCGCCTCCCTCAAGAGCGTCACGGTCGTGGCCGCCCTGCCCAAGACCCGCTCGGGAAAGATCCTGCGCAAAACGATGCGCGGCATCGCCGACGGCCACGACGAACCAATCCCCTCCACCGTGGACGACGCGAGTGTCATCGAGGTCCTTCGCCCTGTGCTTCGACGCGAAGATCCCACCCCGTGACCGACCACTGACGGCCACCTGATCTCCGGTGGTGCAGCGGCACGGATCGCGCTTGCCCACGTCGCCCCAAAGCTTTAGCATTACGATCGTACTTCTAATGAATGCCCTTCTGGCTGTTCGCGCCCACACGGCGCCCAGCCCCCGTGGCCGTCAGCCGCCCAGACCCTGAGGAACCAACCATGCTCAACGCCCTGTGGAACCCGACCGTCACCGGAGAGATCCCCCTGCCCCACCGGCTGGCCATGGCTCCTCTGACCCGTAGCCGGTCCACCCCGGGCGGCGTGCCGACCGAGCTCAACGCCGAGTACTACGCTCAGCGCGCCTCGCACGCGCTCATCATCACCGAGGGCACCCAGCCGTCCGCCGATGGGCAGGGGTACCCGGTGACGCCGGGCATTTACACGGTCGAGCACATCGACGGCTGGCGAAAGGTCACCGACGCCGTACACAAGGCCGACGGACGCATCGTCATCCAGCTGATGCACGCGGGGCGAATCGCCCACCCCGACAACACCCCCCACCACCGGCAGCCGGTGGCTCCCTCCGCCATCAGGCCGCAGGGCGTCATGTTCACGCCCTCCGGGCCCCAGGAGATGCCCGCGCCGCGCGAACTGTCCACCGAGGAGGTCGCCGCGACGGTCGACGACTTCCGCAGTGCCGCCGCGGCCGCCATCGCGGCCGGCGCCGACGGCGTCGAGATCCACGCAGCCAACGGCTACCTCCTGCACCAGTTCCTCGCCACCAACACCAACCAGCGCACCGACCAGTACGGCGGCTCCCTCGACAACCGCATCCGCTTCGCCGTGGAAGTCGCCACCGCCGTGGCGGACGAGATCGGTGCCGGCCGCACCGGCATCCGGATCTCCCCCGGCAACCCCTTCAACGACATAG
Source organism: Streptomyces sp. NPDC087859 (assembly GCF_044742595.1). NCBI lineage: Bacteria > Bacillati > Actinomycetota > Actinomycetes > Kitasatosporales > Streptomycetaceae > Streptomyces > Streptomyces sp. NPDC087859. The sequence goes on along the minus strand of NZ_JBIUUU010000029.1, from coordinate 51,392 downwards.
CGGAGAGCGACACCCACGAGCTGTACCCGGCACTCGTGCGCGCCCTCGCCCCCCTCGACCTCGCCTACCTGCACATCGCCCACGGCGGCGACGACGAACTCCTGCACACCCTCCGGAAGCTGTGGCCCAACACGCTGCTCCTCAACCGCGCCGGCACCGACATCGCCACCCGCGCCAAGGACATCGAGAACGGCATCGCCGACGTCATCACCGTGGGTTCAATGGCCCTCGCCAACCCCGACCTGGTCGAGCGCGTACGCACCGGCGCACCCCTGAACACCCCCGACCCCGCCACCTTCTACGGCGGCGACGCTGCCGGCTACACCGACTACCCCACCCACGCCGCCTGAGAAGAGCGTGAGGAGCCCGAGGGATTCACCTCACTCGGCCACTTCGACGTGCCATCAGGGCACGCCGGACCGAGAAATAGCGAGGCTGCCGACGTGGAACCCGACATCACCTCAGGCAGCCTCCCGCCGGGCCTCGTCGACTTCGCCGCGTACACGGCCCGAGAGTGACCAGCAGGGATCACCGCGACACCATTGCCGGGCGGCACGCTGGGCTCGGCGCCGCGACGACCCGGGCTTCCCTTTCCCGCGGCGCGCGCGTCGGCATCGATCCGTCCGCCTCACTGGACACCTCTGTCCGTGCTGCGCGGGGTGATCAACCCGGTGCTCGACGCGCGTCGGGCACGTGCCCTCGAGGTACGCGCGCTGCTCGGCCAGCTCGAAGGACGTTCGGTCCGCTGAGCGACTTGGGCGAAGTTCCTTGCTGGTCCTCGGGTCCGGTCCTGCCGTTGAGTCATCACCCGGTCGACGGCCTCACCGAGGGAGTCGGCACTGGTGTGGGCGCGTTGTGGGTAGTCCTCGTACTTTCCCGACGCCACACCAGCTCGATGTCGTTCAACACCGCACTGTATGGCGGTCAACAGAACAACTCCACTCCGATCTCCGCCAGTTGACGGCGGCAGCCCTTGAACGCGTTGGCCGTGTGGGCCGAGGCGTTGTCCCGTACGACCGCACACGGCCTGCGCCTCTCCCGGACCGGCATGATGTCGACGCCGAGTCCGTCGGCGGCCAGGCCCAACGCGGCCGCGCCACCGCCCAGGCCCGCCAGCCGCACACAGACGAAGTCCAGCAGCGTCCCCGCGTCGACCTTCCCGCTGGTGCGCTGCCAGAGAAGGTCCGGCTCACTACCAACGATCATCACGCAGAGCACGTTGACCCGGAGGCCCAGGATGCCCTCCGTAGCCGGTGGGCATGGTGGGAGTGAAACCGGGCTCGTCCAGGAAGATCAGATCGCGGTCTCCCGCATGTGCGGCCTGCCGTAAGGCCGCACATCCTCCCGCTGGGCCCGGTCGGCCTGCTCAAGGACGGGGCTGGCCCTGTGCCGCACGCTGTCGCGGATGCGCTCCCAACGCAATCCCTCACGCCGCAGCAGCTCCCCCAGCCAGTCCGCGGAGATCTCTGCCTGCGGAGTCGTCCAGCGGCTCGGCCAGTGCGGCCTGCGGATCCTGACACCAGGGGCACAGGTCGACCGGGACACCCCACGCGCGAACGGCGGCCACCCGCTCCGCATCATTGAATTACGTTCAGAATACAATACAGTGAAGAAGCCGGACCAAGGGCGAGCAACCCTGCCTCCGGCGCGTGAAGGAGAGCGTGACGCGATACAGGAGTGAGCACAAGCAGGCGACCAGGCGGCGGACCATCAAGGCAGCCGGTCACCGCTTCAAGCGACACGGCATCGACGGTTCGGGCATCTCGGCACTGTTGACTTCCTCCCCCGCCTAAAGACGGGGAAATCCAGCGGTCGCCCGCTGGGTTCCTGCTTCACCGACGACCGCCCCGTCCGGGAGGACTCCCATTGAGGCCTCACACCGTCTCCACAGGCAGACGCCGCCAGTCCGGCGGCCAGGATATTGCGCGCCGCGTTCACGTCGCGGTCATGCACCGCGCCGCAAGCACGCGTCCACACGCGGACGTTCAGCGGCAGCTTCCCGTGGACGCTCCCGCAGTTCCCGCACAGTTTGCTGCTGGGGAAGAAGCGGTCGATCACGACGAGTTCACGCCCGCACCGGGCGCACTTGTACTCCAGCATGGCGCGCAGTTGCGTCCACGACGCATCGGAAATGGCACGTGCGTGCGTGCCGCTCTTCAGCAGGTCGCGGACGGTGAGGTCCTCGATCACGACCGTTCAGTTCTCACGGACGAGCCGAGTCGACAGCTCGGGCGCCGCCCTTGCCGTACTTCTCGACTACGAACGCCTTCACACCGACCGCCTTTCTGCGTGGGGTCTCGGTGGTCGCCGCAATTCTCGGGGCGGGTTCCCCGCGCACCCATTTCCCGCCCGCGGGCCGGGGTGATGTGCCGACCACTGGACTACCTTCTGAGTATAGATAAGTAAACCCAGGAGAGTTACAATCACCCCATGGACGCAACGACCGAAGCTCTGCAGGACGCCGGCAGGGACCCCCGTCTCGACCGGGACACGGCGAACTGCTCGATCGCCCGAACCCTTGAGGTCGTGGGCGAGAAGTGGACGATCCTGATCCTGCGCGAGGTCTGGTACGGCTCGTCCCGTTTCAGCGAGTTCGAACGCGTCCTCGGCTGCCCTCGCAACCTCCTCGCGGCGCGACTCAAGATGCTCGTAGAGGAAGGGATCCTGGCCACCGAGACCTACAAGGAGCCCGGTTCGCGAAGCCGGCCGAAGTACGTGATCACACCCAAGGGTGCGGATCTGGTCCCGGCCGTGATGGGGCTCCTGCAGTGGGGGGACCGCTACCGCGCCGACCCGGAGGGCCCGGCCATGCTGTCCCGGCACCGTGGATGCGGCGCGCACGTCGACGCCCAGATCCGCTGCGACCAGGGCCACGCCGTACAGCCTGAAGACATCGAGAGCATCCCCGGCCCCGCTTTTCGCCTGAGGCCCGCCGAGTGAACTGAGCGCGGTGGCGCCGGGAGTTCGCGACGGGCTCGGTCCGTCCAGGTGCGCTCGCGCTCGCCCGGTCCGGCCGGGGTCTGCGTTCTGGCGGTCGCCGCCGGGACCTGGACCGCCAGCGGCGATTGCGGGCGTCGGTCTCCGGACGTGGACCAGGCGGCCCCGAGAATCGAACAACGCCCGTTCCGGCCCCCCGCCGAGCGCGACCCTGAAGCGGTCACGCACCCACCACCTCTCCCGGCAGGTCACGCCACGGGCGCAGGCAATGCCCGAACAAGTAGCGCAGCAATCACCGCGGCGCGGGCGGCGGGCACGGTCAGAACCCTGCGCCCCGGGTCGGGCGTCGCCATCCTGAGCTGCGTCTCCAGCGCCAACACGACTGCGATCACGCAGACCGAGTACAGCCAGAGCAGCGGCAGGTGAGAGGCATCCATGCCCGTCAGGCCGACCGCGCCCGCCATGACCGGGGTGCCCATCAACAGGGACAGTCCGGCCATGAGAGTGCTGCCATTGGCGAGGGTGAGCGCGTAATAGAACGCTGTCAGGCCCAGGCCCTGTGCGAGTCGAGCGGATGCCCGCCCTTCACGGTGGCGTCGGCCGGGTCGGCGAGCAGGAGGCGCGCCGCAGCGGGCAGCTTCGCCTCCTGCGCTCCGGACTGCGAGGTCAGCTCCGTGCCCACTTACAGCGAGGCGTTCTCAGCCGCTGTGCCGATCAGCGCGCAGGTGCAGGAGGTGAAGTCGTCAGGCACGACGCGCGCGCCGAACAGTTTGCCCTTGCCGGGCTCCTCCTTCACCTCCTTCTCGTCCATCACCTTCCCATCGGTCGTGTCTCCGCCGACGACTGCTTCATGATCGACCAGGTTGTCCGCGCGCCGAGGTTGACGTGCTTCTCCGAGCAGGTCCATGGTCCGCGCGATCGAGCAGGGCCATTGCGCAAAGGATGTCCCCCTCAAGACAGCAGCATAGGTCCGTCCCATTGTGAGACCCAGCAGGTGAACCGAGCAGCGATCGGTGCGCAATCTCTTGTGCTTCATCAATAACGAAGTTATGTTGCCGCCATGAAACGTAACTTGCTGGGCAGAAAGCTGGTTGTCACCGGAGCGGCACGCGGTATCGGGGAGAAGGTGGCCCGCCTGGCCGCCGCCCGAGGGGCCGAGGTGACCGTAATCGGCCTCGAAGCCGATCGGTTGCGCGCCCTCGCCGGCGAGCTGGGTCCCGCCGCTTCGTGGCGTGAGGCCGATGTGCGCGACGGGGCCGCCCTGCGAGCGGCGATCGACGAAGCCGCCGAGGTCATGGGCGGCATCGACCTCGTCGTCGCCAACGCCGGCGTGGTGGCGTACGGGACGGTGCGGCAGACGGACGAGGCGTCGTTCGAGCGGGTCCTGGACATCAACCTGAACGGCGTGTTCCGCACCCTCAAGTACGCGACCCCGCATCTGGAGCGCAGCCGGGGCCACGTGCTGGTCGTGGCGTCCGCGCTGTCGTTCATGCCGCTGGCCGCGATGGCCTCCTACGGGGCGAGCAAGGCCGGGGCCGAGTTGCTCGCCCTGACCTACCGCCAGGAGGTGGCACACCTCGGCGTCACGGTCGGCGTGGTGCACCCGTCCTGGATCGACACGGACCTCGTGCGAGGCGCCGAGTCGGACCTCCCCTCGTTCCAGGACCTGCGCGCGCGGCTGCCCTACCCGGGCAATGTCACCACGAGCGCCGACCGGGCGGCCGCCGCGATCGTCGACGGGCTCGTGCGCCGACGCAGCCGTGTGTACGTCCCGCGTGCGGTCGTCGTGGCCAACTGGGCCAAGGCGGTGCTGAACTCGCCGGTGGCCTGGCCCTGGGCGAGGCGCTTCGCGGCCCGGGCGGTTCCGTCCCTCGAACGGGAGGTCGCGGCGCTGGGGAGGCATGACCAACTCACGCCTGGCGCAGATGCCCCTGCCGCGGAGCCCAGGGCGTCCTAGCCGCGACGGGGCAGAGCCCGGTCACCCGGCATTTCAGCCGCCTTGGACGATCGAGTCGTACAGGCGCGCGCCGGCCTCGTGGGAGGCCTCGGCACGTTCCCGCCGGTCACCCAGTCCGACACAGAAGTTCACACCCAGCGGCAGGAACACCTGGGCCACGGCGTCGTCGAACTCGGCGAAGTGCTCAGCCAGTTCGAGGGTGATGTAACCGTGCACGTAACTCCACAGCTGGGCGGCGATGGCTTCGGGTTCCTGTCGCTCGACCCTGCCGGAGTGCACGAGCCGTTCGCACGCCGCGGTGACATGAGCGTGGGCTTCCTGGAAGGCCGGGGAATGCCCGCTCAGGCGACGGTCCGTGTCCGGCAGCGGCCGGTACGTGGCCCGGGTGGACAGTCCGAACATCAGGTCGTACAGGTGAGGGTTCTCGCGGGCCTGCCGACGGCAGGTCAAGGCCATGGCGAAGAGGTCCGCGATCGGGTCCTCCGTCACCGGTACCCGGCCGAACGCCGCGCCGAGTTCCTTGAACCCGTGGTCGGCGACAGCGCCCATCAGTTCGGGGATCCCGCCGAAGTGGCTGTAGACCACCATCGTCGACAGTCCGCTCGCCGACGCCACCGCCCGCACCTTCAAAGCCGACGGGCCCTGCTCGGCCAGCAAGCCGATGGCCGCCTGCACAAGCCGTTCCGGTGCGTCTTCGAGCCTCGCCCGCCCTGCCATGTTCCGCACGCCTCCACCGTTGACATACACGAAATAACTTGGTTATGTAATTCTTCACGGCAATAGTACACATCGCGTGTGACCTGCCGCCTCGGATAAGCGCGTCCGCTCTCGGACACGTCATCAGGCGCTGGTCCAGTCTCCTGCCGCCCGTGCGGGCACAGCGTGTCGGGCCGAACCCGACCTCATCGCTGCGACACGCATCCGCGGCCGTTTCCACGCACTTTCCCACCCCATGAACTCAGCACGGGAGCAGAACCCATGCCATACAAAGACAAAGGCCGTCTCACGGTCGAAGATCGCGGGGCCGTTCTGATCGCGCGGATCGACGGCGGCCCGCTCCAGGAGTTCGGCCTCGACATCGCCCAGCAGCTGGAGAAGCTGGTGGCCCGAGCCGACCGTGATCCGAACATCCGTGCCGTCGTCTTCACCGGGGCACATCCCGAGCGGTTCGTCAGCCATGCCGCGGTCCGGTGGCTGCAGGAAGAGGGCGCCGCGAGCCCTACGGTCGGCCGGCGCGCTGCCTCAGCCGTCGTCCGCATGGCCAAGCACGTGGACCGGTCCCGTCTCCTCGGGTCCGTGATGCGCAGAACCCCGATGCGGGGGGCTCTGCAGCTGGAACGGCTGCACAGGACCTTCCTGCGGATGAACGCCAGCGGTGTGCTCTACGTCGCCGCCCTCAACGGTTCCGCTCTCGGCCTCGGCGCTGAGTTCGCCTGGGCGTGCGATCTGCGGGTCATGGCCGACGGGGACTTCTTCATCGGCCAGCCGGAGATCCTGCTCGGCATCATCCCGGGCGGGGGCGGCACCCAGCGGCTGACCCGCCTGATCGGCACCCACCGGTCCCTGGCCGCGATCCTCGAAGGCAAGCCGTTCACGCCCGAAGAGGCCCTCGCCAACGGGGCCGTGGACAAGGTCGTCGCGCAGGACAAGGTGGTCGCGCAGGCGGTCGACCTCGCCGAGCACTTCGGGAAGCGGTCCAAGGCGTCGGTCGCGGCCGCCAAGAGGTCGGTGTACTTCGGCGGCTCGATGTCACTGGAAGACGGCCTGCACGTCGAACGCGCCGAGTTCTTCGCCCAAATCATGTCGAAGGAAGGCCAGGAACTGATGCTCGACTACCAGGCCACCACCGACGCCACCGGCGAGCTCCCGCTCTACACACCGGGCACCTACGCTCGGGCCCTCGCCTCGGGCAGCGTGCCGGGCCGTCGCTCGACGAGCGGGCGGTAATCCAACAATGACAACTCAGCAGTCCTTCACCCGGCACGACATCACCTTCCCCTCCGGCGACAGCAACTGCGCCGGCTGGCTCTACCTCCCCACAAGCGTCACGTCCCCGCCCGTCGTCATCCTCGGGCACGGCCTCGGCGCCGTCCGCGAGATGCGCCTGGACGCCTTCGCCGAGCGCTTCGCCAGGGCCGGCATCGCCGCGGTGGCCTTCACCTACCGCCACTTCGGCGACAGCGGCGGCCACCCTCGCCAGCTCCTGTCGATCAAGCGACAGCTCGCCGACTGGGACGCCGCCCTCGCCTACGTCAAGGCACGCACGGACGTCAACCGGACCCGTATCGCCGTATGGGGCAGCTCGTTCGGCGGCGGCCATGCCATCACCGTCGCCTCCCGCCACCCCGAACTGCGCGCGGCCGTGGCCCAGTGCCCCTTCACCGACGGTCTCGCCTCGGCGCTCGCGCTGGGCCCCGCCGCCTCGCTCAAGGTCCTCCCCGTGGTAGCCCGCGATCTGGCGGCCAGAGGCCGCGGAAAGCCGCCCGTGATGGTTCCGATCGCCGCCGCCCCCGGCACACCGGCCCTCATGAACGCCCCCGACGCCCTGCCCGGATACCAGGCGCTCCAGCCCGCGGGAACGACCTTCCGCAACGAGGTGGCGGCGCGGGTCATCCCGACCATCCTCACCTACCGGCCCGGGCGCGCGGCCAAGAAGATCGACTTCCCGATCCTCTTCTGTGTCAGCGACACCGACTCCGTCACGCCTCCCGCCCAGACCCTCCGCTACGCGCGCACCGCGCCCAAGGGAGAGATCAAGAGGTACGACGCCGGCCACTTCGACTTCTACACCGGCGAGACCTTCGAGGAGTTGGTGCGCGACCAGATCGAGTTCCTCACCCGCCAGCTGACCCCGGCAGCCGCCACGTCAGCTCCGTGACCGGACCGCATCACACTCAGACAGGTACGCCCTCGCCATGAATTTCGCATCTCTGCCCGACCGCCGCGCGGCCCTCGACCCCGACGGAGCCGCCGTCTCGGACCGCCGCCAGGCACTCACCAACGTCCAGTTGCTGCGTCGCGTCCAGGCGGCGGCACGTCACCTGCAGGACCTCGGGATCGGCCCCGGCGATGTTGTGGCCCTCAGGCTGACCAACCGCGTCGAGTTCGTGCTCCTGCTCTTCGCCGCCTGGCGGCTCGGCGCCACCGTCACGCCGGTCAATCCGAGCATGACCGACGTCGAAGTGGCCCGACAGCTCACAGACTCCGGCGCACGCCTCCTGGTGAGCGAGGACGGTGAGACCGCCGTGGCGGACGGGGCTGCCGTCCTCGCCGTGGGCGAACTGCGCAACGACGGAGCGGCGGAGCCGGATCAAGCCCCCCTTGCGGACCCGTCGGCGCTGGCCCTGCTCATCTACACCAGCGGCACGACCGGGGTTCCCAAAGGGGTGATGCTCGACCACGTCAACATCGACGCCATGGCGGACATGGGGCGTCGGGCGCTGGAGGTCGGGCCGGCCGACCGGTGCCTGCTGATCCTGCCGCTCTTCCACGTCAACGGCATCGTGGTCAGCACCCTCATCCCGTTGCTGGCGGGCGCGAGCGTCGTCATCGCCGACCGGTTCCATCCCGAGACCTTCTTCGACGTCGTCGAGCGCGAGCGCCCCACCTTCTTCAGCGCCGTCCCGACGATCTACACCATGCTCGCGGCGCTTCCGGACCAGGTCCGCCCGGACACTTCGTCCCTGCGCTTCGGAGTCTGCGGCGCGGCACCCGCCTCCGCCGAGCTGCTGACCCGGTTCGAGGCCCGTTACGGGTTCCCGCTCGTCGAGGGGTACGGGCTGTCCGAGGGAACCTGCGCATCCACCATCAATCCTGTCGCGGGCCCCCGACGCGCCGGAACCGTGGGACTGCCCTTCCCCGGCCAGGAGATCCGGATCGTCGACGCCGACGGCAGCGAGGTGCCGCCGGGCGCGGACGGAGAGGTCGTCGTGCGGGGCCCCAACGTCATGCGGGGCTATCTCGGCCGCCCGGAAGAAACAGCCAAAGTCCTCGTCGACGGCTGGCTGCACACCGGCGACGTGGGCCGGCTCGACGCCGACGGATACCTGACCCTGGTCGGACGTTCGAAAGACATGATCATCCGTGGCGGGGAGAACATCTACCCCAAGGAGATCGAGGACGTCCTCGTCGGTGACCCATCGGTGCTCGAGGCCGCCGTGATCGGCGTCCCCGACGAGAAATGGGGAGAAGTCGTCGTCGCCTACGTCCAGCCCCGACCGGGATCGACCGTCGACCCCTCGGCTCTGCAGTCCCTCTGCGCACGCAGCCTCACCGGCTTCAAGCGCCCGACCGCGTTCTTCGTGGTGGAAGCCATCCCGAAGAACGCGGTCGGCAAGATCGACAAGGTCTCGCTGCGCGCAGCCCACACTGAGGTCTCTGCGCGGACCTGACCTCCATGGATGGCGCTGTGGGCTGTCTGCGGTGGCGGCCCTCAGCTCCGTGCCAGGGGCCAAGTGGCAGTTCCGGGCGCCCCCGGAATTGCGCGAGCCTCGCCACACGCCCCGCCTGCCGGGGACATCCCCGGAGTTGCTCGCAACGGCGGCGCAGGCCCTCGGCTGACTGGGCGGCGACGGTGAGGGCCGTCGCCGCCCAGCCTGACCGGTGCGCTCGCTCCCAGGCCGCAGACCGTGAGGAACCTCAGCGACGATACGGTTCAAGCCGGACGGCATAGACGGCTCGGGCATCTCCACGCTGATGTCGGACGCCGGGCTCACCAACGGAGCCTTCTACGCGCACACCGCCTCCACGGACGACCTCGTCGCCCACGTCATGGCCGACCACGTGCGCACGCAGGTCGCGAGCTACGGCACGCTGCGGCCCGGCCGCGCTGGGCTCGAGGACCTCGTCCGCGAGCACCTGTCGCCTGCGCACCGGGACCACCCGGGCACCGGATGGCCCTCCGCCGCGCTGTTCGACGAGATCGACCGCCGCGCGGGCCAGACCAAGCATGCCTACACCGGCGCGCGGGACATTTGGGGCGAGATCGCCGCCCGCCCGTCACCTGAGGACTCCCAGTCGGCTCGTGGAAGGGTGGCCTGTCCGCGCCGCACGGTACGGTCCCTGATGATCGAACAAGGGGAGAGCAGATGACGATCCAGAGGCCGGGACTGCCGGAAAACCTTCCGGACCCCGCGGTGCTGTGGGCGCGATGGGCGCTCGTGGCCGTCGTGGAGGCGACCACCAAGGCGGAGGAAAGCCCGCGGTACCGGACCGGTACCTGGATCGACCACGAGGGGCTGCACCTCGACGACTGCGGCTGCACCTGGTGGACGTACGCCTGCCTCGGCGACGGCCGGTATGTGCTGTACGGCGAGGACGAGTCGAGCGACTGCAAGTGGTACGAGCCGCCGGTCGACATGCTGGCGGGTGGCCCCGACTGGCTGCCCTACGAGGAGCTGCGCGACCGCCTCGCGGGGAACGAGCTGGGCTGCGTGTACTGGTACGAGAACGGCGCCTGGGCCCGCGCCCCATACCCCGAGGACCTCAAGGACGACGGGCTGGACTGCGGGATGAGCCGGTTCGTGGAGCGCGACCAGGCCCACCGTCTGCTGGACGAGTACGTCGGGTACGGCAGTCCCGCCCGTGAGCTCCTCATGGACCACGCCGAGCGCCGCCGACTGACACCGGAACTGCTCGCGGAACACGTCTCCTCGCTGGAGGGAGGCGCCCCGGACCTTCCGGCGATGACCAGGGCACTCCGACGTGCGGGACTGGACGCGCAGGTCTAGTGGGTGAGGGTGCGTATCCCGGCCGGCCCAGCGCAACCGCGGAGCGAGGGGGCGCTCAACTCATGGGGCTGTCGCCCGACGCCCCATCCACCACGGAGGTCCGTGCGGATCAGCAAGCATGCCGTCAGGTCGGCGGCTGCCCAGGTGGGGACCGACTCCCTGCATGCATCGAGTACGGGACGACCTGACCCCCGACGCCGCGGCGACACACCCCACATGCGCACTCACTCTCTCCACACCATCGCCGTCCCCGGCCTCGGCGCGCTGACGCATGCCCGTGCTCAACCAGGTCCCTACCCCGCACCGCACTCATGGCCATCACCGCACCAGGCCTGTGATCACAGAAAGCGCCGGATAGGGGTGACCGCGGTTTCCTTGGCGCGCTGGAGCAGGGCCCGCCGTCTCCAGCGGGTGAGATCGATATCCACGCTGTGTTTCAGGTCCTCTTCGTAGTCGCGGTCGAGTGAGGCCGTGAGGGTCTCGTCGAGCACCGCGAGCATGACCTCTTCGTCGTGGTCCATGGACCGGCGGTTGAAGTTGGTGGAGCCGATCAGAGCGGCCACCGAGTCCACCGTGATGATCTTGGCGTGCATCATGGTCGGCTGGTACTGCCGGATGTGCACGCCGGCCTGCAGAAGGCGCGAGTAATGGTGTTGACCAGCCAGCTGGCAGGCACGCTGATCCGTATGCGGCCCGGGGAGCAAGATTTCCACCTGCACGCCGCGCTGGGCGGTCTGGCACAGCAGATCGATGAAGTACGTGTCGGGTGCGAAGTAGGCGGTGGCGAGCCGGAAGCGTTCCTCGGCGGAGGTGAGCAGGACGCGGATGAGCGTCTGCATGTCCTGCCAGCCGATACTGGCCGACCCGCGCACGACCTGGACGACGGCCGAACCGGCCTGCCGGTGGCCGGTGAAGCGGTCGCGGACGTCGAAGAGTTCCTCATGGCACTCGGCCCAGTTCTGCGCGAACGCGGCCGCGATGCCGTCGACGGCCGGACCGCGCACCTGCACATGGGTGTCCCGCCACTCGCCCGGGCCCCGGGCGTCCCCGCACCATTCCTCGGCGATGCCGACACCGCCGGTGAACGCGGTGTGCTCATCCACGATGAGGGCCTTGCGGTGGCAGCGGTGGTTCTGTTTGAAGGGCGACAGCCACACGGGCTTGCGGAACCACGCCACCTGCACGCCCGCTTCGTCCATCAGGTCGAGCAGCCGCCGTTCGATCTTCTGGGCGCCGAAGCCGTCCAGGAGCAGCCGGACCCGCACTCCCGCCCGTGCACGATCGGCCAGGGCACGGGCGAAGTCCTGGGCGATCTGCCCACGCCAGTACACGAACGTCATCATGTCGATCGTGTACCGAGCCGAACGGATCGCTTCGAGCATCGCGGGAAAGATCTCGTCACCATTGCGCAGCCGGACGAGCTCGTTGCCCTCGGTGGCAGCCACACCGATAAGCCGCTCCAGGCGACGGCGCAGGCGTTGCTTGCGTGCCTCGGGTGAGGCGAGGGCGGTGTCGGGAGCCGTGGCGGCGGCGGGGGCTGTGTCAGGAGCCGTGGCGTCGGCGGGGGCTGTCGGTATGCCGTCAAGAATCACGCGCTGTCTCCCGTCGGATCATGAGGTGGGCTCGGTGCAGGAAGACCAGCAAGCCCGAGAAGCCGCTTGCCCTGCCGAGACCGCGGCACTCCTCCGAACGGACACCTTCGTGCAGAAGCGGTGAATGCCGATCGGCGACCGGGCCACCATCTCTGGCCGCGGACTCGTCCACCGGCCGCCTGCGCCCCCGCCAAGACCGACCGCCACGGGGCTGGGCCGAAGGCCAGCGGGCATACGGCGGTGAGCCAGAGGACGGCCCTCGGGCCTGCCGACGCCGTAACACGCTCATCGGGTCTGTCCTTCGTGGATTTAATACTCCAGCCGTAGATCGTGATCTTGGCGCAAGGTGACGCCGGTCTGTGAGGCTCGGCCTGACGGCGGTGGCGGGCTACCAAGTCCGGGCTCGTGCCGCATACGAGATCTGGCAAGATCCGTTTGTGAGCCAATCCATGGTGACTTTGCGCAAGCTCGCGCTCGACGACTGGCAAGCAGTGCACTCCTGGGCCGGCCTTGAGGAGGCTTGTCGCTACCAGCCTTGGGGGCCGAACACCGAGGACCAGACGCGCGCGTTCGTGCAAACCGCCGTCGAAGCCTGGTCGCACGCCCATCAGCAGAGATTCGTCTACATTGCTCGCTTCGAGAACGAACTCGTCGGCATGGGTGAGCTGAACATTCGCAGCCGTCGCCACCGGCAGGGCGAAATCTCCTACATCGTGCACCCGGGGGCCTGGGGGCGTGGCGTGGGCACGGCGATCGGACGAGAGCTTCTGTCGCGCGGTTTCGGGGAACTGGGACTCCACCGGATCTACGCGACCTGTGACCCCCGCAATCTCGCGTCGTCTCGGTTGCTGGGCAAGCTCGGCATGACGTACGAGGGGCGGCATCGGCACACCGCGTTGATCCGGGACGGCTGGCGGGACTCCGAGATGTTCAGCATCCTCGAAGCGGAATGGCGGCCGAGCCCCAGCGATAGTTTGTAATCTTGCTGGTGGGGAGCCTGTTCGGGCAATGGTGCGGCCACCGTTGATCATCGGTGTGAAGGCAAACGATCATGTGTTAGCGGCAGATCACAGCGTAGACCCTGCCCGCTGGCAGGAGGCATTCGAGGGCCTGATGGACCGGATATCAGGACGGTTCGCACGGTCGAACCCCGGCGTCATGTCCGGCAGTTGGCACTCGGGCTGCTATCGGACCTGCCGCGCAAGAACTGCTGGACCATCGCCGAGTGGGCCGGAGCAACCACCCCGGACGGCATGCAGCACTTGCTGAGCCGTGCCAAGCGGGACGCCGACCAGGTACGCGACGACGTGCGCGAGTACGTGGTGGAGCATCTATGCGACGACCAGGCGGTGCCGGTGGTCGACGAGACCGGGGACGTGAAGAAGGGCACGCGCACGGTCGGCGCCCAGCGGCAATACACCGGTACCGCGGGCAGGATTGAGAATTCCCAGGTCGTGGTCTACCTGGTCTACGCCGGTCGGCGCGGGCATGCGGCGGTGGACCGGGAACTGTACGTCCCGCGCTCCTGGACGGCCGACCCCGATCGCTGCCGGGCCGCCGGGCTGTGCGAGGAAGCCTCGTTCGCGACCAAACCGGAGCTGGCCACCCGCATGATCACCCGGTTCCCTGACGCCGGCCACCACGCGTCGTGGGTCGCGGGGGACGAGGTCTACGGCGGCAACCCGACACTGCGTGCCGCACTGGAGGAGCGCGGCACCGGCTACGTGCTGGCCGTGGCCTGCTCCCATGAAGTCACCACCAGAGCCGGGAAGTTCCGCGCGGACACCCTGGTCAAGAAGCTGCCCAAGCGAGCCTGGCAGAAGCTGTCCGCAGGAGCGGGGGCGAAGGGGCACCGCTTCTACGACTGGGCTGCCATCGACCTGCCCGACCCCGCCACAGGCAGCCGCCAGTTGCTGATCCGCCGCAATCGCGCCACCGGAGAACTCGCCTACTACCGCTGCTACTCACCCGCGCCAGTGCCGCTGGCCACGCTGATACGAGTCGCTGGATCAAGATGGCGAGTGGAAGAGACGTTCCAGTCCGTCAAGGGTCTGGCCGGACTGGACGAGCACCAGGTCCGCCGCTACGCGTCCTGGTCCCGCTGGGTCACCCTCGCCATGCTCGCCCACGCCTTCCTCGCAGTCGTCCGCGCCGACGAACACGCCCGCCACCCCGCACCAGACACCCTCATTCCGCTCACCTTCAGCGAAATCCAGCGCCTGTTCATCACTGTCCTCATCCGACCCGTCCACGACACAGCCCACCGGCTCAGCTGGTCCCACTGGCGACGCCACCACCAGGCCCGATCTCAGGCCAGCCACTACCGACGACAAGCCGCGCAGGCATGAAGATCACGAACTACGGCTGGAATATTAGGCCGGGGAGGAAACGAAGCTCCTGCGGAGCAGGGCAGGGGTAGCCCCGGCGCAGGCGGACACGGACGGCGAGCAGCCGCCATCTACAGCCCCCAGCAAGCCAGTTGACTCCTACCATCGGCCTACGACCAGCCCGCCCCGCCCTCAAACCCCACGCCACCATGGGATTTAACGAACTACCGGTAACTGCCGGGGCCAACGGCGGACGCCGGCCACGAGACAGCACTCTGCACGACAGCAACCACCCTGGCCCCGGCGGCATAGCGACTTGATCAGACCCTGACAGGCACCGAGGAATTCAGCGGCGGACAACAGGTCCAGTACGGACACGCCGCCAGCAGTCACGGATGCATGTCACAGCGGGGCAACAGTCTCGCCGGAGCGGGCTGAAATGAATTGATGGGGGCACTCGGCCTTCTGCGGCATCGATGGATGCCGCTCCCCAGAGGAAAGAGAAACTCGTGTACATAGGCTTGGGTACCGTCGTCATTATCATCGTCATCATCGCTGTCGTCATGATTCTGCGCCGCCGCTGACCATCCCTCCTCAGGCCGGGCGATCAGCCACGACCGTGAACCGGGGGACAGCTTGAAACCGGCCGGCACGGCGCCGGACAGCTCCCGCATGCGTGCGATGAAACGGACCAGTTCACGAGGCGTGGAAAACGCCCGGTGGCCGGGCGGTGAGACCACCGTCCGTCTCTCGGGGACGTCTCGCACCCGGGCGATCTCCGCGTTCACGTCGGCCCCTGCAGCGCATCCCCGATACCGGGCTTGGCGCCCTGCGACAACGTTCGAAGACCCACGCCTGATGCTCTCGCCCGGCGCCTTCTCGGCGAACTACCCGGCATGGAAGTCCCCGTCCCGGGTCCGGCAGCCGAAGTGGCCGGTACCGATCTCCCGGACCAGGTCACCACCCGGGCGCAGGTGGCACTCCGCCAGTCCGTCCTCGCCGGTGTCGTGCGCGAAGCCGCCTGCCGCGGCACTCTGGTTGAGCGCCAGTACGGTATTGGCCGGCAGGGAGCCGAAGTTCATCGCGGAGACGCTCAGCAGTGCCATGTCGTACGCCCGGGTGCATTCCGGACCTCCGATCCGTAGATGTGGCGGGTGTTCGGCCACCGGGCGGGGCGCCGTTGACGGGACCAGGTACTCGTAGCCTGCCTGGCAGACGTCACGCTCGGTCGCGAACGGCTCCCCCGCGGCGGTGCCCTTGGCCCGCTCGTAGACGACGCTGCGGATATCCCGGTCGAAGGCAGCCCGTCGATGTTTTCCCCTCGGTGGAGTACTGCCGCATCACGCCGATCACTGCCGGAGGCAGCGCTGCCATCCACCACCAGGACGGCGCCCACGACCACCGCGACGATTCCGGTTCTCACCACGGCCCGCGAGTGGCCCGCCAGGCCCGTTTCCTGCGGACCAGGGCCGGGCCGGAAAACACTCGCATGTTATACGGCAAGGTGGGTACCGTTGATTTTCAGAAGGTGATTGAAAAGCGAATCGACGCGACTGTGTTGATTCTTGCACTTCTTGTCGCCTGATATTTTCCCATACTCGAAATCAGAAATTGTGTGGGACGGGAAACGGTGGGCACTCGCCCTGTCGAGGGCCACCCACCGAAATATCGGACGGGGGCTTCCTCGGTATTCACGTGCTACAAGGGGAGGTTTGTATGACGGACAACATGTGGGGTTACCCGGCCGAGTCGGGCCACCAGACAGGGACGGACCTGACCGGATTCAAGGTCGAGGCGAGTGACGGCTCGATCGGCAAGGTCGACAAGCACTCGGAGGACGTCGGGGCCGCGTACATCGTCGTCGACACCGGAGTGTGGATCTTCGGCAAGACGGTTCTTCTCCCTGCCGGTGTCATCTCGTCCATCGACGTCGCGGGGAAGACGATCCACGTAGGCCGGACCAAGGACGAGATCAAGAACTCCCCCGAGTTCGACAAGGACAAGCACGTCGGCGACCCCGGCTACCACGAGCAGGTCGGCGGATATTACGGAGACCACCGAGCCTGACCGTCACTCCGTGGCACACAGGGGCGGGCACCGGCGTTCTGCCGGCGTCCGCCCTTCGCTGCGCCCGGGCTTCCCCCCGGCATCGTCGCCGGTCCTCGCGGTGCTGTCGGACAATCGACGTCCCGTCGTAGTCCTGTCGAAGTTCAAGAACAGCGAGTCGCGCCCTACGTCGCCCCTGCGGCGCCGCTCGTCACCGTCATGACCGGCATCCATCTGATCCGCCCGCTGAGAGTCTTGACCAGGGCAGCCCAGGACAGCGACGAACACCTGCCCCCGGTGCCGGGCACGACGAGGTCGGCCGGCTCACGGCGGCGTTCAACGAAACTCTCCGCGCACCGAGCACGCACCGAACAGCAACGCAAGGTCATGGTCAGCGACATCGCCCACGAACCGCGCACTCCACTGAGCACCATCCGCAGCACCCTGGTGAGATCTGGAGCCCCCGGCGTCCGACGGACGCCGGGGGCTTCGTCGTGTCCGGGGCTCCACCTGTGGTCTTTGACAGGTTCGCGACTGTGCTCCATCATCATTCCACTAGTCGACTAGTGGAATGGTGGTGAAGGGGTTGGAGTTCCGCATCGACAGGCGGAGCGGAGTCGCCGCCTACCAGCAGATCGTTCAGCAGACCAAGCAGGCGCTGCGGCTTGGCGTACTCGTGCCCGGGGACCAGTTGCCGACGGCCAAGGCGGTCGCCGAGACCTCCGCCGTCAACCCCAACACCACGCTCAAGGCGTACCGCGAACTGGAGCGCGAGGGCCTGGTCGAAGCGCGGCCGGGACTGGGGACCTTCGTGCGTCAGTCGCTGGCTCGTCCGCAGGCGGCGGCGGATTCGCCGCTGCGCGGGGAGCTGGAGGGCTGGATGGACCGGGCCCGCGAGGCGGGTCTTGAGCAGGACGACGTGACCGCTCTGGTCACGTCGGTGATGGAGGAGCGGTACGCCGGGACCAGGCCCGCCGCCGAGCCATCAGCGAGACCAGCAACAGGACCTGCAGGACCAGCAGGAACCACAGGAATCACAGGAACGACGGGGACAAGGGGACACGCATGACGAGCTACGAAACGGGCTACGGGGGGCCGGCGGACACGTCCGCGATAGAAGCCCGCGGGGTAGGCCGGAAGTACCGCCGGGGCTGGGCGCTGCGGGACTGCTCCTTCCGGCTGCCGGCCGGGCGGATCTGTGGTCTGGTGGGTCCCAACGGGGCCGGTAAGACCACGCTGATGGCCATCGCCGCCAACCTGCTGGAGCCGACCACCGGCACCCTGCGCGTGTTCGGCGCGGCCCCGGAGTCCGCGGAGGCCACTCGGCGTACCGCGTTCCTCGCTCAGGAGAAGCCCCTCTTCCGGCGATTCACCGTAGCCGAGACCTTGAGAATGGGCCGCGAGCTCAACCCTGGCTGGGACCAGCGGGCCGCCGAGAACATCGTCCGCGCGGGCAACGTGCCCTTCGATGCGAAGATCGGCACACTCTCCGGCGGCCAGCGCACCCGGGTGGCCTTCGCCGTCTCCTTCGGCAAGCGTCCCGACCTGCTGCTCCTCGACGAGCCGATGTCCGACCTCGATCCGCTGGTCCGCCACGAGCTGATGGGCACCCTGCTGGCCGAGGCCGCCGAACGCGGCACCACCGTGCTGATGTCCACCCACATGCTCGCCGAGCTGGAGAACACCTGCGACTACCTGCTGGTCATCGCGGGCGGCGGGCTGCGCCTGGCCGGTGAGGTCGACGAACTCCGCACCTCTCACGCCGTGCTGACCGGGGTCCAGTCCGACGGGCGGACGCCCCCGGAGCTGGCGTACCACACCGTGGTCGAGACCCGCACCAGCGGACGGCAGTTCACCTCACTGATACGCCCCGACGGGCCGGTCACCGGCGGCCCGTGGGAGGCGAGCACCCCGAACCTGGAGGAGCTCCTGCTCGCCTATCTACGCTCGCCCGAAGCCCCGCCGCTGATCAGCCCCAGTTCCTACGTCGCGCCGCAGGCGGTGGCGGCATGAGCACGATGACCAGCGCCGGCGGCGCCGGCAGCACCCTCTCAGACTCGGCCCGCGGCGGAACCGGTCGTGGCCGCGGCCTCCGGCTCAGCGGCATGAACTGGCTCGTCTGGCGTCAGCACCGCGCCGCCTACTGGACGCTGCTGGCCGCCACCGCGATCACCGTGGCGGTGATCGTCTACCAACGCCAGCAAATGATCACGTATCTCGAGGGGTACGGCTACCCCGACCTCAAGTCCGGCTGGGAAACCAAATACGACCAGGATCCGCTCAACATGGCCGCCATGGTGCTCGGGTTCGTCCCCGTCCTGATCGGTGTCTTCGTCGGTGCGCCCCTGCTCGCCGGTGACCTGGAGACCGGCACCGCCAAGCTGGTCACCGCGCAGTCCGTCAGTCGCGTTCGCTGGATCGCCACCAAGCTCGGGGTGACCGCGCTCGTGGTCGTGGTGTGCACCATGGCGCTGTCCGCCGCGTTCACCTGGTGGTGGTCGCCCATCAAGTCGTCGTCGTACTTCATGAGTTGGGCCGACGGTCCCGCCTTCGACAACACCGGACCCGTGCCCGTGGCGCTCACCCTGCTCACCGTCGTCGGTGGCGTGGCGATCGGCATGCTGCTGCGCAGGACCCTGCTGTCCATGGTCGTCACCCTGGGCTTCGCCGTCGCGCTGCAGGTGGTCTGGTCGTATTTCCGGCTGTCCCTCGGGAACGTCATCACCCTCACCACCCACAACGGTGTCGGGAACGACTCCGCGCCGAACATGCCCGAGGGCGCCCACCAGCTGGACGAGTTCTACCTCACCGCCTCCGGCGACCTCATCGGCTGGGGCAGCTGTGCCGAGCCGACGGAGAAGGCCCGCGAGGCCTGCCTGGACCAGGCGCAGGTCGTCGGTTGGTCGGTCGACTACCTCCCGATCTCCCAGATGTCGTCCATGCAGTGGCTCGGCGCCTCGATCCTGCTGGCCCTGACCGCCGGCATCGCCGCGTTCGTCATCCTCTGGGGTCGCAAGCGCCTCGTCTGACCGTCCGGCCAGGCGCCTCGTCCGACCCGATCCTCCGGCGGTCTTCCGCCCTCTACGCGGCCGAGCGGCCACAGCGTCGCTCGGCCGCGCCCTGATGCTGCCCCGAGCCGGCGGGCACATCGCCATGAACCATATTGAAAGGCCCAAGTTGAAGTCGCACAAGCGCAGGAAACGCGTGGTCACCACCGTCCCGTTGGCGGCCGCCCTGGCGGCGGCGCTCGGCGCCGGACTGCTGATGAGCACATCCGACAGTGCCGAGGCCGCCCGGCCGGCGCCCCCGGCCGGCGCCCCGGCGAGGACCGTCACCCTCGTCACCGGCGACAAGGTGACCCTCGACGCCACGGGCAGGGTCACCGGCGTGGTGGCCGCCGAGGGCCGCGAGGAGATGGCCTTCCGCGTCCAGCAGGCCGAGGGCCACGCGTACGTCCTGCCGCGTGACGCCGAACCGCTGATCGCGAACGGGACCGCCGACCGGCGGCTGTTCGACGTGACGCGACTGGTGAGTTCGCGCTACGACGACGCCCGCCGCTCCGACCTGCCGCTGATCGTCACCTACGACAAGGGCACGTCCCTGTCGGCGAGCACGTTCCGCGGCGCGGGCGCGACCGTCCGGCGGGATCTGCCGAGCATCAACGGTGACGCCGTACGCGCCCGTAAGTCCGAGGGCTCCGCACTGTGGGAGACCCTCACCAGCGCGACCGGCTCCGCGAAGGTCAAGAGGATCTGGCTGGACGGCAAGGTCAGGGCGACCCTGGACAAGAGCGTGCCGCAGATCGGCGCGCCCGCGGCGCACACGGCGGGATTCGACGGCAAGGGCGTCAAGGTCGCCGTCCTCGACACCGGCATCGACGCCACCCACCCGGACCTCAAGGACCGTATCGACGCGGTGAAGAACTTCTCCGCCGCCGCGGACACCGTCGACCGCGCGGGCCACGGCACCCACGTGGCCTCGACGATCGCGGGCTCCGGGACCGCGTCCCCCGCAGGCGCGAAGTACGCGGGCGTCGCCCCCGGCGCCCGGCTCCTGGTCGGCAAGGTGCTCGACGACGAAGGCTCGGGCGACGACTCCGGCGTCATCGCCGGCATGCAGTGGGCCGTCGCGCAGGGCGCCAAGGTCGTCAACATGAGCCTGGGCGGCACCGACACCCTCGGCATCGACCCCGTCGAGCAGGCCGTCAACGACCTGTCGGCCAGTTCAGGCGCCCTGTTCGTCATAGCCGCCGGCAACGAGGGCCCGGGAGAGGGCACCATCGGCACCCCCGGCAGCGCGGCCGCCGCGCTCACCGTCGGCGCGGTCGACCGCAAGGACGCCATCGCCGAGTTCTCCAGCCGCGGCCCCACGGCCGACGGCTTCCTCAAGCCCGACGTCACCGCGCCGGGCGTGGACATCGTCGCCGCCAAGGCCGCTGAGGGCTTCATGGGCGACCCCGCCGCCGATGGCTATGTCTCCATGAGCGGTACGTCGATGGCGACCCCCCATGTGGCGGGCGCCGCGGCGATCCTGGCGCAGCAGCACCCGGATTGGACCGGCCCACAGATCAAGGCCGCCCTCACCGCCTCCGCGAAGCCGACCGACGTCACCTCCGCATACATCCAGGGCACCGGCCGGGTGGACGTCGCCAGGGCGATCACCCAGCAGCTCACCAGCAGTCCGACCGCGCTGGGCTTCGGGACACAGGCGTACCCCCACACCGACGACCAGCCGGTCACCAAGGACGTCACCTACCGCAACGCGGGCACCGAGCCGGTCACCCTCGACCTGGCCACCGAGGCCTACGGCAACGACGGAAAGCCCGCGGCCGAGGGCCTGTTCACGGTCTCCCCGCAGCAGCTCACCGTCCCGGCGGGCGGTGAGGCGAGCGCCACCGTGACCACCGACACCCGCGTGGGAACGGCCGAAGGCAGTTTCGGAGGCTCGCTGACCGCCACCACCGCCGACGGCACGACGACCGCGCGCACCTCCCTGGGCGTGGTCCGCGAGGTCGAGTCGTACGACCTGACCATCAAGCACCTCGACCTCAAGGGCAAGGCCCTCGGCGACGCCTCGACGAGTATCTACGGCCTGGACAACGACGTCTGGACGGAGGCCTCCGACGAGAAGGACGGCGAGGTCACCATCCGTCTGCCGAAGGGGCGTTACGCCCTGGAAGGCGTGCTCCGCACCGCCGGCGCCGGAGGGTCCGTGCTGCTGCACCCGAAGTTCGCGCTGACCAAGGACACGACCCTGGTCATGGACGCCCGGAAGACGAAGCCCGTCAAGATCACCGTGCCGGACGGCGCGGCCAAGCCCGCGGGCGCGATGTTCTTCTTCCACGTCGACGTCAACGACAAGCCGTATACCTCTGTGTACGACGTCCGCTCCTTCGGCAGCCTCCGCGTCGGACAGCTAGGTGCCCCGGCGCCGGCCGCCGAGGTGTCCGCGATGTACCACGGCATCTGGACCCACAAGGCCGTCAACTACCGGCTGGCCTGGAACCGTACGGGTGACCTGTCCGGCTTCACCAAGCACGTCAAGCGCGCCCAGCTCACCAAGGTCAAGGTCGTCGTCGGTGCGCCCGTCAAGGGCAAGACCACGACCATCGCCGCCGCACCGCTGATGTACGGCGGCTTCTACAACCAGCACACGACCGCGGGCCGTCTGCCGCTGACCGGCACCGACTACGTGCTGCCCAACGGAATCAAGTGGTTCTACCAGGCCAGCCAGTACGGCGCCCCCGACGCCGAGGGCGAGCCGACGTGGGAGAGCACGCAGGCCGGCGTCCCCAGGGCGTACGCGGCGGGCAAGGACCACACCCAGCGCTTCAACATCGGCGTCTTCGGCCCGACCCTCCCCTCGGGCCCCCTCGCGACCGTCCTCGACCGGCCCGAAGCGGTACGCGTCGGCGACACCTTCACGGCGTACCTCCCCCTGTTCTCCGACGGCGTCGGCAACCTGGGCTCCTCCGACCACACCAAGGCCAGAAGCTCGCTCCACGCCGACGGCAAGAAGATCTTCGCCGTGAACGACGCGCTCAACGGCGACGCGTACACGGTTCCCGCGGGCAAGCGCACCTACAAGCTCGCCGTGGACGTCTCGCGCGCTCCGGCACAGTCCGCGGTCAGCACCCGTACGACCGCCACCTGGACCTTCACTTCGGCCCACGTCCCCGGTGACACCCCCGAGCGGCTCCCGCTGACCGTCGTCCGCTACACGCCCAAGCTGTCGACGGCCAGTACCGCCAAGGCCGGTACGACCCTCACCGTGCCCTTCAGCCTCCAGGGCGCGGCCACCAAGGTCGGCACGCTGCGCAAGCTGGCCTTCACCGTCTCCTACGACGACGGCAGGACCTGGAAGAAGACCACCGCCGTGAACGGCAAGCTACTCAAGCTGCACAGCCCCGCCAAGCCCGGCCCCGTCTCCCTTCGCGTCACCCTCACCGACGCCGACGGCAACACCCTGACCCAGACCATCCACCGCGCCTACCGCACCAGCCCGTAGCAGGTCAGGAAGCGCCGATGGCCCCGCCGTACGTCCGGCGGGGCCATCTGCTTCGTCGCCCTCGCCGTCAACCCTCCGCACGGCGGTACTTGCGCACGCTATCTCCTCCCATCCACCGCAACCCTTGGTGAACGGGTTGAGACAAGGCTGCACACGGGGCTGCAGTCGCCAGAGACCAGCCAGCCACTGCCGGGCCACACTGATCTGCATCCCCAGGCCAAGGCGCTCCTGACGGGCCGCGGGATCCCGGTATCGTCATCGTTCGGCACAGCCGATCTGGAGGCTGCCCAGGCCAGCGAGGGTGCAGGCCCTTGTCGACGGGGCCGGCGTCACGTGCCGGTGAGCTTGTCGAGGTCGGGGGCGTAGACGGTCATCCAGTGCGGGTTCAGCCGGTAGTAGACGACCTCGCGGTTCCAGTCGAAGGCGTCGTCGCCGTAGAAGTCCTTCAAGTAGGCGAGGAGTTCCTGCCAGTCGGCCGTGGTCTCGGCGTCCTCGGGGTTCATCTCCTCCACCGTGCCGTGGGTGAACACGCCAAGGTCCTCGCCGCGCATGTGCGCGACGCTGGCGGCCGGACGGGCCGCGAGATGACGAGCCTTGGCGGCGTTGCGCGCCGTGCCGAAGTGCCACCGGCCGTGCAGGAAGTGCCCGTCGGCGCCGCTGATCCGCGGTTCGCCCTTTGCGGTCACCGTGGAGAGGGAGAGCGTGCACATGCCGGTGAGGACCCCGGTGAGCTGCGCCGCCGTGATGGTGCGGCCCTCGCCGATCGAGCGGAGGTGTGTGGTCGCCCCGGAGAGGGAGGAGTCGAGGAGGGACTGGAGCTTGTCGAGTTCTTCTGGGGTTTCGCGCATACGTCCATCGTCGGCCGTAAACCCGACATCCTCTGTCCTCATTGATGAACCAGCGCTGAGGTTGCTCCGCGCGGGTCACGCTCGGTGCTGCGTGGATGGCAACAGGTGGGGCACGAACGCTGGGACATGTTCATGTATTCGCGGTTGATTGACGAGGTGTGATGCCGTTGGTCCTGCTGTCAGGCCGCACGACGCGGTGTTCCCTTGAATTGATTGAGCAGCCACGATGTGCCGCCGTGACGGCTTTCGTGGTTCCTCTCGCCATCGCAGTGATCGGGTGTTCGGAACGCCGCCGACACTGTACTCAGGGAGCATGGCGAGGCTGGCCATCGCGCCAAGTGGGCGATGCATCCGTACCCCTCGGACTGGTCCAGGACTTCCGCAGGCTGCATATCCGGGACGCAGGTGAACGCCCCGGCACACAACCCACCACCCCAGTTGGAAAGCGTGTTGAGGGCAACCCCTCACACGTTCGAATCTCGTATCCTCCGCAGCCCAGAGGGCCGGACCGCATCAGCGGTCCGGCCCTCTGGCTTAGTTCCTCCGGCGACGCCCCTGCGCGTACGGGCCGTGGCGATCATGTTCCCGCCATTCCTCGTCATGAGGGTCGCGGTCTTCGCCACCCGCGTTGTCTCCAGGAGTCGCTATGTGTTCCCCGTCGTTGACTTTGGCCAGCAGCGAGGCGAGGGGATCAGGCGGATCGTCGCTGAAGCGATCGAAGCCGCGCTCGGGCGGCGGCCCCGGCTCCGTCCTGTCATGACGCGACTGTGATGTACCGCTCATGAGTAGCCCCCTCCGACTCACTGCGATGCGCTCAAGATCTTTCCATGGAAGGTCGCGGGTAACCCGACTTCGACCTTGTCAATGCAGTGCCATCTTGCCGCAAGCCGACCGCCTTTGGACACAGTCCGGACCTCAACGCCCTTCCCTGCACTGCGCGTTGGCTTCGCTGGCAAGGCTGGAATAGCGTGGCTGGTGCCACGGTTCGGACGCGCTGAGTAGGCCCAGCGCCGCCTGCAGCGTGCAGTCCGCGTGAAGCTGGGGCCGGCGATCGAGGCAATGGCAGCGCTGTTGACGAGTCGAGCCTGCGCCCAGTCGACTTGCTTGCTGGCGGGCTGTCGATGACTGCTCGTCGTCCGTGTCCGCCCACGCCGGGGCCGTTGGAGGAGTACGCGGCCCGGTTCGACGAACGAGAACCAGCAGCTACGGCAGTCTGCCAGCGGCGACGGTGTCGTGCGTGTACTGCCCGTCCAGCACCAGCGGCCGGATCGCGGACCTCGTCCGGCACCAGGTAGTAGCCCTCCGCGATACGGATCGGATCGATCGACTCCAACGGCACGAACGCCTGGATCTCGATGGCCTTCGCCGTCGGCAGCGGCAGCGGCAGCAACTCCGCATCCGAGATCGCCACCACCTGGTCCCTGGCGTATTCGTACCCCTTGCCGATTTCCGACTGCGCCACCTCCCGGCCCTCCAGCTCGCGCACCTTCCGCACCCGCACGCGCCCCACGCCGAGGGTGGCGGCGTGCTCGACGAAGTGCTTTGCGGTAGCCGCCGTCGACACGGCGGTCGCGACGGAGGTGCGTCCGCGCGTGAGGGAGCCCCGCAGCCCCGGGTGACCACACCGGCCGGGCGCCTGGCCGGCGGTACGTCCGTGTCATGTCCGACCGTCGTGCGTATCCGAGCGATCTGTCCGATGCCCGCTGGGAGTTGATCGAGCCGGCGCTGTCCGCATGGCGCTATGAGCGTCACGGCCGGGCCCCGGCCTTCCGGTGGCGACCCGACCCCACTCAGCGCACACCCACCCCCGTCTGCCGCCTCCCCCAGGCCGGTCGCGCCTGGTGTGTGCGGGACCTCCCGAGAAGCCCGAGCAGGAAGCCGACGGGGATCGTGAGCAGGCCAGGCGTCTGCAGGGGGAAGAGGTGGAAGTCGTGGTCGGAGAACAGAGCCGTCGGAGAGCCGGAGACCGCTGGGGAGAGCGTCATGAGGGTCACGATCAGCGGCAGGGTCGCGAACACGGTCCAGCGCACTCCGGCCGCCGTATAACGGGGCAGAAACATCGTGTACAGCAGGACCGGGGCGAGAACGGACGCGCCTGTCGTCAGGGACAGCGAGATCAGTGTGAGGGTGCCGCGATCACGCAGCAGGACGGCCAGGATTACGGCGGCGGCTCCGAACAGGACGATTCCCACCCGGGCACGGCGGACCTCACGGCTCGCGCGGCGGTCGCGGTCGGGTCGGTTGACGAAGTCCCTCACCAAGCCCGCCGCTGCCGCCAGCGTGATGCCCGCGACGGCTGCGAGGGTGGTCGCGAAGACCGCGCAGGCGACGATGGCGAACAGCATGCTGTGCCGGGTGCCGACGGCGGACGGGTCGAGCGCGCCCGTCACCATGAGCAGGGCGGTCGATCCGGTGGGGTCGGCCGCCCGGATCGCGTCCCGGCCGAGCAGGGCACACGCGCCCAGCCCCGCGACCGCCACGCCCAGGCAGACCAGTGTCACCGGGACCACGGCCCATTTGACGGCGCGGCCGGCGGTACGGGCGTCGCGCAACGGATGCAGACGCATGGTGAGGTGCGGCAGACAGGCGGCGCCGAGCAGCAGGGTGACGGCGAAGCTGAGCAGGTCGAGTCGGCCGACGAGGGAGGGCCCGAAGTGCAGTCCGGGAACGGCGTAGTCGCTTCCCGCTCCCGACTTATCGCGCGCGGCCTCGAACAGGGCCAGGGGCGACCAGCCGTGCCGCGCGAGGACGAGGCCCGCGAGCAGCAGCACGGCGATCAGCACCACAGCGATCTTGAGGATCTGTATGTAACCGGTCCCCCGCATGCCGCCGAACGCGGCGTAGCTGATCATCAGGACGCCGCTCCCGATGGTGCACGCCGAGGTGGCTGCTTCGGGTAGGCCGAACATGGCCACGATGATGCGTCCGGCGGTCGACAGCTGCACGAGAAGCAGCGGGGTCAGCACGACGAGAGCGGCCACTCCCAGCGCCCTGCGCGCGGAGGGATCGCCGAGCCGGGCCGTGACGAAGTCGCCGAGGGTGAACACCCCCTCGCTGCGCAGGCGTTCGGCCAGGAGTCGCAGCACGAGCCACAGCGACACCACCGTGGCCGTCGCGAAGAGAATGCCGTCGGCGCCGTCGAGTGCGACCGCGCCCGTGGTGCTGAGCAAGGTGGCGGCGGAGACGTAGTCGCCGGCGAGCGCGAGCCCACTGCCGGCCGGGCCGAAGGCGGCGCCGCCACCCGCGTAGAAGTGCTCGGGCTCGTCCAGGTCGGCGGCGGCGAGCCCGCACAGCAACAGGGATCCGGCGACGAAGACGAGGAACACCATCGCGGCGAGGGACTGCCCATCGGTGGAGCTCACCGGCGAGGCCCCGCTGCCAGTTTGGTGCCGTGAACTGCTAAGACATCCCGTTCCTGAGCGGTGAACGTGGTGGCGGCGCCCGTGACGGCGAGGGCCTGGCATGCGGGCCACGTGCGGGCAGGCCCCTGCGGCGGGACGACAGATGCGGCTGACATGGCGGTCATGTCATCAGCCGCCCGATACGTCGTCCAGGAGTCTTCAACATCGCGAGACCCGTGCACAACGGGCCGGGACAGGCTGTGTGCGCGGGCACAGACGGCCCGGAACCGCCGGGCCTCAGCTACGACGCCACAGGCGACGGTCGTCCCTCGTCAGCCACGACTCTCGACCACGCTCAGGCTGGGGACGCCCACGTTGCGCAGGCGGAGCACGGTGCCGTTCAGGCGCACCAGGGGCGAACCCCTGTCGCTGTGGTGCCACCACCAGCTCAAAGCCAAGAGCCAGAGCAACCTAAGGGAGTCCTAAGAGGACTTGGCCCAATAGATCATGCGCTCGTGCGGCTGCGTGACGGTCGCCTCCGGTGCACCCACCGCAGCGGTGAGGGCAATGCCGTTGACCTGCTCAAGCTCTGGGGCTGCCATGCCGGTGCATCGTGCCCGGTCATCGAGCAATCACGCCAACTGAGCCATCGTCTTATTCGGTTGCCGCGCCCGGTGTCCGCCCCTCACCATGGGCGAGACGCCGGGAGCTGCCCGGTGCTCCACGAGAGGAGGCACAACCGTGATGACGACTGTCCTCGGCCTGCCCGCAGACCGCCCCTCTCGCACTTCATGGAGCACCTCCAGCAATGAGTCTCGACGATCTCTCGCAGCACCCTCAGCACCCGGCATTTCCTGACGCCTTCAGCACCGACGCCTACCGCTCTGCCCCACCGCGGCACGACCTGAGCGACGTCGACGACCGGTTCGTCTTCGACTTCCGTTACTACGACGACCTCGAGGACGGGCAGCGCTGGTCGACCTGGCGCAGCGTCGAACCCCTCTGCCGAGGCCCCGAGCCGCTCCCGGACTGGGTCATGACCTCGCAGGGCGCGATCGACACCGAGCTCGGCGTCCTCAAGACGGGCAAGGAAGCCGACGTCCACCTCATCGAACGCGCCGACCTGCTCGACCCCGACGCCGCCGTGGTCATGGCGGCGAAGCGGTACCGCTCCCCCGAACACCGAACCTTCCACCGCTCCGCGTCCTACACCGAGGGCCGCTCGATGAAGCGCTCACGTGACGAGCGAGCCGTCAAGCGCAAGAGCACCTTCGGCCGGAAGGTCGCGGCCGGCGAGTGGGCGGTATCCGAGTGGGGCGCACTGGTGCGGCTCTGGCAACTCGGGCTGCCGGTCCCCTACCCGGTCCAGATCGACGGCACCGAGATCCTGATGGAGTGGATCACCGTCGTCAACGAGGACGGTGCCACCGAGACCGCGCCCCGGCTTGCCCAGACGCGGCCCTCACCCGAACTGCTGGCCGTCTACTTCGAGCAACTCACCGATGCCCTCGCAACGATGGTGCAGAACGGCGTCGTGCACGGCGACCTATCGGCGTACAACATCCTGGCGGCGGGCGAGCGGCTGGTCATCATCGACCTGCCGCAGATCGTCGACCTGGTCGGCAACCTCAACGGGATGACCTTCCTCCAGCGCGACTGCGCCAACATCTGCGGCTGGTTCCGCTCACGAGGCCTCGAGGTCGACGAGCACGCACTGTTCGCGGAGCTGATGACGCACGCCTTCTAAACCGGGCAACCCGGCCTCACCATTCCGGTTGAGCCGGGGCCGCAAGCAGGCAGGAAACGCGAAAGTGCCTTCTGAGCTGGGACGGCGAACCTTGTCGAGGGTTCTGTCGGTCCAGGCGGAAGGCACTTTTGGCGTGTGCAGGTATCGGCACGCGCCCCCAACCAACTCCACGCCTCCGCTGACGCTTCGAGGGAAGCCGGGCCCACGGCTAC
Organism: Streptomyces sp. NPDC087859; assembly: GCF_044742595.1. Lineage (NCBI taxonomy): Bacteria > Bacillati > Actinomycetota > Actinomycetes > Kitasatosporales > Streptomycetaceae > Streptomyces > Streptomyces sp. NPDC087859. The sequence continues at coordinate 22,149 of NZ_JBIUUU010000029.1, read as the reverse complement.
GGCCTGCTGCCTGCCCTCGGATCTTGGACAGGGACAGCACGATCCCCGGTGGACCCTGCTGGCAGGGAGCTCAGCCCGTCAGCCCGCTGATCGCGTCGCCGACGTACTTGGCGCCGAGGATGAGCAGGACGGTGGTCATGATGGCCGTGTTGTGGGCGGCCATCCATGCCTTCCACTCGCCGAGCACCTTCGCCGACTTTCGGCCGCCCAGGAGGTAGAGGCCGAGCGGTAGCAGCGTGCACAGGGACGCGATCAGCACCATGAGGACGGCGGCGGCTGCCTTTCCGCCTGTCGAGGCCGTGCTCGCGGCGATGGAGACGGCGCCACCGACCGCCAGGACGAGGTTTTTCGGGTTGGCGACGGCAAGCGCGGCGGCGAGTCCGGCCGATTTGCCGGGGGTGAAGGTGTCGATCGCTTTCATCCAGCCCGGCTGCTCGGCCACGTGGCCTTCTCTCGGCCGGTCCTTCCACTGCTTGCCGCCCATGAGCAGGAACAGCAAGCCCAGGCCCAGCTTGAGCCACAGCGTCCAGGAGGCAGGACCGTCATCGTCGCCGGACGCGTCGCCGCCCGAGCCGACGAGTACGACGGCCGTGACGAGCACGCCGAGCGAGACCAGCCAGCCCGCCGTGAACGCGATGCCATTGCCCCGGCCCTTGGGGGTGGCCAGTATGAGGATGACGGCGATCAGCGGCAGGGGGCTGATGGCGATGCCGACCGCGGAGGCGAGCATCTGCCCGATGGCGTCTCCCACGGCGGCCTCAGCTCGTCGCCACGATGGGCGGCAGCTGGTAGGTGCCGTCGAGGACGGACTGCCTGGGCGTGTAGAGGCGGATCATGGGCCGGAAGTCGCCTTCCGGGGCGGGCAGCCAGTTCGCGGCCTCGGCCGGGCTGTCGGGCCGTTCCCGTTGGATGGCAACGGTCAGCGAACCGTCCTCGCCGTACACCAGGCCGGGGGTGCGGTCGCCGAGTGAGTAACGGCCGGCGGGGTTGGCGACGAGGTAGTAGTCGGGGGTGTCGTACATGGTCACCGACCAGAACGACTCGACGGGCGGCGGCTGCTCGAAGCGCAGGGTGTAGGACCGGGATCCGTTCAGCTGGTTGCCGTCGGAGTCGGTGAAGGTGTGCGCGTACACCGCCTCGTAGCCGTGGTTGCCCCACAGCGCGGCCCGCGCCGCGGCGGCCCGTACGAGGTAGGACGAATCCCGGTCGGCGATCTTCCACTGCGGCGCGTCGAGGGTGCCGATGCCGAAATGGTCGAGGTTGTAGTCGAACAGGTGCGGGTTCGTCTCCCAGGCGCCCGGCGGGCGTCCGTCGGCGGCGGGCGGATTGGACGCGGTCTCGACCCGCGCTTTGCCGGCCGCGAGCCCATCGGTGAGGGCTTTGACGAGGGTGGGGTCGGTGTTCACGTACGGCGAGGGGCCTTCTTCGAGGAGGCGCAAGGGCTGGAAGCGTTCCTGGTAGTCCTGGTCAGGGCCGGCTGGTGGGAAGTCCGCCATCCACAGGCGCAGTTGCTCGTAGAAGCGCAGTTCCTCGGGCACGGCGGGATCCGGTGCGGGCAGACCCCTGCGATGGGCGGCTGCGTCGAGCGGGGTAAGGGTGAGCCGCTGCTGCAGGGCGTGGACACGGGGCATGTCGTCGGGCCCGTCGCAAGCGTTGCGGCCCACGAGGGAGATGACGACGGTGGGTGCCTCGATCACCCCGCGCACCTCGTCGGGTGCGGTGCCGGCCCAGCCGGGCGGGACGATGAGCCAGTCGCCTTCTTCCGTGCCGGTGGCGCGTTTGCCGAGGTAAGCGAAGTTGTTGCTCCACACGTCCACGAACTGCAGGACATAGTAGGCGCCGGCGGTGTCCGGGACGTGGAGCAGGACGGGGCCGCCGGAGAGGTCTACCTGGGCGATGGAGTAGACAGTGTCGTTGTTGACCGACACGAACTGGGCGTCGGGCGTGGCGAGTTTGGTGGAGTGCCCGAACCGGTTGAAGGGAGTGGGCGGCAGCGAGCCGAAGCCCTGGTGCATGAACGCGGAGATCATGGAGACGTCGAAGACGAGGGGGTAGCCGTAGACGTACGCGTCGGCGGCCAGGTCGGCGAGGCTGTCGGTGCCGGCCGAACTGCTCGGACTGGTCGTGCTGGTCATCGCGGACTCCTGTCAGGCGTCGACGCTCAGGGCGGGCAGGGACCAGGAGCCGTCCAGGACCGAGGTCTCGGGGCCGTACACGCGGATGGCGATGGTGAAGGGCCCGTCGGGCGCGGGCAGCCAGTTCGCCAGCTGATCCGGGTCGGCCGGACGGTGTTTGCGTACGTAGAGGGTGAGGCCGCCGTCGTCGTCGTGGATCAGTCCGGGGGTCCGGTCACCGATCGAGTAGCGGTCGATCTCGTTGGCGACGAGGAGCCGTTCGGGCAGCCGGTAGATGGTGGCCGACCAGAAGTAGCGGGCCGGCGGCAGCGCGCCGGGGGCGAAGCGGATGACGTGGCCGTGCGTGGAGGCGTTCGGTGGCCGGTTGCCCTGGTCGTCCTGGGCCCAGCCGGCGTACCACGCCTCCGCCGCCGGCAGTCCGTACAGGCCCTTGTCGACGCCGACCGCGCGGGTCAGGTAGTCGTCGCCGTGCTCGGCACGGGTGCCGAACCAGTGAGTGGAGTCGGCGGCGTCCTTCTTCGCCTCCTCCAGATGTGCGCGGCCCTCCGAGATGCCTTGCGCGACGGCGGCGCGGATCTCAGGCTTCAGGGCGGCGGGCTCGAACGCGCCGCTGCCGGTGACACCGAGTGCGGCGAGCCGGTCCCGCAGCTCCCGTTCGCTGCCGAGGACAGGGAAGAACTGGAGCAGGAAGTCGAGAAGGGTGAAGAACTCGACGGTTGCGAGATCCTCCTCCCGCCAGACCGGCCACACTGGTTCGTCGACCGGGTGGGGTGCGCCAGTGTCGGTGAACTCAGACAGCGGCCGCAGCACGTACTGCTCCTGGATCGCCCGCAGGGCCGGTACGTCCTCGGGGCCGGCCAGATAGGTGCGGCCCAGGATGCCGACCAGGAACGTGTCGGCGCGCAGCACGCCCGCGATGCCCTCGGGAACGACGCCGTCCCAGCCGGGCCCGGCGACCAGGTAGTCACCCGCCTGCGAGCCGGTCGTCCGGGCGCCGATGTAGCCGATGTAGGAAGTGTCCAGGTCGTGCAGCGGCAGGACGTAGTACCGCTCTACGGCCGGCACCGAGATCACGTAGGGCTCGGTGCGCAGGTCCAGCCAGGCCCACGAGTACGGGGTGTCGTTGTTCGGTGTCACCACGTCGGTGTTGGCCGCGGTGAATGGCTGCGAGTAGTGGCGAAAACGCCCGAAGCCCCCCACATAGCGGCGGTCGTCGGAGTCGACCGCCTGCGGGTACATCGTCCGGTAGTTCTCCAGGAGCGCGAACCCCCAGATCCACCCCTCGGCCGCGGTCCTCCGCGCCTCCTCGACCGTCAGCTCCGACACACCGGCCTCCTCGCACAGGGCGCACATATCCCCTCAAAATGTCACGCTACGTCGTGGGTCGCATCCGCAAGCCCTGTCCCTCGGGCACCGAACCGGACGCAGGAAGGAGCCGGTCATGGGGCTCACGAGGTACTCTCCGGGGCCATCCGGGTGAGGGCCGGACAGGAACACCCGAACAGCCAGGTGGCAGGCTGGCTGCGGCACTACCGCACGGGCCTGCTGCGGGGCGACGTACTGGGGGCACTCACGGCGTGGGCGCTGATCGTCCCCGAGAGTGTCGCCTACGCGCAGATCGCCGGGCTGCCTCCGCAAAACGCCTTCTACGCGGCCCCCGTGGCTTTGCTGGTGTACGCGTTGTTCGGCCGGTCCAACTTCCTGATCGTCGGGGCGACGTCGGCGGCGGCGGTCCTGTCGGCGGCGGCAGTCTCCACCATCAGTGGGGATCCGCAGGACGCCGTCGGCCTTTCGGCCGCTCTCGCGGTCACCGTCGGAGCGGTTCTGCTGATCGCCGGCGTTGCCCGCCTGGGGTTCCTCACCAACTTCCTCGCCGAGCCCGCTCTGGTGGGCTTCCTGTTCGGGATGGCCCTGACCATCGTCGTCAGGCAGGGTGCCAAGCTCGTCGGCGTCTCCAGCGGCGACGGCAACTTCTTCGAGCGTCTGTGGACCCTCCTGAGCCAGGCCCCCGACTGGTCCCTCGCCACGCTCGCCGTCGGAGCCTGCGCGCTGACGCTGCTGTTCCTGCTGGAACGGTTCACGCCCCGCCTGCCCGCCGCGCTGATCGTGCTCGCCCTCGCACTGGTTCTCTCCGCACCGCTGGGCCTGAAGGACCACGGCGTGGACGTCGTCGGCGAGATTCCCGCAGCCGTCCCCGTACCGCACCTGCCAAGCGTCGCGGCCGAGGACTGGATCGCCCTGTCGGCGGGTGCCCTCGGCGTCGCCCTGGTGGTCTTCGCCGAAGCGTTCAGCATCGCCAACCGCTTCGCGCGCGAACACGGCCAGGAGGTCAACGCTGACCGGGAGATGGCCGCGGTCGGTCTCAGCAACATCGCCGTCGGCCTGGTCCGGGGTTTCGTGGTCTCAGGCAGCGCCTCGCGCAGCGCCGCGGCGACCGGAGCGGGCGGCCGCACTCCGATGGTGTCCCTGATCGCCGCAGGCCTGATCCTGCTGACCGGAGCCTTTCTCACCCCGCTCTTCACCGACCTGCCCGAACCGGTCCTGGGGGCCATCGTGATCGTGGCCGTACGCGGCTTCATGCGAGTGGGCGAACTGCGCCGCTACGCCGCGCTGGACCGGCAGAGCCTGTGGGTGGCACTCACCGCCCTGATCGGCGTCCTCCTCTTCGACCTGCTCCCCGGACTGCTGCTGGCCGTGACGCTCTCCCTCGCTCTCTTCATCGCCGCCGCCAGCCGCCGCAATGTCGCCGTCCTCGGATGCCTGCCCGGCACTCGTCTGTACGCCGACACCGCACTGCACCCGGACGCGGTCACCACCCCCGGCGTGCTCGCCCTTCGGCCCGACGGCAGCCTGTTCTTCGGCAACGTCAACCGCGTCCGCCTCGCCGTCCGCGATCTGGCCGCGGACACCTCCCCACCCTCACGTGCCGTTGTCCTGGATCTGACCGGCAGCTACCGGCTCGGCATCCCGGTCCTCGACACCCTCGACGAACTGAGAGGGGAACTGGCCAGGAAAGACATCACCCTGTACTTCGCTCATGTACGGGCACGCGCCGAACGGGACCTGGCACGGCACGCCCTGTCGGACCACATCGGACCGCACCGCCTGCACCGCACCGTGGACGACGCCGTCTCAAAGGCGAACTCGGAGGCGAACGGCGGGACGAGCTGAACACAGGGCCGGCATCGTGGCGCTCGCCGCGCTGTCCACGGTCCAACCAAGGACCAGGGGTGACACGATCCCGCCTGGGCGAAGACCGCGCTGGTCGGCGGCTGGTGGCCCTACAAGGACACCGGTGTCGTCGGCGCCGCCCTCGCCTGGCTAAACGTTCCCGCGCACGTGGTGGTGTCCGGAGCCCCCCTCGACCGCGAAGTGGCGCACCCGGCCCGTCTCGCTGGAGACGATCCCCATCTGGTGGCCGACGCAGGTGACGCGGCTGGTCGCCAGGTGGCGCGCATTACCTTCGTTGTAGAGCCCGGCTGCTGCGCCGGGAGGAGGTGCCCGGCCTGCGCGCTCGGTGATCTGTATCTTGTTCGCCGCTCCGCCGGAGCAGCCCAAGGTCATTCCTGGCCATGGTCGTCGTCTTCGTTCAGCTCCGGCACGTCCGGGTCGCGCAGCGTGCGCAGGCGCGATGGCGGAACGCTAGCTCAACGAGCTGGACTTGACAGAGAAGCCGTCCGCGACGACGGGTCAGACTGTCCAGGAGTTATTGCTTCTCTGAACTGGCGATCGCTACGCGGGGCTCTGGGTAAACCGCTGGCAGCTGGGTCCTCGGCGGGCAAAGATGCAGCCATGCGCCATCCCAACACGGACCCCGAACTCATGGACCTGGTCCGACGATTCGTCACGCCCGGCCGCCGGTACATGCGGCTGGGTGGAAGGTCGCTCCAGTTGAGCGGGCCTGAGCGCGACCTGTTCGTGAGCGAGCTGGTCCAGGCTGCCGGGGAGATCACTCCCGCTGAGCTCGGCATCCTTCTCGAAGGCGGTTGGCGAGAGTGCAGGACTGCCTCCTGGCTGATTGCTGTAGCCGGCAGGACCGAGTTCCGCAGCCGCATCGGCGAACTCCTGCTGGCCAGCGGAGGCCCCTACGGCGGGTCCTACTGCATCACGCTTGCCACCTTCGGCACCAGCGCGGACGCCGATCTGGTCTGCAGATACCTTGATCGCTACCTGCCTCAACCCGAGCTCGCCTACGACCGGACCTTTGCTCTCAGCACACTGCTTCACCTCGATGCCGTCCGTGGAACCGAGCGAGCATCCCCATACCTTGCCGTCGGCGGCCTGTGGCAGCAGTGGGCCGACGCCACGCCGAATACGGTGTGGGATCCGCAGGAGTACCAGCAGATCGTGGCCCAGCTCTGTTCCTTCGCCAGCGAGTGCGCTGAACTCTTTGCCAGAACGGAAACCAGGCACTGAGCCCTCCCGGCCCCACCGAAGAACGGCCAACCTCGACAGACCCCGCTCGGACACACGATCGTCCATCACGACCGCAAACCGTACTGGGCGGCAACCCCACCAGCGTTCTGAACTGCACAATCAATGTGGTCCGTTCAGCCAACGGGGCCTCCGCTGCTCCCTTCTTCGCCCCGATCCCGCCCAGCGCGGCCGTCTGTCGAGATCCGCGACAACCTCGTTGACCGCATTGCTGAGGCAGAGCAGGAGGGCTGGCTGGGCGAGATCGAAGCACTCCGCATCAGCCTGACCGACGCTGAGTCCAAGACCAGTCACATTGACACGGCGGCCGGAGGCGGGCCCGTACTCCTCGGCCTGCCGGCACAGCGATAGCCTCTCGGCACCACCCTCCGGGGACTTCGCAGGTTGAGGTGGCGGCCTGGAAAACAATCCCGAACGAGCAGACGTGGTCCAGCTGTGGGTGCGGCAGTTCTTCCGCGACCGGCTGTCGTAACAGCGCCGTGCCCTTGTCGAGCAAGTTGACGGGCTGAGCGCAGCAGCACGCTCACCCCACAGGCGGAGGCAGGGGCACGGCACGGTAAGGATCGAGAGCTGTGGCCCCATCCCGGTAGGGCGGTGTCGGCTGCGACCTTGTCCAGCAGCGCGATGCCGGCGGCGTTGTCGTACGCGCACGCGGCGAGCACCACCACCGCGATCACCAGGCCCAGCACGTCAACGGCCAGGCCGCGTTTGCGGCCCGATACCCTTCTGCCGCATCACGTCCCGCCGACTGTGCGGGCACCCCGGCGCCGCGTCAATGCTCTGGGTGTCGAGCACCACCAGGCTCGGGTCGGCCTTCCGCCGGGCTTTCTCGCGCACATGCCAGCGCAGCAGGTCGACGACAAAACATTCATCAGCCCATTTATCGCCCCCTACGAGACAGCCGGCCCGGCCGCGTAGATCGACAAATGGCTTGCACGGGAGGTCAACAACGGCCGCGTCGCCGTTGCCACCATTCCTGGAGGTGCTGCTCAGCAGTTGAGCAGCCGCAACGAGGCAGGATCCGATGAGGATGAGTAAACCGGTACTGGAGCCTGCGGCGCAGACGTTCGCCGAGGCCACCGCCTCCCCGCCCTTCCTTTTCGATCTCGGCCCTGAACAGGGTCGTAGGACGGTCGATGAGGTACAGAGCTCCGAGGTCACCGTTCCGGGCACGACCAAGGAGACCCTTGCCGAGGCCGGGGTCACGATCTTCCGCCCCGAACAGGTAGCCGGACCGCTTCCGGTGATCCTCTACCTTCACGGCGCCGGCTGGGTGTTCGGCAACAACCACACCCATGACCGGCTGGTCCGCGAACTCGCCCTGAGCACGGGCGCGGCCGTGGTGTTCTCCGACTACGACCTTTCACCCGAGGTCCGCTACCCGGTGGCGATCACCCAGAACCACACAGCCGCCCGATGGGTCGTCAAGCACGGCGCGGAGCACGGTTTGGATGCCTCCCGGATGGCCGTCGCAGGCGACTCCGTCGGTGGCAACATGGCCGCCGCGCTGACTCTCACCGCCAAGGAGCACGGCGACATCGCCCTGGCGGGCCAGGTGCTGTTCTACCCGGTGACCGACGCGTCCTTCGACACCGGCTCCTACCACGAGTTCGCGACAGGCTACTTCCTGCGTCTCGACGCCATGCAGTGGTTCTGGGACCAGTACACCACCGACCCCGCGCAGCGCGCGGAGATCACGGCCTCACCGCTGAGGGCCACCCTCGAGCAACTCGCCGGGCTGCCCCGGGCGCTGGTCATCACCGCCGAAGCGGACGTACTGCGCGATGAGGGCGAAGCCTACGCGGCGAAACTGCGCGCGGCCGGCGTGCCCGTCACCGCCGTCCGCTACCAGGGCATCATCCACGACTTCGTGATGCTCAACGCACTGCGCGACACCCACGCCGCCCAAGCCGCGATCACCCAAGCGGTCGCCTTCCTGTCAGACGTGCTCCAGACCAAGTAAGGAGAGCCGACACCATGCCAACAGAACACGAGCTCAACATCGTCGAGCGAGCCAACACCTCAGGCAGGACACCCGTGGTCTTCATCCACGGTCTGTGGCTGCTGCCCTCCAGCTGGGACCGTTGGGCCGCCCTTTTCGAGGAAGCCGGATTCGCGGCCATCGCGCCGGGCTGGCCTGACGACCCCGAGACCGTCACGGATGCCCATGCCCATCCGGAGACCTTCGCGCGCAAGGGGGTCGCCGAAGTCGCCGACCACTTCGCCGAGGTGATCGGACGGCTGGAGCGCAAGCCCGCGATCGTCGGGCACTCTTTCGGCGGCCTGATCACCCAGATCCTCGCTGGACGAGGGCTGTCGGCGGTCTCGGTCGCGATCGATCCCGCCCCGTTCCAGGGCGTGCTGCCGCTGCCAATCTCCTCGCTGCGGTCGGCGGCGCCGGTCCTGGGCAACCCCGCCAATTACCACCGGGCCGTCCCCCTCACCTACGAGCAGTTCCGGTACGCCTTCGCCAACGCCGTCGGCGAGGCCGAGGCTCGCGAGCTGTACGAGACCTTCGCCGTCCCCGCCCCGGGCGAGCCCCTCTTCCAGGCCGCGGTGGCCAACTTCAACCCGTGGTCGGAGACCAAGGTCGACACCGGCAACCCCGACCGCGGGCCGCTGCTGCTGATCTCCGGCGAGAAGGACCACACCGTCCCGTGGGCCCTCACCAACGCCGCCTACAAGAAGCAGGCCCGCAACGAGGCCGTCACCGAGATCGTCGAGATCCCCGGACGTGGCCACGCCCTGACCATCGACAGCGGCTGGCGGGAAGTCGCCGACACCGCCCTGCGGTTCATTGGGTCTGCCCTTCGTGGATACCCGGGCCTTTAGGCCGGGGAGGAAACGAAGCTCCTGCGGAGCAGGGGAAGCCGGTTCGCCGCCAGGGCGGACCGGCGTGCGCCGTCCACCCGACGACACCCGCTTGCCACGCGGAAGTTGATACGGTGTGAGGCGTGACGCGGCAGGTCAAGCGGGCGTTCAAGTACCGCTTCTACCCCACCGGCGAGCAGGCGGCTGAGCTGTCGCGCACGTTCGGCTGTGTCCGCCTCGTCTACAACAAGGCGCTGGAGGAACGCACCCGGGCCTGGTACGGCGAGCAGCGCCGCATCTCCTACCTGCAGTCCTCCGCCGCGCTCACGGCATGGAAGAAGACCGGGGAACTGGCCTTCCTGGCGGAGGTGTCCTCGGTGCGGTTGCAGCAGGCGCTGCGCCATCTGCAGACAGTGTTCGGGAACTTCTTCGCTCAGCGCGCGAAGTATCCGCGCTACAAGAGCCGGATGGCCGAGCCGTTGGACATCCGCTGATCGCGCCCGCTGCCCGAGGGGACGGAGCCGACCAAGGTGACGGTGTCCCGGGACGCGGCGGGCCGCTGGTTCGTGTCCGTGCTGTGCGAGGACACCATCGCCCCGGCCCCGACTACCACGAACGCGGTGGGCCTGGACGCCGGGATCACCTCCCTGGTGACTCTGTCCACCGGGGAAAAGGTCGCCAACCCCGGCACGAGCGCCGTGACCGCGCCCGTCTCGTCAAGGCGCAGCGTGAGCTGTCGCGCAAGGCGAAGGGCTCCAACAACCGGGAGGAAGCTCGCCGCAAGGTCGCCCGGGTGCATGCGCGGATCGCCGACCGGCGCCGGGACGTCCTGCACAAGCTGTCGACTCGACTCGTCCGTGAGAACAAACGGTCGTGATCGAGGACCTGAGCGTCCGCAACCCGCTGAAGAACGGCACCCTCGCACGCGCCATCAGTGATGCGTCGTGGACGCAACTGCGCTCCATGCTGGAGTACAAGGGCACCTGGTACGGGCGTGAACTCGTGGTGCTCGACCGCTTCTTCCTCAGCAGCAAACTGTGCGGGAACTGTGGGACGGCCCACGGGAAACTGCCGCTGAACGTCCGCGAATGGACGTGCGCCTGCGGCACCATGCATGACCGCGACGTGAACGCGGCACGCAACATCCTGGCCGCCGGGCTGGCGGCGTCTGCCTGTGGAGACGATGTAAGACCTCAACGGGAAACCTCCCGGACGGGGCGGTCGTCGCCGAAGCAGGAACCCCAGTGGGCGACCGCTGGAATCCCCCGCCTTTAAGCGGGAGAGGAAGTCAACCAGCGTTTCTCCTTGACCACCGGGCTCTGGTGGCTGAGGAATCAGCTGCCAGTGCGCCGGCAATCGCGCCAGTCGCGGGGTGAAAGGCCATAGGCCGCCTTGAAGACGCGGCTGAAATGAGCGGCGCTGACGAAGCCGGACCGGCGCGCGACAGCCTCGATGGTGAGATGGCCGACGCTGGAGGAGACAAGAAGGCGCCGAGCATGCGCGAGACGCTGGTCACGAATCCAGGGCGCGAGACTGACACCTGCGTCCGACATGACGGTGTAGAGACGGCGGAGCGAGATCCCGTGGGCGCGCGCAATCCGAGTCGGGGTGAGACCGGCATCAGTGAGGTGAGCGCGGACGAAGTCGAAGATCCGGCTTTCCAGGGCGGCGTCCAGGGCCTCGGCTGAAGCACGGTCATCGCGTAACCGACTGGTGAGCGCAGCGCGCAACAGGTCGAGAGTCGGCGGGGCGAGCAGCTGAGCCTGCCGGGCAGTGAACCGTCCCTGAGCCTCGCCGAGCCTGCGCAGATGCCCGGACGCCAGTTCGGCGATCGGATCTCCGGAGCCGAGCCGGATCGCGGTGACTGCCACGAGGGCGTCCGGCCGCAACCCGAGATCGCGCTGAGTGATCCGGAAGTAATGCAGGTCGATCCCGTGGTCGTTGGCCAGCATGTACGGCCGCTCGGTGGCGTAGACCGCGAAGTCACCCGGTTGAAGAACCGCCTCCCGGCCGTCCTGGACAACCCCGCTCGTGCCCGATCGCTGGAGGCTCACGAACACTGACGGTTCGAGATCGTCATTGACCAGCGTCCGTGTCCGCCGGATCGTCGTGGCGTTCGACCGCACGGTGCAGATATTGATCCCCGCCACATCGCTGATCCGGCCCGTGGCCATGATGCGGGTCGGATCAGGCTGATGCTCGATCTCCACACGCACGACCGAATCCCAGATCACCTCGCGGATCGCCTCGGCACGATCGCCGGGCGAAACGGCATCGGTGTCGATGATGAAGGTCATCTCCACTCCATGAGCCGATTGTAGGACGCCGTCCCGCCTCGGCTGGGAGCCCGCAGAGACAGACAACATCCCTGCACGAACGGACAGTTCACCGAATCGGTCCCTGACCGTGAGCAAGATCGGCCCCCTACCTGACCCGCAAACGGATAACACCTCACGAACCGCCCTCTCAGAGGACGTTCGTGCATTTATGCGTCGGTTTGCGGTAGTTGGCGCGTGCCTGGAATCGGGGTGTACAGGAAGAGTAGGCGGTATGTCTCTGCGGTCGCAACGCGCCTGATCTTGCGTTTCACCCCGGTTGCTACCGATAGCTCCTGTCCGGTTCGAATACGCACCTGAGACTAGCTTTCGCCTCGCCCGATCGAGCGATATGCCCGATCAGGAGCCTCGTGCATGAGTGTCCCCATGGCCGCTTCGCAGCAGCGCGAGCCGTACCTGATTGATCTGTCTGACGCCCGCTGAGCCTTGATGGAGCGCGAAGTGATGAACGCGATCCTCTTCCTCAACCGTACCGGCGTCCCGTGGCGCTACGTGCCGCACGACTTCCCGCCGCACACCACCGTGTTCGGGTATTCCAGCGACTGGATCTCCGACGGCACCATCGAGGAACTCGGCCTCCATCTGCACCGGATGGTCCGTGAGCGGGAAGGTCGTACCGCTGAGCCCACCGCCTGCGTCCTTGATGCCCAGAGCGTCAAGGCCGCCGCCCCCAGCGTGCCCACCGACACCCAGGGAACTGACGTCGGCAACAAGATCGTGGGGCGCACATGCAGCATCGTCGTCGACACTCTCGGCCTGTTACTGCTGGTCATGGTGACCGCCACCAGCGTCTCCGACAACGAGGCCGGCAAGCAGCTCCTCACCCGCGTCGCCGCCGACCACCCCACGACCACCAAGGCGCGGGTCGACACCGGCTACAAGCGAAGCTTTGGATGGATCATGATGCACCGCCGCCCCGCCCGCGACTACGAGATCAAACCCACCCACTCCGAGAGCATGATCCGCCTCGCGATGATCTCAAGCCTCGCGAAACGAGCAACCGGCGAAACACCCATAACCTGGCACAGCCCATGAACTATCCGGTCTTCAGTCGCAGCACCCTCTCAGGGACTAGCTGGCCCAGGCTGAGGGATTAGGGACCTGCCGACCACGCACCGCAACCGCCGGTCTCACCGCGCCTGTTGCATCAGACCGGACTGGTAGGCGAAGGCGACGAGCTGTGCCCGATCGCGGGCGCCCGTCTTCGTTTTGGCCCGCTGGACGTGGGTGCGGACGGTCAGCGGGCTGAGGAAGAGTGCGTCGGCGATCTCGTCGTTGGATTTGCCCTCCGCGACCACGGCCAGCACCTCGAGCTCTCGCGGAGTAAGGCTGCTGAATCGCTCGGAGGCAGGGGCGCCGGAGCTGGGCACGGACAGGGCGAGGAAGCGGGTGATCAGTGAGCGGGTGGCTGCGGGTGACAGCAAGGCGTCACCGGAGGCGACCGTGCGGATGCCGTCGAGGAAGGCATCGGCGGTGGTGCTCTTGCCGAGGAAGCCGCTCGCACCCAGGTGCAGGGCCTGGGCCACGTGCTCGTCGGTCTGGAACGTGGTGAGGATGAGGACGCGTGTGTCCTGCAGCTCGCTCTGGTCGCAGATGGCGGCGGTCGCGGCCAGTCCGTCGGTGCCGGGCATGCGGATGTCCATCAGAACGACGTCCGGGCGGTGGCGGCCGGCCAGCGTGATGGCCTGCTGTCCGTCGGCGGCCTCGGCGACGACCTCCATGTCGTCACAGGAGTCGATCAACACCCGGAAGGTCGCTCGCAGCAGGGCCTGGTCGTCGGCGATCAGTACGCGGATCGTCATGGAACTCACTTTCTGGTCTGGCGCTGATGGGAAGTTCGGCCGTGACGGTGAAGCCGCCATCCGGGCAGTGCCCCGCGCGAAAGGTGCCCCCGGCGGACTGAGCGCGTTCTCGCATGCTGATGAGACCGAAGCCTCCGCCGGGTGCCCGCGGGGGCGTGATCGGACTTCTGTCATTGCTCACAGTGATCGTCAACTGTTCCTGGCCGTAGACGAGGTGGACATGTGCCGTGTTCACCGCGGCGTGTTTGGCAACGTTGGTGAGCGCTTCCTGCACTATCCGGAAGGCGGTCAGGTCCACCCCGGCCGACAGGGCCTTCACGGGGCCTTCGACAGCGATCGTGATGTGCAGTGCAGCGGCGGCGAAGGCGGCGACCAGGTCAGGGAGCCGGTCAAGTCCAGGTGCGGGGTTCAGCGATTCCTCGGCGGTCTCAGGCTGGCGCAACAGGCCCACGGTTGCCTCGAGTTCGCGCAGCGCTGCCGTGGTCGTGCCGGTGAGTTCGGTGAGGATGCGGCCGGTCTGCGCGGGATGAGTGGGGAACAGGTGGGCGGCTGTGCCGGCCTGGGCGTTGGCCAGGGCCATGTGGTGGGCCACGACATCGTGCAGTTCCCGGGCGATGCGGACGCGTTCTTCGGTGACGCGACGTTGTGCTTCCTCATGGCGGGTGCGTTCGGCGTCCTCAGCGCGGATGCGGACGGTGTCCATGTACGCGCGGCGCGCTCGCACGGCCAATCCATGCAGGATGGGCAGCAGGATCCAGAAGGCCAGGCTCACCGCTTCGTTCGCCCAGGGCTCGTCCTCGGCGTCCCAGCGCAGGGCAGTGGGCACGAGGATGACAGCAACCAGGAGACCGTAGGCACGGATGGCTTGCTGAGAGACCTGGAGAGTCAGTTCGTAGAGGGCGACGATGACGGGGAGCAGCAGGAGGGGCCCGAAGGTGCTGCCCTGGGCACCTGCGACGGCGGTGCCGAGAGTGGTGAGGACGACAACGGCGCCGGGGCGCCGGCGGCGCGCCGGCAGGCTCGTACAGGTGACTGCCGCGAGGGCGAAGCCCGGCCACCACAGGGTGTCGTCGCCGGCCCGGCGGTACTGGTTGCTGGTGGCCGCATAGATCAACAGGAGGAAAGCCGCTTCGACCAGGCGCGGGTGCTGATCGACGCGACGTCGCAGGCGGGTGACCATGGTTTCTCCGCAGTGCCGTGACCGAGGGCTGAAGAAGTGGACAGAGCGAGGGTCAGACCGGGCCGCTCTGGAACTGGGGTGGAGCGGCCCGGTCGCACGTGCGTCAGACAGTCACGGAGGCCCGCGGATCGTCGGCGGGCCGATCATTCGGCGCGGAGACCTGCTGGGTGAGTGCTTCGCCCTCGACGTCGACGCGCGGCATCATCCGGTCGAGCCAGCGCGGCAGCCACCATGCCCGCTTGCCGAGGAGCGCCAGGACCGCGGGCACGAAGGCCATACGGACGACGAAGGCGTCGAAGAAGACGGCACTGGCCAGCCCGAAGCCGACCATCTTCACCAGGGATTCGCCGCCCGTCATGAACCCGCCGAACACCGCCATCATGATCAGCGCCGCTGCCCCTACGACCTGGGCGCTGTGCCGGAATCCGGTGACGATGGCCTGGCCGGGCCCTTCTCCGTGGATGTGCGCCTCGCGGATCCGGGAGACGAGGAAGACCTGATAGTCCATGGCGAGGCCGAAGACGATACCCACCAGGAAGATGGGCATGGTGCTCATGATCGGGCCGGTTTCGTCGACGCCGAAGAGACCAGCTCCGTGGCCTTGCTGAAAGACCGTGACGATCGCACCGAGAGCCGCACCCACGGACAACAGGAAGCCGAGCGCGGCCTTCAGCGGCACCAGGAGCGAACGAAAGACCAGGGCCAGGAGGAAGAAGGCGAGACCGACGACGACCGCGAGGTAGGGAATGAGAGCGTCCTGCATCTTCTGGCCCACGTCGATGTTCAGGGCGGTGGTGCCGGTGACCTTGAATTCGGCGCCGACGGCGGACTCCACCGCAGCGCGCTCGCTGCGGATGGTGTGCACCAGGTCCTGCGTCTGCCGGCTGGTGGGTGCGGTCGAGGGGACGGCGGCGATCACCGCTGTGTCTTTGGCCTCGTTGAACCGTGCCGGGGAGACGGAGACGACTCCCTTGGTCTCGGCGAGCTTGTCGGAGACCGCGTGTACGGCCGCCTGCGGATCCTTGGCCTTCTTGACGTCGACGACCACGGTCAGCGGACCGTTGAAGCCCGGGCCGAAGCCCTCGGCGAGCGCGTCGTAGGCGCGGCGCTCGGTGGTCGCGGTCGACTTGGCCTCATCGCCAGGCATACCCATCCGCAGGTCCAGCGACGGCACCGCGAGCGCCCCGAGGCCGATCACCGACAGGAGCAGAACCGGCAGCGGGCGGCGCACCACGAACTGTGCCCAGCGAACACCCCGGGGGGCCTTCGGGGTGGTGCCGGCCGTCTTGGTCCTGCCGACGAGGCTGAGGATCTTGGCGCGGGTGCGTCGTCCGCCCTTGCGGTCACGGCGCGAGAGCACCGCATCGGGCCAGAATCCCAGCAGTGCCGGCACTGCGGTCAGGGCGATCAGAACGCCGACCACGACGGCGCCTGCCGAGCCGATACCCATCTTGCTGAGCATCGGGACGCCGATGACGGAGAGACCCAGCAAAGCGATGACGACGGTGAGGCCGGCGAAGACGACCGCGCTTCCGGCCGTGCCCACGGCCAAGGCCGCCGCCTCCTGCGGCTGGTGTCCCTTGGCCCGCTCCTCCCGGTAGCGCGAGACCACGAACAGGGAGTAGTCGATGCCGACGGCGAGGCCGAGCATCATCGCCAGTTCACCGACCGTCGAGGAGAACCCGAAGGCACTGCTCAGGGCGGTGATTGCGGCCAGGCTGATGCTGACGCCGAGGATTGCGGTGAGCAGGGGGAGGCCGGCCGCGGCGAGCGAGCCGAAGGTGATCAGCAGAACCACCGCGGCGACGAGCACGCCGAGCACCTCACCCACGCCCTGCGCGGCTTCGGTCTCCAGCGCGGAGCCGCCGACCTCGACGGTCAGGCCCACGTCCCGGGCCTGCTCGACCGCCCTGGTCAGGTCCGTCTTGCTGGCATCGGTGAGATCGTCGCTGGCGACCTTGTAGGTGACGGTGGCGTAGGCGGTCGACTTGTCCTTGCTGACCGCGTTCGCCTCGAAGGGGCTGGCCGCGTCGGCGACCTGTGGCCCGTCGGCCACCGCCTCGACCAATCCGTCGATGGCGGACCGGCCGGCGGCGGAGGTGACTTGCTGGCCGTGTTCCGCGACGAACACGATGCGGGCCTGCGCACCGTCCGCTTCGGCTCCCGGGAACCTCTCATTGATCAGGTCGAATGCCTGCTGCGACTCGATGCCGGGCAGGGAGGAGGAGTCCTCCGGCGCCTCGGACGCGCTGGAGGCGCCGAGGAATACAGCAGCCAGTACGGCCACCCAGACCAGCACCACAGTGCGACGCCTTCGGAAGGCCCAGCGGCCCACCCGATGCAAGAAAGTCGCCATGAAAGACATCTCCATATCTGGATATCGGGAACGCCATTCACCCTGCCGGGCCGGCCTCATTCGCGTCGTCGGCCGTAGCGACAATCCCCTGTACTCAAAAACAAGTAGGGCTCGACGGGCATGTCATCTCCCGCTGGTAGTCCTCCGGCCGTGAACGGCAGGAGTCCGCGCAAGCAGGACGGCGGCACGCCTGGGCGGAGCACGCCATCGGTTCTGTTGAGACAAGCGGTGTGTCGCTTACTGCTCGCTGTCCGCGTCAGCAGGCCGAAGAGGTCGGGCGATCCTCATGAATCGCCGACGGAGTTGTCGGGATGCAATGGCAGCAGGACGCGGAACGTGGTGCCCTCCCCCGGCTCAGAGCACACCTCGACACGGCCTTGGTGAGCGGTCACCAAGGAGCGGACGATGGACAGGCCGAGTCCGGCACCGCCGGTCTGTGTGCGGCCGCGGGCGGTGTCGGCACGGTAGAAGCGGTCGAAGACGTGAGTGACCTGTTCGGCTGTCATCCCTGGTCCCTCATCGCTGAGTTCGAGGACGGCCTGGTCCTCCAGCGTGCCGACGCCGATGCGTACCGCCGTGCCGGGCGGGGTGTGGGCGATGGCGTTGCCGACGAGGTTGGAGGTGACCTGTCGCAGGCGTGACTCGTCGCCCAGAACGGGGGCGCCACCGGGCGGGCCGCCGTCCGGGCCGGTCAGGGTGACGGGACGGTCGGGTGCCATGGCCCGCAGGTCGTGCAGGGCGTCGGCGGCCAGGGTGCGCAGGTCCATGGGAGTCAGGCGAAGGGGCAGGTGGGCATCAGCGGTGGCGTCTTCGTCGAGCCGGGCGAGCAGCAGCAGTTCCTCGACGATGCGGACCAGGCGGGCCGCTTCACGTTCGATACGGCTCATGGCGGCATCGACGTCCGCGCGCTGGGGCATGCCGCCCATCCGGTACAGCTCGGTGAAGCCCTTGATCCCGAACAGCGGGGTACGCAGTTCGTGGCTGGCGTCCGCGATGAAGGTACGCATGCGCGCGTTGGTGGCCGCGCGGGCGGTGTCACCGGCTTCGATGCGGTCCAGCATGCCGTTGAGGGCGGCGGACAGCCGGCCCAGTTCTGTGCGCATGCTGGCCGGCTGCGGCACCCGGCTGGACAGGTCCCCGCCCGCGATGGCAGCTGCCGTTCTCTCGATGCGCCGCAGCGGCCGCAAACCGGCCCGCACCGCGAACCAGGCGACGACGCCCAACCCGATGAGCACCGCCGCATCGATCACCAGCATCCACACGCCCAGGTGCCGGATCGTCGTATGGACCGGAGCCAGAGAACCCGCCACCACGACGCTGCCGCCCTTGCCCGCGTCCACGTCCTGACCCGGGGCCAAAGGAGCAGCGATGACCCGCCACTCGTCGCCGTCGCCCTGGGACGCCACCTGGAAGGGACGCTGTGCGCGGACGGCGACGGCCGCTGTGTCAAGGACGGGAAGACGTGGGGCGCTGTGCGCAGCCGGACGCAGCGTACGCCGCAGTTGGCCCTGGGAATCGAGGTAGACGACGTAAACGTCACCCGTCAGGTCGCGCTCCACTGCCTCGCGCAGCTCCGGTGCCGTCTCACCGGGCACGACTTCCAGGTTCGACAGCCGCGCCGCCGTCGCGGCAGCGGCGCGCAGCCGGTCGTCCAGCTGGTGCACCAGTTGCCGCTCCAGCAGGGTGACGAGTACGGCGTTGCTGGCCAGCAGGGCGGTGACGACCAGCAGCAGCGTGATAGCCACGACCCGCCCGCGCAGCGACATCCGGCTGATCGGCCCGCGCGTGGAGGCGGTACTCATGCGCGGGACCTGCGCAGAACGTAGCCGGTCCCCCGCACCGTGTGGATCAGCTTCGGCTCCACGATGTCGATCTTGCGGCGCAGGTAGCTGATGTAGGACGCGACGATGGAGTCGTCACCGTCGAAGTCGTAGTGCCAGACCTGGTCCAGAAGCTGATGCCTGGACAGGACCTGGCCGGCGTTTTCCATCAGCACGCGCAGCAGACTGAACTCGGTCGGAGACAGTTGCACCGGCCGGCCGCTGCGGGTCACCTGGTAGCTGTCGGGATCGAGCTCCAGGTCGTCCACCACCAGGAGCCCATCGGGCCGACGGCCGCTGGTGCGGCGCAGCACGGCCTGGATGCGCAGGATGAGTTCCTCGAGGTTGAAGGGCTTGGTGACGTAGTCGTCCCCTCCTGCCCGCAGACCACTGATGCGGTCCTCCGCCGCGTCCCGGGCGGTCAGAAAGAGGATCGGCGGCTGTCCGCTTCCCAGACCGGAGGACTTCTCACGCAGACGACGTGCCACCTCGAAGCCGTCGAAGTCGGGCAGCATCACATCCAGGACGATCAGGTCGGGTCGGTCATCGCGGACCGCTTCCAGGGCCTGGCCTCCCGTCCGGGCCGCAATCACCTCGAAGCCCGCCAACCGCAAGCTCGCGGACAGCAGCTCACACAGCGTGGGCTCGTCCTCGACCAGCAGCAGTCGTTGTGTCGTCGCCATGGCACCTGTCCCCGACCGATGATCTTCTGTCTTCACTGTCCCGCCCCGCTACGCGTCACGCTTGCGGAAGACAATGAATGCCGCCGCCATCAGAACCGCCACGGACCCCACCATGACACCCACCCCTGCCCAGGGACTCAGCAAGTCGGGGTCCTGATAGCTGGTAACGATCTGTCCGCCCGCGATCGGCGGCCAGTACTTCGACACCCAGTCGCCCAGTCCTCCGGGCAGGGCCGGAGCGAATGCCTGAACAATCAGCATCACCCCGAACAATGTGGTCACCGTTGCCGTCGTGGAGCGGATCACCGTGCCCAGAGCCAGTCCGAAGAGCCCGGCCAGTGCCAGGTACAAGCCGCCACCAAAGATGCCGCGCAGCGCCACGCCGTCGGAGAGCGCCAGGTGCGGAGCGCCCGCCCCGGACAGCGACGCCTGCCCGACCAGAAACCCGGCCAGCGACACCGCGACCCCGGCCGGGAGCGCCACGCCCACCAGCACCACGGCCTTGGATGCCAGCACCCGCACCCGGTGCGGAACCCCGATCAGAGTGGGGACGATCGTTCGCGCGCCGTACTCAGAAGTGATGACCAGACCACCCAGCAGACCGAGCGCGATCTGCGCGAGCAGGTAGCCGCGCAGACTGGTGGCCAGCGGGTCGAACGATGCCTGGTCCGCGGGGCTCAGGTCCGCGAACTCGCTGCCGGCGGACGAGCCGTTCAGCGCGGCGAGCCCGAGGCAGAACGCCAGGGTGCCCAGGATCACGTACCACGTCGACCGCATCGTACGAATCTTGATCCACTCGGCGTGCAGGCAGTGCCAGAAGGTCGCCCTCCCATCCCCCGCACGACGCGGTGGCGGCTGAAGACGGAGCAGGAGCGTGCGTCGGCGGGCTTTCGTCGCCCGGGCAACGGTTTGCGTGGTCGCACGAATCAACGGCTCGTCTCCTTCTCCGACTGGTATTCCACCGCATCCCGGGTCAGCTCCATGAACGCCCGCTCCAGCGACACCTGGCGCGGAGCAAGCTCATGCAGCTCCACTCCGTTGGCCGACGCCAGCGCGCCGATCTCGGCGGCCTCCAAGCCCGTCACCAGCAGAGCGTCGCTGCTCTCGGTCCGCACCTCAACGGCTGCGCTGAGCATGCCGCGCAGTTCCTCGGCCTGGGGACTGCGGACAAAGACCGCACGCTCGGAGTGAGCCTCGATGAAGTCCTTCATCGAGGTGTCGGCGATCAACCGTCCCCTGCCGATGACGATCAAGTGGTCGGCGGTCAGCTCCATCTCGCTCATCAGATGGCTCGACATCAAAACCGCACGTCCTTGCGCCGCCATCCTCCGCATCAGCGAGCGGATCCACACGATGCCCTCCGGGTCCAGCCCATTGAGCGGCTCGTCGAAGACCAGCACCGGAGGATCACCCAACAGAGCCGCCGCGATCCCCAACCGCTGACGCATGCCGAGGGAGAACGTCCCCGCACGCCGGCGGCTCACGTTCTCCAAGCCGACTTCCGCCAGCACCTCCTTGACCCGGCTGCTGGGGATCCCATTGCCGGCCGCCAGCGCCAGCAGATGGTGATAGGCGGTGCGGCTGGGCAGCACCGCGCCTGGATCCAGGAGCGCCCCGACCTCCTTCAGCGGCGTGGGCTGCGCGACGTACGGCCGACCGCCCACAGTCGCAGTCCCACAACTGGCGGCATCCAGGCCCACGATCATCCGCAGGGTGGTCGACTTGCCGGCCCCATTGGGCCCCAGGAACCCCGTCACTTCCCCGGGCCGGACAGCGAACGTCAGATCGTCCACGGCCAGGACCTCGCCATAGCGTTTTGACAGGCCACGTACTTCGATCATCGAGACTCCAGACCGGCGGTGGTGCACGCGAGGTCGCGTGCACCACTGACTGTCCGCCGCCGCCGTGAACCGGATCTGAGCGAACATGAACGTCACATGGGAATGCCAAGCCTGTGACCTGGGAAGACTCGGCAACCTACACCGAGGAGCCCTCTGACTCACACGAAACTCACATGCTGGCCACCGGCCGGCAGGCACCGATGGCCGTCCCCGCGCGGCGGGAAGTGGAACTGCAGGAAGAGACCGGCGCCGACTGGCAATCGAACGCGGGTGGCCTTGTTGACCGGCGACACGACGGGAGCGAAACCTTGGACGCCGTCCAAGCCGATCAAGTCGCCGTCCGAGCCGAGGTCTACAAGGGCTCCGAAGTGACCGGTGCTTGTACTGTTCGACCAGCTCGGCCAGGTGCTCCTTCGTGCACCCGACGACCATCCGCTTGCCGTCGAACTTCGTGTCGACCGCGTGGACCGACGCTTCTCGGGCGAGCAGGTCTGTCCCCCACCCCGATTAGGAGGTGGGGAATTCTCAACCTCATGCTTGTGACTGACCCGTGAGTGTCCTGGCGTTGATCTGTCGACCGCCCGGCCGGGCACGCAGCAAGCGCTGCCGCCTGACGGACGTGAGCTGATGGGAGCCAGTGGCCGACTCGCCTTGCGCCCCCCCATTACCTTCTTCGTGGCCCCGCAATGGGGCGCCCGGCCTCCGGAGTTGGCATGACTTTCTCCCCCTGTCGAACGCATGGCCTGGGGGG
>NZ_JBIUUU010000028.1:0-116201 GCF_044742595.1 Streptomyces sp. NPDC087859 | reverse complement strand
CAACTTCGCCCGGAAGTAATAACCGACGCAACCTCCACCAGCCGCCTTGCTCCCACCTCAGCCAGAAAAGGACATCGCCTTACGAACCGCTCACTGAGAGCTGTGGCCGCGGGGTGGTTTCGCAGGCTGGGTCCGTGCTGTTGGTCGAGACCGCCCTCAAGTCCGGTCTGGATCAGGCGATATCGACGGCGTTGGCGCCGTGGCGCAAGGCCCTGGGCGGGCACTGTCTGGCCGATGTCGCAATGCTTCGGGCCGAGCCGGGCGTGTTCGGCCCGGTAAGTCGGAGCCGCAGACGCGGCCTGGGCACCAACCTGCCCACCCGCAGAAAACCCCAACCCGAACAAGCAGAAATGGGTCCGTCAGCAAGCTGATTGACCCTCATGCAAGATCGAGGCTAGAGCGACTTCAGGAAGTCGATCAGCTGTCCGAGCATCCTCTCGAACTCACGGGCACTCATCCGACAGTCCTCGAACTGCCCGTACATGTCCCCGAGTTCGATCTCGCCCGGCCCCATACGTTTGACCTGCGCGCTCGTGGTCGCCAGGGCGTAGTCGTCGCCGAGCTCCTCCGCCATCCGCCGCCATTCGCGCAGATAGCTCTCCACGGAGTCGGGAGAGTCGCCGAAGGGAATCAGCACGGTCTCGACGGCGAGCCGCACGTTCTCCGGCACACCGGAGGGTGCGACGACGAAGACCATGCCATCCTCGTCCACCGTGAAGGACCACTCGTCGGTGTCCGTCATCATCGCCTTCTTAGCCTCGCGCCTTCACGGAGCGGGCCGTCCCGATAGGTGCTCAAGTAAGCAGAAAGTTTCTCTGACCAGCGAGAATGAGGATTGCCTAGGCCCTTGTTCCCGCGCCAGTCGGAGGAACTTCCCACGTGAGTAAGCGTATCGGGTCGTACCCGCGTGTCCGCGTCGCGGGCAATGGTCGCGGGGTGGTCGCGCAGGCCGGCGGGGTGCTGCTGGTGGAGACGGCCCGCCAGAGCGGACTGGATACGGCGATATCAGCGGCACTGGCCCCGTGGCGCAAGCCCAGGGCGGTGCACGATCCGGGCAAGATCCTGCTGGATGTTGCGCTGACAGTCGCGCTGGGCGGCGACTGCCTGGCGGACGTGGCGATGCTGCGGGCCGAGCCAACCGCGTTCGGGCCGGTGGCGTCCGACCCGACCGTCTCACGCCTGATCGACACCCTCGCCGGTGCCGGGCCCCGGGCGCTTGCAGCCATCCGGCGCGCCCGGGCCGAAGTCCGCCAGCAGGTCTGGCGGTTGGCCGGGCAGAACGCCCCGGGCAAGGCAGGCGAGGTGGTCGTGGAAATCGACGGGGTACTGGTCCTGGCGCACTCCGAGAAGCAGGATGCGACCGCGACCTGGAAGAAACCCTTCGGCCACCACCCGCTGTTCGCGTTCGTGGACCACGGCCGCGAGGGCTCCGGGGAATCGGTCGCTGGCCTGCTGCGGCCGGGCAACGCGGGCAGCAACACCGCCGCCGGCCACATCGAAGCCACCCGCCTGGCCTTGGCTCAGCTGCCCAAGACCTACCGGAGCGGGCGCCGCACCCTGATCCGCACCGACTCCGGCGGCGGCACCCACGAGTTCCTCAACTGGCTCACCGCACGAGGACGGTGGCTGTCCTACTCGGTCGGCATGGTCATCACCGACGCCATTCACCAGGCCGTGCTGCAGGTGCCGGTCTCGGCCTGGACCCCGGCTATTGAACCCGACGGCGAGATCCGCGACGGCGCCTGGGTCGCCGAACTCGCCGGAGACTGCCTCAAACACTGGCCCAAGGGGATGCGGCTGATCGTCCGCAAGGAACGGCCCCACCCCGGCGCCCAGTTGCGGATCACCGACGCGGACGGGATGCGGATCACCTGCTTCGCCACCAACACCGCCGACCGTCCGATCGCGGAGCTGGAGCTGCGGCACCGCCAGCGCGCCAGGGCAGAGGATCGCATCCGCGCCGCCCGCGACACCGGCCTACGCGACCTACCCCTCCACCAGACCGCGCAGAACCGGATCTGGCTGGAGATCGTTCAGATCGCACTCGACCTCCTGGCCTGGATGCCCATGCTCGCCCTGACCGGCCAGGCCCGGCGCTGGGAGCCCAAACGATGGTCGCTGCACAAACAGCTGGCATGTCCTGTGATGCCTCACAGGACCGCGCCGAGGTGATCCTGCTGCTGGCCCTGGCCGAGTGGGAGATGACGCCGGCCGCCATGGCGTACGCGGAGATGGCCGAGGCCGCCGCGCGCCGCGGGGTCTGCCTGATCCCCGAGGAGTAGGCCGGGAGCTGTCAGCACGGCCTCCGTCGGAGTGGTGGCTCGCGCCGCACCTACGGCCGCGCGCGACCCGCGCTGGCCGAGGGTGCAGTCGTGCGGCGACCGTACCGGCTTACCCCGGTCCGTCAGTAGCCGTAGATCATCTTGTAGGCCACTTCGGGAAGGAACTGGCCGGCGCTGGAGCCGGCCCCGAGGCCGCAGTTGCCGTCGGACTCCCCCGGGGTCTTGATCCACAGCAGCATCTCGGCACCTCCGCCTGTTCGGGTGGGTGTGCCGGTGCGGCGGCCGGAGGGGTTGCACCATTGGCCGTTGGAGCCGTTGCCGTTGCGGCTGGTGTCCACGACGAAGGGCTTGGTGTAGCCGTAGCGGGCGCCGAGTTCACGATTCACGGCGTCGCCGAAGGCGGTGTTCTCGGCGG
Source organism: Streptomyces sp. NPDC087859 (assembly GCF_044742595.1). NCBI lineage: Bacteria > Bacillati > Actinomycetota > Actinomycetes > Kitasatosporales > Streptomycetaceae > Streptomyces > Streptomyces sp. NPDC087859. The sequence continues at coordinate 113,504 of NZ_JBIUUU010000028.1, read as the reverse complement.
TCGTGAAGTAGTTGGAGATGTTGAGCGAGAAACCGTGGGCCTGGCGGAGACCTGCTTCGTGGAGGCGGCGAGCCATGGTCGCCGCGTTCGTCCAGCCGGGGTTGCCCGCGTCCATGTAGACCCAGGTGTTGGGCGCCTGGCGGCTGAACTCGGCGAGGGCGCCGCTGAGCATGGTCTCACGTTCGTCGATCTGGGCCTGGGTCATGCAGCCGTAGTCCCCGAGGGAGTCCGGTTCCAGGATGACGACGGCTGGGCGGCTCGCGAGCTCGACGAGGTGGCCGAACGCGCTGGTGTCTCCCGCTCGGTGGCCTCCCGCGCGCTCAACAACGCCCCGCACGTCAGCCGCGCCAAGCGTGAGGCCGTCAGACGGGCCGTCCGGCAGCTCGGATACGTCCCCAACCCGAGCGCCCGCGCTCTGGCCACCCGGCAGACGGGAGCGGCCGCCCTGGTGATCTCGGGAGAGGATCCGTCGATCTTCGCCGATCCCTTCTTCGCCCAGGTCATCGTCGGGGCGTCGGCCGCCCTTGAAGAGGCCGACCTGCATCTGATGCTGTGTCTGGCCGCTTCCGACCGGGGTCGCAAACGGGTTGCGGAACTGCTTCGGTCCAGAGGCGCCGACGGCGTCATGCTGATGGCGCTGCGTGAGGACGACCCGCTGTTCCCCCTGACCGTTGAAGCGCAAATGCCCGTGGTGTTCGGCGGGCGCCCGGTCGGCGCGACTGCCCGGTGGTACGTCGACGTCGACAACGTCGGCGGGGCGCGCGAGGCGACCGAGCACCTGATCACCCGGGGTCGGCGTCGTGTCGCCGCGCTCTGCGGACGGCTGGACACCGAGGCCGGGCGCGCCCGTTACCGCGGCTACCGGGATGCCCTTCTGGCCGCGGGCCTCGCACCGCTCCCGCCGCAGGAGGGCGACTTCACCGAGCCCAGTGGAGCCGCCGCCATGGCCGCGTTGCTGGCGAACCATCCTGACGTGGACGCCGTGTTCGCCGCCAACGACAACATGGCGGCGGGTGCGCTGCGCACGCTGCGCGAGGCCGGCCGGACGATCCCCGCCGATGTCTCCGTGGTCGGCTTCGACGACCTGACCGTCGCGCAGTTCGCCGACCCGCCGCTCACCACCGTCCATCAGCCCATAGAGGCCCTGGGTCGGGAGATGGCGCGCATGCTCGTCTCGGTGGTCAATGTCCTGGACCCCACTCCCCTGATCCTGCCGACCCGCCTGGTCGTCCGCTCCAGCTCCTGACGGCCGCGGTGGCGGAGGCAGAATCTACGTCGTGTCCAACTCGTACGCACAACCGATTCTGAGAACAGCAGACCTCTCCGAGAGTTTGCGCATTGTCGAGCGGTTGCTCGGAATCGCCGATCTCCAGGGCCTCGAAGTGGATTTCGAGGTACGGGTCTCCTCGGAGCAGGTCCTTTCGGCACTGCTGGAACTGATTCCGGACGCCGAATGGTGGGCCGAAGGGGACCCGGACGGCTCGTCGGAGGAAGGGGACGATCCTGCGGCGCATCTCCCCATCCGGCTGCGGGGCTGGGCCATGCCTCCCGAAGCGGTGGAGCCGTTCTTCAAAGCGATGGGAGACAGCCCTGCGTCAGCCCGATGGGATTTCAACGCCTGGCCCGAGGCTCCTGAAGTGGGTCTGGGTGTCGGCGGTACGAGGGGTGCGTTCGTGACACTGTGCGTGAATGTCCGCGATGTCAATCTGTGGGAGCCCTCGGCGGATCACACAGTCTTCGTCCACGTCAAGCAGGTCGAGGCAGAACGCGCGCCGTGGCTCGCAGCTCAGGTCGGCCTGACAGTGATCGGCGACCTGGTGATGGCCCCGTACTGAACAAAGAACCTGGTGCTGCTCCTGGGCGAGGCGAATGAGCTGTACCAGCAGGGCCTGCAGGCTCTGCACCGGGAGGTGGCAGACCGGCTCACCGGATGGGCCACCGCGGACCTGCTGGCCGCCGCGCAGACGGCCGGTATGCCCTGTGATGCCTTACAGGACCGCGCCGAGGTGATCCTGCTGCTGGCCCTAGCCGAATGGGAAAGGACGCCGACCGCCATGGCATTCATCGAAATGGCCGAGACCGCCGCGCGCCGCGGAGTCTGCCCGATCCCCGAAGAGTAGACCTCGAGCTGTCAACGCAGCCGGTCTGGAGCCGCGTGGCGCGATCTCGACGACCAGGCGAGCGCCGGAAGCGCGTCGACGGCGTCGTCGATGCGCTTCCGGTGCTGCCGAGCAGCATCTGAAGGTCCCCCTTGTGAAGGAGGGGGTTCCGCCGTCGGATCGAGCTGTTCACGCGTGGCTACGCGGAGCTGGTGCCTGGCTCAGACGGTCGGGACGGTGCCGCCGTCGATCACGTACTCGGCTCCTACGATTGCCGAGGCGCGGTCCGAGACCAGGAACCCGACCAGGTCCGCGATTTCCTCGGTGTTCGCGAATCGTCCAAGGGGTACTCCTCCGAGGGAGTCGTAGATGGTCTGCTTGGCTGCTTCACGTGTGAGTCCGTTGCCCTCGGCGATCCGGTCCACGAACCTTTCGTAGGCTTCGGTCTCGATCCCGCCCGGGCTGATTGCGTTGACCCGTACGCCGCGCGGCGCGAGCTCATTGGCCAGTCCCTTGCTGTAGGTGCGCAGCGCGGCCTTCGCTGCTGCGTAAGCCAAGGACGCGTCGTACTGGGGCAGCTCACGCTGGATCGAGGTGAAGTGCAGCACCACGCCCGCCCCAGACCGGATCATTGCCGGGAGAAGAGCTCGATCCAGGCGCACCGCTCCGAGGAGGTTGAGGTTCAGCTCGGTGAGCCACTGGTCATCGGTGATGACCGCGAATCCACCAGAGGGCGTCGACGCTCCTCCGACGACGTGCACCAGGATGTCGAGTGCGCCGCCGACCTCTGCGATTCGAGCGGCCACGGCGTTGGTGCCTTCTGTCGTCAACATGTCCGCTTCGATGAATCGGTCAGGGTGCTCATACCCGTCGGGCATCTTGCGCGCCGTCACGTACACGTCGGCACCCATCTCTCGCAGTCTCTCTGCGACGGCCTTGCCCGAGCCCTTCGAACCGCCCGTGACCAGTGCCCGGCGGCCGTCGAGACGATCGCGATGTGAACTAGGCATTTTTCTCTCCACTGAAGATCGAGGTGGTGCGGGTTGGGTCAGGCTGGGTGGTTGGCGATGACGAGTTCGGCGATGAGGTCGTCGCGCAGCGCGAACCGGTAGTCGAGCTCGGCGATGCCACCCGGGAAGGTGCCTTCGAGCCGGACGGTTACCACCCAGTGGGTGTCATCGACGCGGTGAGCGCCGACCTGATCGGTCGTGTATTCGAACTCGGACCCGGCGTCCCGCAGGAACGCGTGGGCCTCCTCTCGGCCGCGGAAGGTCTCGTCCTGGTCGACGACCACCGCATCCTGGGTAAGGAACGACGAGGCGGTGTCGGCGTCGCGGACGACGTGGGCGGTGAAGAACTCGCGCACGGTGGTCGGGAGCAGATCGGACGGGAGATCGGTGTGCTGTGTCATGAGCCCACCGTGTGACCTCACGGCGCGGGAGGGTCAAGCCGTGGACTCTCCCCCAGGGGGAGCGTTCAGAATGAGGGGATGCTGACTATCGGGGAGTTCTCGCGGCTGACCCACTTGAGCGTGCGGACCCTGCGCCGGTATCACGAGGCGGCCTTGCTGGAACCTGCCGTGGTGGACGAGACCACCGGTTACCGCTACTACGGCGTCGACCAAATCCCGACCGCGCAGGTCATCCACCGGCTCCGCGAGCTCGACGTACCCCTGAGCGATGTGCAGCGGATTCTGCGGACCCCCGACCCCGGTGTCCGGGCGGCCCTGGTCGCGGACCACCTGCGACGCCTCGAGGACGCGCTCGACCGTACCCGGGCCGCGGTCGTGTCGCTGCGCCGCCTGCTCCGGCCCGACCCCGCGCCGATCGACGTCGAGCTGCGTGCGGAGCACGCCCGGACGGTCGCGGCGGTGGAGGCCGTGGTCGGGCATCGCGACGTCGCGACCTGGTACGCAGGTGCGATGGCCGAATTGGAGGCGGCCGTCGGCGCCGCCGTGACCGGACCGCCAGGCGGCAGCTACGACAACGCCCTTTTCGAGCAGGAGCGCGGTCACGCGGTCGTCTACCTGCCGACCGCTGCGCCACCTCGCACCGGGCGCGTGCACCCCATGATTCTGCCGGCCGCGGAACTGGCCGTCACCACCCATGTCGGCGAGCATGACGGCATCGAGGTCACGTACGGCGAACTCGGGACCTGGGTGGTGGAGAACGCGATGTCGGTGGCCGGGCCGGTGCGGGAGGTCTACGTTGTCGGCCCTCGTGACACAAGCGATCCCACTGCGTGGCGCACCGAGATCGGCTGGCCGGTCTTTCGTGTCACCTGAAGCGGTCAGTGCGGTGCTGGCGGTGCACCTGGTCGTGCCCGAGGTCGTCGCCGAAGTCGCCGCGGATGTGACCCGGGACAGCGCCGGACGATGGCATCACCCGGCCCGGCTCACCCATATCCGCACCGACATGCAGCCCGGCGACGTGCCGCTATTCGGCGTCTAGCAGGTCAGTCGGCAGGTGTTCCCGTTGCGTCCGACACGGACCAGGGCGCCGCTGCGCTGGAGGTTCTGCAGGTAGTAGAACACCGATGCCGGGCTGCGCAGTCTCAAAGCAGTGCGGGTGATGGCGATGATGGTCTCGTTGACTCCTGCCCTCCGGACTCCTGTGCCCACCTCAGGCAACCGCCGAGAGAGGGCCCGCCAGCGAACTGACGGGCCCTCATACAAAGTCGAGCCAGAAGCGAGCATCCTTTACGGCTGACCGGGCGGCTTGCCGCAGCAGGCCACGGTCTGAGCCTGATCCGCGCCGGCAAACGGCGCCACCGCGAGCACCGCGGCCAACGCCACGAACATCCCGAGTACGGCTTTTCGCATCACAACTCCTCATCGAGGTCGAACGGGGCATCCCGCTGAAACGCTCCGCCTCCGCTGAACGCCCTGCCCCGAGCACGAGCGCGGCCGTCCCAACACTGCAGATCTGACGGACACCGCGCATGCCGTCCCCTGGCCGAAATGACAGCCCCGGCGGGGCCTCTTGATGAACCGCCGCCAGACCTCGCCCCCGCGCACCAGACAGGACCGCTGACGGCGCACCGATACTTACGCACACCGGACGAACGAACAACCATTTCGATCCTTCTCAAAAGCGCCGGGGCCCTGCGCCAAGCGACTGCTACGTCGCCTTCGTCTACCTCAAGAAGACTCAAGGAGGAGACGAACAGATCGACGGGCTCATCCCAGGAAGCCGCGCAACTCCCGACTGGCTTCAACCTCAGCATCGGCCCCGTCCACAAGAAGCTGACGGGGGCTCGAAATCTTCGACTGTTCGGCGTCTAACGGATCAGTCGGCAGGTGTTCCCGTTGCGTGTCGCGGACCAGGGCGCCGCTGCGCTCCAGAGTGCGCGCACACCTGCGCACTCTGGGCTGAGTCTCTCCGCTCAGCGCCGCCGGAGAGACTCCGTCGTCTGCGACAGATCGGGGAGCAAACGTCCCGCCAGAACATCCTGGCTGCGCCCGTACGCGGCCTGCATGGCCGCGACCGCCTCCTCGTAGGTGTCGGTGCGCGTGTCGATCGTCAACTGCACCCCCTCCTCTCCCCCGGTGCCCGGCCCGGCCCCGAGCCCGCTCGCGGTGTCCTGGGGGCCGAGCGGGGCGAGTCCGAGGACCAAGCGGCGGAAGTCGCGGCCGGCCGCGCGCACGTCCTCTGCTCCGTCCCACTCCGTGCGGTACTTCACATCAGGCAGCTGGCGGAAGCACACCAGGTGCTCGGCGACCTCGGCGATGTCTTCCGGTCTCGGGAACACGGTGCGGAACGGGGCGACGGTGTAGTGGAGGACGTCCTGGGAGTTGATGCCGGTCAGGGCGTAGAACCAGCCCAGGCGCTCTTTCCAGTGCAGGCGGATCCCGCGCTGGCCGTGGGTGCGGCTCGTGTCCCAGGTGAGCCACATGTAGGTGGTGAAGCCGCGCCCCCGGGTGGTGGCGTCGGCCCGCACGGAGCCCGGTGGGATGCCGCGTGTGGTCAGGGCGTCGTCGACGGCCCGCACATTGGGCCAGTGCGGCAGGCCGTGAGGGCTGCCCTCCCATCCGGGCGGCTCAAGCAGCACGGACCTCACCTCCAGGAGCGGGAGCGGTTCGGGTCATGAGGCGCGGCGGTAGACGGCAGCCGGGCCGATGGTGTCGGGGCCGAACTTGGCGCGGATGCGGTCGATGACGCTCTCCGCCACGAGGCGGTCCTCGCGGGCGCTGTCGAGGCTGATCTGCTCGGCAGCCTGATCGGCACCGGTCAGGTCTTCGGCCTTCAGTACGAGGCCGGTCAGGCGTCCGCGCTGGAGGCCGGCGGCGTCCATCAGTTGGTAGGCGAGCAGGCGCAAGTCGTCCTCATGCGCGGACGGCGCGGCCAGACGCCTCGTCTTCTCCCAGCGGTTACCTCCGGCGAAGGTGAGGGTGAGGGTGACCGCGCGGGCCACCTGGGCGCGGCCGCGCAGCAGCGTGCCGAGCCGGACCACGAGATCGAGGAGGGCGGCGCGGGCGGCGGCGCCGTCCAGGACGTGCCGGTCGAAGGTGCAGCTAACGGACGCGGTCGCGGGCAGAGTGCGGGGGATGACGGGGCGCGGGTCGATGCCGCGGGCCCGGTCGGCCGCGATCCGGCCGGCGCGGCCACCCAGCAGGCGGTGCACCGTGGCCGGCGGGACGGCGGCGAGCAGGCCGACGCAGTGGATGCCGTAGTCGCGCAGGACCTGGGCCTGGCGGGGGCCGATCCCGTGCAGGGCCTCCACCGGCAGCGGCTCCAGCCAGTCGGCGACCTGCTCCGGAGCGCCGCGACCGCACTGCTGGCCGCTATGGACCACACGGGCAGCGTCCTGGCCCAGCGACAGGTCGCCGACAAGAGCAACGAGATACCCGCCTTCGCCCCGCTGCTCGACCCTCTCGACCTGGAACACACTCTGATCACCGCCGATGCCCTGCACACCCAGCACGCACACGCCGCCTACCTGCGTGAACGCGGTGCCCACTACCTCGCCGTCGTCAAGAAGAACCACCCCGGCCTCCACGACCGGATAAGCCGGCTGCCCTGGCGCGACATCACGCTCGACCACTACGACCGCACCCGCGCCCATCACCGCAACGAGATCCGCCGCCTCAAGGCCGCCATGTTCGACCACATCAACTACCCCGGAGCCCGCCAGGCCCTCCAAGTCGTGCGCTGGAGACAGGAGAAGACGAAAGGCAAGCTGACCATCGAACGCGTCTACCTGATCACCAGCCTGCATCCCGGCGAGGCCACCGGCGCCCAACTCGCCGCCTGGATCCGCGGGCACTGGGGCATCGAGAACCTCCTGCACCACGTCCGGGACCGGACCTTCCGCGAGGACGACTCCAAGATCCGCACCGGGCAACTGACCCGCATCATGGCCAGCCTGCGCAACCTCGCCATCAGCGTCCACCGCCAGGACGGCCACACCAACATCGCCGCCGCCCTACGCCGCACCGCCCGCGACTGCCAACGACCCCTGACCGCCCTCGGACTCACCTGACGAACCCGGACACAAGATCACTTCTCAATGACCCTGGCGGGAGCTGTAGGCCTTGTCTGCGATGACCTGGTCGGGCCTGCAGCGTGGTCGGCCCGGCCCGGTGCGCGGGACACGGATGCGCTCCAGAAAGGGTCGCGCGCAGATGCTGTCGTTGCGTTGGCCGGGTGTCACCAGGATCGCGAGCGGGCGGCCCCTGCCGCCGCAGGCAAGATGGTTTTTGGTGGTCAGTCCGCCTCGGGATCGGCCGAGGGCGTGATCGTGCCTTGCCGCGGCGGGTCACGACGAGTTCGAGGACCAGGCCGGCCGGCGGCGCAGAGGTGGATGCCGGATGCGTCGGCGGTCCTGACAGATGTCAGGACCGCCCCGGCCGCGTCTGTGTTGTGCTTCGTCGGCCGGGTCATCCGGCCGGCGCGGGCCGCCCCCGTCCGAGCGACGGGAGAGGGCATGCCGAACCAGAAGACGCGCCGGTTCCTGGCGGGAACCTCCGCGTGCGCGGCGATCCTGACCCTGCTCATGGGCTGCAGTGCCGCAGCGCCCGACCGGCCGATCTCGGAGAAGGCGCCGGCCCGGCCCGCCCCTCTCACAGACGCCGATCGTGCTGTGACGAGCAAGGCCGAGGCGCTGCTTGTGCGGGACTGCATGGAGCGCAAGGGCCATCGGTACTGGGTGGCGGCGCCACTCGACGCCGATGAGACCCGCAGTTTCGGCTACGTCATGGATGACGTGTCGTGGGCCCGTAAGCACGGCTACGGCAGCCGCATCAAACAGAAGGTGCTCACGGCCAAGAAGAACGATCGGAACCTGTCCTACCGAGCGAGTCTTTCCGGTCCTGCGGCACGGACGTACGTCACCGATCTGGCGGGTGGTCCTGGCTCGGAGATCATGGCGGTCCGACTGCCGGCCGGCGGGCAGGTCCGGCTCGCCACGGGTGGGTGTGAGGGGGAGGCCGTACGCGAGCTGTACGGGGAGCAGGGGCAGTGGTTCCGGGCTGACAAGATCGCTACCAATCTGACACCTCTGTACGTACCGGAACTCGTCGCTGATCGACGCTTCAAGACAGCGCAGAACCGCTGGGCCGCCTGCATGAGCGCCGCAGGGCACCCCTATCGGACCCCTGCCGACATCCGCTCCGCGCTGTCCGAGACCACCTCCGGCCGCAGCGCCGCACAGGCATACCGGAGGGAGGTGCGTCTGGCTGTCGCCGAGGCGACCTGCGCGCGGCGGACCGGGTTCGGTGACACCCTCCGCGCCCTCGAGGAGGAGCACAGTGCTCCGGTGCGTGAGCGGTATCGCGCGGAGATCACCAAGAGAGACCAGTTGGAACGCGCCGCGCTGCGTCGCGCCGAACACATCGTGAACCGGAACCAGTGAAACACCGATCTCACAAGGAGCACACCGGTATGAGCAAGAGGACTCGAGCGCTCGCGGCGGTGGGGCTGACCGCCCTATTCACCGTTATGATCCCCGCCGCGACGGCGCAGGCCGCACCCGCGGGCGCCAACTGTGACAACGAGTACCGGCAGTACGCGGGGGACGGCAACGTCCACATCTACTACGACACCGACTGCCATAGCCCGATCGTCAGATACGGCTCCGGAGATGACACCAACTGGGGTGACGGATCGGGCCAATTCGTCTGGACCGACCACGACGCCGTCAGCTCGGTGATGAATACGGGCACTTACTCCGGCGGCTGGGACGTGGTGAAGTTCTACGTCGACGCCAACTACAGCGAGGCCCAGGGATACAGCTGTCTGAAGCGCGGCGAGATCTATGTGGACGACCTCAGCCGCAACACCAGCACCACTGGGCACACGATGAACAACTCGATCAGTTCGCACAAGTGGGTGACGCAGGGCGCCTGCGCCAAGTTCATGAGCTGACGCAGCCCGCCGGACGGGCCCGGTGCAGAACCGGGCCCGTCCGGAAGCCGGACCCTATTGTGCTGCGCCTGAAATCACGGGCTTAAATCTGTCGCCGGTTATCGGTGGCTGGAGGGGTGACTTTGGCGAAGTAGTCGGCGAGCGAGTTGAGGATCTCGTCGGCGGTCTTGGTCCAGGTGAAGGGCCTGGGGTTCTCGTTCCATGAGTCGATCCAAGCCCTGATGTCGTCCTCCAGTGCCTTCACCGAGGAGTGGACGCCTCGGCGGATGAGCTTGTCGGTCAGCAGGCCGAACCATCGCTCGACCTGGTTGATCCAGGAGGAGCCGGTCGGAGTGAAGTGGACATGGAAGCGGGGGTGCTTGCCAAGCCAGGTCCTGATCTCGGGGGTGTTGTGGGTGGCGTAGTTGTCACACACCAGGTACACATCGAGCCCGGCGGAACCCTTTTGCCCATCGTGACCAGGAACTTTTTAAACTCGACGGCCCGGTGACGACGGTGCAGTTCACCGATGACGGTGCCGTTGGCTACGTTGAACGCGGCAAACAGACTCGTGATGCCATGCCGCCGGTAGTCGTGGGTACGCCGCTCGGGTATGCCCGGCATCATCGGCAGCACCGGCTGCGAGCGGTCCAGCGCCTGGATCTGGCTCTTCTCGTCCACGCACAGCACCACCGCCTTCTCGGGCGGGTGGTGATACAGGCCGACAACGTCGACGACCCTCGCGACGAACTACGGATCGGTGGAGAGTGTGAAGGCATCCTGCAGGTGCGGCTTGAGGTCGAACTTCTTCCAGATCCGCCCGATCGTCGACTTCGACAGCCCGGTGCGCTCGGCCATGGAAGCCCGCGACCCGTGCGTGTCCTTGCCCGGGGCCGATTCCAGCGTCGCCACGACTACATCCTCGACCTGGTCGAGCAGGATCGAGGGCGGCCTGCCGGGCCGCGGCTCTCCGGGCCATCCGCCGGGCAGCAAACCGTGACCGCCACTTCCTCACCGTGTCCGCGGTGACCTTCAAGTCCGCCGCCACACGCAGCCTGCGGCAGGCGGCCTCACTGGATCTGGGCCCGTCTGCCGGCTCAGCAGCCCCGTCCCCACTCCTCGTGCCCCCCACGCCCCATAGAACAAGGGTAGTTGACCAACGAACAAGGCCGAGTGCCCCTTCCGGGTGTGTGCGGCGGCCGTTCCTTGTGGGACAAACGACCGGCACACCCGGCGTCCGATTCTGGCTAGGTGTCCGTCGTACCGTGTCGGCAGACGACACAGGCTCCCCGGCCGCGAACTGAGAGAGACCGCGTTGAGAAGAAGCACCCTGCGGTGGCCGACCGGGCCGTCGACGAACACGCAGGGAAGCCCCGAACCCTTCAGCTGGACGAGGGGACCTCGGAGAACACGGTGGTGTCGGGCCAGCCGGACACGAACACCACATCCGCCGCTCCGTGCTCGATGAGCAGGTCGAACGACTCGTGCGCCGGGACGGCGTCGGACGGCTGAACGTGGACAGCCGCCACATGCCCGTACCCGCGCACCGTCTGTTCGAACTCCTGGACCAGCGCGGCAACGACGGGCGTGCTCGTCAATGCAACTCCGTGTACCCCGCCCCGTGGACGGACCGACAACCGCCTCACCACGTAGGACGTGGTCTTACAAATCTTTCTGCATGTCCCGCTCGATTGTCTCGCGCTCTTCACGGACAGTGGGTTCGGGGAGCGTCGCATCGCCACGCATGTAGGCCGACAGGAGTGCGATGCAGTGGCTGGTGTCGAACTCGCTGCGGTACGCCTCGTGCTCGGCTTCGTATCCGTCCAGGAAGAAGGACTTGCGCGCCGCACTCAGTGCGTCTCGCAGGCGCGCTCTCAGCGTGTCCGCCCCTGGGACCAGAGCCGTGTGCAGCTCGGCTTGATCAGCCATGACGTGCGCTGTGCCGACCCACTCATTCCGCTCTTCAGCCGACATCCCTGCCTTCCACGACAGGGCATGCCTCCTCAGTGAGTACAACTCTGTCAGCGCCTTCTCCGCCACTCCCCTGCCACGGGACTCCGCCTCGCCAGCTCGAGCTTCTGCCCGTTCCTCCCGCGCCATCTCAGCCTGCTGGCGATGCTGAAGCCAACTGCCCAACAAGGTGCCTCCGACGCCTACAACAGCGCCGCCCAGGCCCATCAGGCCCACCAATGTCTCCGTCTGCATGCCGGTCATCATGCCGACGGAACCAACCCCGTGGGCTGATCCCGTCACGTCCCCCTTGGTCGACTCGCGCTGCAGCACTGGGGGACGCGTACTCCCCTGTCGGTGTCACGAAGGGTGTACGCGGTGCTCCCAGGCCCTGACAGGGAAGGGCCGCGCGTACCGGCTGGCCGTGGAACCGGAGGGCCCGCTCCTGCAAGGAATACAGGAGAGGCATCTTGCCCGTACTCGGCCACGAATCGCGGCTGAGAACGACGCTGCGACCGAACGCCGACACGGATCGCGGGCTGTCCCCGGCGCCGGACCGGCTGACGGAGCAGAGTCCGAACCGGGCCATCGGGACGAGACCCGCAGCCTCCGCTTCAGTGCTCGAAGATCGCCGTCGCCACAGGCACCGCCAGCAGCAGGCTGAGTCCGATCAGGGAGAGGCGGTCCAGCCACAAGATGGCGGCGAATTCACGCAGTGTCGCGGCCAGCCAGTAGGCGGGAGAGGTCGGCGCGCCCACGACGTGCACGGGCACGCCGACGCGGCGGGCCAGCAGGGTCGTGCGGTAGACGTGGAATCCGCTGGTGACCACCGTGGCACGGTGGCGGGGAGTGATGCCGTCCACCAGGGCCGCGCTGAAGCGGAGGTTCTGCCCGGTGTTGACGGAACGGTCCTCCCGCACGATCCGGTCGGCGGGCACTCCGCGTCCGGCCAGATAGTCGGCCATCGCGTCCGCCTCGGAGCGGACCTCGTCGTCTCCTTGGCCGCCCGAGACGACGAACACCACACGAGGCCTGTCCGGTGTGCGGGCGGCGTCGATCGCCAGGGCGCGCTCCAGCCTGCGTGTCAACAGCGGGCCGGGCCGGTCGCCGTTGAGCCCAGCGCCCAGGACCACGACATAGTTGGTTTCCGGCAGTGGGGTGTTACGGCCCCGGACGAACACGTATCCGGCAAAGACGAGGAAGAGCAGGATGAGATATCCCGCGGTCGCGTTCACCGCGACCACGAGGGCACCGAACGCCTCGCCGCCGACCGTGTGGAAGACCGCGTTGAGGCCGAGCACCGCCAGCACCGCGCAGCCGGCGGCCCCGGTCGCCAGCAGGGCTGCCTGCGGTCCGTAGCGCCGGACCAGGAGGACGCCGTCGGCCAGGAGCAGCAGACCCAGCGCGAGCGCCAGGAGCAGGGCTGCGACTGCGAGGACGGTGCCGGTGGTCGAGTGGGCTACCGCGCTGCGACCGGCCACGCCGAGTCCGGCAGAGGTCACCGCGAGGCAGAACAGGACAGCGGTGGAGAACCGGTGCGGTGCCAGCAGGGCGTTGACGCCTCCGCCCGCGGCGCACACGACCGCGGCGAGGTACTCCGGGTACTCCAGCATGTGCCGCACCGCTCCGCTCGCTCTCCCCCGCCTCTGGTCGGCCACAGGTTCCTGGGCCTGGTACGGACGGCTGCCATCCTCCCAGACCTGCTGTGGTGTACCGAACGAGGGCGGGCGGTAGTGCGTTCGGCGGGACTGGCGTGTCGTGCCGTTGGTTCGGCGCGAGCCGGGGCAGAGGCTTCCAGGGCCCCGACTCGGTATGCGCCAGCAACTACGCTGCTGGGCGCCGGGGTTCGGCCCGCATGAACCGGCCTGCGGTCCGGCTGCCCAGTCCCTCGAACGCCTCCCGTCAGCGGGCTGCGTAGACTGTGACCGGCGGCCGCCGCGTGATCGTTTGCCTTCACACAGCGATGATCAACGGTGGTCATACCCGTCTCCACAGTGCGTCAGGGTCGCGCGGGGTCGCGCGCCCGTCCCGGGGCAGGAGGACATGTGCAACGTGGCGAAGTCTGGTGGGTCGAGTTCGACGAGCGGCGGCCGGTCGTACTGCTGTCGGGAGACGACGCGTCCGGGATCCAGGTGATGCAACTCGTCGCTCCGGCGGGCGTCGACATGGGCGGTCTCGGCGTCGAAGTGGCAGTAGGCGCCATCAAAGGGCTGCCCTTCGAAGGCGTGCTGCGGTTCGCGTTCCCACGTCCGGGCTTCACCCCTTGCACGTGGCTGACCACCGTGTCCCGGGACGACCTCATCGAGCGGGCGGGTGCCCTGTCCGCAGCGAAGCTCAAAGAGATCGACGACACCCTCCGACTCGTTGAGCAAGCCCAAGAGCAGACCCCGGCAACGACCGCGCAGTTCAGCGAGATGAGAGACGCTCTCCGTCGCGGTGAACTCGGGTAGAGGCAGAAGGAGCCGACGGTGTGCGCAGTCTCGGCCACTTGGCCGACGCCGGGCCGACGTTCTGTTCGCGATGCTCCGTGACGGAACCTTCTATGAACCCCGGCCAGCCCCAGCGGACTGATCCTCAGCGACCTCGCCGCACACGGGACAGTCCCGCTCGTCGACCGAGTCCAACACGACCGGATGACCGCAAAAGTCGCACGGCCGCATGCTTTCGCCCGCCGACTCCCGAACAGGCGCGTCATCACTCATGACACCCACACTGCCACCCAACCACCTTGACCAAAGACATAGGGGCACCCCCCCCGAGGCGTGACTCGACTGGCGGTGGCGCTGGAGCGGTGCTTGCATGGAACCGAGATCTGCAAGCCACGGATGGCCAGAGCGCTGCGTGCCGTCGCCCCCGCGCAGCGGGCTGTCGATCAGGCTCCGCGCACGGCCTACTCGGCCATCACCCAGGCGGCTGATTTACTGCACTGTGCCAGCGGTGGGACTCTGATGTGATTCACGCCCCGGAGCAGGAGGCGACATGCCTGTCGGCGAAACGAGACTTCTCTACCAGCAACCGCTCTTTCTCCGTGAGGAGTTGCGCCGCCGATGGGCCGACAGGCACGTACTCGCGACTTCCGCCACCGAGCTCGAGTCGTTCTACGAGCAAGTGGCAGCGGACCCCCGGGTCGTTCGGTAGACGGTAGCGGCGCTGGGCATATCCGTGCGCCGTACGGAGGTCGGAGGGCTTGCCCGAGGCGGAGACGTCAACGCGGTGGGTGGCGTCCCACCGAGTGGTGTAGCCGCGCAGAGTTCGTGACTCCGCAGGTCAGTTGGCCGACGCGGTCGCCTCGGCGCCGGATCGGGGTGCTTACGCCCGCGAGCAGCACGCGCTGCGGCCGGGTGAGCCAGTCGGCTATAGCCATCTCGGCCCTGAGCCGAGCCCCACGGCCGGCATGGCTACACCACTTGGCGGGACACCACCACGCGGTGTCGTCGCGGTCCTGCGAGGAAAGCGCCACGGTTGTAGGGCCGGGCCGAAGAAACGCCGGCCTCCGGCACTGCTCCGAGACGCGACGGGACGCCCCGGCGCTCGCGACTTGGGCTTCTTCTGGGCCAGTACGCCGTGCGCACCTGTACGAGAAGTCACCACTCAGGAACTGACGGCCCCCTCACGAAGTCAGCATAGAGTCAGCAAGCGTCTGACCAAACCCGCCCACAGCTGATCGCACCCACGAATCACCGCACCCACGCGAGAGCTGTGCTTGACCTGGGAAAAAGGCCGTCAGCTCGGCAGCCTCACAGGCATGTACCTTGACACCACAAAGAACATCAGTCCCGTGTCCGTCTGGCCATCGCCTCCCAGAAGCGGTCCAGTTCGCGGACCCGCATGCCGACCCAGCGCGGGGTCTTCCTGCGCAGGCCCCGGGGCAGCCAGCGCCGCACGTTGCCGGGCAGCAGGGCCTGTTGCTGGCGGCAGAACGGCTCGCGGATCTCTCCCCGGGGCAGGCCGCCCCGGGGAGGGTACGGGCACAGCTGGAACTTGCAGTCGGGCAGACAGGCCGACCCCGGTACGGGCGGGGTGGACGTGCCGATACGCAGTCCCGGCTGGAGCGGCTCCCGGTCTGTACGGATGCACGGCGGCAACGACATCCCGGGCTGCTCCATACGGGCCAGGCGTTCCTCGACCTCGTCCGGGTGCCCGTCCCGTTCGAGGAGGTTCAGCATCACCAGGACGTCGGCAACGAGTCGTTGGGCGCGTGGGTCGAGGGTGCTCCAGCCGACCGAGGGAGGGATCCACAGGCTTTGTCTGCGGTAGCTCCCGATGTGGCCCGCGCGGGCGCCGATGTTGTCGGCGACGCCCTTCTCGTCGATCCACAGGAACCGCTCGGGCTGTCCGGTCTCCAGGGCGAGGGCGACCAGATCGCCGGCCTCGGCGACGAACGGATGCAGGCACCGCCGGGCCGAGTCGCCGGGCTGGTCCGGTTGACCCGGCGCGCGGTTCCCCGTGCCCGCCATCGCCAACCAGCGCTTCACCGTCCGTACGGCGGTGGCCCCCCCGAGCGGCTGGAACGGCTGGTGCCCGTCGGGTCCGCCGCTGGCACCGTCCGGCAGCTCCCACAGGCACAGTGCCTGGAGCAGACTGAGCTGCGCGTACCAGCAGCGTGAGTGCTGGAGCACGGTCTCCGCCTGACGGATCAGATCGTTGCGGCCGCTCAGGTGGGTGTGGGGATGTCGGAGGCGGCGGTTGGCCGCGTACTTGAAACCCTGGGCCAGCGCAGCCTCCAGAGCGAGCGGCAGGTCGGGGGTGCCGCCGGTGAACTTGGGATCGAGGTGGCGCAGCCACTTAGTGAGGCGCTCCCGGGCCTCGTCGCGATGGGCTTCGTCGACAGAGCCCAGGAGCATGGGCAGCATCCAGGCCCGCATCACGAACTCCCGGAAGAGATCGACCCGCCGGTCGCGGTAGTTCCGGTTCAGTTCCCTGCGGTCCTCCTGCAACCTCCCGATGTCGTCGGCCGACGTGCCTCGCGGGGACGTACGGTCCGCCCGCGCCCTCCTCATGCGCGCGGACCATGCCTCGTACTCCCGCCTCTTCCAGGCCTTCAGCCTGTCCAGCCGGTCGTTGTACTCCTGCACGGGGTCACTGTGCAGGCCGACCCGCTCGCGGATCACAGCGAACGCCGCGTTGCCGCCCGTGCCGAACTCCTGGGCGACGACCAGGCGGATCGAGTAGGAGGGTTCCTGGATGCCCAGTCGGAACAGTTCCCAGTACAGCGGGGTGGTGTCGATCCGGTCGGAGACCTTCCGCAGCGCGGCACCCAGTTGTTTGAGCACTCGGCGCTTGGCGTCCCTCAGGGTGCGCCGGTCCCTCTTGATGCCGGCCCAGTGTTCGCGCACTGCGGAGACGACCTCGCTCAGCTGCCTCGGGGCGTCCTGGGCGCTCGCGATCTCCAGGGCGGCCGCATAGAGGTCCAGAGCCTTGGGATCGTCAGTGCGCCGACTCGCCATGGCGCACAGCCGGTGCGCGAGCGGGCGACTCCCCACGGGCGCCTGTCTAACCAGTGCCGCGATCTCCTTCCGCATCTCAGCCCGCACACCCTGCCCACCTGCCGGAGGGCTCGCCGCCTTGCCCCGGGACGTCAGGACGAGGGCGATGAGCAGTTCGCGGCTTGGGCCGGGCGGCTGGAGCGCCTGCTCGGCCAGATCCGCGGCGCCCCGCTGCCCCAGGTGTTCGAGCAGGCGACTGCCGAGAAAGGCCTGGATGATGCTGTGCGGGAAACGGACCCTGTGCTCGACTCCCTCCACCAGCCTGAGCCTGCTCGCCTGGGTCGCCAAGCGGGCGAAGACGGCACGGCACTGGTCCATGTTGCCCTCGCGCAATCGTCTGCGCTCCGCGTCGCCGAGCCGCTCGCACAGCGCCTCCCAGATCTGCTGCCGGTGCCAGTCGGAGAGGGTGTTACCGCGCTTGCCGTACCGGTCGAAACCGCGGCCGGCCCACACCTGCTCCGCTCGCACCCGTGCGCGCCGCGCCGGTCCGGGGTGCAGGACGTCGGGGTCCAGCAGCTCCGCGAAGCCGACCTCCAGCCTGTCCTGGAGCAGTCCGACACAGGCCAGGGCGGAGACCATTTCGAGCGTGTCACGGCGTTCCTGCGGGGCCAGCGCCACGTCCTCGCGCAGCTTCCCCTCACACAGCGCCTCGGCCCAGGTCTCCAGCAGCCAGAGCCGCAGGCTGGCACGGTCGCCGCTGCGGGTGTTCATATGCCGCGGATCGACGTCCGGACGGTCGCGCTCTAGGATTCCCCGCCGGTGGAGTTCACGGGCGATCTGGAGGTAGATCGGCGACTCGGTCACCTCCGCCGTCTCCACGATCCAGTCCACCCGGCGCTCGTCGGTCTCCGGCACGTCCGCCTCGACGAAGTGCAGCGCATCCTCCTCGCCGAGCGGTTCCAGCACCACGATCGCGGCGGAGGTGGTCTCCAGCGGACTGTGCGGTCGGGAGGCGATGACCAAGGGCAGCTTCTCCTCGTGAGCGCGCTCGATGGCCCGGCGGATGACATTGTCCCGGCTCTGCTGCCGGCCGTCGTCGAGCAGGGCCTCCTCCAGGCCGTCGGCGAGGACGACCGGCTTGTCGTCGGCGAGAAGTTGCTGCCACACCCGGTCGGTCTTGGTGCGCGCCAGAATGCCCTTGGGCGCCTCCTGAGCGAAGCGCTGCCTCGCCAGGCGTTCGAAGTTCAGGTCGGCGCCGTCCGCCGCGTCCCGCAGTCTGACCGGAACCGGTACGGCGTTCTGGCGGGCCAAGAGTTCGGTGAGCCGTACGAGGACTGCGGTCTTCCCCGCTCCCACACCGCCGACGAGCAGGTACGGGCGCCGGGTTTCTCGCTCCCGCAGCCGCTCGGCGATGACCTGGGCGATGTCGTCGCGGCCCACGATGTCGGAGGTGTCGTACCCGGCCGTGGACACCAGGCGGCGCGGATCCCCCAGCGCCTTGCTGAGGTAACGCCGTTTGGTCCAGCGGTACCACCAGAACAGGAAGAGCGCGGCGGCGATCGAGGCGGCGAGGATCGGACCGATGAACCTGAAGACGGTATCGAATCCCGGGTTGCCCTGCCGCCACTGCTCGAAGCCGGTCGTCTCGCGTGTGATGAGGATGAATAGACCCTCACCGACCCAGGCGAGCAGCGCCAGCACGGCAACCACCCAGATCATCCTGGTGACGTTGGCGTATGAGACCCATCGGCGCCACTTCCTGGGGCGGGTGGCGCCTCGGCGGGCCTCCAGACGGATCGTCAGGGAGTGCCAGCGACCCACCAACCCGTGTCCGACCCGGTTCGCCGCCCGTCGCAGGACCAGTGTGGCCATCGGCGCGTCGCGCGGTCGCTCCTTGCTGGGCGGATGGCGGACGACCCTCGTCATGGCATTCTCCTTGCGAGTGCCTGGACCGGGGCCGGACGGAGGACCCGCAGAACAGAGGATTCGCGCGGCGCTGACGGCTACTTCCATGGAAGCACTCCCGTGACGCTCCGCAACCCAGGCATCCGGTGCCATGGGTTATGCACCTGGTGATACGGCAACCCGCGCCCGGGACTGCTCGCGCTCTTCTACTTCTACGCGGGCACGCTGAAGGTGATCCGCAGCCGCGATCAACTCCGACCGATGATGGCTTGGGTCGACCGAATTCCCCTGCCCGCCCTCAGGGCGCTGGGGGCGGTCGAAATACTCGGCGCGGCCGGTCTGGTCCTGCCACCGCTGACCGATACCGCTCCTTGGCTGGCGTCGGCCGCAGCCATCGGCTTCGTACTTCTGCAGACCGGTGCGATCGCCGTTCACCTGACCGGAGAAGACCGCCGGATCACACTCAATGTCGCACTCACCGCCACCGCGGCCGTGACCATCTGGTTGGCCACCAGGCCGTGATTGAGGCTCAGTCCTCGACCGGCGGAGGCGACTGCTCGGCCAGCCGCCTCACGGCCGCTGTCACTTCTCATGAACATCGAACATGCCGCCGTCCACGCGCTGCCCGGTGAAGTGTGCAGCTGCTGTCGAAACTCGGCTCTGGCACAGATCTTGGGGAGCGGTCGCGGAGCGTCACAAGGCAGATTGCTTCGCGACTGTGATCACACATGTTCTTGGTGGACCCGGATTTCCCGGGGGTGAAAGTTGCGGACGATCGGCCAGAATTCCTGGCGGTCAAGGCCGTCGGCCCAGGCGTCGAGTTCGTCATCCGTGTCGTGGAAGAACCAGGTCTCGAAGTGCCCCAGCGCCCGAAGTTGGGAGACGGCCTCGTACCGAAGTTCGCAGTGGAGCTGGATGTAGTGATCATGCTCGCCGGAAGCAGCTCCCCGGTGGTCGGGATCTCTTGGGAACGGGCGTCCGCTCCGACGTGGTGCCAGTGTGTCAGCGGCCATTTCGGAATCCCCACGTACGGCCAGTAGTGATGTCACTCTTGGTTACGGCCCGGGCTCGACGTCTGACCCGATCGGTCACATGCGGAGGAACACGACCGGTTGTCGGGCCACGTCAGTGCCAGGCACAGGCGATCAGCTGTCCGCGCAGTGGGCGTCGGCAAGGGCCTCGCCGAAGAGCCGTCCGGCGAGTTCCACGCAGCGCATCCGGGCAGGAGAGAAGTCGTAAGGCATCTTGGTGATCGCTGCGGCGGCACTCATCTCTGTGCCCTCCTCCCCTGTCAGGTCGGCGTCGTAGACCTCGAAGATCTTCTCCTCGGCCGCGTCGAGACCAGCTGCCTCGATGGCCTGATGCAGGGCCATTTGGTGAGCGCATCGCTGTACGGCGAGCTTTTCGACGCGGGGGTCGTCGGGTTCGACGCCGTCGTCGAGGGCGGCCTCGGCCGCCTCAAGACGGTCCTCCTCGGCCCGCAGCTCGGGGTGGGTGGCCAGCACAATGAACGTGCCGGCCTGGATGGCGGCGCCCAGCGGCCCGAAGATCCGTTCCGTGACCAGCAGGGCGTCCAGATCCGAGGGGCGCAACGCGCCCGGGGGCAGGTGGCTGAGCCGGTCCGTGACCAGTTCGGAAAGCAGCCCCAGCGGGCTGCCCACCGCCTGCAGGCGCTGGACGGCCGCGCGCCGACGTTTGATGGCGGCCTCCTGCGCCGCCAGGGTTTCCTCCAGCCTGCTCAGGACCGACTCGATATCCGGGGCTTGGTCCCGGGCTTCGTCTGCGGCTTCGTCCCGGGCTTCGCCGAAGGCGGCCCGCATGTCGTCCAGGCTGATGCCGGCATCCGCCATCTTG
The DNA here is from genome assembly GCF_044742595.1 of Streptomyces sp. NPDC087859. Classification (NCBI taxonomy): domain Bacteria; kingdom Bacillati; phylum Actinomycetota; class Actinomycetes; order Kitasatosporales; family Streptomycetaceae; genus Streptomyces; species Streptomyces sp. NPDC087859. The sequence goes on along the minus strand of NZ_JBIUUU010000028.1, from coordinate 92,927 downwards.
CGGATCCACAGCAGGCGGGTCATGTCGTCATAGCCGTAGCGGCGGCGGCCGTCCCCGCCGCGCTCAGGCTCCGGCAGCAAACCGATCTCGTGGTAGTGGCGGATGGCACGTGGGGTGATCCCGGCGAACGCAGCGGCATCACCGATCTTGACCCGCCGGGGAGGCGTCAGAGAGGGGTACATCGCAGACAGAGCCTTTCGTGCCGTGGTGCCCCGACCCCACCACATGCCGCTACGGCATGTGCAACAACCCCACCCAGATGCCACCGGAACCAGGCCCCAGCTGCCACCGGACCCGATCAAGAACGACGCACCACCCGGGAACACAGAGTGACCACCAGCGGCCAGATAGCTCCCGCCAAGTGGCCACCGCTGGGGAAATCCCACCGACCGCCCACAACGGAACGGCTCGCGTTCGAGCGTCTCCAGCAGCTTCCCGCCGCACCTGGTCGCCTTCGACCTGCTGCGCGTGCACGGCCGAGACCTGACCGGGCGCCCCTTCAGTGAACGCTACGCCGCGCTGGAGGCGTTGTTCCTCGTGAGTCTGGCGGCGCCGTGGTCGCTGTGCCCGACCACGAGCAAGTACATGAGCTGGGCGGCTGCCCAGCTCATGAAGGAAAACAGGCACCTGCTAGAAGCCCGTCGTGCCGCCGCAGCAGGCGACGGTCTGGGTCTGGTCGGCGCTGGCGAGGGGTGCTACCGCAAGCACCGCAGCCAGTGCCACAAACACGCCGAGAACAGCTTTACGCATTTCTCCTCCTGATCGCCGGAATCCGGTGCCTCTTCAAGCGGTCACTGATTCAGAACTTCGGGGTGGGGCCGCAGCAGGCGACGGTCTGGGTCTGATCCGCGCCGGCAAACGGCGCCACCGCGAGCACCGCAGCCAACGCCACGAACATCCCGAGTACGGCTTTTCGCATCACAACTCCTCATCGAGGTCGACCGGGGCATCCTGCTGAAACTTCTCCGCCGCTGCTGAACACCCTGCCCCGAGCACGACCGCGGCCGTCCCACACTGGAGATCTGACGGACACCGCGCATGTCATCCCCTGGTCGAAAAGCTGACAGCCCCGGCGGGGCCTCTTGATGAACCGCCGCCAGACCTCGCCCCCGCACACCAGGCAGGACCGCTGACGCGCACCGATACTCACGCACACCGGTACGAGCGAACAAGCATTTCGATCCTTCTCAAAAGGGCCGGGACCCTGAACACTTCTAGCCGCCACGGAGACTGTGGCTTTGTACGCGAGAACGGGGTTCTGGCACAGATCTTGGGGAGCGGTCACAGAGGGTGACCACGGTGTTCGATTGCGATGTACCGATCGGGTGTGAGACCGCGTACGCCGCGCCGTAGGACGGCAGGTAGTGACGCTCCATCAGGTAGCTGTAGGCATCCGCTGCTTGCGGCTGTGGCCGGTGACGGTGCTGGTCATGCAGGCAGACGCATCGTTCTGGAACTCGCTGCTGTTCGACGAGCTCGCCGTCGAGGCGGTGACCGCCGCCTTCGGCACAGTCGACGTGGTGGCAAGATGCCGAGGGGCTGGAGCATCCTGCCCGGACTGCAACGGCTTCTCACATCGGGTGCACGACTCCTACCAGCGCAGGCTCAGAGACCTCCCTCTCGGTGAGTTCCGCGTCGTGATCCTGCTGACGGTCCGGCGGTTCATCTGCGGCTCGGTTCACTGCCCGCGCCGGACATTCGCCGAGCCGTTCACGCAGTTGACCAGCCCGTACACACGCTTCACCCGCCGGCTCAACCGCACCCTGGAGCGCATCGGGCTGGCGCTGGCCGGACGGGCCGGTTCCCGGCTGGCCGCCCAACTCGGGCTCGACGCAGGGAGTATGACCTTGCTGCGCCGGGTCATGGCGCTGCCGGACCCACAGTCCAGCACGCCGCGAGTGCTGGGCGTTGACGATTTCGCCACCCGGCGCGGACAGTCGTACGCCACCGTGATCACGGACGGCGAACGCCACCGCCCGATCGACGTTCTTCCTGGCCGGGAAGCGACACCGCTCGCCGCGTGGCTCACCGCGCATCCCCGCGTGGAGATCATCTGTCGGGACCGGGCTGGCGCCTACGCCGAGGGAGCCCGGCGCGGGGTCCCCGATGCCCTCCAGGTCGCCGACCGGTTCCACCTGTGGCAGGGCCTTGGCCGGGCCGTGGAGACCTGCGTCGCCGCCCACCGCGAATGCCTCCGCGTCCCGACGCCGCCCACTCCGCCGAACACAGACATGCCGCAAGGAGATCCGAGGTGGCCGGACGTGCGGGAGTCCCGCTGCTCCGTCACCGCGTCATCCTCATGGCCCTGCTTCGACGCCGCTATGTGTGACGGAGCGTCACCGGCGCACGGTGGCACACCCAAGCTTCACGGAAATCCTGCCAGGGCCACGATCGTGTGTACGCCGACACCAGCTCGACTTCGGAGAGCGTCTTCCAGGGGCGCCTGCCCTTGACCAGCTCCGCGAGCAGCCCGAGACCGGGCCCGGGGAGGTGGCCGGTCTGCTGGAGCGGCTGGCCCAGGTGCCGGATCCCCGCGATCCACGCGGCGTGCGGCACGCACTGGCCGTCGTCCTGGCCCTGGCCGCGTGCGTGGTGCTGACCGGGGCGACGTCAGTGCTCGCGGTCAGCGAGTGGATCGCTGACGCCCCGCCGCAGGTGCTGGAACGGCTCGGCGTACGGCCCGACCCGGTGCTGCCCAGGTGGCTGGTGCCGGCCGAGACGACGGTGCGACGCCTGCTCGCGCGCGTCGATGGCGACGCCCTGGACCGGGCAGTGGGCGGCTGGCTCGCCGACTGCCGTCCCGCCGTCTCCGGCCTGCGCGCACTGTCCCCTGGACGGCAAGTCCCTGCGCGGTGCGGCCAGGGCAAGGGACCGCAGGATCCACCTGCTCGCGGCGGTGGAGCACGCCAGCGGCCTGGCCCTGGCCCAGCTCGACGTCGGCGAGAAGACCGGCGAGACCACCTGCTTCCGGCCGCTGCTGGACACCATCGCCGACCTAGCCGGAACGGTCGTCACCAGCGACGCGCTGCACACCCAACGCGAGCACGCCGGCTACCTGCTGCGCCGACGTGCCCACTACATCGCCATCGTCAAGGGCAACCAGAAGAAGCTGCGCAAGCAGATCAAGTCCCTTCCCTGGAAGGACATCCCGCTCCAGGGCCGCACACGCGGCACCGGCCACGGCCGCACGGAGATCCGCCGGATCAAGGTCGCCACCGTGAACAACCTGCTCTTCCCCGGCGCCCGGCAGGCCATGCCGGTCAAGCGCCGCCGCACGGACCGCAAGACCGGCAGGACGACGATCGCCACCGTCTACGCGGTGACCAGACTGACCGCCGAGCAGGCCACCCCCGCCCGGCTCGCGCAGTTGATCCGGGACCGCTGGAAGATCGAGGCCCTGCACCACGTCCGCGACACCACCTTCGCCGAGGACGCCTCCCAACTGCGGACCGGCAACGCGCCCCGGGCGATGGCAACCTGGCGCAACCTCGCCGTCGGCGCCCTCCGGCTGGAGCTCCTCCACGCTGTCGGTCGCGGGCAGGAGCGAGGAGGAGATCGCCGCCGATCTCGGAGAGCTCTCGGCCTACATGACGGATTTGATCGCGAAGCGCCGCGAGGAGCCGCGCGATGATCTACTCAGCGCTCTGGCGCATGCCCGCGAACGCGACGAGACGCTCACCGATGCCGAGATCCTTCCCATCGCATTCCTCCTCATCGTCGGCGGATTCGACAACACCGCCACTTTCCTTGCCACCGGGGTCCTGTCGCTGCTGCGCTCCGACGACCAGCGCGCGCTGCTGGTGTCCGACCCGGACGGTCTGCCTCCCACCGCCGCGGAGGAGATCCTGCGCCACAGTCAGTGGGCGATCGCATATCCCGTGTTCGGGGGCGGAGGCCTGGTGCCGTTCGTCGCCACGGAGGACGTCGAGGTGGACGGGCAGCTGATCGCCGCGGGCGAGGCCGTCAGCTTCGACCCCGGTGCCGTGAACCACGACGCCGAGGTCGTCGAGAATCCCGCACGCTTCGACATCACCAGGACCAACAACCCGCACCTGATGCTCAGCCACGGCCTGCACCACTGCCTGGGCGCTCCCCTGGCCCGCATGGAGCTGCAGGTGGGCATCGCCGAGCTCTTCAAGCGCATCCCCGGCCTCCACCTGGCCGGCGAGCCGGTGTTCAACCGCGATGTCCTGACCCAGCCCATGACCAGCCTGCCCGTCACGTGGTGACAGAAGGGAGCACCATGCCCAAAGTGTTCTACACCCAGCCCGACGGCACCGAGCGGGCCGTGGAGGGCGCGGTCGGCGACTCCGTGATGCAGACCGCCGTACGCAACGGTGTCTCGGGGGTGCTCGGACAGTGCGAGGGCGTGTTGTCCTGTGCGACCTGCCACGTCTTCCTGCACGAGCGGAACGCCGAGGACTTCCCGCCGATCAGCGAGGACGAGAACGAGATGCTGGACTGCACCGCCGTCGACCGGCAGGACACCTCACGGCTGTCCTGCCAACTCCCCCTTGCCGAGGGACAACACGTACACGTCACCATCCCGAAGGCGCAGCTGTGACCACTGACCGCCGTCTCCTGATCGTGGGCGCCGGGCAGGCCGGCTTCCAGACGGCGAGCAGCGCCAGGGAACTCGGCTGGCGAGGACCCATCACCCTCCTCGGCGCCGAACCACACGCACCATACGCTCGTCCGCCCCTGTCCAAGGCCTTCCTCAATGGCACGGCAACCGTCGACTCCCTGGCCCTGCGTACTGACCGGTGCTACTGGATCGCATGTATCCGATGACGGGCGACCCCACCACCCCTCGTGCGCGTGCACCGTTCACCTGTGAGCCGTCCACGGTTTCCGGGCGGTTTTCCGTCACATCACGCGCCCATTAAGTGAAGGCCCGTTGGCAACTCCTTCACCAGATCCATGTGAATTACTCGAAAACTCCAACCGACGAACACACTTGTGTTCTAGCTTTCCGACCACTTGGGCACATCCGTTCGGTGGGGAACCGAAGGCACGGATGTGCTCCTGGTGACGACGTGTGGCTGGGGGGCAGCGCATGGCGGATGTCGGCGTGTCGGAGTCTGCGGGGGAACCGGAGACGGATCCGACTGCTGTAGGGGGTACGGAGACCAGGGCGGAGGAGCGCCCGGCCGGATCACGGCCGGGCCCGACAGCGGGGACAGGCCGGAAGGTCCGGCCCAGGCCGAAGGGCCGGACAGGGGACGGAAAGGCGCTCTGGTACCGGCCGCTCGCGGTCGTCACCGACACCTGCGGAATCGGTCTTCCCCTGGCCGCGGCCCTGGACGCGGAGGGGCAGGACCTGCCCCTCCTCGGCGGGCTGGTCGGCGCGGGTGTGTGGGCGAGCGTCCGGGCGGTACGGCGGCGGTACGCGGCCCAGCGGGTCGGTGAGTCGTGGGGGGTGCTGGCGGCCGCACGGGACTGGGTGATGCTGGCCGGGTTCCTGGCGCTGGCGCTGATCTTGTCCGATGCGGAGAACGGGCCCCGACCGAGCGTGGCGCTGGCAGCGTTGGTGCCGGGGCTGCTGTTGACGGCCACGGTCACGCCGTTGATCCGGTTACATCTCAACCGGCAGCGGCGTGAGGCGCTGGCGGTGCGGCGGGCGCTGGTGGTGGGCGAACCGGCCGCCGTGGACCAGGTCGTGGGGCGGCTGGCCTCGCGTACGGACCATGCGTACGTGGTGGTGGGGGTCGTGCCGGTCGGGTCCCAGGGCCTGGAGTGCGGGATGCCCGTGATCGACCGGTTGTCACCGCCGGCCTCGGACCACGATCAGGACGCGGATGTCGTCCTGCGGGCCGTGGAGGACTCGGGGGCGGACGTCGCCCTGGTGGCGCCGGGGCTGTGCATGACCGGCGAACGGCTGCGGCACGTCTCCTGGGCGCTGCACGGGGCGGGACTGCACCTGGCCGTGGTGCCGGGCCTCGCGGAGGTCGCGCAGGCGCGCATCCGGCCCAGCTCCGCAGCCGGGCTGACGATGCTTCAAGTAGCCCCGCCCGCCCAGGAGTTCGGGCAGCCCTGGCTGAAGTCACTGCTCGACCGGACGGGGGCCGCGCTCGGACTCCTGGCGCTGGCCCCGCTGTTCGGGGGGCTCGCACTGGCCGTGCGCCTCTCCTCCGCGGGGCCAGTCTTCCACCGGCAGACACGCTGCGGTGCGGGCGGACGGCCGTTCACCATGTGGAAGTTCCGGACGATGGTCGTCGACGCGGAGGCCCGCCGGAACGAGCTCACGCGGGCCGGGGGCAACCAGCACGACGGGCACATGTTCAAGATGCGGCGGGATCCGCGTGTCACGCGGCTCGGGTCCGTGCTGCGCCGGCTGTCCCTGGACGAGTTGCCGCAGCTCTTCAACGTGCTTCGCGGTGACATGTCCCTGATTGGCCCGCGACCGCCGTTACCGGACGAGGTCGCCGGATACAGCCGTACCGAGCTCCGGCGGCTGGCCGTCAAGCCGGGGATGACCGGGTTGTGGCAGGTCAGCGGGCGGTCCGATCTGTCATGGGACGAGACGGTGGCGCTGGATCTCTGGTACGTGGACAACTGGTCCGTTTCCGCGGACATGGAGATCATGACGCGGACACTGCGTGCGGTGGTTGATGGGCGTGGGGCGTATTGAGGCGCCGGGTGAGGTCGTTCGGTGTCTGCGGGTCCATCGTGGCTGCTCACGCCCCGCGGCGCAGCCGCACATCGACACGGTACCGCGCCCCTGGAGGGCGCGGTCGAACCGTCAACTGTTCAGTGCTGTTCGAGCCACCAGGCGTATGTGGCCGCAATGCCGTCCCTCAGCTCCACCGACGGCTTGAAGCCCAGCGCCGTGAGTCGGGAGACGTCCAGGAGTTTGCGGGGTGTGCCGTCCGGCTTGGTCGTGTCCCAGACGATCTCACCCTGATACTCCGTCACCTCCCGGACCAGGGAAGCGAGTTCACTGATCGGCAGGTCTTCGCCGCAGCCGATGTTGATCGGGCCCTCGTCGTCGTAGCGGTCCAGGAGGAGCGCGCAGGCGGCGGCCACGTCGTCGACGTGGAGGAACTCACGGCGCGGGGTGCCGGTGCCCCACAGGACCACCTGGGGGGCTCCCGTCTCGCGGGCCTCGTGGAAACGGCGGATCAGGGCGGGCAGGACATGCGAGGTGGCCAGGTCGAAGTTGTCGCCGGGGCCGTAGAGGTTGGTCGGCATGGCGCTGATGTACGCGGCGCCGTACTGGCGGCGGTACGAATCGACCTGGGCGATGCCCGCGATCTTGGCGATGGCGTAGGCCTCGTTGGTCGGCTCCAGCGGGCCGGTGAGCAGGGAGTCCTCGCGGATCGGCTGCTCGGCGAGCTTCGGGTAGATGCAGGACGAGCCGAGGAACAGCAGACGCGGGACGCCGGCGGTGTGTGCGCCGGCGATGACGCTCAGCTGTATCCGGAGGTTGTCCTCCAGGAACTGCACCGGATAGGTGCTGTTGGCCATGATCCCGCCCACCTTGGCGGCGGCCAGTACGACGGCGTCCGGACGGACGTCGCGCAGGAAGCTCTCGGTCCGCGCAGCGTCGCGCAGATCGACCTGGTCCCTGCCGCGGGTGAGGACCTCGTGTCCGTCGGCCGTGAGCCGGCGGGCCACCGCAGAGCCGACCAGACCGCGGTGGCCCGCGACGAACACCCGGGCCGGGCGCGGGAGCAGGGGGGCCTCGGGCAGGGACTGGGACTCGGACGTGAGCTTGGGCGAAGCGTCAGCTGTCATGCGCGGATTGTGTCAGCGGCGGGCCCGCTCGGGGAATGTTTTGTGGGAATTACGGTCAATTCATAAGAAAACGCGGCCAGTTCGGTCGTACAGAGGGGGGTACGGATGGGCAAGTCGGCACTCATCACCGGGGTCACCGGCCAGGACGGCTCATATCTTGCGGAGCTGCTGCTGGGCAAGGGGTACACCGTGCACGGTCTGATACGCAGGTCGTCGAGCTTCAACACCGAGCGGATCGACCACATCTACCAGGGCCCGGACCAGCCGGAGCGGTCCTTCCTCCTGCATCACGCGGACCTCTCGGACGGCGTGGCGCTGGTGAACCTGCTCCGGGACATCAAGCCGGACGAGGTCTACAACCTGGGTGCGCAGTCCCATGTCCGGGTCTCCTTCGACGCGCCGCTGTACACGGGCGACGTGACCGGCCTCAGCGCGATCAGGCTGCTGGAGGCGGTGCGGGCGAGCGGTATCCAGACGAGGCTGTACCAGGCCTCGTCCTCGGAGATGTACGGCGCCACCCCGCCGCCGCAGAACGAGCGGACGCCGTTCCACCCGCGCAGCCCCTACGGCTGCGCCAAGGTCTTCGGCTACTGGACGACCGTCAACTACCGCGAGGCGTACGACATGTTCGCGGTGAACGGCATCCTCTTCAACCACGAGTCCCCGCGCCGCGGGGAGACCTTCGTGACCCGCAAGATCACCCGGGCGGTGGCCCGTATCAAGGCCGGTCTGCAGGACCGCCTCTACCTCGGCAACCTCGACGCGGTGCGCGACTGGGGGTACGCGCCGGAGTACGTCGAGGCGATGTGGCGGATGCTCCAGCGGGACCAGCCCGACGACTATGTGGTCGCCACCGGCGAAGCCGCTTCCGTGCGGCAGTTCCTGGAGGTCGCCTTCGCCCATCTCGGCCTGGACTGGACGGAGTTCGTGCGCTACGACCCCAAGTACGAGCGGCCCAGCGAGGTGGACGCGTTGATCGGCGACGCCTCCAAGGCGGAGGATCTCCTGGGCTGGAAGCCCTTGGTGAAGGTACACGAGCTGGCCCGGATCATGGTGGACGCCGATGTGGCCCGTCTGGAGAAGGAGCTCGCCGGAACGGCCGTCAGGGTGGACAGATGAGACGGGCCGGACGCGCACTCCTGTCCGCACTCGCCCTGGCAGCAGGGCTGTTGGGGGGTACGGCGGTCACCGCGCCGCAGGCCGCCGCCGTCACCGCGCCCGTCGCGTTCACCGCCGACGACCTCGACACCTGGCAGACCAACGGGATCGTGTGGGCGCTCGCCGAAAGCGGCGGCACCGTCTTCGCGGGCGGCACCTTCTCCACGATCAGGCCGCCGGGGGTCGCCTCCGGGGGCGCCGGGACGCGGTCGGCGGTGAACTTCGCCGCCTTCAACGCGGCGACGGGGGCGCCGACGAGCTGTTCGCTGTCGTTCACGCGGACCAGCGGTACGGCGACCGTGCGGGCGCTGGCCGTCGCCCCGGACGGTGAAACCCTGTACGCGGGCGGCTACTTCACCGCGGTGAGCGGGGTCGCCGTCAATGGGCTCACCGCGATCGACATCGACACCTGCACCGCGCGGGCCGCGTTCAACCCGGCCTTCAACGCGACCGTCCGGGCCCTGGACGTGGCGCCCGACGGGACGGTCTACGCGGGCGGCGACTTCACCACCGTACGGGGCACCGCGCGGGCCCGGTTCGCCGCGCTGACGCCGGCCGGGGCGCTGACCTCGTGGACGGCGGATGCCGATCTGTCCGGGCGGGCCGTCGAGGTCACCGCGGACGGGCAGCGCGTCGCGATCGGCGGGGACTTCTTCTCCGTCAACGGCACCAACTCGCACGCCCTGGCCATCACCGACGCCACGACCGGAGCGGTGACGCAGGCGTACCCGAGCGGGTTCTTCCCCAACACCTCCGTCGTCAAGGACATCACCGCCGACGCCTCCGGCGTCTACACCGCCCACGAGGGCACCGGCGGCGGAGTCTTCGACGGCCGGGCGGCCTTCGAGCCGGACACCTTCGCGCAACGCTGGCGGGACACCTGCCTGGGCGCCACCCAGGCCCTCCAGCTCTACCAAGGCGTGATCTACAGCGGCTCGCACGCCCACGACTGCTCCTCCATGGGCGAGTACCCCAACGTCGAGCGCAAGCATCTGCTGGCGCAGCGCGTGACCGACCCGACGCTGCTGGCCTGGGCGCCGGACACCAACGAGGGCACCGGCGAGCAGCTCGGCCCGCGGGCCCTGACGCTCGCGAACAGCGGTGGCTCCGCATTCCTGTGGCTGGCGGGCGAGTTCACCACCGTCAACGGGTCGGCCCAGCAGAGTCTGAGCCGCTTCGGCACCGGTCCTGACACCGGGTCGCCCAGCACCCCGGCCGCGTGGGTCTCCAGTGACACTCCGGGCAGTGTGAACGTCCGCTGGCAGGCGAGCCAGGACCTCGACGACGGCAACCTGACGTACAACGTCTACCGGAACGGGTCGGCCACGCCGATCCACACCACGACCGCGTACTCGCTGCCGTGGGAGCGGCCTCAGCTGTCGTGGACGGACACCTCGGTGACCGCCGGGACGACCTACTCGTACCGGATCACGGCGAGCGACGGGGCCAACACCAGCGCGCTGTCGACGGCCCGCAGTGCCACGGCGGCGCGCACCGCGGACGCGTACGCCGCCGCCGTACGCGGGGACGGTGCCTCGCTGTACTGGCGGTACGACGAATCCTCCGGGACCTTCGCCTCCGACAGCAGTGGCGGCGACGATGGCGGGGCGTATGTGAGCAGCCCGTCGTACCGGCAGACGCCGGCCGCGGTGCCCGGGGCCGGTACGGCTCTCGGGCTCAATGGCACGTCGGAGTACGTGTACAGCGAGAAGCGGCATGCGCGGCCGGGTGCCTTCACCGCGGAGACATGGATCCGGACGACCACCACCAGCGGTGGGCGGATCATCGGGTTCGGGGACAACTTCGGTTCCGGGCAGGGGTACTTCAGCCGCAACTCCGACCGGCTCGTCTACATGACGGACGCGGGGCAGCTCGGCTTCGGCACGGGCAGGTTCGGCAACCGGGCGACGATCCTGTCGAGCGCCGCGTACAACGACGGTGCCTGGCACCATGTGGCCGCCACGCAGGGGCCGGGCGGGATGGCGTTGTACGTGGACGGGGTGCCGGTCGGCTCCAACACGGTGACGACCGCGCTGAACTACACCGGTTTCTGGCGGGTGGGCGCGGACACGCTCTCCGGGTGGCCGTCCAACCCGACGAGCATGTTCTTCGCGGGCACGGTGGACGAGACGGCCGTGTACCCGAGCGCCCTCAGTGCCGCACAGGTCGCCCAGCACCACGCCCTCGGTACGGGTTCCGGCGGCGGTGAGGGGTCGTCGGTGACGGTCGGCGCCGCCGAGGACTCATACGTCAACGGCTCGGCGACCACGACGAACTACGGGACGTCGACCTCGCTCGCGGTACGTGGCAGCGCCGCGTACCTCAGCTATCTGCGCTTCGCGCTGCCGGCCGCGCCCAGCGGTACGGAGCTGACGGGCGCGGTGCTGCGGCTGCGGACGACGTCGCTCGGAACGGCCGGGTCGGCGGACTCGTTCGACGTGGTGCCGGTGACCGGGGACTGGACCGAGGCGGACGTCACGTACGCGAACCGTCCCGGTCTGTCCTCGACCGTGCTGGGCACCCTGGCCGCGCCGAACGCAGTGTCGACGGACTACGAAGTACCCCTGGACACAGGCGGGTTGAGCAGCCTGCTGGGGTCGACGTCGTCCGTGGCGCTGACCAGTACGGGTGCCGACGCGCTGTGGCTGTGGTCCAGCGAGGTCGGCACCGAGGAATACCGGCCCGAGCTGGTGCTCACCTTCAGCCCGTCCTGACGCGGGTCACCGACAGCCGGGCGGTCCGGTCCACCCCTCCCCCGGGCCGCCCGGCCTCTCGCGCACCACCCACGCTCACAGAGCACCGCTCGCAGTACCACTCGAGCCGCCTGCAGTACCGCTCCAAGCACCGCTCGCAGTACTAGGAGACCGATATGCACCGTAGATCATCACAGAGCCGCAGATCCGGAAGCCCTGGTTCCCGGAGGACCATCACCGCGCTCGCTCTCGCCCTCACCGCTCCTCTGCTCAGCGTCCCGCTCACCGCCACCGACGCCGCCGCGCTCACCCCTCCGGTGGCCCTGACCGCCGACGACCTGTCGACCTGGCAGACCAACGGCGTCGTGTACGCCCTCGCCCAGGCCGACGGGGTCGTCTTCGCCGGGGGCACCTTCTCGGCGATCCGCCCGGAGGGAGCCGCCGCCGGGGATCCCACCGAGAAACCGGCCGTGAACTTCGCCGCGTTCGACGCCGCGACCGGTGAACCCACCGGCTGCACTCTGTCGTTCACGGTCGGGGACGGCACCGCGACCGTGCGCGCGCTCGCTGTGTCGCCGGACGGCCAGACCCTGTACGCGGGCGGCTACTTCGGGACCGTGAACGGCGTCGGCGTGAACAGCCTGGCCGCGATCGACATCGACACCTGCACGCCGAGCCCCGACTTCCATCCGGCGGTCACGGCCACCGTGCGGGCGCTGGACGTGACGGACTCGACCGTGTACCTGGGAGGGGACTTCGGCACGGTCAACGGCCAGACGCGGCAACGGTTCGCCGCCGTGGACACAGCTGGCGCGCTGACCTCCTGGACGGCGAACGCCGACGAGCCGGGGCGGGCCGTCGCGGTCACCGCGGACGGGCAGCACGTGGTGGTGGGCGGGGACTTCTTCACCGTCAACGGCGCGAACTCGCACGCCCTGGCCGTCACCGACGCCACCACCGGCGCCGTGACGACGGCGTACCCGCGTGGCTTCTTCCCGGACACCTCCGTCGTCAAGGACATCACCGCCGACGCCTCGGGCGTGTACACCGGAAGCGAGGGCACGGGCGGCGGGGTCTTCGACGGCCGTACGGCCTTCGAGCCGGACACCTTCGCACAGCGCTGGCGCGACACCTGCCTCGGCGCCACCCAGGCGCTTCAGCTGTACCAGGGCGTGGTCTACAGCGCCTCGCACGCCCACGACTGCTCCTCGATGGGCGAGTACCCGGACGGGCAGCGCCGGCATCTGCTCGCGCAGACCACGGCAAATCCGGCGAAGCTGGGCTGGGCACCGGACACCAACGACGGTATCGGCGAGGGCATCGGCCCGCGCGTCTTCGCCCTCGCGCCCAAGAACGGCACCGACTACCTGTGGGTCGGCGGCGAGTTCACCACCGTCAACGGCACGGCCCAGCAGGCCCTGACCCGGGTCTCCTCGGGTCCCGACACCGCCGCACCGACCCTGCCGCAGGTGCGGGTGGAGAGCATCGAGGCCGGCCAGGTCGCCGTGCACTGGCGCTCCAGCTACGACACCGACGACAGCCGTCTCACCTACCGCGTCTACAAGGACGGGGCGAGCACGCCGGTGTACGAGGTGGCGGCCGACTCGCTGCCCTGGTCGCGACCCCAGCTCACCTGGACGGACACGGACGTGGCCGCGGGCGAGACCCACTCCTACCGGATCAGCGCCTCGGACGGCATCAACACGACCTCCCGGTCCGTCGCCCAGTCGGTCACGGTGGCGAGCGCTGCGGACGCGTACGCCTCCAAGGTGCGGTCCGACGGGGCCAACCTCTACTGGCGGTTCAACGAGACCGCCAACGCCTACGCGGCCGACAGCTCCAGCGGCGACGACAGCGGCGTCCACTGGAACGCGCCGACGCAGGCCGTCGCGGACGGGGCCGCCGGCTCCGGCTCGTCGGTTGGCTACACGGGCTCGCAGAGCGAGTGGACGTACACCGACAAGCGGCACGCGACCCCGTCCTCGTACTCCCTGGAAATGTGGTTCAAGACCACCACGACCACCGGCGGCAAGCTCATCGGCTTCGCGAACAAGGTGCAGCTGCCGTCCACGACCTACGACAAGCACGTCTACATGACCAACGCCGGGCGGCTCATCTTCGGCGTCTATTCGGGTGGGGCCCGCACCATCACCACGCCCCAGGCCTTCAACGACGGCGCCTGGCACCACGTGGTCGCGACGCAGGGCGGCGACGGCATGAAGCTGTACGTCGACGGCACGTTGCGCGCGTTGAACTTCACGGTCACCGGCAGCCAGCAGTTCAGCGGATTCTGGCGGGTCGGCGGCGACAACCTGGACAACTGGACGAGCCGCCCGTCCAGCCGGTACTTCACCGGGCAGATCGACGAGGTCGCGGTGTACGGCGGCGTCCTGACGGCGAGTCAGGTCGCGTCGCACTACTCGACCGGGACGGGCTCATGAGGCGTTCCGCCCTTGCGGCACTGCTGCTCCTGCCCCTGCTCGCCGCGTGCGGCGGGGGCGGGAGCGAGGAGCAGCGGACCGAGGCGGCCGGGCGTCCGGGGAGCACTCCCCCTCCGGCCTCTTCGGCCCAGCCGTCGGGCACGCCGTCGAGTACGCCTCCCAGCAAGCCTGCCGCGTCATCCCAGGGACCGAAGGACACGGTCCCCGACGACGAACTCACCCCGGTCACCGGGTCGTTCACCAAGAAGGAGAAGAAGTACCTGTCCGGCCGGGTCCCCGCGGGGACCGACCCGGCGGCGATCCTGCAGGCCGGTCAGGAGACCTGCGACAAACTCGCCGCCACCGCGAAGATCGACCGGGACGCGGTCGTCGGGGCGATCGTCGCGGGCGACATCAAGGGCGCCGAGGACGCGGTCAAGGGCCTGTGCCCAGAGCTGAAGTCCCTGATCGAGGACGCCGAGGGCGGATACGCCGACGGCTCCTACGACGATCCGGTCCCCGGCACCTACCGTGCGCTCACCCCGACGAAGGCCTGCTCATGGTCCCTCGACGGGACGTCGGGCGGCGAGCGCCGGATCACGGTCAAGAAGGGCACCAAGTCCTTCACGTCCAGCGGGTGTTACGCCTGGGCGAAGGACTCGTAGAGGGTGTGGAGGCGGTCGGTGACCGCCTCCAGCGAGAAGGACGTGCGGGACAGCTGCCAGGCCGCCTCGGAGGCTGTGTCGTTGGCGGCCGGTTCCAGGAGGGCGAGGATCTCGGCGGCCAGCGCCTCCGGGGTCCTCGCCACTCCTCCCGCGCCGGAGCGCGCGAGGTCGTCGGCGAGACCGTTGGTGGGGGTGACCACCGACGGCACGCCCACCGACAGGGCCTCCAGGACGGACATCGGGAACGGCTCGTCCACGGAGGGCAGGACGTGTACATGGGTGCGGCGCAGCTCGTCCAGTACGGCGCCGGGCGCGAGGCCGCCCAGGTAGTCGACGGAGTCGGACACGCCCAGGGCGTCGGCCAGCTTCAGCGCGGCCCCCAGCTCGCCTTCGTCGGCCCCGGCCATGACGAAGCGGGCGCCGGGATGTCGGCGCAGCACCTCGGGTACGGCGGCGACGAAGTCCGTCGGCCGTTTACGGGCCTGCATCCGGGCCAGGTAGAGCACCCGGGGCGGACCCTCCGGGCGCGGCCGCTTCTGCTGTGCGGGCACGCCGTTGACGAGCCGCACCCCGTTTCCGGGATCGACACCGCCCAACACCGCGTCCAGGCCCTTGCGTTCGTAAGTGGTGAGGTGCAGGACGGCATCCGCGCGGCGCAGCACCCGGCGTACGGCGAGGGCGTCCAGCACCTTGGCTAGGGCCTTGTCGCTGGGGTCGACCATGCCGTGCGTCTGGACGACCAGTGGGCGCCGGGCGCTCAGGGCGGCCAACGCGATCGGCAGGGTGACCAGGTCGCGGGCGAGGTGGACGTGGACCACGTCGGCGGCCTTGACCATACAGCGGGCGCCGGCGAGCAGGGCGGGCGAGGTGATGCCGCTGAAGCCGGCGCCCGGTATGACGCGGCGGGCGGGGTAGAGCCGGGCGGGGCGGCCGTCGACATCCGCGGGGAGTGGGCCGTCGAAGCCCGAGCCGAGGGCGACGATCCGGGACTCGATACCGCGTGCGGCGAGGCCTCCGGTGAGGTTGACGGCCACGCGGACCGGGCCGCCGAAAGCCTGGGTGGGCGTGTGCAGGGTGACGGCGTGCAGGGCTCTCACGGGGTGGGCTCCTTCGTGGGCCCGTTCGTGGGCTGCTTCGCGGGATCCTTCGTGGGCTCCTTCAGGGCACGGGTGCCGTCAGCCGAGTGCAGGGTGAGGTCGGGCAGGTCGTGCTTGAGTACGGTGCCCGCGGCCACCACGGCGTGCCGCCCGACCGTCACTCCGGCGAGCACGGTCGCGCGGGTCGCGATCCAGGCGCCGTCCTCGACGCGAATGGGCGCGTTGCGGTACCGGAAGTCGGCACTGCGGTGGTCATGGCTGCCGGTGCACAGCAGCGCCTCCTGGGAGACGCAGACGTGGGAGCCGATGGCGAGCGGTTCGAGGTTGAGCAGCCAGGCGCCCTCGCCGATCCAGGTGTGGTCGCCGATGGTCAGTTTCCAGGGCCACAGGACGCGGACGCGGTGCCTTATCAGCACCCCTTCGCCGATCTCGGCGCCGAAGGCCCTCAGCAGGGCGACCCTCACCCGGGCCGGACAGAACCACGCCATGAACAGCGTGTTCATCACACAGAACCAGAGCGCCTGTGCCGCGATTCCGCGTCCCTTGTCATATCCGGACAGGGTGAACGTCCGTAGGTCGCGCATGAGTTACCCCCCTCTCGACTCACCCTAGGGATTCCGCACGCACCTCGCACACAGATCCGTAGACTCTGTGAACTAAACGTAGAGGGAGGCTTATGTCGGCGGGAACTCTGGCCTCCGCACCGCCCGTTGACAGCGTCGGTTCGTCGCGCGGCACGCTCCGGCGCGTCCTGGCGCTGCCGCTCGTACTGAGCCTCACCGTCCTGATGCCGGCCTTTGTCGCGCTGCAGCCCGGCCTGGGCCTGCGCGACCAGGTGTTCTGGCTCCAGCTGGTGCTCACCGTCTACTCGGGCGCCCGCCTCTCCGCAATGATCCTGGGCCACCATCGCAAGCTGCTCCAGGGCACGTTCTGGCTGTTCGTCTACATGGCGATGGGCATCGCCGCGCTCGCGCAGGAGGTGGTGGGCAAGACGCCGGTGCCTGTGGCGGGTTCGCGGTCCGACCTGGACCTGGCGGTGGCGCTCGTGCTGGTGGCATGCGTGGCCTTCGACGCGGGAGCGCTGCTGGTGCGGCCGGGGGCGCGGCCGACCGCACGGACCGTCTTCCGGCCCGCGATGGTGTCCCGGCGGCGGCTCGCCGTGCTCATCGCGGTGGCGTTCGTGGGAAGCGGCCTGTTCGTGCTGAAACTCGGCGGGCTGTCCGTGTTCTTCGCGAGCCGGATGGAGATCACCGAATCGATCGCGTCCAGCGATGTGGCCAGCCCCGGTTCGCAGGCGAGCACGGCGATCCTGCGCGGCTTCGGCACGGTCCCTGCGCTGCTCGCGCTGATGGTGGTGACGCGCTGGCTGATCACCTCGCCACGGGCCCGCAGCCGGCCGCTGCCGTGGATCGCGCTGGTGGCACTCATCGGCCTGAACACAGTCGTCAACAACCCGATCTCGAACCCGCGGTACTGGTTCCTGACCGTCCTGCTCGCCCTGCTCTTCACCGTCTTCCCGCAGAGCCCGGCGATGTACCGGGCGGCCCTGTCGCTGGGCGTCGCGGCGGCGGTGCTGATCTTCCCGTTCGCGGACAGGTTCCGCTACGACGAGGCCAACACCCGGGCCACCGAGACGTCGTCGGTGCTCGAGCCGCTGGTACTCAAGGACTACGACCAGATGGCGATGTTCGCCAACACCATCACATACGCCGACGCGGGCAACGGTCACACCTACGGCCGCCAGCTGGCGGGCTCCGTCCTGTTCTTCGTGCCCCGGTCCGTATGGACGGACAAGCCGCAGGACACCGGCGTGATGGTGAGCGAGTGGATGGCGGCGAGCAACACCAACCGCTCCTCGCCGCTGTGGGCCGAACTCTGGCTGGACTTCGGGCCGTTGGGGATGGTCGCCGGGTTCGGCCTGATCGGCTGGGTGTCGGCCCGGGTCGACCGGCGCTACGCGCACGCCGTGGCACGGCCGGGCCCGGCGACCATCCTCACCCTCGCCGTGCCGCTGGTCGCGGGCTACTCCTTCATCCTGCTGCGCGGCCCCCTGCTCCAGGCCTCGGGCCGGATCGCCATCGGCATCATGTGCCTGGCCCTGATCACGACCCTGCGCCCGGAACGCTGGCGCCGGCTGCACTGACCTCCGCCTCCTGCGGCAAGGGCGCCCGGGTGGCCCATATCCACGCGGCCGCGCCCTTCAGTACCGAGCCGAGGCACAGGCCCCAGGCCGCGCCCGCGACGCCGGTCCACGCGTACCCGGCGAGCAGCAGTCCGGCCGACACCGGCGAGAACACCAGCTGCACGGGCATGGTGGCCCGGGGCGCCAGCACCCGCAGGGCGAGCAGCCCGCACACGCCGAAGGCCATCGCCGTGTACTGGACACCGGTGGCTGGGAGGACTTTCGCGGCCGACTCCCAGGTGTCGCCGAGGAGTTGACGGCCCCAGGACCCGGGCAGCGCGTACAGCACGGCTCCCCATCCCGCCGCTACGGCGGCCAGCGCGCCGCCCGCGATCAGGGCCGCCCTGCGGGGTGCCGGGTGGCGGTTGAGCAGGGGCGGGCCGAAGCCGGTGGCCGCGTTGAAGGCGACGTTGAGCGGGCCGAAGAGGGTGGTCGCGCCGCGCAGGGCACCGACCGCGAGCGGGGTCGCGAACAGGCCGAGGGCAAGGACGGCGAGCTGGCTGGTGGCGTTGCCGACGCCGAACTCGACCAGGAAGCGCCGGCCCAGGTGGCCTCGTACGAGATAGCGCTTCACGTCCGCCCGCTCGCCCGCGACATGCGGTCGCAGCAGCGCGAGGGCCAGCAGCAGGGCGGGCGCGGCGGACAGGCCCCACACCAGGGTCGTGCGGGCCGCGGAGGCGCCGTCCGGCAGGACAAGGAGCGCGGGCAGGGCGGCCGCGATCCTCAACAGATCGGTGAAAAGGGCCAGTTGGGGCTTGCGGAGGACGGAGAAGCAGTAGCGGAGGGTGTCCTGGGTGAGGGTGAACGGCAGGACCAGGCCGAGGGCGGCGAACACCGCGGCGTCGTCGGTCGTGAGGTACGCGCCGCCCGCGAGCAGCGCGCCCAGCACGGCCGAGGCACCCGCCGTGAAGGCGACCGCGCCGCGACAGGCCTGGCGAAGTGGCTGAGCCACTCCCCGGCCCAGTGGCTCGACCTCTCCCCGGTGCAGCACCAACTCCTGCCCGACGTATGCCCCGAACCCGCCGAGGAGCACGCTGAACACCACGTAGGCCGTGGCGAACAGGGCGAAGGTGTCGGCCTCGCTGTGCCGGGCGACCAGGATCAGGACGGTGATGTTGGTGAGCGCGCTGACCGCCTGGTCGAGGACGGAGCACAGGACGGCCGTACGGGCCCTCACCGGCTGCCCGAGGACAGGCTGTCCCTCGCGACGGACTCGCCGGTCAGAGACGAGGGGGTCGCGGGGGCCGAGGTCCGCAGGGATGCGGCGCCCTCGACGCGCCGGCGTCCCATGCGGCGGCGCGGAGCCTGGTGCAGGATCGCGCCGAGGACCTGACCGCCGGCCCCGTCGATGAGTTCGCGGATGCGCTCCAGTGCCGTACGGGCGACCGTACGCGGGTCGCATACGACGACCACGCCGTCCACCCGGTCGACGAGGGCGAGCGCGTCGGCGTAGGAGAGGACCGGCGGGGCGAGCACGACGACCGTGGTGTTCGGGGCGTCGGCCTGGTCGATGAGGCGGGTGGTGGCCGCCGAGGTGAGCGTGCGCGAGACGTGCGGGACGCGGACGCCGGGGACCAGCTCGAAGGTGCCGGACTCGCCCGCGTCGACAGTGATGTGCCGGCCGCCGGGCCACGGGATGCCGTCCGCCACAGCCTCACCGGCCGCCCAGCCGGGGCGTACGCCGGGCGCCTCGGGGAGTCTGCGCGCCAGGTCGGGATGGCGCAGGTCGGCCTCGACGAGCAGGGCGGACATGCCGGTCTCGGCGAAGCAGGCGGTGAGGTTGACGGCGACGACGGCGGCCGTGGCACCCTCGCCGCCAGGTTCGACCACCAACAGCCTTCGCCGGTCGACGAAATGACGGTCGTAGGCGAGCCGGAAGGCCACCGAGCGGTACTGCTCGGCGAGCGCACCGTCGGCGGCGAGCAGCGGTTCCTCCGGGACCCGGGGCAGGCTGCCGAGGACCGGGGCGCGCAGCGCGCGGGAAACGGTGTCGGCCGAGCGGGCCGCCGGGTCGAAGATCATCCGCAGCCAGGCGCCGAGCAGCCCGAGGGCGAGGCCGACCACGCCGCCTAGCGCCATGAGCATGGGCGTGCCCAGGCCCTCCGCCTTGACGGGCTCCTCGGCCTTCACCGTGACGTAGCCGGGTGTGGTGTCGAGTGCCTGCAACTCGCTGATGTCGTTGGTGAGTTCGGTGATCTGGCCGAGCAGGTTGGCCTGCGCCGCCAGGGCGGTGCTCTTCTCGGTGTCGCCCTGCAGTTGGTCGATCTGGTCGAGGAGGTCCTCGCGCTGCTTGGCAAGCGGATCGAGCTGCTTCTTGTAGCCGGCGACCATGTTGGTGACCGTGCCGGTGGTCTGCGTCTCGCGGTAGTCGAGGTAGGCCTGCGCGAAGGCCTCGGCGCCCTTGGCCGCGTCCTTCGGCCGAACGGCGACGTAGGTGAACTTCAGGACCAGGGTGTCGGGCGGGTTGGTCACCTGGAGGTGGCCCTGCAGATCGCCGGCGTCGTTGGCGCTGCGGCCGAGCTTCTCGGCGGCGCGCTCGGCCACCGCGTTGCCGGCGGCGGTCTGCCGTTCGCTGCCGATGTTGATCTGCTTGTCGACCGAAACACCGTTCGTGGCATACGGGTTGATGGTCGCCGCCCGCACCAGCACCTCGCTGGAGGACTCGTACGTCGGGGCCGAACCGTAGGCGAACCAGGCGCCGGCGAGCAGCCCGGCGAGCAGCCCGCCGGCGACCAGGACGCGGTGCCGCAGGACCTGCTGCACCTGGTCGCGCAGGAGCTCCGGCTCGTCCTCCCGCCCGCGTATGTCGTCGTTCATGCGCGTGCCGCTCCTTCTTGCGCGGCGGTGCCGTTCGTGCCGAGCACCTCGGCGAGCAGGTCGTCCAGGCGGCCGAGGCCGGCCGTCGCGCTGAGCTGCTCGGCGGCGTACACGGGCCCGCAGGCCCCGAGGCGGTCCGCCTCGGCGGGATCTTCCGCGAGTTCTCGCAGGGTTCGCAGCAGTGCGGCCGGGTCCTCCGGCGGGACCAGGACGCCCGCGCCGGAGCGGCGCACCTCGTCGGCCGTACCGCCCTCGGCCGCCACGGAGGCGATCACGGGCCGCCCCGCGGCGAAGTACGAGGTGAGCTTCGACGGCACGCTCATGTCGAGCACGGACGCCCGCTGGGTGACCGCGAGGACGTCCGCGGCGGCGAGGACGTCCGGGAAGTCGGCGGTCTCGGCGAGCGGCAGGAAGTGCAGGTTGGGGACGTCACGGGCGCGCTCCTCGAGGGCCGCGCGCTGGTTGCCGTCGCCCATCAGCACGAAGTCGACGCCCTGGTCCAGCCGGGCCGCGTCGACGAGGACCTCCAGGCCCTGCTTGAGGCCCATGTTGCCGGAGTGCAGGACGACTTGGCGGTCCGGCGGCCAGCCCAGGCGGGCCCGGGTCTCTTCCCGCGAGCCGGAAGGGCGGGGCACGTGCGACCAGTTGGGCACCAGTCGGATGCGGGCCGGGTCGACCCCCATCGCCTCCACCCGCGGCCGGAAGCTGTCGTGGATGACGCCGACGAGGGCCGCGCGGCTCAGCGCGTACCGCTCGGCCCGTGCGGCCACGGCCGCCGCGCGGTCGCCACCGCTGATGCCGCTCTGCGCGGCCGCCGCGCCCATCAAGTCCTGGACGACCGGGAGGAACGGCACCCGGTGCCGGGCGGCGATCCGTGCCGCGACCACCGCGCCGGCCAGGCTCGGCATCTGGGCGACCACCGCGTGCGGACGCGGCATGCGGGGCGGCGCGGCCAGCTGGTGGGCGAGCAGCGAGGCCTCGAACAGGGCCCGGAGGAGGGCGGTCTGCCGTGCGGGCACGGTGTGTTTTCGCCGGTGGACGGTGACTCCGCCGCGCGATTCCCGCGCCCGCCAGCGGCCCGCGTAGGCCGGATCGAGCTGCCAGGACGGGTAGTGCGGCATGCCCGCGAGGACATGGGTGTCGGCGCCGCGCGCGGCCCAGTGCTCGGCGAGCTGGGTGGCGTACGGGCCGATGCCCGTGTGCTCGGGCGCGTAGTTGGTGGAGACCACCAGCAGAGTGCGGCCGGTCAGGGAATGGCGCTGGTCGACGTGCTCGGTTCGGGCATGCGTGGGCTCAACTCCGGTCAAAGCCGGTCCCCTTCCCCCCAGAAGCGATCCTTGACCACCTTATCTGTTCACCGGATCTCCAGGTGGGCTTCACAGTAATGTCGTCGGACCATCAACCCGTTCCGACGGGGCGACGTTCACCGTGGGGGGAGAACGCAATGGTTCACCGTGTCGGCTACGCGCCGGGCGTCTACGACCTGTTCCACATCGGCCACCTCAACATCCTTCGGCACGCCCGCAGTCAGTGCGACTACCTGGTCGCGGGAGTCGTCTCGGACGAGATGGCCGAGCTCGCCAAGGGGCGCAAGCCCGTCGTCCCGCTGCCGGAGCGCCTGGAGATCGTGCGCAGCGTCCGGCACGTGGACGCCGCGTTCGTGGAGACCGTGCCGGACAAACTGGAGACCTGGAAACAGGTCCGCTTCGACGTGATCTTCAAGGGGGACGACTGGCGCGGCACCGAGAAGGGCGCCCGTCTGGAGCGCGACTTCGCGACCGTCGGCGTCGAGGTCGTCTACTTCCCGTACACCGTGCACACGTCCAGCACCCTGCTGGGCAGGGCGCTGGACGCGCTCGTCACGCCGGGGTCCGCGGAAACGCGGACAGCTCCCTGAACCACTTAGCGAGGAACGCCACGAGAAACAGCGCGTGCACGACGGCGAGGACGGCGTAGACCGCCCGGAACACGCCGGGTGCGCCCAACGTGAGGAACACCAGGCAGAACACCCCGTAGTCCACCGGCAGCAAGGCGACGGCCCGCAGCCGGGAGGGCGGAGCCGCCGGGGCGTCACCCTGGGGAAGACCCCGCTTGAGCTGCTCGGTCAGCAGCCCGGCGCAGAAGGTGAGCACGGCCGCGAGCTGGAAGCCCAGCGGCACCAACAGCCAGCCTTCACCGGAGAGTTCGAAGAACCGGTAGAAGGCGATCAGTACCGCCGCGTGCAGCGCGACCATCTTCGCGCAGTCCACGACGTGGTCCAGCCACTCGCCCGCCGGGCCACCCTTCCCCGTCAGCCTCGCGAGCTGCCCGTCCGCCGAGTCGAAGGCGAAGCCGACCACCAGCGCGGCGTACACCGCCACCGCCAGCGGCCAGGACGGCCGTACGAGTGCCACGGCCGTGATCCCGGCGAAGGTGAACGCGGCACTCACCAAAGTGACCTGATTGGGTGTCAGCCCCACCCGATACGCGCCCGCCGCCAGGATCCGCCCGGCCGGCCGGTTCACGTATCTCGAATAGAGCGACACCCCCTTCGCCGACTTCTGCGCTCCGCGCAACGCCGTAAGAGTCCCCACGAGCCCCCCTCGCGTCCCCATACCGCAACAGTGAACGACATGATGACACGAGGTGAACGGACGTTCGGCGGGCTGAGAACTAACCGATGTCGACGGAATACGACTTGGTGTCCAGCCGGCCGGTCCCCTTGAAGACCTCGGTGCCGGCCTCGATGCCGGAGACGTACTTGTCGTTGCTCAGCAGCTTGCGCCGGACGAGGCCCTGGGTGAAGTCGTCCAGGTCGAGCGTGGCCTTGGTGGTGTTGGTGCGGCAGACGAAGGAGTAGACCTTCCAGCCGATGGCGCCCTGGTAGATGTCCCACATGGCGCCGCCGAGGCTGACGGAGCCGTACTTGGTGCCGAGGGGTCCGGCGCCGCCCTGTCGGTTGAGCCAGATCATGATCTCGTCGGTGGGCTGGTCCTGCCAGTCGGCGGTGTTCTTGTTGCGCAGCCACAGGTCGTAGGCGACGTTCATGACGCCCGGGTTGGCGCTGACCGTGAACTCCCAGCTGGTGTTGACCTTCTTGCGGTCACCGACGCGGATCGGCAGCCTGGTGGACGATTTGTCGACCTTCCAGCCCCAGCGCCAGCCGAGGACGGTGGAGGCGTAGGGCTTCACGTCGCAGTCCTTGCCGGTGGCGCTGTTGGCGAAGCTGTAGTCGGCACCCCACGAAATGGTCGATCCCGACTGGGAGTTGGACCCCACGCACTGGGTGCCCGTGTACTTGCCCTCGTTCCAGAGGTTGTTGTTCCCGTAGTACTTGCCGAGCGTGATCGTGTCGAAGGCCGTGCACTTCTTGCTCGACTCGTCCGCCTGCGCGACGGTCACATCGACGGCCGCGGCGAGCGCGACCGTGCCGGAGACGAGGGCCTTCGCCTTCTTGGAGAAGCGGGGGCGGCGGTGCTGCATGGGGGCGGTCCTCAGGAAGGGGGCTGATCGTTTACGTCCCTCGGCCAGTCCCTCCTCGCCCGACCTGCGGGCCAGCAGGCGCGGTTCGCCGCCCGCGGGTGTCAGCCGGGCCAGCAGGACGTACGGCCCGAGCAGGCGCGCGTCGTCCAGGCTCAGCTCTTCCATGCGATCCCCCCATCGCTCCCTGTGGCTCCCGGGTGCGCGCCCGCCGGCCGGCTCCGCGGGGTCCGCCCGGTGCGAAGGCGTACGCCGGGGCACGACACTCGCCCGGCTCTCCAGCAAGCGCATTCCCTTGAGCTGCTTGACCAGGTACTTCATCTGCGCCTGGGCGCTCTGCGGGATGCGGCGGGTGAGCGCCCCCTCCAGCGCGCGGTCCAGGCTGTCCCCGGTCGAGTCGGCCACGGTCGGCTACTCCCCTTCAC
Source organism: Streptomyces sp. NPDC087859 (assembly GCF_044742595.1). Taxonomy (NCBI): domain Bacteria; kingdom Bacillati; phylum Actinomycetota; class Actinomycetes; order Kitasatosporales; family Streptomycetaceae; genus Streptomyces; species Streptomyces sp. NPDC087859. The sequence continues at coordinate 68,274 of NZ_JBIUUU010000028.1, read as the reverse complement.
CGGCACTCTGGTTGGTTTTGATGAGTTTGGCGAAGTTGAACACGGCGCCCGCCGCTTCGAACTGGTCTTCCGCCCACAGCACGGTCTGGATGCCCTGGTGCTTGACCATCCCCGAATCGCACATATCGAGATCGGCTCATCGGATCAGCGAGCGCAAGACCGGAACGCTCAGGCCCGCGGCACCCAGCCCCGCCGGGACCGCTCCGGGTGCCGAGAAGTCAGAGAGGTAGGTCAGACCGCCAACGACCAGCCCGATGACGACCGCGGCCAAGAGAACAATGGCGGTGTGCATGCTGCCGAAGGGGGCCTCAGGCGGCGACCTCACGTGCGCGCCAGCGGTTTCGGTAACGATGATGGCCACTCATACGTCGTGACCTTCCTGACACCCCACGCTCGACTTCTGCGCACCGCAACCCGAAAAAGATCTTGAAAAGGCCCGTGGGGGCCTCTGCGGCAGGCGACTTACAAGGGGACGTCAAGGGAGCCGGCCCCGTGCCGTTCGGGGCGGCGGCGACAACCGGAAAGGGGAGGCGATGGGGGGCGGCGACGAGGCCGCAGGCGATGAGGCCGCAGCCACTCGCGCCCGGCGCCTAAGACCGTGTCCTACGTGGTAAGGCGGACGAGTCGCTTGTAGCAGCAGAGGGCGGCAGCAAGTCCGAGAAATGCCAGGTAGTTGAGGGGGTGGCGATCGTAGCGGCGACTGAATCTGCGGTAGCCGGACAGCCACGACATCGTGCGCTCAATCACCCACCTCCGGCGCCCTAATCGCTCGCTGGATTCGATGCCTTTCCGCGCGATGCGTACTCCGATTCGCTTCTATCGGAGCCATCTGCGCAGGTCGGCGCGGTCGTAGGCCTTGTCTACGTGGAGGCGCTGGGGCTTGAAGTACCGGCCGCGGTGAGGGTCGTGTTTCGATTGGTGGCCCTCGATCATGGGCTTCAGCCCTTCGCTGTCGTGGACGTTGCCGGCCGAGATGCCGACGAGGAGGGGCAGTCCGTTCGCGTCCGACAGGACGTGCATCTTGGAACCCGGCTTGCCCCGGTCCACGGGGCTCGGACCTGTGTGTTCGCCCCCTTTTTAGCCCTGACGTGGGCGGTGTCGAGTACGACGCGGGTGACGTCGATGACGCCGGCGTCGTCAAGGCGGTGCAGGACCGCTTCGTGCAGGCGACCCCAGGCGCCGGCACTCGACCAGATCAGGAACCGGCGGTGTCGCGTTGATGGCTCGCACGGCGCTCGCCGCCCCGCATGTTGATTGACTAGATGCCAGTCGGGTTGTCGTGCGTGAGCCCCGACTCTGCTCGACTCGGTGGAGATGCGCGTAGGCGGAGGCGAGCCTGTCGCTGGTCATCACCAGCGGCCTCCAGATCCGCCGCATCGACTGCGCGAGGCCATCGCGGCGGGCTCGGACGCGGAGTACCACGAGGAGGACTTCCGGTGAACTTTGCCGCCGCGTGCCCCTCGTGCACCGGGGTCTACTCGGAAGACCAGGTCAGTCCGGGTCCCCGGTGGCCTGGAGGCGGCGCAGGGCCAGGATCAGATTGCCGCTGCCGAACGTCGCGAGCGCGGCGACGCCCCACAGGGTCGCCGCGACGCCGGCCCGGTCCAGCACGGCGCCCGCGGCCAGGAAGCCCAGCGGCCCGGCCAGGGTGCTGATCGTGACCACGGCCTGCAACACCTTGGGCCCGAAGCCGTCCGGCAGACGGGCGGAGAGCAGGCCCATCAGCGGCGCGTTGGCCAGGGGCGCGGCGGCCGATGACAGGCCGACGGCGACGACGAGCACGCTAGCCGGCACGGGCACCAGGAGCGTCCACAGGGGCAGAGCAACGCAGACCAGGGCCGTACAGGCGAGTCGTACGGGGGCGACCCGTGCCGCCAGCACATAGGCGGCCACCGAGCCCACCAGGCCACCGGCGCCCAGGGCGGCGATCAGCAGGCCGCCGACCCTGGCGTCCCCCTCGAACCGGGCGAACGCCAGCACCGGCATGGTGATCATCAGGGTCCGCAGCATCAGCCCGAACACCACGGTGGACAGCATCGCCCGGCTCAGGAACCAGTCGCCGCACAGATGCCGCACCCCCGCCCACAGGCCGCGTGGCCCGGCCGCGGACCCTGCGGCCCCGCCACCTCCTGCCGGGACGCGGCGCAGCAACAGCAACCCGGAAAAGGCGAACGTGGCCGCGTCCAGCCACACCACCGATGTGGTCCCCACCAGCGGGATCAGCGCGCCCGCGAGCGCCGGTCCGGCGAACGCCGAGCCGTTCTGCACACCTTCCAGCGCGCTGTTGGCGCGGGCCAGAGAGCGGGCGTGCGGGCTCAGCAGTTCCATCGCCAGCACCCGCTGTGCCGCGTGGTAGGGAACGGCCAGCGCCCCGAGCGCCACGACGATCGCCACGAGGACGGCCAGATTGAGCGCGCCCAGGGTCTGTAGCAGCGGGATCAGCGCCACCACCGGAGCGCGGGCGAGATCGGAGACGACCATGGTCCGGCGGGCGCCCAGGCGCTGGATGACCTCTCCGCCCGCGAAGCCGAGCAGCGCCATGGGCAGCACCTGGGCCGCGAAGACCAGGCCCGCCCGGGTGGCCGAGCCGGTGGTCTCCAGCACCAGCCAGGGCAGCGCGAGCATGGTCATCTGGGTGCCCAACGCCGTCACCGCGCCCGCGGCATAGACCGCCGTCAGCGCACGGCTCGGCCTGCCACCCGGTGTGCCGTTCGGCGCTCCGCCGGGTGGGACGGGGGCTGCGCCGGGCCGGGTCGCCGCGATCGTCATCGGGTCGCCCCTTTCTCCTCGGTGGGTCCGGGCCATGTGGTCGCCCCCGCACCCTGTCGCCCGCCCACCGTCCGGTGCCAGGGAAGGACCGGCAGTAGCTCACGGCCGGTGCCGCTGCGCTTTCTTCCCTGCCACGCAGCCCGCCCGTCCGGCAGTGTGATGGCCGTCGGAGCCCACCACAGCCAAGGCCACCGGCGGCGGAAGCGGACACCAACGAAGGGAGGGACGGCGATGAGCGGCGGTATCGGAACGGCGGTGCACGTCCCGTCCTTCGCCGCCCGCGACGGACGGCGAGCGGTCGAGACCCGGTATGTGGACGGTCTCCCGCAGATCGTGGCCTGGGATCTGATGACGGGTCAGCGCCGTCAGGCGACCACCGCACCGCTGGGTGTGGAGACCGCCGCCATCGAGCCGGACGGCCAGGGCCTGTGGTGGTTCGACGCCGCTCCAGGCGGTCAAGGCCGCTGGCTGCGCGGGCCGTTCGAGGGCGGGCACTCGCGCCCGGCGCTCGACGGCGTACCCGCCGGGCGGATGCACGGCCTGGCCTTCGACCCCCGCAGCGGCCTCGCCGCCGTCGGCGTCGGGGTCGCGGACCGCTCGCGGTACTACCTCGGCCGACCGGGCGAGCGCGCCCGCCTGGTGGCCGAGGAGCCCGGCTATGCGGCAGTGGTGGGCCTGGCCCCCGGCGGCCGACTGCTGGCCACCGCGGGGTGCCCGGCCGGACCGGCCGCGGTCCGGCTGTGGTCACCGGCCTCCGGCGTCCTCATGGACGCCATCCCCGGCGCAGCGGGGGACGGCGGCGCGGTGTGGGCGCTGGGCTTCCGCCCGGACCTCACCACCGCACGGCCGGAACTGCTGCTCGTCCTCGAACGCGCGGGCCGCTACACCCTGGCCTTCTGGCGGCAGGGCGAGGGGATCCATGCGCACGGTCCCGGCTCCGCCCTCGACTTCGATACGGAGATCACCGCCTGCTGGTACGGGCCCGGCCGCACGGCGCTGGTTCAGCAGGACCGGGCGGGACGCAGCCGCCTGCTCCGCGCCGACCTCGACCGCGGTACGACGACGGTGCTTCCCACGCCCGAGGGCACGATCATCGACTTCTCCTGCGCACCCGACCGCACGGTCCACTGCCTGTGGAGCCGCGACGGCGAACCGCCCCGGCCACTGATCTGCCACCCGGAAAGCCCGGAAAGCTCGGAAAGTGCGGAGCACCCGAAACCCCCGGAACGTCCCGACCGCTCCGGCCACTGCGGCCGCTCCACGACGGCGTCACGCGGCACGGCGCCCGGCGCAACGACCGGATCCAGGCACCGCGAGCTGTGGACACGTCGGCCGTACGGGCAGATCCACAGCTTTGTGGCCACCCCGCCCGGCCGCAGGGCGGGCCACCGCCCCTGGCCGACGGTCTTCCTCGTCCACGGCGGGCCCCACACCCACGACCGGGACGCCTATGACGCGCGGACCGAGGCCCTGGTCCGGGCCGGATTCGCCGTGGTGCGCACCAACTACCGCGGCTCGACGGGCTACGGCCCCCGCTGGCGGGACGACTTCGGCCACCGGGTCGGCCTCGCCCAGCTCGAAGACCTCGCCGCGGTGCGCGGCCACCTCATCGACGCGGGAGTCTCGGAGCCGGGCCGTACCGGCCTGTGCGGCTACTCCTGGGGCGGCTATCTGACGCTGCTCGCGATGGGCGTCCAGCCCCGGCTGTGGGACGTGGGGCTGGCCGTCGCCCCGGTGGCCGACTACACGGCGGCGTACCGGGCGACGACGCCAGCGCTGCGGGAGGTCGACGACCGCCTCTTCGGCGGCACCCCCGAGCAGGTGCCACACCGCTATCGCGCAGCCTGCCCGATGACCTATGTGGGCCGCGTACGCGGCCCGCTCTTCCTCGCCGCCTCGGCGGACGACGAGAAGTGTCCTCCGGAACAGATCGAGCGCTATCTCGCCGCGCTGCGGCGCCGTGGCGTCCCGCATCGCGTCCGGTGGCTCGGCGGCGGGCACGACGTGGGCCGTGACCCAGCCGGATACGCCGCCGCCTGGGCCGCCATGGTGCGCTACGCCGACGACAGGCTGCGCGCCTCCCCCAGAACCGCCGACCGCCGCAACAGCGGGCGGACCGGCTCGCACCACCCCGTCCACCACACCGAAGAAAGGTCAACCCCATGAAGCGTCACGGACTGCGCGTCGACCCCATCAGCGCCACCGAGCGGGAGCGCGGGCTCATCATTCATCCGGACACCCAGGCCGCCCTGGACAAGGCGGTCCCGGTCCGGCCGAACGGCCCGGCGCGGACCTGCACCACCCGCACAAAGAAGAACACGGAGAAGAAGTCGCCTCTGCAGTGAGCCCAAGCAGCGCCGTAGCGGGGTGCCACGCCCGGCACCCCGCCGCGGGGCCGGCCGTACCGGTGAGGACAGGAAAACATCATGACCACAGCTACGGCAGCAACGGCAGCACCCCGGACGAACAGTCCCCGGGCGGACAAGCACCGGCCGGACAAGCCCGAGACGACGCAACCGCGCCAGAAGCCGCCGACGTTCCTCAGCGACCCGTACCCGACCCTGGCCAGGATGCGGCAATCGGCCCCGGTCTCCGTGCTGCACAGCGACGGCGGCCTGCGGCTGTGGATCATCCCGCGCTACGTCGATGTCCGGGCCGCGCTCTTCGACCGCCGCTTCGCGCAGGATGTGCGGCGCGCCCAGGCCCTGGCCGACAGCCGGGTCGAGGGCGTCAACCTGGGCAGCGAGATCACCCATATGCTCAGCAGCGATCCGCCCGACCACACCCGCCTGCGCCGCGTGGTCCAGGCGGCGTTCAGCCGCAAGCGGGTCGAGGCGATGCGGCCGATGGTCGAGCGCATCACCCACGAACTCCTCGACGGGCTGGACACGGCAGCCGCGCGCCACACGACCCGCACCACCACCGCCACAGTGGACCTGATACGTGACTTCGCCTTCCCGCTGCCGATCCTCGTCGTCTGCGAACTGCTCGGTTTCCCGCCCGAGGACCGCGACCTCTACCGGCAGTGGTCGACCACCATCGTCACCCAGGAGGGCGACCACGCGGCGTTCCGGCGAGCCGTCCAGGAGATGGGCTCGTACGTCCTGGCCATCGCCAACCGGCGTATCCGCCGCAATGACCGTCCCGCCGATCTGCTCACCGAGCTGCTGGCGGCCCGCGAGCGCGGGGAGCTCACGGACGACGAGATCGTGGGCATGGTCGCCCTGCTGCTGATCGGCGGGCATGAGACCACCGTTAACCTGCTGGGCACCTCCTGCCTCGCGCTGCTGCGCGATCCCGGCCAGGCCGCCTGGCTGCGCGCCGATCTCACCCGGATGCCCATGGCCGTCGAGGAGTTCCTGCGCTACGACTCCCCCATCTGTATGGCCACCACCCGCTTCACCACCGAGCCGGTGGACATCGGCGGGGTGGAAATCCCGCAGGACGAGTTCGTGCTGCTGTCCCTCGGCGCGGCCAACCGCGACCCGGCACGCTTCAAGGACCCCGACCGCCTCATCCTCGACCGCCAAGACGCCGGCCATCTCGCCTTCGGCGGTGGCATCCACCGCTGCCTCGGGGCCCTGCTCGGCAAGCTGGAGACCGAGATCGCACTCACCGCGCTCTTCGCCCGCTTCCCCGGAACGACCCTGGCCTGCCAGGAGCGCGACCTGCGCTGGCGCAACACGATGATGCTGCGCGGCTTGGAGGCACTGCCCCTCACCCTGCGCCGCTGCCCCCCGCCCTGACCCGGCCGCCCGCGCCAGTTCGCCCGGCAGCTGATCTCCCTCTCCGATCGGCACGGCATCAACGTCGAACACGACCCGGTCTACAGACGCGCCCAGGCCTGAGTCCGGCCCCCGCGCCCAGGACTGGCCGATGGCAGAAGAACTCCCTTCCACCGCCCCCACCCGCGTGATCGACAAGCAGGACCAGAACGTCGAACAGCACCGGGACGCACTCGTCTCAGACTCCGCCGCCCAGCTCGCCGAGGTCGAGCACGTGCCCGGCGCGGAACGCCGTCTGTTGCGCGCGCTTCAGCGCGACCACGAGGAGGGCAACAGCGGGCGCGGCCACTGGGACCACTAAACCACCACAACTGAACTCGCCGACACAGCCCAGGGCTTACGGCGCACGCGGGCTCAGTGTGGATCCGGCAAGGGGGCAAGGCCCAGCGCTTCCTGGCGGTAGCGGTTAACCGCCGTCCATACGGCCTCCGGCTCCGCCGCGAGTTTGGCCCGGGCGGCGGTGAGGCGGTCGATGAGTTCGGGGCCCGCGTCGCGCAGGGCCTGGAGGCGGCGGGGCAGGCGATCGGAGATGTCGTCGGCGAAGGTGCGCAGCAGCGCGGCGCCCAGCCCCAAGTAGGCCCGCACTTGAGTGAGTGCCTTGGCGACTTCATACTCGCCGGCGGTGCCGAGGGGCGTGTTGCCGAGGACTTCCTCCCAGGCGTCGGCGCGGGTTGGGGCCTCGGAGGCGCTCGCGATCCACCGGGCGACGGCGGGGGCTTGGGGACTGGTTAGGGCGGAGGCATGGCGGCTCTGGGCGGAGAGCACGGTACGGGCGTCGTCCTCGATCAGGCGGAGCACCAGTGCGCGCATGTCCGTGGTGTTGTGCAACGCTCGGTCTGTCGCCAGGCTCATCACCGTGCGCAGCAGGTCGCGCGGCAGCCCGCCGGAGAGTATCTGGCACACCCACAGATACGGGTCGGGAAGCCACACACCGCGCAGTTCCAGGAGCCTGCGTGCCTGTGCGAGGTCCAGTGGCCGCACGGCGACAAGCTGGTCGAAGGCGCTGTCGAAAGCGGTACGTATGTCGACCACATGCCTGCCGAAGGCCGTCAGGGCGTCTTTGGAGACCGCGACGAGGAAGTGACAGCCCCTGATACCGAAGACCACCTTGAGGTCGTTGAGGAAGCGTTCGGCTGCCTGGGCGTCGCCGAGCTTGTCGAGTTCGTCGATGCCGATGACGACGCGCCCGCCGGCATGGCGGCGCTCCAGCGCGATCATGTCGAGCAATGCCCGGAAGCGGGCCACCAGTTCGGGGTAGGTCAGTACCTGTTCGGTGTGTTGGATCTGGGCGCTGTCGGAGAGCTAAGCGGCTGGGTGAAGTTCGGTGTTGCTTGTCGGATCCGGTCGCGTTGCCGCTGCATCGCCCGGTCGACGGCTGCGTCGATGGCCTCGGTGCTGGTCTGGGCGCGCTGTGGGTAGTCCTGGTACTTCGCCTGGCGCCAGACCAGCTCGATGTCGTTCAACTCCGGGCTGTATGGCGGAAGATAGAACAGTTCCACCCCGATCTTCGCCAGCTGGCGGCGGCGCCCCTTGAACGCCTTGGCCACGTGCGCCGAGGCGTTGTCGAGGACGACCGTGCACGGCTTGCGGCGCTCCCAGACCGGCATGACATCGGCGCCGAGGCCGTCGGCGGCCAGGTCCAGCACGGCCGCGCCGCCGCCCAGGCCCGCCAGCCGCACGCAGACGAACTCCAGCAGCACCGCCGCGTCGATCTTGCCGCTGGTGTGCTGCCAGACCAGGTCGGGGGCGGTGCCGACGATGTGGGCGCCGAGCACGTTGACCCGACGGTTTCTGGTGTCCTCGCGTGGGACCACCACCCGTTGCCCGATCCTCGACCAGGTGTAGCCGGTGGGCATGGTCGGAGCGAACCCGGACTCGTCCAGGAAGATCAGGTCGCGTTGTCCGGCGTCGGCGGCCTGCCGCAAGGCCGCAAGTCCTCCAGCTCGGCCCGGGCGGCCTGCTGGAGGACGGGATCGGCCTGGTGCCGGATGCTGTCGCGGGTGCGTTTCCAGCGGAACCCGTCACGGCGCAGCAGTTCCCACAGCCAGTACGCGGAGATTTCCACGCCCCGCTCGTCGCGGAGCCAGTCACGCAGGGCCGGGGCGGTCCAGGTGATCCCCGCGGCGGCCGATGTGTCCAGCAGGTCGGCCAGCTCGGCGCGGTCCTCGGGACCCAGGATCCTGGCGGGCCGACCGGGCCGGGGCGCGTCCGGCAGCGCGTCCAGCCCGCCCTTCTCGAAGCGGTGGACGGCGGCGCGGACGGTGACCGGGTTGCACTCCAGCAGGTCGGCGACCTCGGTCACCGTCCTTCCCCGGTCGAGCAGCCGGACGCACTCCGCACGCAGGCGGGTATGCCGGGCCAGGCCACGTCGGCCCAATAACTCACGCAGGTCACGACGCTGATCATCGGTCAGCTCGAGATCGAGGTGCTTCGGCATCACGTCCCTCCCGCAGGACGCCTACCCACACCGCAGCCGACATCACCCAGACCGCTTAGAGCCAACGGCATTGCCTTTAGTCCAGGGAGACGGGCTCGCAGACGTGTGGTGGGCAGAAGCCCTCCAGCGCGGTGTCCAGCAGCTCCAGTTCGTCCGTGCCGCCGTTCGCCTCCGGGCCGTAGACGGCTATCGCGAACCTGTCGCCGCCGTCCACGACGAAGCGCGCGTCGTAGACGTGCCAGATGCCCACGTCGGGGGCGTTCCTGACGGAGTCCGCGAGGTACTCCAGCCGCAGGCCGGCGAACCGGCCGTCGGCCAAGGGCTGGAGGTCGAGTTCCCGGAAGCCGGGTGCCTTCCCGACCCGGTCGGACAGGAACTCGTCGAAGGACGCCTGCGGGGTGGCCTCCTTCACCTGGTACACCTCGATCCGGTGCTCGCGGTCGGGGCTGTCGTAGGTGACGACCGCGATGCCGAACTTCGACGGCGCGGTCGCGCGCGACCACCCGACGGGGCGCCCGACGCGGAAACCCTCCTGGTCGTCGTACAGCTCGTACCCGGCGTCCAGCTCGGGCACCGAGGCGGACGCCCCCACGGTCGGCTCCTCCGATGCCGATGCCGATGCCGACGCCGTGTACGGATCGCTCTGCTGCGAGACGGTGGCCACCGGCGACGAACTCACCGCGGTCGACGGCTTGTCGCCGCCCCCGACGACGGTCGTCAGCACCAGCGCCACGGCGACCCCGACAACGACGGCTCCACCGACGACGGACCACACGAGCCGGCGGTTGCCGCCGCTGGCCGCCGGGGCCGTTCCCGGGACGAAGGCGGGCTGCCCGACGATCGGCTCGTCCGGCGACCAGATGCCGTCGGAGCCGTCGTGGGCTCTCGGCCCGTGCCAAGTGCTCCCCTCTCCGGTTCCGGGCCAGTCGGCCGAAGGGGGAGGCGGGGACGCTGACGGGGACGAGGCCTGCCACGGCCCGCTCGGCGAGGGCGGTGCATACCCCGGCCGGCTCGGCGGCGGTGTCGTCGGCGCCGCCGACCCGCCCCCGCCGTCGCCCTCCTCCCAGCGCTGGGTCTCGTCGTTCCAGTACCGCGCTCCCCCGCCCATCCCGTCCCCCTTCGCTCCGCGCCGGCAGCAGGCCGGCCTACATCCCCAGCAACCCGGCCACCGCCCCGGCCGACGCGACCAGACCCACCAACGCCTGTGAGTCAGCGAGGAGTTGACGCAGCCGCTCACGCCGCGTCGGCGCCGCCCGGCCTGTCGTGATGATCTCCTCCTCCGTCTCCGCGAGGGCCGTGTCGAGGGCGGCCGTGGCGTCGGACGCCCGCAACCTCGTGAGGTCCGCGCGGAGTTCTCGTACGGCGATCAGGAGCTCCTCCGCGGCCTGGTCCCGGGGGACGGCCGCGCCCTGGTTCATCTCGGCGCGCGCGTGGTTGCCGACGGCGAACGCGCTGCCGTGCACCCCGCCGCTGATGTGGATGCCCGGTTCGTCCCTGGCCATCGCTACCGGCCCCCTTCCGTGACGCGGCCCCGTGACACGACTCCCGTGCCGCCGCTCATGAGTTGAAGATCGCGGTGGCCCCGTCGCCCGCCGCGAGACTGCTGTTGTGCACGTCGCCCTCGTTGTAGATGCCGTAGTTGTGCACGACCTTCTGGACGAACTCGCCGGTCTCGTAACCGCATTCGGCCAGCGCGGTCGTCACTCCGTTCGTCACCCGGTCCTGGATGCTCCGGAGGTAGCGGGTGCGGTCCATCCCCTGGAAGAGCGACGAGTCCTCCGCCGAGCCCAGTTCCCGCACCGACAGCGCCGGACCGTCGGGCAGCGCGCCCTCGTACCCGCCGGTCAGCAGCCGCCACACGGAGCCGAGCCAGCGGCCCAGGACGACGAGCGAGCGCACCGCGGACCCGGGCACCCGCACCAGGGCCCAGACGGCCTTGCCGAGCACGTTGTTGTGCCGGTGGTTGTGTGCCGTGCGGTCGGCGTCCTTGAAGTCCTCGCGGACCGGCAGCAGTACATGCGGGGCGATCTCCAGCATCAGCATCCGGCCCTGGGTGTGCACGCGCACGAATACCGTGACGACCAGCTCCTCCTCCCAGCCGCCGACGCGCACACGCAGGAAGTGCCGGCGGCGCTCGCCGCCCTCCTCGACCGCGCGGGCCCGGTGTTCCTCGAAGACCTGCGGGTGGTACGGCGCCTCCTCGCGCCGGCGCAGCCCCTCGACGGGCAGGAACACGCACTCGTCGATCTCCAGGCGGCGCAGCCGGTCCCGAACCGGATACCCCGCGAACTCCGAGGGCAGCCGCAGCTGTTCGAGCAGCGGCCGGATCTTCTCCAGGATCGCCCGGTTGTTCAGGGGCAGTTGCTCCCTCTCCTTGTCGGGCTTCAGCTCGACGGCGATCACCCAGGTGTCGAAGGCGAGCCCGGCCCCGCAGAAGGGGCGCTGCTCGTGGTACATGACCAGCGGGGCGTGCTGCTCGATCCGGATGCGCTCCTTGAGGCGCTGGAACCGCGGCGACTCGTCCTGCTCGGCAGGGTCGCCGGCGGTGTCCGGGAAGCGCCGCGGGGACAGCTCGGCGTCCAGTGCGCAGGCGAACCGGCCGCGCTGCACGGCGATGCACAGGGCGATCAGCGCGAAGAGGACGAGCACGAGCCAGGCCCGCCAGACCTTGATCCCTCCGGCCGCCTCGGCCAGGGCGCGGAGCAGCGCGTCGACCCAGCCGTCCACGTCGCTGCTCGACGAGTCGTACGGATCGTTCTCCTTCCCGGCCCCGAACGCGGCGACGAGGGTGACGAGCAGGAAGAACGCGAAAGTGAACCGGCCCGTCCAGCGGAGCCAGAGAGCGGGCAGCCAGCGGTACAGCGGCGGCTGCGCGGCACGGCCCCGGATCCGGGAGGCGAGGGCGAGCATCAGGCTGGGCAAGAGGAACATGAACAGCAGTGCGCCGATCAGCGGCAGCCCGACCACCCACAGGCCCAGGATCAGCCCGGCCCACAGCAGCTCCTGGCGGCGGGCGCGCAGGGCGTGGGCGAGGACGCGGGCCGCGTCCAGGCCCAGCGAGGGCGCCACGATCCGCTGTTCGTTGAGATGCAGTTGCTCGATGACCTGGTCGCGGTACCGCGGATCCAGGTAGGTGCCCGCGCAGAGCAACCTGGTCGCCTCGCTGGCGTGTGGTGGTGGTGTGGTACTCACGCCGGGTCCCCCGATGCGTGCGAAACCTCAGACCAACAGTGTTGTTGACGAACCATCAGCATAGGGCGGCGGACCGTCCGAGGGGACCGGATCGACAACCTTCGAATCCTTTGACGAAAGTCAAAGGAATACGGAGCCAGTGAGGAACAGGGAGCCGGGTCGACATACTGAGGGCGGCTGTCCCGTCGCCGAAGGAGATATGTCCATGGAGGAGCCAGGGTTCACCGTGCTGGTGACCGGATCCGGGAGCGGGGGACAGAGAGCCCTGCACGCTGTCGGAGCGGTGGCCGGACTGAGCCTGTGGCGGAGCAAGCTTCTTCTGAGCAGCACCCCCGCAGCGGTTCTGGATGAAGCCCCGCTCGACACGGCCATCGTCGCGGCCCGGCGCCTGCAGGAGGCTGGCGTAGCTGCAGCCGTCCGGTGCACGTGGTGCGACCGGACGGTGTCCCGCGACGAGACGCTGCTCGACCCAGGCCCCTGTGCATCCCGCTACTGGCCAGCGGCTCATTGCCAGGCGAACTCCCTGACCAGCTGTGATTGCGAGTTCTGCAGCACCTATGGGCCCACCGGCCTCACTCTCTAAAAACCGCATCGAAGCTTTGGCCCGTCCCGTAGTGGAACGATCCGCAGGGCCCAGCACGGCACCTGTGACGATCCTCCGCCCCGACGCGGGAGGACCATCGAGTAGCTGCCCATAGCGGTCAGCCGGCCTTCGCCGGTTCTTCGCCCGCGCCCGTATGGAGGCGAGGCGGTAGGAGTCGGTGCCGGTCTTGATGATGGTGCCGTTGAAGGCGAGGCGGTCGACGATGGCCGCGCAGAGGCGGGGTCGGTGAAGGTCTCGGTCCAGCCGCCGAAGGACTCGTTGGAGGCGATGGCGACGCTGTTCTTCTCCTCGCGCTCGGCCAGGACCCGGAAAAGCAGTTCGGCGCCGAGGCGGTCGAGCTCCATGCAGTCGAATTCGCCGATGCAGAGGAGGTCGACTCGGCCGTAGCGGGCGATGGTCTTGTTCAGCTGCTTCTTGTCGGCGCCTCGAACGGCTCGTTCAACAGCTTGGTGGCGAGGGTATAGCGGACGCGACGCGATAGCCCTGCATCGCGGCCTCGATGCCCACGGCGATGCGCATGTGGGACTTGCCGGTGCCGGAGTCGCCGATTAGGCAGAGCGGCTGGCTCTTCTTGATCCACTCACAGCTGACGAGGGTGTTGACCACGATGCCGGCGAGTACGACGCAGTCTGATACCGGCAGCCGTCCGGGGGGTGATGGCGTCGGGCAGGCCAAGAGGGGAGAAGCATAGTGGTGCGCTCCCAGAAATCGTCGGAACAAGATCGGCAGACACGTCGGAGAGTCTGCCCGACGACCTATCAGGCGTTGGCCGCGGTTCCGGTGTCGATGCTCATGGCGGAGACGGTCGGGTTCAGCGCCAGCCTCCGTGGCGAGGTTCCACATATTCGCCGAAGGGCGGATCGAACTCCTGCCCGTCGTCGTAGATCACGACGTAGTCCGGTTCGGTCTTCGAGGCGGCTGCGTGCAACCGGACGACGAGATCAGCGACAGGCACGGTCCGCAGTGACAGGGCTGCGGCCACCTGGGCTGCTTCGTAGCCGATGCCCGCGTTGTGCTTGCCGCGGGACCGTTCGAGGTGTTGGGCGGAGATCTGCATGATCTCCACATCGCCACCGCCCGAGAAGGTCAGGCAGTCCCGCCACTCCAGCCCGATGATGATCTCCAGCGCCTCCGCGAGATCATCAGCGAGCAGGCCACCTTGCCCTTCAGAACTCGCGAACACCACCGGTCGGCGCCCGTTCTGCTCGGCACACAGGAAGTACGCCCCACCGGCCGATTCCCCTGCGATTACCTCTAGCGGCGCACCCGAGGCAAGCCTGAAGCCCTCGCCATACTGCTTCCGGTGGATGTCGAAGCCGAACGACGACCGCAGCAGCAGATCGATCTCCGGGATGGCCCAGATCAGGTCAAGCAGACGTGCACTTGAGGTCATGGCCCGGACGATAGCGCTGTCGCTGACGGCCGGGCACCGAGGGGCACCAACGCCCGCGACCTCAGAGCCCTGGCCATCCAGCCAACAGCCTGGTCGACGTTCGTGAACTCGCCAAGAACAGCGAGCGGCAAGCCTGAACGACCGTTACCCATACACGGTTGCAGGCGTGGCCGGGGATGAGGCCATCGCATCGTCACGCTGGTGGGGCCCGGTGGTCGGGGTTCCGGTCGGCGCCAGCTGACGTCGTGAGTGTCAATCCCCTTGACGCAGCCAGACGGTGCAGCGCAGACGTGCCGAGGGGAACGCCCGGCTCCGGACACGCTGAGGCAGGCCCCACCGCTCGGAAGCCGTCGCGGCGAGAGCTGCTGCGGCGGCCTCCAGCCGGTGCCCAGGGCTGAGTGATGACCCAGCTCATGGCGTCGTCCCACTTCGACGCGGCGTCCCCCACGTTCGAGCTACCGTCGCTGGTGATGTGGACGGTGTAATCGACATGGCGCCGATACTGCCCATACGTGTTCGCGGACTCGAACAACACGCAAGAACTGTCGGACAGGCCGACGCGCCCTCGGAGGTCAACTCCAGAGCCTGTCCGGCGTCTGGTCAGGGCAGCCGCAGAGCGCGGCGATGCCGGACAAGTCACGTCGGCAGCACGCGCGTTGGGTCGCCCCGGGTGCATGACGGGCTCGCCGAGTCACGGGACTGGCATCTCGCCTCAGATCCGCCCGCCGGTCATTCGGGTGATCGGACCGTGCACGTGGTGACCCGCGCGGCGACCCGCCAGGTAGGACGTGGCACCCAGCACCGACAAACCCGCGCCCACACCAGCGGCAAGAACCTTGCGGTGGGCGATCACCGTCCACGCCGTCTTGGCAACGGCCGCGGCCTGTCCCGAGGCGTCGATGACGACCTGACGGCCGGCTTGGACACGTTCGGCCGTACTGTTCACGATCGCAGCGCCCGTTCCGGCTGTACGCTCGGCCGCGTCCACGGCTGCTGAGGCCACGTCGCCTGACGCCTCGGCCGTCTTGTCCGCCGCCTTCGCAGCAGGGGCAGTCGCCTTTGCCGTGGCCTGCCGGGCCTTGGCAGAAGCGCTCTGGTTGGCCTTGGAATCTTGATTCGCGTCACTGTTCGCTTGGCTCATGTACTGCGCGTTGCCGCTCGCGCCGACGGCAAACACACGCTGCCGTTCGGCGTGGACTTTCTACAGCGGAATGCGCTCGCGTGACTGCTGAGGTCCAACTCTCCCCGCGGGCGGGCGGGCTTCAGCCCCCCGTCGGCACTGCTCTCTCGAAGAACGTCTCCAGGGCCACAATTGCCTGGGTGCCGCTGACACCCTCGATTTCGTACAACCGACGTAGAACGTCCTGGAGTTGCTCGGTCGTCCCGGTCCGGACCTTGACCAGGACCGATGCGCTGCCCGCGATGACATGGGCCTCCTGCAGCTCGGGGATCGCGGCGAAGCGCTCGCCGGAGTCGCCCATCCAGGCCGATGAGTCGACCATCACGAAGGCCAACACCCCGCTGCCGACCGCGGCGGGGTCCACCTCGACCGTCGTGCGCCTGATCACCCCCGACTCGCGCAGCTTGCGCACCCGCTCATGGGCGGCACCCGCGGAAAGCCCGACCGCCTTGCCCAGCGCGGCGTACGCCTGCGCAGCATCCTCCTGCAACAGGTTCAGCAACTTCCGGTCCACCTCATCCACGACGCTCTCCTCCGAACCAACTCACCAAATTCCGTGACCTGACTGTATGACATCCTGCAATACTCCTCTCAGACAGGATGCACTTCAGGACATGCGTGTCAGGGTGAACGAAGGAGAACGGACATGGCCACCGGCCGTCCCGCGCTGTACGAAGTACTCGATGACAGGTTCCGTACGGAGAAGTGCGCCGCGGGTGACCTGCAACTGGAGACGCTCCACGTGGGCTCCCGCTGGGCGGAGGGGCCGCTGTACGTACCGGCCTGGCGCCAGCTGATCTGGAGCGACATCCCCAACGACCGGATGCTGCGCTGGGACGAGGCGAGCGGCGCGGTCAGCGTCTTCCGCTCGCCGGCCGGATACTCCAACGGCAACACGCTGGACCGCGAGGGCCGTCTGATCACGTGTGAGCAGGGCAACCGCCAAGTCACCCGCACCGAGCACGACGGCTCGGTGACCGTGCTCGCCGACCGTTACCGGGGCAAGCGGCTCAACAGCCCGAACGACGCGGCCGTGAAGTCCGACGGCTCCATCTGGTTCTCGGACCCGGACTTCGGGATCACCAGCGACTATGAGGGCCATCGCGCCGAGAGTGAGATCGGAGCCAACAACGTCTACCGGATCGACCCCGATACCGGCGAGGTACGGCTCGCGGCCGACGGCTTCGGCGCCCCCAACGGCCTGGTCTTCTCCCTCGACGAGAGCGAGCTGTACGTCTCCGACACCCGGGCCGGCCAGATCCGGGCCTTCGAGGTACGCGCGGACGGCACGCTCTCCGACGGCAAGGTCTTCGCCGAGACCAACGGCACGGGCGGCGGCCGCTTCGACAACATCCGCTTCGACGACCAAGGCCACCTCTGGGCTGCAGCCATGGACGACGGAGTGCACTGCTACGCCCCGGACGGCACCCTCCTGGGCCGCATCCTGGTGCCCAACACGGTCTCCAACGTCCGCTTCGGCGGCCCGAAGAACAACCGCCTCTTCATCACCGCCAACGACACCCTCTACTCACTGGTCATGGGCGTCAAAACGGCACCGATGACCCTGTGATCCCCACTCCCCCGCTTTCCCGAAAAGATCACCGTACGGAGCAGCGCATGCGGGCAGGACGGACCGCAAGATGTCCGTGGCCGGCTGGCCCCCACCTCAGCCTGATGTGGCCCCATTTCTCGATCTCGGGACGGGTTTTGGACAGGTACTCTGACCCCACCACACCGAGGGATGAGAAGCCGATGCCGCTGGATCCAGCCCGCGTTGAGCGGATCTCCGCTCTCGTCACGGAGTGCAAGCCGCTGCTTGGCTCGCCTGCGGGAATGGATGCCGTGCAGCGGCTGCTGAGTGACCGCGGAGTGAGCGTGATGGACGCGATCCTTGTCACGCGCGAGCTGCTCGGCGCGAGCCCCACCGCCTTGGGCGAGGCGAGGGGCATCGTGCTGTCCAGCCCGTCACGGGGAGTGGAACGTCAGCGTCATGCCGAACTGGTGGACACGCTGCTCGACGCGGTGCACCAGGTGGCCGACGACGGGTGACCCGCCGCCGACACCGGTGGGCCCAGCCCCGACGGCCCCGACGGCCCCGACGGCCCCGTGGAGCGACGACTCGGTTCTGGCTCACGTTCCCCGAGGACGATCAACGGTGCTGGAGTTCGTCACCTCCCGCAGGCCATGGCGTTCAGTCAGCCCAGCCCTGGGTGTTGGAGCAGGATTCGTAGGAGTAACGGGTCTCGCGGTCCCACTCCTTGCCGGTGATGCGTTGGTATGCCCGGTCCGGGGTGTAGAGCAGGGGCTCGGCCCAGATGAGGTCGACGGCGTAAGGCGTGAAGGCCGATGGGTCCTGAAGGACGGCGTCGAACTCGGTGCGGCCGCCGGCGACGACCGCGGCACGGGTGTACAGGAAGGCATCTGCGCCCAGGTCGTGTCCGTACTCCTTGCGGTCCAGCCGATACAGCGCCCACGACAGGTGTTCGGCAAAGCCGATGACCCGCGGCAACGAGGACTCGGCAAGCCGCTCGATGAGCACGGCTGCCAGGAGTTCGGCATCCGGATCAGGTTCCATGGGCCTGCAGTCCTCGATGAGCTGCCAGAAGGCGTCTTCGTTCATGCCAGCGAGCATGCCGCAACGGTCTGACAATCCTGGCTCCGGGGCACCGGTGTGCTGCGTCGGTCAGGTTCGCGTGGGCCAGGGCCGCACCGGACGGATGTGGTCAGGTTCGCACCGGTCAGGTTCCGCCGGTCCGCATCGGATGTCTGCTGCTTGGGCTGGCTGAGCTCAGCGGCCTCGAGGACCGTGCGATGCGGAAGGCCCCACTCATCCGCCACGGGGGCAGCAGACGAGTGGGACCGCTCAAGGGGCACACGCTCAGAGCGTGGTGTGCCAGGTCCCGCGGGCGAGTCGGGTGCGGCCGTCGGGCATGACCTGGACGCGGGCGCCGCGCACCGGGAGTTCGCCGTGCTGGAGCCAGTAGGCGCGGATCTCGTCCAGCACGTCCCACAGGCGCGGGGGGCCGCCTTGGTGGACGGTGGGCCGCTCGCTGCCGGTGGCGGTGGCGCGGGCCCACGATCCGTCCGCGTGCGCCATGACCGCGATCCGCCGCTCCCTTGTCTGGTGGTAGGCGTGTTCGATGCCCGGGCGGTGAGGCCCAGCATGGAGTCGAGGTCCCATGCATTCGCCACGTCGAGGACCGGGTAGGGGGCGGTCGTCACCTGTTCGCCGTCCTGGTCGTGCGCGGCAGCGAGCAGTACGGACGGTGCGGGTGGGTAGTCCTCGCTGTGCCGGGCGTGCATGAAGCCGGCCCACTCCACCCGGCCCACGGCGCCTCCGTCGGCGGCCTTGTCCGCGGTGACGAGCAGGGAGGTGCCCGCGATGGTGGTCACCAGCCGTCCGGTGGGGCTGAGGGCGGTCAGCCATCTGGTGGGGATGCTGCGCACGGCCACCGTGGCGACGATGCGATCGGCCTGCCCGGGAGTCTGCGGGCAGGGGTCCGGTGGCATCGACCGTTTCGACGGTGGGGTGCAGCCCGATCGTATCGAGGCGTTCGCGGGCGGCCTGCACCAGATAGCCGTCGATGTCCACACTCGTGACCGCGTGGGAGCCGAGCCGGTGTGCGGCGAGCGCCGTGCCATAGCCGCTTCCCGTGCCCACATCCAAGAGCCTGTCACCGTCGTCGATCCGGGCGTGCCGGTACATGGGGTGACCAGGAGGCTGGGCAGGGTGGCGGAGGATGTCGGCCGGCCTGTGGGATGGTCGTCGGCCTTGGCACGGTCGGCGTGTAGCGGCCCGATGCGGGTGATGAGCGAGCGGTCACGGTAGGCCGCGCTCAGCCACTCCTCGTCACTGGCCGGTTCGCGCAGCGTCCACTGTCCGTCGTCGATCTCCCACCACTTGGGGACGAAGAGGTGGCGCGGCGTCCGGGTCAGGGGGTTCCGCCACCGGGACGAACGGTGCGCGGTGCGGTCGGCCTGGACTGCGGCGGCGGTTTCCCAGATCACGCAGTCCCTCCAAAGCCAGCAGCGGGGGCGGGCGCATCATGCCTGCTGGCCCGCGTGCGCACGACCCCCGCTGTATGGCGCCCCGAGCAACGGAGCGCCGCCGAATCGGATTCGACACACCCCGAAAGCGCGCGACCTGTGGCGATCCGCCCCGGAACAACATCGTCAAGCCGGTTGTGACCTCTGTCGGCGCAGCCAGCAGCTGGCAGCGCACTTGCGCGCAGGTCCGGCCGCGCACGGGAGTAAGCCGAATCAGTCGTGGTGGCGTCCGTCAGCAGGACTCGTCGTCCTTGACCGCGAACAACGTCACCGGCGTGTCCGTGGGGTGTCTGCCGGCTTCGGGCTCCTGGCTGCACACGGTCCAGTTGCGGTCATAGACCTGGAGGCGGTTCTGGCCGCTGGCGTCCTGGTCGTCCAGCACGTAGAACCCTGCGGCCTGCGCTTCGTCCTGGGCCGTCTGAAGATCCCTGCCGACGAGGTTGGGCAACGTGGCGGACTCCGCCTCAGAGGCAGGCTCGGACTCGGCGCCACGGGGGGAGGTGTCCGCGTCCGTGGGGTTGGCGTCTGTCGTCGGGTCCTTGGTTTCCTGCTCGGTGCTGTCGGTCTTGCTGGGGCTGGTGTCGTCGCCGCCGTCGCAGGCGGTGAGCATGAGCAGTACTGCGGCGGCGACGGCCGCGGCGATGGCTCGAGTGCGCATGTGGTGTCCCCCTACGGTGAGGCCTGATCTGAAGGAGCATCATGCGCCGCATGGAGAGGATGCGGAGGTAGAGCAGCGTTCCTGTGACACGAATGAGTGCTCGCTGCGCCCGTGCCCGGGCAGCAGGAACTGGCCCCACGATGCCGGAGTGGTCCCACTACCTGCCCGACCGTGTGTACCGCTGACCCTGCGGATGATATGACCGACCGATCGCACCGGGCTCGCGAAGAACGCGTCGGTGCTGACCCTGGCCAACTTGGGCCAGACCTGCTGCTCACCGGGGGCAGTAGGCCATCGGGTACCCCAACGCTTGAACTGGCTTCACCGGTCAGCTGACGCAGGCAAAGCAGCGGAAACTGCACCTCCCACGTCGCGTTCGTCGAACGGCGCACCGACGTGTGCTCACCGGTGAGGACCCAGGACTCGACGGGCTTCTCTTGATCCACGGTGAATTCACCGACGTACCGGCATAGTCGGCCCGCTGCTCGATACCCGCAGGCGTGCCCGTACATGTGTCCGACCCTGCGCTGACCGTCGTGTGACGTCGCGTGCAAGCCTCCGCAGGAGCATCCCTCTGGTCACCGCCCCCACCTGGCCCCCGGCTCGTTACCCTCCCTACGTGACACTCGATGCCCGGCGAACATTCGCACGCCAGGAAACGTGGCGTGCATGGCAGTTGCAGGGCCGCGTCTGCAATCTCTGCAGGCGTGAGATCCCCTTCGACCTGATGCAGGGCGACCACATCGTTCCGTGGAGCCAGGGCGGACCGACCAGCAGCGAGAACCTCCAGGCGATCTGCGGCTCCTGCAATCTCCGCAAGGGCAGCACGGCGCAGTCGGTCGTGAGGGTCCGTTTTTCCGCCGACCGGCTCAGCCCAAGCACGGCTCCGCTGCGGTCATGGCAGGCCGATGCCATGCCAATCGTCCTCTCCCGGCTGGGACAAGAGCCCGTCCTGGTCGAAGCGTGCCCGGGCTCGGGCAAGACGCGCTTCGGCCTTGAAGTAGCCCAGGAGCTGGCAGCCGAGGGGCAGATCTCACGTGTGCTCGTTGTCGTGCCTTCGCTGGCGATCGCGGACGGTTGGGCACGAGCATCTTCGGCGGCGACTCCAGGGGCGCCGACGCTGCCGCTGCGGACGCAACGTGACTGGCGGCCCGTCGACCCCATCGGTGACGAGTGGCTCGGGGCGGTCATCACGTACCAGTCGCTCTTCTCCTCCACCGAGATGTTCTTGGCCCATGCGACGGATCCCGGCCAGAGGACATTGGTCATCTTCGACGAGGTCCACCACGCGGGGGCCAACGCGGCATGGGGCATCTCGGCCCAGGAGGCATTCTCAGCGGGCGCGTGGGGGATCTTGTCGCTCACCGGCACACCGTTTCGCACAGGGCGCGACCCGATCGCGTTCGTGCCCTTCGAAGACGGCAACGCCCGCCCTCACTACCGCTACTCGTACGACCACGCCATCATCGACAGCGCTTGCCGGCCAGTTCAGTTCGTCGAGGCCCGTGGCGAGACGACATTCCGGACCTCTGACGACCAGACTCACTCCGTGACCTTCGACGACACAGGCGTGACGCAGGCCAGGGAGAGAGGACGTTTGCGCGCTGCGATCGAGTGGATCGGTGAAGGATCGATCGCCGAGCAGATGCTGATCGATGCCAACGAGTACCTCCTCAGCCTGCGACAACGCGGAGACACTGATGCCGCCGGTCTCGTCGTGTGCATCGACTGCGATCACGCAGCCCGAGTAGCCGCTCACATGGCTTCCCGTGTACTCAGCTTCCGTCCGGTCGTCGCCTGCTCCAGGCTCCATGACGACAACGATCCCGACCCGGCCAACGCGATCCGCCTGTTCCGCGCCTCGCACGATCCGTGGATCGTCGCGGTGAACATGGTTTCCGAAGGCGTCGACATTCCCCGGTTGCGGGCCGTGGTCTACCTGACCAACCGTCTGACCCTCCTGTCGTTCCGGCAGATCGTCGGACGGGTGGTGCGCACGGATCCCAAGAACGTCGACGACCACGGGCGTGTCTATCTCCCCGCCGATCCCCAACTGCTCGGCATGGCACGGCGCCTCACTGAGAACACGGATCTGCTTCCGCCTCCCCTCGTCATCGTCACGGACGGTGAACGTGCCCTCAGGGTTAGCAGCGGCGACGAAGGTGACCAGCCGAGGGGTTCATTCGAAGCGCTCAACACGGTGGGCGAACAGGGAGGCGCGTTCGATACCAACGGCCGCGACGCACATGCCAACCTGGTGGCATGCGCGCGATTGTTCATCGAACGCGAGGGTCTGACGGGGACAGACCCCGAATCCCTGGCCCTAGCGGCCGTCGACGCGCCTGAGCTGCGCCAAGCGCTGCTCGCCCTGCAGCAGAGGCCACTATGAGTGATCACCAGCACGCCGACTCCACCGGCCCCACGATCATTCTCATCGGCGGTCCGATGACCGTCGACGACGGCTCGTCGCTGGACTCGCGCCAGCCGGTAGCCGAAGACCCTGCCTCGCATGTAACTCATGTGAGTCTCGCAACCTCCCTGTTGTGGTGGCTGACGGCATCCTCGCTCGTCGGTCGCCTCCTCGATTCGGCCGGCGAATCCGCATTTGCTCTGCTGGTCGGCCAGCGAACGGTGGTCGAGTTGCGCCATGACGGGAGTTTGCGCCGTACCGGACTTCGCGCTGTACTGCCCGGCGGCACGACCGAGCTGGAACTGATCCGTACCTCGTTCGACGAACCGCTACCGGACACCTACACCGAGACGCATAGGCTCGAAAACTGGAACGGCACCCTCATGGGCACCGTGGGATTCAAGACCAAGGCCCCGAGCCGCCGATGGCGTTTCCTCAAAGGCAGCGAGTTCTATCTCGATAGGGCCGGAGCGAGAATCGGAGCCGCAGTTCTCATCGACACCAGTGAAACACTCACCCAAGGCGGCAATCTTCTCCCAGACCGATATGCGGACTTCGAGAAGCGACGCCTCACGGGGGATAGCAGCGTCGTCGTCATGCCACATACCCACCGGATCGAATCGCTGGTCCGCGGCTATCTGGCATGGGTGCGTGGCGGCCGACCCACGGCAGAAAAGATCTCCGCTCCGGTCACGACGTGGGATCCGACGGCTCCGCCGGATCCGCTCCACTACACCTGCCCCGTTCCGATCGAGGCGCAGTTCGGTGTCACCGGGCTGGTACAGGACGGCGAGTGGCGTGATCCATCCGATCTCGAAGCCGCCCGGGCGCTGCTCCAGGCGCGCTACGACCTCAAGATCGGCATCTGGGATCTCGTGGGAAACCCGACGCTCAGGAACGCGCTGCTGTCGTCCACCCCACAAGCACCGGCTCCGGCTCGGGTCGCTGCCATTCCCGCCGGGGCGGCCGAACGCGCGCAGAAGCGGGTCGCTGCAAGAACTTCTCAAAGAGCCGAGGCCGAGCGTGCTCTGGATCAGATTGGCGCGTCTTTTGGGCCATTGGAGACGCTGGGCTGGATACGTCCCGCAGAAGGACGAGGCTTCATGCACCTGCCCCTGACGGACGACTACCCACATTGGCCAGGGGACGATCCATTCCCCCTAGTCCAACTGGAGTTTGAGATCAACAAGCGGCAGTCGTCAGTGAGCGCATTCACCATCTTGTACAACCAGGTTGACATCTCACAGTATGTGACAGCTCGGCGTGAAACCTTTGAGAGCATCGCCGTTCCGGATCGCTGCCAGCTAGGCAACTCACGCCCGATCCTGTGGCGAGCGCTCGGCGGCTGGGCCGACGACGTAGATTGGCTGCAGCGGACCACCGCCCTAGCGGAACACACTCATCGCTGGCGTGCAGCGCTCCAGGAGTTTTGCAGCCAATGCCAACACGCGCATGCGAAGAAGTTTCAGAGGTCCCAACACCCTTTTCATGACAGCGAACCCGCATAGATTCGCCATAGCGGGAGAACCCACCGGCACGGCAATAGTGTCGGGCTGGTCGACCGCCCGATGGGCTGACGCGGCCGTCGGCGGGCTACTGGTAGACGGTGGTGATCGGCGTGGAGACACTGGCTCCGCTGCCGGGGGCTGCGTAGGAGATGTTCCACAGCGCGGCTGTTTTGTTCGGGTAGCCGTACAGGTAGCCGCCGTCGTCGCAGCCGTAGTTCAGGCGCTGTCCAGCCAGCGTCGCGGTGCCGCCTCCGGCGAACGAGCATTGGGCCCCGTTGGCCAGGACGAGGATGATCGGTTCGATGTCCGGTCCGCCCGGCATGTGGTTGTTGTTGCCGGGAAAGCCCTCGGCGACCGACAGCTCGACCATGCGGTCGGGGGCTCCGTCCAAGCACAGGGCGCTGGTGTCTGCAGGGTTGGAGTCAGGGGAGAAACACGGGTCGAGGATCCGGTCGCCGGCGGTACAGCGCCAGGCGTCCGTGCGCATCGTGGATTCGGCGGTTCCGAAGCAGGAGCCGTTGGCCCGCTCGGTGATGGTGATACCGGTTGCGGGGGTACCGCCCGGTGACCAGGGACTGAGGGTGACCACCTGGGTCTGCGCCGGCGCGGACGAGGCCGCGGCGGTCGCAGTCTGTGACTCGCTGGTGGCTGGATGAGCGAAGCGTGACGTGGTTGCTGCCGGTTCGGCAGCAGGGGTGGAGCGGACCGCAGTTGCCTGCGGGGAGTGGGTGCCGCGCGCGGGGGCATGGCCAGAGGCCAGCGCGAACCAGGTGCCCGTGGCGGTCGCGGCGAACAAGGCGGCCGCGGCGACGATGAGCCGGGCGCGCCTGCCCGGACGGCGTATGTCGGGAGCGGGCCAGGCGGGGTCTTCCACGGTCGCAGGGTGCCACTGCTCGGCGATCAGATTCGGGACCTCGGTCGCCCGGTCGTGGGCATCTCCGAGGACCTGGGTCGCCTGCTCGCCGAGCAGTTCGCCGGTCTTCTGTGCCACGGTGGCGGACGCCGGCCGGTAGCTCGGTTCTTTGGCGAGACACTCCGATACCAGGCTGAGCAAGTCGTCGGGGACGCCGGCGAGGTCCGGCTCGCCGCTGAGGACTCGGAAGGCGACGGCCTCGGCGTTGCCGGTGCCGAATGGGTGGCGGCCGGTGGCCGCGAAAGCGAGCAGCGCACCCCAGGCGAAGATGTCCCCGGCCGGCCCGGTGGTGCCATCCCGGTAGTACTCGGGGCTCAGCCAGCCCGGGGTCCCGGTCAGCATGCCGGTGCGGGTGACCGCGGTCCCGTCGGCGACGTGAGCGATGCCGAAGTCCAGCACCCGCGGCCCGTCCGGGGCCAGGATCACGTTCGCGGGCTTCAGGTCGCGGTGGATGACCCCGGCGGAATGCACGGCCGCGAGCGCCCCGGCCGTACCTGCGGCGAATAGGTGCAGCTGAATCCCGGTCAGCGGCCCGTGCATCGCCGTGTGATCGCCGAGCGTCGGGCCGGGTACGTAGGCAGTCGCCAGCCACGGGATCTCCGCCTCGGGGTCGGCCTCCAACAGCGGCACCAGACAGGGACCCGAAACCCGCCGCAGCACCGTGACCTCGCGCCGGAATCGGGCCCGGAACTGGTCATCCGCCGCCTGCCCGGCGTGCACAGCCTTCACCGCTACCCGCTCGCCCCGCTCCCCCACCGCGGCGTACACCGTGCCCATCCCACCCGCGCCCAGCACCCCGACCACCCGGAAAGGCCCGATCTGGGCCGGGTCCGAGGCACGACGAGCAGCAATCCGCGACACGAACAAGACCCCCGACGAGAGCGATTATGGACGAGATGTGAACCCTAGCGGGGATCGCCGACGCCACACGCCAGTTGGCATCAGATGGGGGTCCGCTCATGCCTTGCCCGCCCAGTCGTCTGCACGGCATCCGCCACGCTCCCCACCACACTGGCCAACGCCGACATCGGATGATGAGGCGGCCCAACCGGTGCGCGGCCGCGCGGAGTCTGTCGCTGGTCCGGTGTCCTAGCGCTCGGGCTTGGGGGCGCGTGCCATGAGGCGGGCGGCGGCGTCTTGGACGGTGAGCTGGCCGTTGATGACGTCGACGACGACGTCGGTGATGGGCATCTCGACGCCGTGGTGGTGGGCCAGGTCGAGGATGGCCTGGCTGGACTTGACGCGCTCGGCGGTCTGCCCGGTGGCGGTGGTCGCTTCGACGACGGTCATGCCGCGGCCGAGGTGTGCGCCGAAGGTGCGGTTGCGGGAGAGTGGGGAGGCGCAGGTGGCCTGGAGGTCGCCGATGCCGGAGAGGCCGGAGAAGGTGAGCGGGTCGGCGCCGAGGCGTTCGCCGAGGCGGGCGGTCTCGGCGAGGCCGCGGGTGATGAGTACGGCCGTGGCGTTGTCGCCGAGGCCCAGGCCGGTGGCGAGGCCGACGGCGAGGGCGATGACGTTTTTGACGGCGCCGCCGAGTTCGCAGCCGATGACATCGGAGTCGGTGTAAGGGCGGAAGTAGGGGGTGAGACAGGCGGCTTGGAGGGCCTTGGCCGCGGTCTCGACGGGGCAGGCGATGACGGAGGCGGCCGGCTGGCGGGCGGCGATCTCGCGGGCGAGGTTGGGGCCGGAGATGACGGCGACCCGCTCTGCAGGGATGCTGGTGGTTTCCGTGATGACCTGGCTCATCCGCAGGCCGGTGTTGGTCTCGATGCCCTTCATCAAAGACACGATCACTGCATCGGGCCCGAGGTGCGGCGCCCAGGCGGCCAGATTGGTGCGCAGGGTCTGGGCGGGGATGGACACGATGACGTGGCGGGCGCCGTCCAGGGTCTCGGCCGGGTCGGTGGTGGCACGGATGCCGGCGGGGAGCGTGATGCCGGGCAGGTAGGCCGGGTTCTCGTGCCGGGTGTTGATCGCTTCGGCGATCTCGTTGCGGCGGGCGTGGAGGGTGACGGCGTTGCCGGCGTCGGCCAGGACCATCGCCATGGTCGTGCCCCAGGAGCCGGCGGACAGGACCGCGACCTTGTTCATCTGGCAGTTTCTCCTTCAGTGATCTCGGTTGGAGACTACTGCGCGGGTCGCGGGCGGCGGCTGGGTACGGGGCGGCGCAGGGTGACGGCGAGCGCTTTGCGGGTGGTGAGGCGGGGCAGCATGCGGTGGGCTTCGGCCAGCATGCCCTCGGCCTGGTCGTGACCGAGTTCCACCCGCAGGCGGTCTTCGTTCACGATCCAGAGCTGATACACGCGATGCCACAGGTCGGGTTCGTCGCGCCGGGTGTCGATGTGCTCGACGGTGAGGCCGGCCGCACAGGCTTGGGCCTTGATCGCGGTCCGTCCGCCGGGCGGCAGGGTGCGGGTGTGGACGGCGCGACCGCCGGGGGCGAGGATGCGGTGGAACTCGGTGAGGGCCGCGATCCGGTCGCTGGCGTTGAAGAGAGCGTCGACGCAGATCAGCCCGTGCGCGCAGGCGTCGGGCAGGCCGGTGTGCTCCAGGCTGCCGATGGCGAAGTGGGCGCGGTCGGCAACGAAGTTCTTCCGGCGTTCGGTGGCGAGGCGGATGGCGGTGGCGGAGACGTGATGAAGTCGTACTCGGTACTGCGCGGATCCTGGAAGCGACCGGAGAGCAAGGCCGTGCGCTGAGTATGCGACTGCCCCTCAGGTCGGTGCATCCCGATTCGACCACTCACGCTCAGACCGGCCGCCCACCCTGCCCAAGGCCAGACGGAGGTTGAAGAACAAGCCAGGGCCTGTTGCGAAAGTGGATCTTGGCCTGCAAAGGTCGCCAGTTCCGTAGGCTTCCTCATATGACCGACACGTCTTGCGACTCGAATTGGACGCCGGCGCACCAGGCCGTGGAGGCCAGCGACTACGAGACGCTCACCGTTCTTCTCGCATCCGGAACGGATCCGAACGAAAGGTGCTTCGGGCACACGCTGCTCACCCACGCGCTCGACCTTGAGGGCGACGGCCACTTGCAAACGGGACACCCGTGGAACACGGCGGCGACAGCCATTCTGCTTGCCTACGGCGCAGATCCTCAGTTGCCGGCAGACGACAGGGAAACGCCCCTGCAGGTCGCCGAACACTACGGCCACGCCATGGCACAAGAACTGCTAAAGCGCTTCATCCCTCCGCGTGAGGGTCTGTGAAGCGTCATCCCATGTGGCTGAGCCCGGCGTTGGGGCTGGTACAGCTCCTCCTCGGCGCTCGCAATGAACGTGTGGACCTCAGCGGTGAGGTCGCGCATGTCCTCCCCTGCCACGTGCACCCTGATGGTCTCTACCTCGTGCTGGGTTCACGCGCTCCAGCTTGGTCCACCCGGTCCAGCCTCGCTTCGTCAACAGTTCGATCAGCCGACGGGCCGCCGGCAGGGTGTCGAACACATGGGTGTCCAGCAGCTCGGCGAACGGTGGCTCGATGCCGGTGTCGTCGACGTAGAACTCGCCCTGCTCGTCGGCCATCTGCGTGATGTAGGTGGCCAACTTGTCGGCCAGTTCCTCCAGTCGTGGGTCGTCGTCAGTGCGGTCGAGAGCCTGGCTCAGGGTGAGATAGAAGTCGATGATCTGCGGGTCGGTGATCTGCTGTCGTTTGCGTGCCATCCACTCCGGGACTCGCTCGGCGAGCGCGCGGCCAGCGGGATCCAGCCGTCGCGCTCGACCTGGACAATCCGCTCGTCGACCCCAAGCGCCCGCAGCCGGTCAAGGTACTCGACCACCTCCTGGGGCAGTGCCAGGCTGTCCCCTGCGGCGAGGCAGGCGATCCGCTCGCGGTGGCGCTGCCGCTCCCGGATCTCCGCCCGCAGCCGCTTGTCGACATCGGCGACTGCCGCGGCGAACTCCTCCTCGTCGGCCTGCAGCAGCTCTCGCACGCGCGCCAGAGGGACCCCGGCCTCGGCAAGGGTCCGGATCTTGACCAACTCGACCACGGCGCCGGCGCCATATCTCCGATAGCCCGAGTGGTCCCGCTCCGGCTCGGGCAGCAGCCCCCTGGCGTGATAATGCCGCACCGCGCGCACCGTCACTCCGGCATACGACGCCAGCTCGCCGATCGTCAGCATCAGAGCAGTCTCCTAGTTCGCAGCCCGGGTCCGGTAGAGACGCCGCGACCAGAGGTAGCCGACCAGCCCGATCACCACACACCAGCCGATGGCCCAGATCACGTTGGAACCATCGGGCGATCCGGCCAGCAGACCGCGGAAAGCGTTCATGATCGGCGTGAACGGCTGGTACTCGGCGAACCACCGCAGCCCGGTCGGCATCGACTCCACCGGCACGAACCCGCTGCCCACGAACGGCAGCATGATGAAGATCATCGGCCAGTTGCTCGCGGCCTCCGGGGTGGGGCTAGCCAGCCCCAGCGCCACGGTGAACCAGGTCATCGCGAACGACAACAGCGCGAGCAGCCCGACAAGGCCCAACCACTGCATCGCCGAGGCGGCGGT
Source organism: Streptomyces sp. NPDC087859 (assembly GCF_044742595.1). NCBI lineage: Bacteria > Bacillati > Actinomycetota > Actinomycetes > Kitasatosporales > Streptomycetaceae > Streptomyces > Streptomyces sp. NPDC087859. The sequence continues at coordinate 38,881 of NZ_JBIUUU010000028.1, read as the reverse complement.
CTCCAAACCCAGCAGGAACGCCACCCCGAAGACCGTGGCGAGGGCCAGCGCCGTCTGGACCATCGCGCCCAGCACATGGCCGGTGAGCACCGAGACCTTGGCGATGGCCATGGTCCGGAACCGGTCGATGATCCCACCTGTCATGTCGGTGGCGACCGAGACCGCGGTGCTGATGGACACGCTCGCCACCGCCATCACCAAGATCCCGGGAATGATGAACGTCAGGTAGGCGCCGCGGTCCCCCGCCGGGGCTCCGGGCAGACCGGCGCCCATCGTGGCGCCGAAGACGTAGACGAACAGCAGCAGGAACAGCAGCGGCAGGCCGATCAGCATCAGCGCCTGCGACGGGTACCGGGCCATGTGCTTCAGGTTGCGGCGCAGCATGGTCGCCGAATCACGGACGCCATACGTCGCGCTATTCATGCCGGCACCTCCTCGGAAGACTCGTCGGCGGTGGAGTGGTCGGTCAGAGCCAGGAACACGTCATCCAGGTCCGCGGTGTGCACGGCGAGCCCGGTGACCGCGTCGTCGTCGATCCCGGCCAACAGCCGGCGCAACGTGGTGAGGCTGCCGTCGTGCGGCAGGGTCAGGGTGAGCGCCGCGGCGTTCGGGGTCGCCTCGGGGAACCGGCGCGCCAACGCGGCCAGCCGTTCACTGTCGGCGGCCTGGAGCTCGACCTGGCCGCCGGGGACCAGCCGTTTCAGCTCGGCCGCGGTGCCCTCGGCGACCAGCCGGCCCCCGTCGAGCACACCGATCCGGTCGGCCAGCTGGTCGGCCTCCTCCAGGTACTGGGTGGTGAGGAAGACGGTCACCCCGTCGGCCACCAGCTCCCGCACGATCCCCCACAGGTCGCGGCGGCTGCGCGGGTCGAGACCGGTGGTCGGCTCGTCGAGAAAGATCAACCGCGGCCCGGCCACCAGGGTCATCGCCAGGTCCAGCCGCCGCTTCATACCGCCCGAGTAGGTCACCGCGCGCCGGTCGGCGGCATCAGCCAGGTCGAACCGCTCCAGCAGTTGCCCCACCACGCTTTCCACTTGGCGCCGTTCGAGGTGACCGAGGTCGGCCATCAGCCGTAGATTTTCCCGCCCGGTCAGTAACTCGTCCACGGCGGAGAACTGCCCGGTCACTCCGATCGACGCACGCACCCGGTCTGCCTCGCGGCCTATGTCGTACCCGGCGACCCGAGCCTCACCCGCATCTGCGGGCAGCAATGTGGACAGGATCCGCACTGTGGTGGTCTTGCCCGCCCCGTTGGGGCCGAGCAGGGCGTAGACGGTGCCTGCGGGGACCCTCAGGTCGACCCCGGCGACCACCTCGTGGTCGCCGTACGACTTGCGTAGCCCGGCGACCTCGATCGCACTGGTTCTCGTCGTCATGCCGACCATGCTGAGAGGTTGCCCCTGCGTCAGGGTCAACTGTTGCCGCTACGCGGCCTCGCCCACTCGGGACGCCGCCCTCTGCCTCACACCAGCCACGGCCGACTGTCGCACGACCGCGCCAAGTACCTGGTCGAGTACGCCGCCAGGAGCACGACCGTCCACGGGCCCGGAGAACGCCGAACCAAGCGCGGGGCCCGCACAACGCCCTCGTGGGGCGCGTCCACCCGGTTCACGTACCTTCAGCGCGGCCAGCCACAGGCGGCACAACCGCACGGCAAGACGACCGCCAAGTTCGCTCGCGATCGACCGCAGCCAGAGCGTCAGGCCGGCGTCCGGATCGATGCACAGCCGCGCATGGGCCCCTCTCGTCGGTTCAGTGCCTCAGCTGCACAATGATCAACCGGTGCTCATGCTCGGATGATCTGGAGGATGTGAGTGAGTTCAAGCGGGGCTCAAGCAGCGGCCTTCTTCCGCGAGGTTGCCCGGACTCGCACCGTGTGGTGGGTACGAGACGACGACGGCAGTCCCGCGCCGCTCTCCACTTCCGGACAGCCAGCTTTTCCCTACTGGTCGTCGCAGACCCGCGCACAGCGAGCCGCTCAGCTGTGGGGTCCTCAATTTCGTGCGGTTTCCATGCCGCTGGATCATTGGCGAAGGGCGGCCTTGCCGGATCTCGCCAGGGACGGCTTGCGGGTAGGGATCAACTGGAGCGGACAGCGCCTGACCGGATGGGACTTCACCGCCGGTGAAGTGGTCAATCGTCTCGTCCACGCACTCAGCGAGCCGCCCCACGATCGATAGATTCCGTCCAACGACGGTTGCGCCGGATGGGCGTGCGGACTCCGGGATGCGGTCCCGGGAAAGACGGCCAAGATAAACAACTGTCCAGGGCTGGCTCAACGAGGCCGGATCTGGCTGGACGACGCCGACAGCGTGGCCACCTCCTCGAAGGTGTGGAACACCCGCGAGTCCGCGGTGTACGGTCCCGACGCGGAAAACGTGATCAGCAGGGCTGCAGCGGACAGTCCGGCCATGACGAGGCTGCCGTGACCTGATCCTGAAGGTGATCGAGACGCTGAACTGCCCCTGGGCATAACCCTGGCGACGCCGCTGCACACCCACCCTGGCCTCAGTACTCCCGAACCGTAACGTCGGTGATCTCCACCGAAAGCTTCGTCCCCGACGAAGCCGCGCTGATCAGAGATGGCGTGAAGTTCAGGCTCGTCCGATTCGACAGCTCAGCCGTCTCAACGACCGGGCCCGACTCGTCACCCCGAATTTCATAGGTGATCTCGTACACCACGTCCGGATCCAGCTCCGAGCTGTCCATCAGCAGCGTCAGATCCGGCTCGACTGTGACGTTACAGCCAGCCGACCCGAAGCAATGCCGCTCAGTGGTGCGCAGCTTGACCGTGAAATCGGCGGCGTCGACCTCGGCGTACGTGGGCTCCAGGTCCGGTTCCTCTGCGGCTGCGGTCACGACGCCCTCGTCCGGGAAGCTCGATCCCGCGGTGGTGGTGGCCGGCGTGCTCCCGCCGCCTCCGGACTGCACGACCACGATCCCTGTGCCGATGACGGCGGTGATCACTGCGGCGGCCGAGGCCAGGATGATCAGGTTGGTGCGTGACTTCTTCGGCGTGGGCGGCGGGAAGTTAGGCACAGGTGGCGGCGTAGCGTCAGTCATGGTCCCCCCAAGGACATGGCGTGCAGGAGGGCATCATGCGTCCTCATGCGTGGCGCGTGGAGGGGCGTGCCCATGTTGTGAACACGAATGAGTGAAGGCTCCGGATCCTGTCGGACGCTGCACTGCGGACCGATCCAGCCGCATAAGGGATGCGGCATGGCCGTTGTGGCCTGTGGGGCGATGCTCAGCACGGGCGTCTCGCTGCCCGGGACGGTTCGCGGGGAGCCGACTTTCAGGCTGTGTCGTCTGCGGGAGTGGGCGAGCGGCGATAGTGGTCCAGGGCTGCCGCGTGTTCGTGGTACGGAATGCGTGGGATCCGAGAGACCAGAGACCACATCGTGCGCTCGGCGGCGAGTTCCTTGGGAATGTCCAAACCGAGCGAGGCGGCCAGCGGGTGACGCCCGACGTTGACCAGGGCCCGTACGGCGGCCGCCCATTCATCGGTGGCGCTGACGGCGCAGCGGTACCACACGGGAACGAGGGCGGCGAGGATGACAGCGGTTGTCGCTGCAGCTGATGCTCCGGTGGCACTCGACGTGAGGGTCGCTACTGCGGCGGGTAGTACGGCGAGGTGGCCGTAGAGCAGGCAGACGAAGAAGTCGACGCTGGTGCGTGCGGTGTCGACCTGGCGGCGGGCCTGTTCTGGGGCGGTTGCGGTCAGTTCGTTCCACAGGAGCTGCGAGTCCAGCTGGTACCGGTCGTAGGCGTAGACCTCGAATCGGCGGATGGCGTTGCCGAGTCGGGTGGGCGCGAGGTGGCCGTCACCGACGGGGTAGCGCGCGAGGCGTTCTTGGAGGAGGGCCCGGCGGGTGACGGTGCTGCGCTGGTCCAGGCTTCGGTAGCGGGCCAGGTGGGGGCTGTGGCGAAGGAATGTGAGGTCTGCGGTGTCGACGGCGGACAGGTTGGCGGCGGCGGCACGGCGTTCGAGGCGCATGAGCAAAAGCCGGTCGGTCAGGCAGCGCCTGATGGCCTGATGCCGGCGGCAGCCGTATTCGTACGCGCGGGAGGGCCACAGCAAGTAGCCCTCCAGGATGCGGTAGAGGGGATTTTGCAGGGCGTTGAGGACCAGGCCCAGCATCAGCGATGCGGTCAGGAAGGTCAGCGCGCCCCGTCCGTCGGCCAGGCCGACTACGTGCGCGAACGGTGGAACCTTGCGCAGGCCCGGCAGCAGAGTGGTGGTCAGCACGGCGAGGTTGATCGCGGTCGGCAGCACCCACCCGACCAGCAGACTCCAGGCGCCTCCCAGCGCCCCCTTAGCGATGTCTCCCATCAGGTGCTGGTGCTCCGCTCTACGGATGTCTCAGCGCGCTGCTCGGCTGCAGAGGTCCCGCTCTGCTGGTACGCCTGGCCGCCGGCTTGGTGAACCGTCGGCTGAATGGGCGGGGCGGGCGGGGCGGGCCATTCATCATCGTCCGGGGCAGGCGAGGGCCCCGGCGAGGTGTGCAGGGTGCCGCCGGGGCGGCGAGCCCGGTAGGCGTTACGGTAGTCATCCGGCGTGGAGCCCAGTTGGCGACGGAAGTGACCGCCAAGAGCTGCGACGGTGCGGAAGCCGCAGCGGCGCGCGACCGCATCGATCGAGTAGTCCGACGTCTCGAGCAGCCGCTGCGCCTGGAGCACCCGCTGGGTGATCAGCCACTGCAGCGGCGCACTGCCGGTGAGTGAGCGGAAGCGGCGGTCGAAGGTGCGGCGGCCCATGTGGGCGCGCGCGGCGAGCGTGTCCACGTCGAACTGCTCGTGGAGGTGCTCCAGCGCCCAGGCGACGACCTCGGCTAGCGGGTCGGCGCCGATCTCCTCAGGTAAAGACCTGTCGAGATAGCGCTCCTGACCGCCCAAGCGGCGTGGGGGGACCACCAGACGCCGGGCCAGTGCGCCCGCCGCCTCGTTGCCGTGGTCCGTCCGCACGATGTGGAGACAGAGATCGATTCCGGCCGCCGTACCGGCTGATGTCAGTACGTCGCCGTCGTCGACGAACAGTTCGCGTGGATCCACGTGCACCGACGGGTAGCGCTTGGCCAGCGTCGGTGCGTACATCCAGTGTGTTGTCGCGGGGCGGCCGTCCAGCAGGCCCGCCGCGGCCAGGACGAAGGCGCCCGTGCTCAATCCGACGATGCGGGCGCCCTCTTCGTGCGCCCGGCGCAGTGCGTCGAGCGCGTCCTCCGGCGGTGGCGAGGTGATCGAACGCCAGGCCGGCACGACGACCGTGCCTGCCCGTGAGATCGCCTCCAGGCCATGCGGCGCAACGAGTTCCAGCCCCGCCGTCGTGCGCAGCGGGCCTTCCTCGCCCGCCACTGCCAGGAGGCGGTAGCGCGGCACGCCGGCGTCCTGGCGGTCAATCCCGAACACCGACAGCGGTATGGAACTCTCGAAGATGGGGCCGCCGCTGAACAGCAGCACCGCGACGATCTCCTTGCGCCGTCGCCCGGAAAGCCTCCGGGCCCCGGCTTCCGGAGAGATCGGTGTAGCCGCCTTCTGAGATGCCTGCCCAGGGGCTGCCGTCGGGCGGCGAGGCTTCTTCTGCAGGCCCGAATCGGGGGTGTCCGGTGGGAAGTCGCTGAGACGGCGCAACACGCTGCTGGCCTCCGGGCTGCCGCGAAGGACACGGCGCAAGCGCATGCGTAGTTCAGCTTCCACATCAGCCGCGGTGTCGTCCTCTGCGCGCGAGAGGGCAGAAAGGAGGTCGCTGCGCACTCGGTCTACTTCGCGTTTGACCTGGTTCGGACGGGCCTTGCTACCGCTTTCGTAGTCCACGAGGAACGCGACGAGAGCTTCGCGAACGGACGGCCAAGAGGAATCGTCCCGCATGTGCTGCACCAGCTGAGCGACACAACCCGCGACGAAGTCCTTCACCACAGTTCCCCCGTCTCCCCCAGCAAACTCCGACAGCGCACGGGCCGCCGAGAACACCGTAGAAGATCGCAGGCAACTCCGCACATACAGAACGGACTTGAAGTCCGCCCGAAAGGCGGGACACAACGGCTCCCGACCACACACCGCGCCACCACCTGCGCGATCAAGATTCCTGGACAGCCTTCGTACGCATCCGTCCGCAGGCGCTGCTGCGGGTCGTCGCGACCGCCGCTGCGGTCGAGCACGAGGGAAGCCAGACGCTGGAGTTCGTCACCACCCGCAGGCCATGGCGTTCAATCAGCCCAGCCCTCGGTGTTGGAGCAGGACTCGTAGGAGTAGCGGGTACCGCGGTCCCACTCCTTGCCGGTGATGCGTTGGTATGCCCGGTCCGGGGTGTAGAGCAGGGGCTCGGCCCAGATGAGGTCGCGGGCGTAAGGCGTGAAGACCGACGGGTCCTGGAGGATGCTGTCGAACTCGGTGCGGCCGGCGGCGACGACCGCGGCGCGGCACGGGTGTAGAGGAAGGCATCTGCGCCCAGACCGTATCCGTACTCCTTGCGGTCCAGCCGGTACAGCGCCCATGACAGGTGTTCGGCAAAGCCGATGACCCGCGGCAACGGGGACTGGGCAAGCCGATCGACGAGCGAGGCTGCCAGGAGTTCGGCATCCGGATCGGGCGCCGTGGGCCTGCAGTCCTCGATGAGCTGCCAGAAGGCGTCTTCGTTCATGCCGACGAGCATGCCGCCACGGTCTGACAGTCCTGGCTCCGGGTCACCAGAGTGCTGCGTCGGACAGGGCCGCGCCGGCCAGATTCCGTCAGGTTCAGCCGGTCCGCATCGGATGTCTACTGCCCGCGCCAGCTGAGCTCAGCGGCCTCAGCGACACGTTCGCCAGGCGTTTCCTCGGCGAGGTTGGCGCGGGTGCGGCCGGGGACAGCGCCAGACCCCACGCATCACGGTCCAAGCCAAGGACCACCTGTGCGATGCGGAAGGCCCCACTCACCCACCACGGGGGCAACAGACGAGTGGGGCCGCTCAAGGGGCACATGCTCAGAGCGTGGTGTGCCACGTACCGCGGGCGCGTCGGGTGCGGCCGTCGGGCATGATCCGCACGCGGGCGCCGCGCACCGGAAGTTCGCCGTGCTGGAGCCAGTAGGCGCGGATCTCGTCCAGCACGTCCCACAGCCGCCGGGGGCCGCCTTGGTGCACCGTGGGCCGCTCGCTGCCGTTTGCGGTGGCGCGGGCCCACGATCCGTCCGCGTGCGCCATGACCGCGACCCGCCGCTCCCCCGTCTGGTGGTAGGCGTGCTCGATGCCCGGCGCGGGTGATGCCCAGCATGGAGTCGAGGTCCCACGCGTTCGCCACGTCGACGACCGGGTATAGGCCGCGCGTCACCTGCTCGGCGTCCTGGTCGTGCGCGGCGGCGAGCAGCGCGGACGGGGCGGGCGGGTAGTCCTCGCCGTTGCGGGCGTGCATGAAGCCGGCCCGCTCCCACTCCACCCGGCCCACCGCGCCGCCGTCGGCGGCCTTGTCCGCGGTGACGAGTAGCGAGGTGCCCGCGATGGTGGTCACCAGCCGTCCAGTGGGGCTGAGGACGGTCAGCCAGCTCGTGGGGATGCTGCGCACGGCAACCGTGGCGACGATGCGATCAACCCGCCCTGCGTCGGCGGGCAGCGGGCCGGTCGCATCGACCGTTTCGACGGTGGGGTGCAGCCCGATCGCATCGAGGCGTTCGCGGGCGGCCTGCACCAAGTAGCCGTCGATGTCCACACTCGTGACCGCTTGGGAGCCGAGCCGGTGTGCGGCCAACGCCGTGCCATAGCCGCTGCCCGTCCCCACATCCAGGAGCGTGTCACCGTCATCGATCCGGGCGTGCCGGAACATGGTGACCAGCAGGCTGGGCAGGGTGGCCGAGGATGTCGGCCGGCCCGTGGGATGGTCGTCGGTCTTGGCACGGTCGGCGTGTAGCGGTCCGATGCGGGTGATGAGCGAGCGGTCACGGTAGGCCGCGCTCAGCCACTCCTCGTCACTGGCCGGTTCGCGCAGCGTCCACTGTCCGTCGTCGATCTCCCACCACTTGGCGACGAAGAGGTGGCGCGGCGTCCGGGTCAGGGGGTTCCGCCACCGGGACGTACGGTGCGCGGTGCGGTCGGCCAGGGCTGCGGCGACGGTTTCCCAGATCACGCAGTCCCTCCAAGGCCGGCAGCGGGGGCGGGCGCGATGTCGTCGTCGTAGGCAGGATTGCACGCCTCGGTGCTGGCCGGGTCGCAGTCGCCGGAGTCATCCGGAGTGCAGGCGGCCCGCGGCAGCGGCACGGCATCGGTCAGTTGCCGCCACCGGTCGCTGCGCAAGATGGTGCGCCCACCTGCTCTCCGCCGTCCTGGAAGGCGGACGCACCGTCAGCCAGCTGCGGGTGCCGGACAAGACCACCGAGGTCACCGGCTTAACAAAGCTGCTGTCCTCGTTCGACCTGGCCGGTGTTGTGGTGACCGCCGACGCCCTGCACACCCACCGTGACCACGCCAGGTGGCTGGTAGAGGTGAAGAAGGCGCACTACCTGCTCGTGATCAAGCGGAACCAGCCGACGCTGCACGACGCGTTGCGCTCGCTGCCGTGGAAGGAGGTGACCGCCCGCCGCTACGACCGCGAGGCGGGGCACGGGCGGCATGAGACCGCTCGGTGCGAGCGCTCACCGTCACCGGTCTGGGACTGGACTTCCCGTACGTAGCGCAGGCCGCGAAGATCCACCGTCACCGCACCGACCTCAAGACCGGCCCGATCACCCGTGAAACCGTCTACGCCATCACCGACCTGACCGCGCGTCAGGCATCTCCCCAGTCCATCAGCCAACTTGCCCGCGCACAATGGGGCATCGAGGCCGTGCACCACATCAGAGACACCACGATCGGAGAGGACACCTCGAAGATCCGCACCGGACACGGACCCGAGAACATGGCCACACTGCGCAGCTTCGCGATCAGCACCCTGCGCACCGCCGGGCACCGCAGCCTCGCTGCCGGCCTGCGCGCGATCTCCTACACACCCTTCACCCGCTGGAGTTGATCGGACTTCCCTGACCAGCAACGCCACATGATCGCCAGGACTTTGAATCAGCCCTGACCAGACCCGGGGCACATCAGAGTCTCCACCAATCCCGGAACACTTCAGTATGACCCCAAGAGATCTACAGGGAATCTAGATCCAAATTTTCCTGATGCAGGTAATCAGGAAGGTTCGAGCGAGCCTCTACTTGATAAACGCGCAGCCTGTCTCTTTGATCCTCGTACGCCATTAGCAACTCGAAAGCGTACGAGGCGGCCATTTTAGACCTTCCAGATGAAATCTCCTCGAAGAAGATTTCAATGCACCCACGCACTGCTTCCTTGCAGGAAATCGCAATGTCTTCCTGCTCCCCATAGATAAGGTTAGACAGCACCCCCAAAAGATGACGACGCCACTCTAGTGGCACTTCAGCATCAACCAAGGATGCAGCGATCATTGCCGACGTAGCCGAAGCTGGCGCCATCAGATTCGACTGTATGTACGCATGCCCATCCGCCCATCCCTCTCCCATCCGATCTGGCAGAGGACCCTGTAGGGCCGACAACAAATCTACCGGAATATGGGCCGCACTCTGGTTGCAGCCGCATTGGATGGCCTGCCAGTTATGGCGTGATGTCTCAAGTTGCACAATTCGCATGACCGCGTCTCTCTTATCAATTCCAAGGCCCTCCTGGTTGAGCCTCAGCACCATCGATGAAACGACTTGGAGGGTAGTCTGCCTGGCACTTGACGCAGACTGGCTTTGCGTCGATTTTAAGGGAGCCATCCGCTCGTTTCACGATCGCGTATGCATGGGTGAATATAATCTTGCTCCCATCACCTCCCAGGACATGACATACATTACCTTCTGCGCAGTAGCTGTAACCGCCAGGCGCTCGCGCACCTGACGATGCGACGGCTATCTCGCCGCTCTCGACATGAACCCCGGCCACATACGCACGGTCACCTGTCCTCTTGATGTAGTTGGGAATATTGTCTCGCGCCAAATCAAATGCCAGCCTGTCGGCTACTCGTAGCTGGCTGCCGACGGTCCATCCCGGCCCAGCTGGGTACGTCCTTACCGGCGCGAACGGCGGCCTGCCCCCGTTCCCACGCATTCCTGCTGGCATGAGAGGCAGGTCGAGGGTGAGCCCGCCGGCCTTCGGACCACCGCCAAATAGGCCTTTGCCCCACCGCCAGAGCGGCCCTACCAGGCCGTTGAGACCGCCTGTGAGTGCACCAACGAGGAGGTCGGTGGGTGTGGTGGGCTGGCATTGGGCGGTGTTGATGGCCCAGGTGAGGCCCATGCCGATGGCGGCGTCAGTGACGACGGCGGTTGCGAGGGCGCGGCCGCCTTGCAGGCCGAGTTTGGCGGCGAGGGCGGTGCCTGCGGGGGCGAGGTAGCCGCCGACGGCGCCGACGACTGCGCCTTCTGCGGTGGCGGCTGCGAAGTCTCCCCAGTCGAAGTCGTCCTGGTGGGTGAAGGCGTAGACGCCGCCGCTGAGGACCGCTCCGATGCCTGCACCGATACACATCGGGCACTGGCCGGTGGGGTCGGAGAGGTTGGTGGGGTCGTTGTCTGCGTAGTTGTAGGGGGACTGGTTGGGGTTGTCGGCTGCCGCGGCGACCGGGTCCTGGGTGGTGAAGCGTCCCTGGGTGGTGTCGTAGGAGCGGGCGCGGAGTTGAAGGCGGTCGGGGAGGGATTGGTCTTTGTACTGGCCGGTGTAGCCGTAGGGGCTGGTCTGGCCGCCGGTGATGGTGGCTGTGCCGGTCGGGGTGCCCCAGGGGCTGTAGGTGTAGCGGTAGTTGTCGGTGCCTGCCGCGTCGTAGACGGTGCTGACGGAGTTCTGGCGGTCCTGGGTGAAGTAGTACGTGCCGGCGGTGCGGTCCATGGAGCGGGCCGTGCCGTCGGGGTCGTAGTGGTAGTCCGCGAGCAGGGCGCCGGAGGCGTCGGTATCGGTGGCGATCTGCGGCAGGGCGCCGTTGATGTCCCAGCGGGAGGTGCCGGCGAGTGTGCTGTTCTTGTTGGTGGTGGTGCGGTTGCCGTCGGCGTCGTACCGGAACGAGTAGGCGTTGGTGCCGATGGTGGCGGACTTGACGCGGTTCGCCGGGTCGTAGGTGTAGGTGCCGTCGTCGTCCTTGGTCTGGTTGCCGTCGGCGTCGTAGGTGTAACTGGTGGTGGCTGTGCCGGTGGTGGTCGTGCTGAGCTGGTCGGCGGCGTCGTAGGCGTAGGAGGTGGTCGCGGACCCGACGACCCCGGTTTTGAGGTTGCCGACCTTGTCGTACGTGTTCGTCGTGCCGGTGGTGCCCGTCAAGCAGGAGGTCGAGGCGGTGTCCGTGCAGGCCCGGGTCCTGCGGCCCGCGTCGTCGTACGCGTAGCGCGTCGGGAAGCCGGTGCCGGGGGTTTCGGTGACCAGGCGGTTGTTCTCGTCGTAGGCGTAGGTGCTGCTGACGGTCGGCGTCGCCAGCGTGGCGAGGCGGCCGACTTCGTCGTAGGTGCGGGTCTCGGTGCGGGCCGTGGTGGTGGGCAGGGTGACGGTGGTGAGGTTGCCGGCCTTGTCGTAGCCGTAGGAGACCGCCTTGCTGTTGGTGGTCTGCGTCTTGGTCCGGCCGACCTTGTCGTAGGTGTAGCTGGTGGCCCGGCTGTCCGGGTAGGTGCGTGACTTGAGGGTGTCGTCCGTGTTCCAGACGTAGGCGAAGGGCTTGGTCGCACCCGGCGACGTGATCGAGAGGATCTTGTCGTCGTTGTCGTAGGCCAGGGTGCGGGTGCCGGTCGCGTCGGTGACGCCGGTGATGCGGCTGGCGTCGTCGTAGACGTAGCTCTCCGTCGCGGTGCCGTCGGAGTAGGCCACCTTCGTCGGCAGGTTGCGGGCGTCGAACGTGGTCGTGATGGTCTGGCTGCGGGCGTTGGTGTACTTGGTGCGGTTGTGGTCGAGGTCGTACTCGTAGGAGACCGTCTTGCCCAGCGGGTCCTTGACCGACGTCAGTTCGCCCTCGGAGTTGTATCCGTAAGTGCTCGTGTGGGTGTTGGCGTCGGTGCTGGTATCGAGGAAGCCGGCCGCGTTGTAGGTGAAGGAGGTGGTGCCCGTGTCTGGGGCGGTGACCTTCGTCGGCCGGTTGAGGTTGTCGTACTCGTAGGCCGTCTGCTTGGCGCGTGCGTCGGTGACCGAGGCGATGTTGCCGACCTGGTCGTAGCCGGTGGTCTGCTTGTGGCCCAGCGGGTCGGTGACGGTGGTGGGGTTGCCGGCCGGGTCGTAGCCGTAGGTCCAGGTGTACTGCGCCGGGTCGGCTCCGGTCACGTTGCCGCGGGGGTCGACGGCGGTGGCGAGGTTGCCCTCGTCGTCGTAGGTGTAGGTCGTGCGCTCGGCCTCCGGGGAGACCTTGGCGGACAAGTGACCGTCATCGTCGTACTCGTACGTGGTGGTGTAGCCGGCCCAGGTCCTGGACGAAGCGAGACGGTTGTTGTCGTCGTAGGCCAGTGTCATGCCGTGGCCGAGACCGTCTAGGGTCTTGGTGACGCTGCCGTTGTTGTCGTAGTCGACGCTGCGGGTGTGGCCGAGCGGATCGGTCGTCGACAGCGGGCGGTTGTCGGCGTCCCAGGTGAATGCCGTGGTCTTGCCCAGCGGGTCGGTGACGGTCTTGCGGTTGCCTACCTTGTCGTAGCCAATCGTCCAGGTGTACTGCGTGGCATCAGCGCCGCTGACGTTGCCGCGGGCGGTGACGACCTGGGTCTGGTTGCCGGCCTTGTCGTACTGGTACGTAGTCTTCGCGCCCCGCCGGTTGATCACCTTGTTGAAACGGCCCGCGTCGTCGTAGCCGAGCGTCGTGGCCTTGGAGACCGGGTCGGTGATGGTGGTCAGCTGGTTGGCACTGTCATAGGCATAGATCGTCTGCCGCTGCGCGGCGTCCGTGACGGTGGTGAGGTTGCCGACCTCGTCGTAGCCGAATGCCGTCACGTTTCCGCGCGCGTCAGTGACGGTCTTGGCCCGGCCGGCGTCGTCGTCGTAGGTGTAGCTGGTCGTGTACTTCGCCGGGTCCGCGCCGCTGGCGTTGCCCCGCGGGTCGACGACCGTCTTCACCAGGCCCGTGGGGTAGTAGGTATACGTGGTCTTGTTGCCTTTGGGCGTGGTGACCGAGGTGAGGTTGCCGGAGGCGTCGTAGCCGTAGTTGGTGATCTTGCCGCGCGGGCTAGTGACCGTCTCCAGCAGCTTGGTGGTGGCGTTGTAGCCGTAGGCCGTCTTCTTGCCCAGCGGGTCGGTGACCGAGGTCAGCTGGTCGCCCGTGTAGCCAAAGATGGTGTCGTTGGACATCCCGTCGGTGTACTGATCGACGTTGCCGCTGGTGTCGTAGGACCAGTCCTCGTCGGAAGCGGAGTTGGAGCGGCGGGTCAGGCGGCCCGAGGTGTCGTACTGGTACTGGGTCTCGCGGATCTGCGCGTCGACCTCGCTGGTGCGGTTGAAGAACTTGTCGTAGCGGTAGTAGCTCTTGTTGTTCAGCGGGTCGATCTGCGAGAACAGGACGTTCTTGAAGTAGATGTCCGTCCACACACCCCCGTCCGGGGCGGTGACATCGACCTGGTCGAACGATCCGTTCTTCGAGTACGTGAAACTCGTGGTCTTGCCCAGGGCGTTCGTCTGCGACGTCACCCGGCCCTGGCTGTCGTAGACGTTGAACGTCACCTGCTTGGCGCGGGCGTTGGTGACCTTGTTCAGGTTGCCGGCGGTGTCGTAGCCGTAGGCCTCGGTCTTGCCGTCCAGCGAGGTCACGCCCGTCAGCTGGTCACCGGTATACGTGTAGTCGACGGCCCGGCCGTCGGCCAGCGTCAAATTGTCGAGCCGGTCACCGGTGTAGGCGAGCGTCGCGGCTCGCCCGGCAGCGTCCGTGATGGTTGTGGGCTTGCCGCCCGTGTAGGCGAGGGACAGGCCTCGGCCGGTGCGGTCCTTGAGCGCGGTGAGCAGGCCTGAGGAGTTGAAGGCGTAGGTCGAGTGATCGGCGGTGGTCAGCTTGTAGCCGGTGCCGTCGGCGGCCAGGGTGGAGCGGGACTCGCGGGGCGTGGTGAACTTCCCGCTGCTTCCCTTGGCGTAGGTGTGGCGGGTGCCGCCCTCACCGACTAGGACCGCGTCGCCGTCGGACTCAATCTGCAGGCGCGTCTCCCAGGGCAGTTGCCAGCCCTTGCCGAGGGCGCCGGTGAGGGTGTTGTCCGAGGAGTAGGCCCGCGAGACGGTCAACGGCATGCCCGGCGCCGGGACCTGGGCGTCGGTGAAGGCCTCCGTGAACGCGCCCGTCGCGGTGTTCACGGGGTCGGCCCGCATCACCGTCGTGCCGGCCGAACCGCTCGCATCACCGCAGATGGCGCCGCAGGCGGCGCTGTCGGGGAGCGAGGGCACGATGTAGAACATGTTGTACGAGCCGCAGGTCTCGGTGTCCGTGGGGTCATCCGTCACCGTGGTGCAGGCCCAGATCACCAGGCTCGGGATCTCCTGTGTGCACTCCGTCGTCGGCACCGTGAACGTGGCGTTCACCTCGGGGAAGACCGCGCTGGTGTTCAGAGTCGGCGCCTGGACCGTCTGGCCGAAGTCGTAGTACTGGACATCGTCGTTGCTCAGTCGGCAGGCGTAGAAGTCGACCTTCCAGCGCACCTTCACCGGGTGTATCTCGGTCTCCGTGCCGCCGGACTGGTAGATCGCCGACTTCACCTGCAACGGCTCACCCGGCACGGCCGCACCAATGTGGTTGCCCAGCGCCACCAGCCAACCGCCCTGCTGGGCGGCCGCATTGCCGAACGGGTCCGTCGACACGGTGTACAGCGCACCGCTGGAGTAGGAAGCAGCCGCTGCATCCGCAGTGCTCGCGAACGAGGCCTGACTCCCACCAGTGCCGGAACGGACAGGCGTGACCACGGACTTCGGCCCCTGCGCGTTCAGCCGCTGCTGGTTCTCCTTGAACAGCGCGATCTGCTGCGCCGTGGCCGGCTTGCTCTTGGTCGTCGGCAGAGCATGCGGCTTGACAGCCTTCGCCCGGTCCTTGGTCTGCTCACGCCGCTCCTCGGGCGTGACCGCCTTCTGCTGAGCAGCAGGCTGCGGACCCCGATAGGCGTAGTCCCTGCCGCTACTGCGGGAGTCCTCCCCCGCCACCCTGATCAGCCAGCCGCCACCCGCAACCACGGACAGCACCAACACCACGATCAGCACCCGCATGCGGAAAGACACAGACGCCAGCACTCCCCCACCCCCCACTCACGATGCGCACATGAAGCATTACATGTACACAGCAAGGCTTGTGATCATCAGCGCGTCCGGGGCCCGTGATCAAGAGAGGCAGGCGGCATTGGCTCATTCATTGCTCCTCAAGGGACCACGTTTCCATCGCAGCGAAGGCCCGCCCGCCAGCTGATCTCCCGACGCAGGGCGACACAGCAGTGCCACGTCACCTTCGCCCAAGCCTGGCTTGAATCACCCACTCACCAGGCGAAACCAACGGCAGGTTTGGGGGTGATCTACCGCTGAGGACACCGTTGGCGAATTCGGCGGCGTCTATGTGGGGCTCAATCGGCTGAAGCGGGAGGTGCGGGTGGTGGCGAGTGGGGTTCCGGTCAGCCAGGCATCGGTTCGGATGAGGTTGAGGGCGATGGCGGTGAGCACATGTTGAAGTCGGGTCTTGGCCAGGCCGGTGTAGCGGCTTCTACGCAGGCCGCAGCGGCGTAGCCCTTGGGCAATGGTGGCTTCGACGCCGACGCGGGTGGCGTAGCGCCGTCGCCACTGGTCGGTTTCCTGCAGCTGCCCCCTGGCACAGATCCCGTCGTGCTCTGCGCGTTGGCCAGGGAGTGCTGGCGCTGGTGGCCAGCGGCTTGGCGTTGACATAGCCCCGGCCCACAAAATGCTCGCCGGCCAGCAGCCCGGCCTGATCGAGAGTAGCGTGGATCGTCTCGGTCATCTCGACGTCGGTGACGGTTGCCTCGGTCGTGGCGACATGAGTGATGATGTGCGGGTGGTGAGAGTCGCAGGTCTCGGTCAGATGGACCTTGTAGCCACTCCCTTCGGTGGCGTTCTTGACGCAGTAACGTGCCTCGCTGTCGTAGGGAGACTCGACGTGGTCCCGGGAGAGCGGCATGTCCTTCGGGCCGCGCATCCCCACCCGGCCCTCGACAATCGTGAATTCCTGGATCCAGCACAGGCACAGAGCCTCAACAGCCGGAATCTGCCGCACCCATGACGGGGTATGGGGGCCGTTGATCGCGGTTAACAGCAGTACGCCGTCCTCGCCGGTCTGCTCCATGTGCTGCGTGCGCGGGCCCTCACCTCGTGGCAGCCGGTACTCCTCGATGCGCCGCTGGTAGCGATCGAACCAGTCGGCCGGCGCTGTCGCAAGCAGCCAGTCGGGAGCCGCAGCGGCCAGTGCGTTCAGCACGGCGCGCAGGTGTTCCGCAGTGTTCTCCAGCCGATTCAGCCGCCTCACCACGGCCAGGACATGCGTGAAATCGCTGCGCTGGCCACCGGGCCGCACCAGCAGACCGGCCTCCCGCAACCGGTCCAGGATCATGTCCAGCAGCCGCCGTGGCGCCCGGTCGGCCACCAGACGGTCCCGGAACTCGCTCAGCACGGAATGGCCGAACCCGCAATCGGTTAACTCCAGCCCCAAAAGAAACTTCCAGTCGATGCGCCCACGCAGAGCAGCTGCCGCCTGGCGGTCCGACAGGCCCTCCACGAACTGCAGCACCGACGCGATCGCCAACTGATGCGGTGGCCAACCGGGTTGACCCCGTTGCGGGAACAGATCCACGAAGTCCACGTCGGTGAAGAGCGGCCCGATCACTTCCCGGATCCGCCTGCACAGACAGCCCTTCGGGAATGCCAGCCGGGCCACCTCAGCGGTCTGGACCGGAACCTCACCCGGCAGACGTGGACGCAGCGACACCTCGATCACCTCACGATCGCGCCCCCACGCCGTTCCGTCCATCACCCCGCCGCCGCAAGGTCATTTGGTGACCACAACCGAATTCGCCAACAGTGTCCTTGGCGGGACACCACCCAGGTTGGGTATACGTCTCCGCCACTTCTCACCGGTCCGTGCACGCCTTCGACCTCGTGTCGGGATCTGAGGGTGCTGTACCCCAGTCCAATCCCGCCCCACCTAGCGGCTCGGCGCCGCCGAGGGCGGCTCCTTTCATCGCATCGAACCAGGACACCAAACTGGCGCGATTGGAGTAAATTTGGCGAAATGGACAGCGCGTCATTTCAGCCATTGACACCTTAAGGGCTTTACATAGAGCCCTAGCCGCCTCAAGGATCTTCCTCGCTACACCACCAAGGGGAGGGGATTCATCAGCATGACACCATCCAGCAAGAGATTCGCTTTCACCGCGGTCACCGCAGCCCTGATTGCCGGAGTCCTTACTCCTGCCTCGCCGGCCAACGCAGAGGAATCCGAGCCTACAGAATGGGGGATGGCCGCTATCGAGGTAGACCCTACTTCGACGTCGGTCACCCCGATGAGCGCCAAATTGGTTGGCGGCGGGGTGTGGAGCTATGGAACGGAGCTGACCTCCAGCGGAAAACGCTGTTGGTCACACTACTACCACGACTCAAAGAAGCACTCAGCGACCGCCAAAATATCCGTGTTCAGCACTAAGGTTTATGCATCGGCTGGAAACACAGCCAAGGCTAGCGAGACCTGGGGCGCCGCGTACACGTGCTACGTATACTGGGGCGTATACTAGAATTCACAGAATCATCAGCATGGGGGTCCCTCAACTATCCGTGGCACGCCGCCGAATTTTTCCGGCTAGAACATCGAGGAAACTCGGGCGGACCCCCACTAGGCTGGCCTGGCCAGCGGTTCCCGTTTAGAGCAAACATCGTTTCTTCACTTCATCCGGGGCAACCCTAGACCGTCTGGATACTGAAAAGGACTCTGGGACATAGTGCTCTCATCTCGCCCCTCCATTTTTGCAGTCGTGATCGCGATAACGAGTGGTGTGACACTCGGAGCCCTGGCACCTCTATTGGGTACTGTTGAGACCTCAACTGGGCACGCTGCGCACCTTGTCCTAGCTGCCGGATGGTCCTGGGCGGCCTTGGCCTTTTGTGTCGGCCTGGCGCGTAAATCAAGGGTGGAGTCTGCAATATTTTCTGCTTCATCCTTGGTTTCAGCCATTATCGCCTACTACATAACAAAGTTGGGACAAGGCGAATTCCTGACAGCGGTTCCACCGTACGAAGGGACACAGATCCATTGGTACGGATTCCTGTCAAAGACGATTTTTTGGTGCCTAGTCGCTGCCATCCTGGGCCCCTTGTTGGGGTTGGCTGGGAACCTGGCGCGCAATCCAGGTATTCGCACTCTTCCCTGCAGAGCCCTTATTCCTTTTATAGCCATAGTGGAAACAACGGAGCGACTCCACGTCGAAGCTTCATTGCAAGGTGAAGTGGCTAGTACGACTTGGGCTATTGTCCGCCTCATAGCCGTGGCAGCGTTCATCACAATAGTGGTGCAAGTGGCAATTGATCGAGGGCCGCAACCATCCGTCAGGCGACGCTAGATCTTTGCGGTGCCCCTCTGGATCAAGGGCAGCGGCAGCAACGGTAGCGATGGTGCTCGCGGGGTCCATACTCGGGGGGACTGCAAGCGCTGCGCCGGGACCGACTGAAGCACGGATTGCGTGCGGGGGTTTACGTAGTCTGCCGGGCCCGACAATCGCAACCAGTGTCCGTACCGTTGCGCAAGACACCAATGGCTCGACTACCGCCCAGATTCGGGCGGGATACGTGAACGGCGTCCAATACGGGTGGGCTCGCGGGCTGAATGTTCCTCCCGGCATTGGGTCTTGTTCGACATTGATATTGACGGTGACCGCGTTGGGGAGTGCTACACCTTCAATAGCTCAAGTGGCGCATCCGTCTGGACGTCCGGAACGGTAGGGGAAAGGGCTGACAAACTCATGATGAGTTCGCCCGCCAGCCGATTGGCATCGTGCCCAGAGGCCCGCGCGAGCCGGAACGCTCACGCAGTCTGATCAGATCGCATCTCGTCAAAGACGGGAAGCCATGGCCCGAGGCCTTGAAGCGCCCGTACAGCAGCTTCCGCTAGATCCGGAGAGTATGATTTCTGCTTTTTGAGGCGGCTTGCCTCATCATCAGCGAGCTGCCTACCAGTGCTTCCGTCGATAAACTGTTCAAAAAATGGACCACCAAACTCGAATTGCGTCTTATAGACCGGGATTGGCAGCTCGACGGCAGGTGCCCAATTACCCAGCACCCGCCATGTGCCGTTCTTGATGGATAGATCCATCGTTTCGATGGTGAAGACCGGCCGAGCTCGCTTTAGGTATGAAAAGTCAACATTCTCAACGGTTTCCGGCCGCCCGGGATAGATGACCGCCAGAATGTTACCTCCACCGAATTTGAGGATGACACGCCCTACAGCTGGCTTCCCGCCCGCCACAGGAATAAGAAAGACATCATTTTGTCGGTATTTCACGGGCATGAGATTGTGCCTCCAGCTGTCTTGTAGCGATCGTCAATCATTTGGACACGCTTGATCTCCAAGAGGCACTCTCCACGGTCGGCGCGCATCCGGCTCTCGTCAAGCACACGTCCAACTCGGTTCCTGGCTGTGCCCGAACATCCCCACGCCCGCCCCAGACCGCTCCTCCGCCCGCGCACCGGGACAACTCCGCCGACATCAGCTCCAATGTCCACGGCGAATCCACCGCTCGCAGCAGGTCCAGCATTACCGTCCGCCACGAGCAACCACGCAACCACCGCGACCGACAGCCCCTCATCGACCGGTCAACGGCGGGCCCGGCCACTGCGCCATACCGCGTCCTTGCCCTCGCGTTCATTGATGCTCTGGCTCTTGATCAAGCGGGCGCCGGGCCTCGAGCTTCCCCCAGCCTGGCGGACTCTGCCGCGTAACTCATGAGGGTGATGGAGTTGGCCGGACGACCACTATTCGTTCTCGCCCTGTACGAGTTTGACCAGCAGTTCCGCGTCGCGCAGATCCGACAACACGACCTCGGCGCCGGCGTTTCGAAGTACCGCTTCGTCGCTGCGTCCAGTTGCCACGGCGATGACCCGTACACCGTTGGCGTGGGCGCCTTCCACATCGGCCGGTGTGTCTCCGATCAGCACCGCGTCCTTGGCCGTTGTGTTCGCGCGGCGCAGGGCGAGTTTGACGAGTTCGGCGCGGCTGTCGTTGTCCTCGCCGTATGCGCCAAGTTCCCACCGGATGTGTCGGTCCAGTCCGAAGACCTGAAGTTTGATCTCGGAGACTGGGCGGATGTTGCCGGACACCACTGTCTGCCGGATCTCAACTGCGTCGAGGGCGTCGAGGGCGGCGGCGGCACCGGGTAGAGCGTGACCGCGCTCGCGCAGGTGCGCGGTTCGCTTGAGGTGTTCTTCTGTCAGAGCGCGAGCGAAGCGTTCGAAGTCGGTTCGGTCGGTGGTCAGCCCGTGCAGTTTTGCGGTCTCGCGGAAGATGACCGGCTCCGTGATTCCGTCGATCTTGGCCTGCTCGCGCATGACCTGCCCTGTGGTCTGCAGGAACGCGGCTGCCGACAGTTCGCGGCCCACGCCGCGCGTGTCGATCAGCGTATGGTCGATGTCCCACAAGATCAGTCGCGGCATGGCGCCTCCCGAACTACCCACCCATCGCTGGGCTTTTACCGGTCACCTGAATGTGCGCGGACCACCCGCCCGCTGAAGCACTCCGTTCTACGCTGACGGTACGAGACGCGAGTGGGGAAGGGGGCAAAACGGTGATCGCACCGAGACTGCCCATGGGCCAGAAGGTCAAGTATTACCGCCGCAAGAACGGCAACCGAACCCAGGCGGCCATCGCTGGGCTGTGCGGCATCACCGAACGCTACCTCCAGCAGATCGAAGCCGGGCAGAAGGTGCCCTCCGCTGACGTGCTGTCCCGTCTCGCCGCCGAACTCGGTGTACCGCTGGCCGCCTTGCTCTGCGAGGACGGCAGCGAGGAGTCGACCGTCCCCCACACCGCCGCGCCCGCGGTAGCTCGCGCCCTCATGGGCTACGACCGTCCTCGCAGCGCGGATCCCGCGAGCCCGTCGGAGTTGCGGGAACGGGTGGAGCAGGTGTGGCGGACCTGGCAGTCGTCGAAGGACCGGTTCACGGCTGCGGCTCTCGTCCTTCCCGATCTGATCGGTGATGTCGAGCATGCCGTGCGAGTGCACCGCACCGGGCCCGATGCCCAGGTGCGGCGTGAAGTCCTGCGCGTGGCAGCGGATTTGTATGGGCTTTTACGGTCGTACTGTCGCCGCGCCGGGCGGCTCGATCTGTCGCTCATGGTCGCCGACCGGGCGATCCGGGCCGCCGAAGACGCCGATGACCCGGTGCGTATCGCCGCAGCCCAGTGGAATCTGGGCCACGTCCTGCTGTCCCACGACGAGCCGGGAGCCGTCGAGGAAGCCAAAGAGGTTGCGCTGCGCGCCGTCGAGCAACTGCGACAGGCGTCGGTGACCGATGAGGCCAAGGCCGTCGAGGGGGCCCTCGAACTGGTCGCCGTGGTCTCCGATGCCCGCCGTCGTCGTTGGTGGCAGGCCCGTGCCCGGCTCGAGCAACACGCTGTCCCGCTCGCCCGGCACGTCGGTGAGGGAAACGTTCAGTGGACCGTGTTCGGGCCGACCAACTGCGCTTTGCACGCGATGAGCATCGAGATGCTTGCCGGCGAGGCGTCCGAAGGACTGCGCCTCGCCGACCGGATCGATACGCGTGGCCTGCCCAGCCGGGAGCGGCGCTTCACCTTCGGTCTCGAACTGGCCAGGTGCCACGACCTTCGTCGCGAGGATGCAGCCGTCCTTGTCCACCTGCTGGACCTGGAGGACATCGCTCCTGAGGATCTGGCGCGCAGCCCTCTTGCGCGCCACATGATCCTGGACCTCCAGCAGCGGGTCCGCCCCACCTTCCGCCGCCAGGTCAACGATCTGGTTCAGCGACTCGCGCTTGTCTGATCACGAACTCGCGGTTCACCCGAACTCTCAGTTCGGGTAGCCGTGTTGCTTCCGTCCTACCTTCGCCGCATAGCGCAGCGAAAGACGGGACGACAGATGATCAGCGATGCGGAACTGATGTTGACCGCGGCCGGGCTGCGGCTGGTGGCCGCTGGTGTCGCATGGGACGCCGTGAAGGTGCAACGGCATCGAGGCGTCCGTGCGATCGAACTACTCGAAGAGCCCGGCGCCGTGGCCGTAGATCCGGCTCACCCCGAACCCTTGCTGTACTTCTTCGTCCCAGCGGGCAGCGCCGCCCAGTGGGACGTTCTGGACACGCAAGCATTGGGCTCGAACGCATACGTGGTCCTGCCACCGGATCATGCAGAGGCGCCGCCCGGCCCCTACTGGCTCATTCCTCTCCAGCACGGGCTTACAGCGGCCTCGGCGCTGCGCCAGGCGCTCGAGTCAGCCAAGTGAATTCCGCTCACCCCGCGATCCGCATCAGCGCAGGTTTCATGCATACCGCGGCCAGAACAGGCGCGCCGGACACCGTGCACGAGCACCTAGCCGAGGCGCGGCACAGCGGACTCGTCCTCGTCGACCAGCACAACCGCAGCCGTCATCTCCGGGAGCTCCCGTGAACCCTTCGCCCCAACCCACCGAACCCCCTGCACTCATGGAAATCGGCGGTCAGCCCGCGTACCGGTGGGAGGACCGGCTGAAGGCGGATGAGTTCGTCGGGTCCAACGTTCGGTTGCGGGTGCGGCCGCGGCTGACGGTGGTGCGCTGGCCGGGCAACATCGACATCGCGACCCGTGTCTGCGGCCACCTCATGGACAACGTCGCCCGGCACGCGAAGCTCTTCCCGGACCGCATGGTCCCCATCCGGCTGACCTGCCCGAGCCGACACGGCGATCTAATCATCGAGGTCGACGACGCCCTCCCGGATTTCCCGGGCTTTGACGAGATCGTCAGCCAGGGCACCGACGGCTACCCGCCGGTGACGGGCCTGTGGTGGATCGCCCACGCCAAGGGGCGCCTGGCCTGGGATCTGCTGCGCAGCGACGACGGCGAGGTCATCGGCAAGACCGTGCAGGCCGTACTCCCGCCGTCGCCCTGACCGCGCCGAATCACCTTCCGCACCGCCCTCTCGCCATTCATCCACACCCGTTGCTGAGGATTGTCATGTCTGACGGCGTATCCCCCGCCACCGCCGCAACCCCCCGCCGGCACAGGAGGAGACGGGGCGATCCGGTGCACCGCGCCCTGCACGATCAGATCCGCGCCGCAGTCTTACCGCCACGATTGGTGGACGGCGCCTTACTCGGCTCCGCCGCCCTCACCTGGTGGACGGCGCCAGTCCCGGTCGGGAGCATCCTTGGCGCGCTGGCCTGCGGCCTGGGCGTGAGCGGTCTGATCGCTTGGGAGCGTGCGCGGTCGGCGTCCCGGGCCGTCCAGCACTACTTCGGCGGCCAGTTGGCGGGCGTGCAGGACGCTATCGCCGAGGTGGAGAAGGCCACGCAGGCGGCGGTCGATGCGCTGCTGCGCGGGGAGGGGATTCCCTCCCCGTTCGTGTTCGTGGCGGCGTCAGACGATGAGCCTGCGACGTCGGAGACGAAGCGGCTGCTGGGCGAACTGCAGGAGCGGGTGGTGTGCTCTCTGGCCGAGGTGCATGCCAGTCGGCAGTCGGCGGTGCTGCTGCAGGTCCTGCGCCGCCTGGCACAGCGTGAACACTCCCTGGTGGAGAAGGCGCTGACCGCGCTGTCGGATCTGGAGGGCGCGACCGACGACGCCGAACTCCTGCACCGGATCTACCAGCTGGACCACCTGGTGACCCGGATCCGGCGACAGGTGGAAAGCACCGGTGTGCTGGGAGGCCAGTCGCTGCGCGCCACCAGGCGGCCGGCGTCGGTGTCGGTCGTACTGCGTGGCGCGGTCTCAGAAGTGGTGGCCTACCCCCGCGTCGACGTGGTGGCCGGCCAGGCCGGCACCTCAATCGGGCTGGCCCCGCAAGTGGGGCCGGACCTGTCGCACCTGTTGGCCGAGCTGATCGAGAACGGATGCCGGTTCTCCGCCCCCGAGACCCGGGTCATGGTGCGGGCGCAGCCGGTTCCGGTGGGGCTGGCCATCGAGGTGGAGGACCGCGCCCTGCGCATGCAGGCGCCCCTACGGGCGCAGCTGAACCAGCTGCTCGCCGCGCCGGACACGATCGACGTCAGCGACCAGGTGCGCCGGGGCCACTTCGGTCTGCTCACTGCTGCCAAGATCGCACAACGGCACGGCCTGACGGTCACCCTGTCCGAAAACGTCCTCGGGGGCACCACCGCCCTGGTCGTCATCCCCCGCCGCCTCCTCGTCCCCATCCAGCCCGACGACGTCGAGGAACTGACGGCCCCCAGCGCGCCCGCCCCCGTGCCCCAGACCGCGGCGGGACCCACGCGCGTTCCCGCTCCACGGCGTCCCGACCCGGCTCCTGCTCCGGCTGCGGCCGTGGGTCCGACCGGGCTGCCGCAGCGGAAGAAGGGGGCAGGCCTGCCGCCTCCGGGGGCGTCTGCGGCGGTGCCCACGGGCGCCGCTACGGCGGGGCTGGCGGGTGCCTTCCGCAGCGCCTACCGCGCCGCCCACGACCCCGCGCCGCCGCACCAGCCCCCGGCATCCCGCTAACCCCTTCCCCACCCTCTCTTCTCTTCTTGGAGTCCTCCGCATGCTTCCGCACAGCGAACCCACCACCACACCCGACGGCACCGGCGAGCACCGGGAGTCGATGGCCTGGCTGTTGCGCGAGTTCGTGAACGAGGTCGCCGGTGCCACCCATGCGGTGCTGGCCTCGCGCGACGGCGTGGCCTTACTGGACAGCGACATCGACAGAGACTGGGCCGACGAGCTGGCCGCGGCCGTGTGCGGCCTGGCGTCCCTGGGCGGCAGCATCACCGGACCCCGCCACGAGAAACACCTGCCGCGGCAGATCATCATCGAGCGCCCGGACTCGCTGATCTTCATTCAGTTCGCCGGCCGCAGTACCGCCTTCGGCAGCCACAACGGTATCGGGCAGCAGTTCGTCGACACCGTGCTGTGCGTGGTCACCACTCCCGAGGCCGACGCCGGCACCGTGGGCTTCGAGATGGGGCGCCTGGTCACAGCGTTCGAACCCCACATGCTGACCCCGGCCCGTACCCTCCCGGCCGACAGCACACGATGACACCGCCCCCGCGGCGCCCTTCGGTGGCGGCCGATCCGGACACGACGGCCTTCGTCCGACCCTACGCACTCACCCGGGGCCGTACCCGGCCGCAATACCGGCTGCGCCTGGAGTCGGTGATGCACCCCGGCACCGGCCGCCCGGGACCCGGGCTGCCCGAGGAGTGCGGGCGGATCACGGCCCTGTGCCGGGCCCGGCCGCGCTCCGTCGCCGAACTGGCCGGCACCCTGGGCTGCGGCCTGACCCCCGCCAAGATCCTCATCAGCGACCTCCTGGCCGCCAACGTCCTCGTGCCGGGCGCCGCCGGCGGAGCGTCCGATCCTGACCAAGCTCTGCTGCTGCGGCTGCGCGCCGCCCTGACGATGAAGTGGCTCGATGAATAGTCCACAGGCGCGAACTGACGCTCCCGCAGCACACGGGCACGCCGAGGCCGGTGCTGAGCGCACCGTGTTCAAGGTAGTGATCGCGGGTGGGTTCGGGGCCGGGAAGACCACTGCGGTCGGTGCGATCAGCGATATCCCTCCGCTGACCACCGAAGAGCGGCTGACCGAGGCGAGCGTGCCGGTCGACCGCCTCGACCACGTGGCGTCCAAGACGACCACGACGGTGGCCTTCGACTTCGGCCGCGTCGGCTTCACCGACCCGCACCCCTTCGAGCTGCTGCTGTTCGGCACGCCCGGCCAGCAGCGGTTCTCCCACCTCTGGTACGACGTGTGCAGCGGCGCCATCGGCGCCGTCGTCCTCATCGACACCCGCCGGCTGGAGGACAGTTTCCTGGCGGTGTCGTTCTTCGAACAGATCCGACTGCCGTTCATCATCGCGATCAATCCGTTCGACGGCGCCCACCTGTTCCCTCACGAGGATGTCCGCCAAGCCGTCGACATCGCCCCCGACATCCCGGTCTTGTGCTGCGACGCCCGCGAGGCCACCCAGGTCGCGGCCGCACTCGTCACCCTCGTCGACCACGCCCTTACCCGCCTCCCCACCTCACTCCCCTTGGACATCTGATGGCCTACCAGCACCCCCTCATGCCGTCCCTCACAGACGTCGGCCTCACCGGCGCACGCCCGCTGTCCTCCCCTAGCGAGGCGGTCATGGCGCCGCCCGGCATGCTGCCCCACCAACCCTCCTCGATCAGCGCCGCCACCGCGCAGCTACTCGCGGTGGAGCAGGCGCGCCACGAGGTGATCGCACGCTTCGGCATCGCCCCGGCGGCTGACGATCGCATGGACCAGCTGGCGCGGGAGATGGCTAAACGGACCGGGCTGGCCTACGGCTTCGTCAACGTCTTCTGGTCCCAGCAGTCGTTCATCGGTCTGCATCAGCCGCCCCCGGACAGCGGGCTGATTCCGGTGGGCCGCAGCATGAGCCGCCGCCACGGCTGGTGCCCGGAAGTCATCGCCCGCCAGAAGGCACTGCCGTTACCTGACGTGTACGCCAGCCCCCGCTTCGCCGGCAACCACGTCACCGACGCCCTCGGCATCCGCGCCTACTTCGGCGCGCCCCTCATCGACACGGACACCGGCATCGCATGGGGGACGGTGTGTGTCATCGACCCCGAACCCCGCCCCCTGGCCCAGGCCCAGCGCCTCCTCGACATCGTCAAGGACACCGGCACCACCGTGGTGCAGACCCTGACCGCCCCTGCGCCAGCCCGCTGATCCCGTTCCAGCCGCAGCCGTCAGGTGAGCCTTCAGGGAGAGGGACCCGCCCATGTCCATGCCCGCCACACCCCACAGCCTCGACCGGTTCCTCACGCCTGCCCACAGTGCACTCTGGGAAGCCGTCGACGACTTCGCCACCCAAGAGATCCAGCCTCGGGTGGAGCGCATGGAAGGTGCCCCGCAGCGCGTGGACCGGAAGATCGCCCGGCTGTTGGCCGGTCGCCGCTGGTTCGGCGTCACCGTGCCCGAGGCCTTCGGCGGCATGGCGTCCGGGCACGTCGCCAAGACGATCTTGATCCATCGTCTCGCCCGTGTCTCCGGCGCGGTCGCCGCGATCCTCCAAGCCAGCCTGATCCCCGTTGCCGCTCTGCTGTACTACGGCACCGACGAGCAGCACGCTGCGCTGCTGCCGAGCACGGCCGACGGCAGTGTGCTGATGTCGATCGCTGTGACCGAGCCGGACCAGGGCGGCCACCTCGGCGGCATGACGACCGCAGCCGAGTGGGACGGGCGCGCCTGGGTGCTCACCGGGGTCAAAGCCCATGTCGGCAACAGCCACATCGCGGATCTGCACGTCGTCGTCGCCCGCACCTGCCCCACCGGCACGCGCACCTCGCGCGCCTTGACGGCGTTCCTCGTCCAGGGCGATCAGCGTGGGGTGAACAGCGTGCCGCACAGCGCCAAGCTGGGACTGCGCGGCTTCAGCTACGGTCAGATCACCTTCGACCAAGTGCGCATCTCCCCCAATGACGTACTGGGGGAAGTCGGCCAAGGCTTCGAAGTCGCCCAGTCCAGCAGCATCCTGTACGGCCGGCCCAACCTGACCGCCCTCTCCCTGGGGCTGCACGAGAGGGCCGTCTGTCTGACTGCCCAGTACGTCAGCAAGCGCCCCCGCTACCAGGGCAAGCTCGCCGACCTCAGCGTCATACAGGATCGGCTCGGCCAGATGTCCGCCCGGCTGCTCATGGCCAGGATCCTGGCGTATCACGCGGTCGACATGCTTGATCGTGGCCTGCCCTGCGATGACGAGCTCCTTGCGTCCAAGGCCCTTGGCCACGATCTCGCCTCCGAGACAGGCAACGACGCCATGCAGTTGCATGCCGCCAACGGCTTGGACGTGGACTTCCCCATCGAGCGCGTCTGGCGGGACATGCAGACCACCTACGCACCCGCCGGGACCGGTGAGGTCCAGCGCCGGCGCCTCGCCGAGAACCTCCTCCAGCAGGAGGAGAAGGCCGGTGCGCGCACTGCGTGGTCCGTGTTGCATGCCGGGCGCTTCCAGCCCCCCATCGTCGACCAGCCAGTCGGCGTCTAGGAACGCCCGCGCACGGTCACCCCCGTGGCTCCCAAGGACCGTGCGCGGGTCCCACGTCTCACGCTCGGCACTCCCCGTGGCCGAGCGCGAGACACCAGCCCGGCGCGGGGCCCATCGACGTTCTCTCCTTTATGGGAACGCCGAGACTGTGCTCCGCGCCGGGCGTCCACACTGCCTTTGTGACTGCTCTTGATCTGGAGAAACGCATGTCCATTGGATGCCTCGCCCCCGGTGAGATCCCACAGCCCGTCGCGGTCATCACGGGCGGCTGGGCCAAGGAGCGCGACCGGTCGCTGATGAGCGGCAGGGAGGTCGCCGACACCCTGACCACCATGGGGTTAGCACCACGGGTCATCGACTTGGAGGACGACCGCGAGATCCTCGTGGAGCGCCTGCATGGCGTGGGCCTGGCGTTCCTGGCGATAGCGGGGCGTGGTGCGGAGGACGGCCGGCTGCAAGGGCTGCTGGAGACGCTCGGCGTGCCGTACACCGGGTCAGGAGTGCTGGCCTCCGCCCTCGGCATGAACAAGCTGGCCGCCAAGACGATCGTGGCCTTTGCGGGAGTGCGCGTCCCGAAGGGCTGCCGCGTGGACGACGAAGCGAAGGCGGAGACGGAAGCGGCACGGATCGCGGAGCTCCTGGGCCTGCCCGTGATCCTCAAGCCGGTCAGCGAGGGAGGCTCGATCGGGCTGCGCACCGCGCACACCCAGCACGACGTCGTGGACGCCATCCTCAGTTGTGCCGGCGAGGACCTGATGGCTGAGGTCTACCACCCGGGCCGCTCGGTCAGCGTGGGCGTCCTGGTCGACCTGGCCACCGACACGGCGCGCGTGCTGGCGCCGCTGGAAGCGGAAACCCCGGACGGCGTCTACTCGTTCGCCGCGAAGCGCGGCGGCGACTGCACCTACTACTGTCCGGCCCGCGTCGAGCCGGACACGGTGCGGGCCCTGCAACTGCAGGCAGTCACCGCGCACCGCGCCCTGCGCTGCCACTCCTATTCGCGGCACGACTTCATCGTCACCGACAGCGGTGAGGCCCTGTGGCTGGAGGTCAACACCCTGCCGGGCCTCACTCGCACCGGGAACCTCGCGCGCATGGCGGACGTCGATGGCATCGCCTACGAGGACCTCATCGCCCACATCCTGCGCGGCGCCTGCATCGACCGCCGCGCCCACGCGTGAGACGGGGGCCCACCGTGTCAACGATGACGTCCCATGACGTGCTGTACGCGGTCGAGAGACTGCGCGGCATTGCCGTGCGCACCCCGCTTCTCACCTCTGCGGCATTCGACGACCTCGTGGGCCGCAGGGTCGTGGTCAAGGCGGAGAACCAGCAGCGCACGGGATCATTCAAGTTCCGCGGCGCCTACACTGCGGTGGCCGCACTGAGTGAGCGCGACCGCGAGGCCGGCGTCATCGGCGCTTCTTCCGGTAACCACGCCCAGGCCCTGGCCCTCGCCGCCCGCCTGCTCAACACCAAGGCCACCGTCGTCATCCCCGCTGACGCACCCAGCGCGAAGGTGGAGGCGATCGGGGTGCTCGGCGCACGGATCGTCACCTACGATCGGCGCAACGACCGCCGCGACACCCTGGTCCATCAGATCGCGTATCGCGATCAACTCACCGTCGTGCCCTCGTCGGACCATCGTTCAGTCATTGCGGGCGCGGGCACCGTGGCGTGGGAGATGCTCCAGGAGACGCCCGATCTGGTGGCCATCCTCGTGCCCGTCGGCGGCGGCGGCCTCGCCGCCGGCACTGCCCTCGCCGCTCAAGGCCACAACCCGAGGCTCACGGTGATCGGTGTCGAGCCTGCCACCGCGAACGACACACACCTTTCCCTGCGGGCCGGCAAGAGGGTACCGATCCCCCCGCCGGCCACCATCGCAGACGGCCTGCGCCACACCGAGCCCGCACAGCTCCCCTTCGAGATCAACAAAAAGCTCCTGGCTGACGTAGTCCTTGCCCCAGAAGCCTCCATAGCCGACGCGATGGCCCACCTCCGGCGCGACTACCGCACCACCGCCGAGCCCTCGGGCGCGGTCGCCCTCGCCGGGCTGTTGCGGGCCGCTGACCGCCTTCCGGACGGACCGGTCGGCGTGGTCGTCTCCGGAGGCAACGTCAACTGGAGCACCTACCGCAAGCTGCTGGACATCGCCATGGACCGAACAGGACGGACACCCCATGCTGCCCCTGTGCTGCGCTGACTCCACCGACACCGCACCCCGCCCCGTTCACGCCCCGGTGCCGATCGTCACCCAGTACGCCACCGCGGACCTGATCGGCCACATCGCCTACGACGGCCACGACCCGGCCCACGACTGCGCATGGGATACCACCGGAGCCCCGACCCAGTCCGCTTACGCCCGCTGGTGCCGGCACATGTGCGGCATCGCCTGCCTGCGCATGGCGCTCCTGCACCGCGACGGGCAGGCCCCCAGCCTCTTCAAGCTCCTGACCGGCGCCCGCCACTACAACGCCTACGTCCAGCAGACAGGCGGGGACATCAAGGGACTCATCTACGCGCCCTTCGCCCAGTACGTGCAGGCCACGCACGCCCTTTGGCCCTCGGTGCACCCCGAATTGGACGTGCGCGGGCTCGTCACCCTCCTGGACGCAGGACACATGGTGATGGCCTCGGTCTCCAAGGAGATCCGCCGCCCTGAACTCGAGCCCGAGAAACGGGGCGGGCACCTCGTCCTCGCCATCGGCCACCAGGACGGCGCCATCCACTTCCGCAACCCGTCCGGCCACACCCCGCAGGCCCGCGAAGCCGCCCTTCCCGTCGACCACTTCAAAACCTTCTTCGGTGGACGCGGCATCTCCCTGAACATGCTGGCCTCGCGGCACCGCGCGGCTCGCCCCCTCGCCTCCCAGGCGCCGCGACGGTGAGGTAGACGCGGGCACCGCCCATGGAGGAACGGGGCGCGCGTGCTGGCCGACACGCACGGGTTGCTGACCTACCTCCCCTTCCGCGGCCTCGTCGTGACCGCGTGTCAGCCGCACAGCCCGGTAGCGTCACAACCAATCGCCTGATCAGGGAGAACACGTTGCATCCCACGTCCTTGACCGAGATCGCCAACTTCGTCAGCGGCCGCCTCCCAGACGTCCTCGATCCCGAAGCGCACGTCAGCCAGCCCGCTGTGTTCGACTCCCGCGAAGCCGCGCCGAGGTCGCTGTTCATCGCCCTCCAGGGCGAGCACACCGACGGGCACGCTTACGCCGAAGCAGCCGTCAACAAGGGTGCTGTCGCGGCCCTGGTCACCCGGCCCGTCGATGTCCCCGCCATCGTCGTCGACGACGTCCTCGCCGCGTTCGGACGCCTCGGTCGCCACCTCCTCAACGGTGCGCTCAGGCGCGCGCAGGTCGTGGCCATCACCGGTTCGGCCGGCAAGACGAGCACGAAAGACTTCATTGCTCAAGTGCTGCCCGGCAACGTCGTGGCCACGCCTCAGTCCTTCAACAACGAGATCGGTCTCCCGCTGACCATCACCATGGCCGACGAGCGCACAGGCTTCCTGGTCCTGAAGATGGGCGCCCGTCACATCGGAGACATCCGCGAACTCACCGAGATCGCCCAGCCGGACATCAGCGTCGTCACCAATGTCGGCACCGCTCACCTCGGCGAATTCGGCAGCCGCGACAACATCGCCCAGGCCAAGGGTGAGATCGTCGAAGCGCTCCCCCGGGCAGGGCTACTCCAGCTATAGATCGTGATCTTGGTCGTGAATGGGACCGCCGCTGAGCGGCCTGCATGCGCTGAGGTGGCCGTCCCGGCAGATCACTTCCCGGGGCGGGCGATGGTGATGTCGATGGCGCCGGCGTCTGGCCCCGGCGAGTCCACTGCGACACACACGTTGTACTCGCCGCGGTCGCCCACTCGATGCACGAAGCGGGTCAGCTGCTCGACATCGCCGACTGCGATGCGGCCGTCAGGCAGCAGTAGCGAGCCGTCGAAGACTGTGGTGAAATCCGGGTCGGGCCCTTCGGCTTCCGGCGCTTGGGGCTGTGTGAAGAGACGCACTTTGATCAGTCCCCTCTGAGCTCGAACCCGAACAGCCACATGGGTGTCGCAGCTGGCCGCGGGCGCAGACGCCAGAGCGAGGGAGACTGGAACCCAGTCGGTCGCTCCCAGGTGCAGCACGGGGTGATTCACATAGATGTCGACGCCGGCGACCTGCATGGTGCTCCTCATGCTCGCAATAGGTGCGGCCACCGTTGATCATCGGCGCGTGAAGACAAACGATCATGCTGTGGCCGCAGGTCACAGAGTAGACCCGGCTTGCTGGCAGGAGGCGTTCGAGGCACCTATGGGTCGCATGGCCGGCCGGTTCACTTGGGTTGAGTCCCTGCGCCGGACCGGGCGGCTGGTGCTCGGGCTGCTGTCGGACCTGCCGCGCAAGAATGCTGGAATATCGCCGAGTGGGCCGGGGAGACCAGCCCGTATGGCATGCAGCATCTGCTGTCCAGGGCCGTCTGGGACGCCGACGCCGTCCGCGACGACGTACGTGAGTACGTTCTCGAACGCCTCCACCACCCGCCAGGCCCTTGCCGCCGACCTGATCACCGAGGTCCGCACATGGGACATGAAGCTGAAAGACAACGGCAAAGCCATGGCGGCACTGGTCGCAGAGTCCGGAAGCCGACTGACCGACACTCCGGGCATCGCAGCTATAACCGCCGCCCACCTCTTGGGCCGAACCGGAAACCCCACTCGCTTCCCAACTGCCAGTGCCTTCGCCCAGTACGCTGGCACCGCCCCCATCGAGATAGCCAGCGCCGGCCGCGCACACCACCGCCTGTCAAGGCGCGGCGATCGTCAGCTCAACGCGGCACTCCACACTGTCGCCATCACGCAGATCCGCATGCCCGGCACTCGAGGTCACGCCTACTTCCAGGCCAAAGTCGCAGAAGGCAAGACACCCAGGGAAGCACAGCGCTGTCTGAAGCGCCGCCTGGCTGATCACGTCTGGCGCACGATGGTTGGCGACCAACGCCGCCGCACCCGAACGACGGGCCCAGGAGGACAATCGGGGGCGACTACAGCATCCAGCGCGATCGACCCAACCCCGACGGCCGACTCTTCGGACAAGTCACTTCCCGGACCCGCCGAAACCGAGCCTACGCAACCGCACCAGACACCGTGACAAACACAGAGGCACCCAAAGGCACCGACCTGTCCGTCCACACTCGCGAACACCTGAACGCGGTCGCCTCCGAACTGAACAGCAGGCCCCGCAAGACGCTTGGCTGGGAAACGCCGACCGAGCGCCTGTCTACACTGCTCAAGGCCCAACAGAGCCGGTCGTCGGCTTTCCGTCGACACGCGCCACAACCGCGGCAGGGGGAGCGGTGAGAGTACCTGCGGAGCTGGTCGGCACCCGTGTCACACGCACGGCCTTCGACCACCAGGTCCGGCTCAGCTTCACCGATCACGCCCCAGACGGCCGCATCCGCATCGAGGGCGAGCTCGTCATCGAGACACCGTTCACCCTCAAGGACCCCTCGGGCCACCAGGCCCTACTTATGCCAGCCACTGGCCCGTCCTTGGCGCCGGTACTCGACCTGTTCGCCAAGTGCGTCACCGAAATCGAGGTCACAGGGCAAGGCACCTTGTCTCTCGGCTTCGACGACGGCACTCGGCTCAGCATCGAGCCAGACCCCGACTACGAGTCGTGGAACCTCACCGGCTCAGGAATCGATCCCGTCCTAGTTGGCCCAGGCGGCGAGACCGACTGGCAACACTGATCATCGCCGTGCCCGAAACCGTTGCGGCACTCAACCTGTTGCAACGACCGCTGGAATCCGCCCACCGACCCCGACCCCGACCATAGACCAGACCATGCAGGTCAGCGGGCTGCGCAATCGGCCGGTCATTGCGCAGCAGTCGAAGCCAGCCACCACTGCGCAGGTGCGCAGCCTGCGCACCGCCCCTGGACGGTTACTCTCGCTTTCACTCGAGGTCTGGCCGCCGCGTTGGGCTCCGCGGCGGGCGGTGCCCTGTTGTGGTGGCTGACTGCTCGGTGAAGTGGTGCGAAGGTGCCGACGCCTGCGTCCGCTACCTCACCGGCATTCTCGACCAGCTTCGCTACGACACCGCCGCATAACCAGTCGGTCTCAACAGCGGCTCGTGGTCGGTGAGCGTCTGAACTGCCGTTTCCGCAGTGCTGTCCACTCGTTAGTTCAGAGGTTGACCGGTGACCATTGAGCGGGGGCTGGGATGAGTCGGCGATGGAGTGTGGTCTGGGCGCTGTGCGCGGCTGCGGCAGTGGCTCTCATACTCATGTGGTGCCAGTGGGACGAGAGCGCTGCCGCGACGGCCAGTTCGGTGGTGGCGGCTGTGATCGGGCTGTTCGGTGTACTGGCTGTATGGGCGTGGCGTCGCGATCCGCGGCGGGGGCATTCCAGCAGCGGTCAGCTGGCGGATGCCACCGCGGTGCTCGCGCGGTTGGTGAGCAGGCAATGGCAGGAGGAGGCGACGCTCCGGCAGCTGTTCGACCCCTCCCCCTTGTCTGTGGTGTGGTCCGACTGCCCCGAGCCCGGAGTCGGTGACCATCGCCAGCTGATCGGTGTGCCCTTCTCCTGCAATGTGGACCGGGTGGAAGAGCTCGCCACAGCTTTCCGGTCCCTGCCCCGACGCAGGCTTGTCGCTCTGGGACCGGCTGGGTCGGGCAAGACCACGTTCGCCGTGCTCCTCACGCTTGGGCTGCTGCGCACCCGGGAGGAGAACGACCCCGTACCAGTGCTGTTGTCGCTCACTTCCTTCGACCCTGCCCGTGAGAGCGCTCAGAACTGGCTGTGCCGCCGCCTTGTCGCCGACTACCCCGCACTAGCCGACGCTGAAGCGTACGGTCCGACAGCTATCCACGACATGGTCTCCGGGCACCATGTCCTACCCGTCCTCGACGGCCTGGATGAACTGCCTCCACCGGCTCACACCGCCGTCCTGGCCGCCCTCAACGACACCTTGGACACCCGCACTCCGCTGGTGCTGACCTGC
This sequence comes from Streptomyces sp. NPDC087859, assembly GCF_044742595.1. Taxonomy (NCBI): domain Bacteria; kingdom Bacillati; phylum Actinomycetota; class Actinomycetes; order Kitasatosporales; family Streptomycetaceae; genus Streptomyces; species Streptomyces sp. NPDC087859. Next base: position 3,804 of record NZ_JBIUUU010000028.1, on the reverse strand, counting down.
CGTACCTCCGCCTACGTCGCAGCGGTCACCCACGTCGGCGTCCTGACCGGCGCCGCCGTCATCGAGCCCACCCCCGTACGATCCGCCGACGCCTTCGCGCTCCTGCGCCTGGCCACATCACCGGGCCCACGCCACAGGCAATGGGACGAACTCGCCCGGCACGTGTCCGACAACCCCGACGGACCGGTAGCCAGAGCAATGGCCAGCCCCTTGATGGTCGGCCTCGCCCGGGTCGTGTACGCCGACTCGGCCGACGACCCCTCCGAACTCGCCGACCATGCTCGCTTTCCCACCAGGTCCGCCGTCGAACAGCATCTGTTGGACGCCCTCGTCCCCGCCCTCTACATGCGCGCCCAGGGCCTGCAACCCGCCGGAAACCGCTGGGATCCGGCGCGCGCCCATCGCTATCTCACACACCTCGCCGCCGGCCTGCGGCACCAGGACACCCACGACCTGGCCTGGTGGCAGCTGTACCGCTGGACACTCCTGTCTCACGCCTGGAGCCGGGCCGCACTGTGGGCCACTGCCACCATCACCTTCATCTGGGCGGGGCATCTGCCATACAACCTCACAGCCTCCGACCCCGCGGACATGCCTTCGGACGTCGTGCTGTGGTACAGCGGCGCAGTGGCACTGGCCATGGCGTGCATGCTCTGCGTCACGGCATGGCTGGCGGCCAGACACCACGCCCGGGCCGCTTCGCTGCCGTCAGTGCTCCTGATCGCCGCGTGCGGCTACCTGGCTCATTCCACTCCCAAGGCCCTTGGCCACATGGCCAATACCGGCGTCTGGGCCGGGGTGCAATACATCATGGTGGCCAGCACCCTCTACGGACTCTCCTACCTGGCAGTCCTCTACACCGCTGGGAGTCCCTCACCTCCTGACATGCCCAGCCGCGGCAGACTCGGGACGCTCCACTGGCGCCAACGGTCACCCCGCGCGCTGGCCACCATCGCCGCTACGGCTGTCCTCACCGGCGCCGCGCTGAACATTCATATCGTCACTGTGGCACCCTGGCTCCCTGTCGGAGTGGCCCCGGACTCTGTCTCGCCCCTTCATGCCTGGGCATACGGCCTGACCGCGGGCCTTCTCTTCGGCACGGTTCAAGCGCTGCTTCGCTGGATGCGCCACACCGTGTCCCCCGACGACCGCATGACCGCAACCTCCTCGATCCGGGCCGACCGGTTCATCTCCCTACTCACGGGCGCCGCGGGAGCAGTCCTGATCACCCTGCCCGACATCCCCCTCGTTATGAGCGCCGCGGACGTCTTTCCCAAGGAGCTGAACACGGCGTTCGTCGTGGCCGGGTACGCGTGCAGCAAGCTGCCTGTCGTGGGCCCAGTCGGCCTGATGCTCGCCCTAGCCGCCTGCGCCTGGCCGTACTACACCACCGCACGCATCCTCCTAGCGGCCCGAGGCCAACTGCCATGGAGGTTACAGTCCTTCCTGTCCGACGCCCACCGCCTCGGCATCCTGCGCCAAGTAGGTCCCGTGTACCAGTTCCGCCATGCCCACCTACAGCGCCGCCTCGCCGACCGCGCACACCTGCCCCACCCTCGCACCACCCAAAGGCCCGCACGATCACGTTCCCGAACACCCTGCTGAGTCCAGGACTGTCAAACGACTGGCCCTGTCTCACATTCGGTGGTGACGGAGCGTCATCCCAAATATGCCTGGTCCGAGCTCCGAGGAAAGCAGTCGCAGACGGGTCGTCGAGCGGAGCGTGCATGGTGTCGACGGTTGCTTCACTCATGCTGGTCTGGGGGTGTTACTGCCTGCCACGGCAGCTACTTACCGTTACCACCGAATGCGAGACAGGGTCACTCGTTTGACAGTCCCTCCGGCCGATCATGCGGCTGACCGAGGACCGGTCCGATCCGGGAGGTCAGGAAACGAGGGAGCGCCGGGCCGGGGGAATCTTGGCGTGCTGGCCCTGGTAGAACATGATTGATGGGTATCCAGGAGCGCGAGCGTAAGGTGTACCGGCCGCTGCGGCGGGCCGGCCTTGAGGTGATTCCGAACGCCGTGCCGGACGGCACGATGCCGTTCGTCTTCGGATACGGTCCCGAGGACATCACTGGTGGCTTCTCTCACCGGTACGAATCCCCACGGCTCGTCGAGCGTCTCAACGAGGACTGGTATGACCTGGCGGTCTCCTCGGGCCTTTTCGACCACCGGCGTGAGTTCCTCGTCCTGCTTCCTCACGGCACCCACACGCACCAGGCCGTCCTGCGTAAGCAGAACCAGCACTATGGCCGCCGTGCCGCACCGGCGGTCTGGACCCGGGTCCGGCTCCTGGACCGCTGGGACATCATGGGCCGGGGTGCGGCATCGGCGTTCCTCGGCATACACGGCCACCCGGGCTTCGGCATGATGGCTCTCGACGGCAGCGTGTACGTCAGTGCCTCGACGGGCGAGATCGGCGTCGACGTGCGCGCGGTGGCCCACCCGGACCGCTCTCAGAACATCTTGCAGTACCTGGAATGGTACGCACATTGGGACTATCCCCTCGCCGACAAGGAGGAGCAGAAACGGATCGCCGTCTGGCTCGCGGGCCGCGCACCGGGGACCGTCAGCCGTTCCGACCGATGACCACGCGGTCCCCCGCGGCGATGTCGGCAAGATTGTCGCCCTCCAGCTGATCATGTGACTGCTCCGTTGCCGAATCGTTCACGTGGTCATGGGGCGGGGCGACCTGACGGATGCCGAATGGGAACGACTTCGGCCGTTCCTGCCGGTCAGTAACGGTCGTTGCGGCCGGTGGCGGGATCACCGGCAGGTGATCAACGGGATTCTGCACCGGGTGCGGACCGGCGTGCATTGGCGTGACCTGCCTGAACGGTTCGGCCCGTGGAAGACGGTCTATGAACGCCACCGCCTGTGGTCGGCCGACGGAACCTGGGAACGCCTACTCCAGCAGGTCCAGGCCGAAGCCGATACCGCCGGGGAGATCGACTGGGACATCTCGGTCGACTCCACCATCGTGCGTACACATCAGCACGCCGCCGGCGCCCGCACCGAACCACCGCCGACTCCCGCCTCAAAGGGGGCCGCAGCAGCAGAACACCAGGGCGAAACGCTGTGGCGGAGCCTCGTCGCCCGCCTGGTGGAGGTGGTGCAGAAGGTGAGGGCTTGGGCCGCTCGCGGGGCGGGTTCACCACCAAGCTCCATCTGAGTGCGGACGGCCGTTGTCGCCTGCTGTCTCTGATTATCACCCCGGGACAGCGGGCGGACTGCACACAGTTCGAGCCGGTGTTGGAGAACATTCGTGTTCCGCGGATCGGGCCGGGCAGGCCGCGGAAGACGCCTGACAGCCTCGCGGCGGACAAGGCGTACAGCAACGGCCCCTGCCGCGAGTACCTGCGTCGTCGGGGCATCCGGCACACGATCCCGGAGAAGACTGATAGCCAGGCTGCCCGCTTACGCAAAGGCTCTCGCGGCGGACGGCCACCCGGTTTCGACGAAGAGCGGTACAGGAAACGCAACACCGTCGAGCGGGCAATCTGAAGCCTCCCCTTGATCGTGGACACCTGGAGACTGGGACCTGAGGTTCCAGAGGAAGTAGCACCAGGTGGGAAGCAAGTACACGAAGCGGTACATCGAGGAGTTCAAGCGGGACGCCATCGCGCTCGTCGACTCCTCGGGCAAGACGGTCACCGCCGTGGCCCGGGAGCTCGGCATCAGCTCCGAGTCCCTTCGCGGCTGGTATCGCCAGGCCAAGGCAGACCAGGGGGAGGGCCGCCCTGGCGAGCTCACCACGCAGGAGCGTGAGGAGCTCAGGCGGCTGCGCAGGCAGAACGCCGA
>NZ_JBIUUU010000027.1:0-124595 GCF_044742595.1 Streptomyces sp. NPDC087859 | reverse complement strand
CAGGGCATCATCCACGACTTCGTCATGCTCAACGCCCTGCGCGACACCCACGCCGCCCACGCCGCGATCAACCAGGCCATCACCACCCTGCGCACGGCACTCGGTACGGCGTGACCGTGTGACCCGCCTGCGGCGTCGCGGCCCGTCTCAGGCGGGCTGCGGCGTCAGGCGGCTGTGGCCCTTGCGGTCGTAGTAGACGGTCATCGCGAAGCCGAAGAGGACGGCGAGGGCGGCGCCGATCGCGGTCATCGTCCAGGCACGGGTGAGGCCCGCGTCGCCGCGTGCGTCGAAGTAGAGGATCGCGCGGACGCCGTCGCCGAGCTGGCGCATGGGCTCGAAGTGGGACAGGAAGCGGTAGAACGCCGGCACCGCCTGGAGCGGAACGGTGGCGCCCGAGGACGGCAGGCCCAGGACGATGAACACGAACATCGACACGAGCTGTCCGATGCCGCCGAACGCGGCGTTGATCGCCTGTACACCCAGGCCGACCGCGAGCGACGCACAGTACGAGTAGATCCACAGCAGCGGGAGATGGGTCGCGTCCATGCCCAGGATCGCGACGCAGGCGAGCATCACCAGGGAGACGGTGAGCACGGTGATGCCCGCGGTCATCGCCATCTTCAGCAGCAGCGTCTGGGTGCGGCTGATCGGCACGGTGGGCAGCCGGGTGTGCCAGGGGCCGATCTCGTTGTCGGCGTAGCCGAGGCCGGTGTCGACGCCGTTGCTGATGATGTTGCCGCCCATGAAGCCGGCCAGGACGAGCAGCAGCGTGTAGTAGAAGGCGGTCAGCCCCAGGCCGCTGTGGATGCCGACGGGGTGGCCCACCTCGGTGGTGACGGCCACGGGGTCGGCGAGCAGCAGCTTCTGTGTGGCGTCGGCGTGTGGGGCCGACCGGGTGAGCTGCCTGCCGATGGTCTGAGAGGCCTGGTGTGCCGTCTGCGTGGTGATCTGACTGGCGAGGGAGGAGCCGAGGCTGCCCTTGCCGGGGTTGGTGAGCACCGTGAGCGTCGGCCGCGCGGAGGCGCCGGTGCCGGTGAGCGCGCCGACGGAGGCGGTGAAGTCGGCGGGGACGACGAGGGCGCCGTAGACCTTGCCCGAGTCCAGCTCGTCCTGGGCCTGCGTCCGGGTGAGTTGTCGCCAGTCGGCCTTGTCGCTCGACGTGTCCGACATGATCGCCGCGGCGATCTGCGTTCCCAGGTTCTGCTCCTGCCCGGCCGGCGGCTTGCCGGTGTCGGCGTTGACGAGCGCGATCGGCAGGTCCTCGAGGTCGCCCTGCGGATTGACGATGCCGCCCATGTACAGCAGGGACAGCAGCAGGGCGAGCAGTCCGCTCAGGAGGGCGGGTACCAGCCACAGCTTGGGGCGGCCGAGCAGCGCGGAGGCACGGGCCTGGGGAGCGGGGGCGTTCATGGCTCTCCGTGGGGTGGGCGGTGACGCGTTCCTCCCAGTGGTACGCGATCATGGCCCGTCCCGCGCGCGGAGCGGCTCACGTGGCCAGGTCGCGGGGCAGTGGCTGTTCGAACCAGACCACCTTGCCCGTGCTCACCCTGGTCGCCCCCCAGCGCTGTGCCAGCTGGTCGACCAGGAACAACCCCCGGCCGCCCTCGTCGCTCAGCCGCGCGTGCCGCATCCTCGGCACCACGGTCGAGTCGTCCTCCACCTCGCAGCGGAGCACGTCCGTGCGCAGCAGCCGCAGGGTGATCGGCCGGCGCGCGAACCGCACGGCGTTCGCCACCACCTCGCTGACCAGGAGCTCGGTGGACTCCAGCAGGGACTCCAGGCCCCATTGGCGCAGCGTCCTGCGGGTCAGCCGCCGGGCCTGTCCAGCGGTCTGCGGGCGCGGGGCCAGGTACCAGTGCGCGACGGTGTCCGGCAGGATGCCCACGAACCGGGCGGCGAGCAGCGCGATGTCGTCGTCCCGGTCGCCCGCGCCCAGTGTTCCGAGCGCCTGGTCGCACAGCTCCTCCAGCGTCGGGGCCGTGGTTCCCGAGGCGCCCGCCCGCAGCCGCGCGCACAGCTGCTCCACCCCGGTCATCACATCCGAGTCGCGGGACTCCACCAGACCGTCCGTGTACAGCAGCAGCGTCGCGCCCGCCGGTGCGTGCGTCTCGACGGACTCGAAGCCACCGCTGCCGACACCGATCGGCGCCCCGGGCGGCACCCGCACGACCTCCGTGCTGCCGTCGGGACGCAGGAGCACGGGCGGCGGATGGCCGGCGTTGGACATCAGCAGCCGGTGCAGCACGGGGTCGTACATGGCGTACAGACAGGTCGCCGTGTGCTCGCTGCCCAGTCTCTCGGCCTGCTCGTCGAGGTGGTGCAGGATCTCGTCGGGGGAGAGGTCGAGTCCGGCGAGGGTCTGCACGATGGTGCGCAGCTGGCCCATGATCGCGGCCGACGTCATGGAATGGCCCATCACGTCGCCGATGACCAGTGCGACACGGTTGCCGGGCAGCGGGATCGCGTCGTACCAGTCGCCGCCGACCTGCGCGGTCCGTGAGGACGGCAGATAGCGGCTGGCCAGCCGGACTCCGGCCGGCTCGGGCAGCGACGCCGGGAGCATGGTGCGCTGCAACGCGTCCGCGACGGCCGCCTCGCGCGCGTAGAGCACCGCCTTGTGGATGCCGAGAGCGGTGTGGGTGGCGAGCTGGGAGGCGACGAGGAGGTCGTCGTAGGTGAAGTCGGGCCGCCCGGGGCCGCGGATGAGGACCACACTGCCCATGACATGGCTGCGCCCGTGCAGCGGAGCGATGATCAGCCGCCGTCCGGGCGGCACCGCGCCCGGCGCGTTCGCCACCCCCAGCAGCTCGGCCACCACGGAACGCAGACCCGGGGTGTTCCCGAACACCGGCCGCCCGGCCCGGAGCAGCTTGGTGAGCAGAGCGTCCGCGGCCGGCTGCACGGCATCGGCCGCCTGGACGGTGGCGGCCTCCGGAGCGGGGGCCGTGGTGTGCAGCCGCAGGACACCGGGGTCGGCGGTGCTCTCGTCGCCCACCGGAAGCGGCGCGTACAGATGGACGAACGCCGTGTCGGCGAAGGCCGGGACGGCCGCCCGGCACAGTTCGCCCAGGGTCTCGTCGAGGTTCATGCCGCGGGCGATCTGCCGGGTCGCCGCGTCGAGATAGCGGAGCCTGTCGGTCTGCGGCGCGGAGGCGATCGGGCGTCCGGCGGGTTCTGGTGGGGGCGGCGGGCGCAGGGCCGCGCCGCCCGCCTCGGAGCCCTTGGGCGCGTGTGGATTGCCGGACTTCGAGGACGCAGCGGGCGGCTCGGGCCGACGCGGGGCACCGGAGGGCTCGTGCGCGCCGGCCGCCTGCCCGCCGGTGCCGCCATCGGCTCCGAACTGCTTCGTCACGCGTGTCCTTCCGGCCGTGCGGGCCCACGGGGCGGGCTGATCAGCAGCTGTCAGCCACGTCGTCGGCAGCGCAGGAAGATCTGCACCTCGGGCGGCACGTCCACGGACGCCGGAGCGTACGAGTACGAGGACTCCTCGGCGATCTCGAAACCCTCCGCCTCCACGACCTCGCGCAGCTCGTCCCGGAGATAGCCGGAGACCCGGATGGTGCTGCCGATGAACGGGATCGAGAAGTCGTCCACATCGGCCTCCACCATCGACAGCGCGAACAGGCCGCCCGGAACGAGCAGGTGGTGGATGGTCCGCACGGCGAGGGGGATCTCGGCCCGCGGCAGCATGAGCAGGGAGAAGAAGGCGGCCACCGCGTCGAACCGACCGAGGTCCCGGGGGCCGTCGGGCCGCAGGTCCGCGATGTCGGCACGGTGGAACGTCCCGGTGGGCACCTGGCGCCGGGCGAGCGTGACCATCCGGTCCGACAGGTCGACCCCGACGACGTCCAGGCCGCCCTGCGCCAGCTGGCGCGCGGTCGGGATCCCGGTGCCGCAGCCCAGGTCCAGTACGCGTGACCCGGCCGGCAGGGACCTGATGAGCCATTCGGCGGACGCGACCTGGCCCTCCTTGTGCGGGAAGGCCTCGTCGTAGCGGTCGCCGATGGCGTCGAAGGCCTCGGCCTGGCCGGTGCGGTCGAGCCGCAGGCTCCCGTAGCCGAGCTCGTCGGCGGGGCTGCTCACGAGGATTCTCCTTTGACGCCGTATGGGTAATTTTTTCACAGTTATACGGATTGGGGCGCGCGCAGGCAGCTGATCGGTCCGTACGGGTCGGCGTGCCCCGTCAGGGTCCCTTCGAAGTACGTCCAGTCCGTCGCCCCCGGGTCGGAGACGTGCAGCAGGTTCTCCAGGGCGTCGTAGTGGGTGGTGGGATAGCGGACGACGCGGCGGACCACCTCCTTGAGGATGTGCAGGCTGCTGAGGTTCTCCTCTCCCGTGAGCAGAAGGATCTCTCCCTCTCCGCCGGTGAGGTAGGCGGTCAGGTCGCCGGCGAGCCGGGTGTAGTGGGTGTTGTACGCGTAGAGGCCGAGGACGTCTCGGTGGGTGAAGCGCCGGCGGGCGCGCTCGGCGACGCTGAAGCCGAGCGCGCCCGCCATCCCGAGGATCAGCCCGGCCGTCTCCGTGGGGCCCTCTCCGGTGAGCGTGGGGGAGCGCAGCAGGGCGGTCAGCCGGCTCAGGCGTTCCTGCCGGGACCGCAGCTCCTGGTCGTACCAGCCCCGGGCCGCGGTCTTGCGGTCCACGTTGCGCCGGGCCCAGCGGACGGCGCCGTCGGATGTCGCCACCTCGTACGGTCCGGGCGGCCGCCCGGCGTACAGGTCGACGAGTCCGCGGACGGCGTCCCGGGCGAGGGGACGCGGGCACACGGCGAACGGCCCGTCCAGCACGTCCGGCTTGAGGATCATGAGGGCGTCGGAGCGGGGGGTCATCGTCCCTCCTGGTCAGGGTCCGTGGTGTGCGCCAGGCGAGCCACGAGGAAGTCGAGCAGGCCGAGCAGGCGCTCGATGTCGGCGGTGCGCAGGGAGTCGTACAGGCCGATGCGGAGCGCGTGCGGGTCGGCCGGGTCCGTGAGGCCGTACGCCAGATGGGCGGTCTCCAGGAACCGGCCGAGTTCGGCGACCGTGCCCGGCGTCAGGGCGGTGACCAGACGGACCGTCAGCGCGTCGCCCGCCCCGGCCGCGGGGGCGGTGACCCAGTCGCGGGTGGCGGCCCAGTCGGCGACCAGGGCGCGGCGGGCCCCGCGTCCGGCTGCCGCGCTCGTGGCGTCGCTCTCCGCCACGGCCCGCACCGCGTGCGCGAACATCACCAGGTCACCGGTACCGACCGCGGCCCCGGCCACGTCGAGCACGCGGGTCAGCCCCGGCGACGCGGACGCGGCCCGCGGCGAGAGCACGGCCACGGTGAGGCCGACACCGACACCGAGCAGTCCGCTCGGACAGAGGAACGCGACATCGGCGTCACGGACACCTCGCCCGGTGAGCACCTCGGCGGTACCGGTGAGCTCCGCGACCCGCCAGGCACCCACCGGGGCCGCCTCGAGCCGCTCCCGCCAGGCGGGATCCTCGTCGGCCACCACGGCGAGGGGGGTGAGGCCGGTGGATTCCCGCACGCCCGCTGTGGCGGATCGCCAGGCGGTGGCGCGCGGGCCGGTCCCTGTCACCTTCAGGCCCGCGGCCCAGGGCTGGGCGGCGGTGAGGTGGCAGAGTTCCGTGGGGCGGGCCGCCACGACGGTGAGGGTGTGGTCGTGCGGGACCCGGAACAAGGCCCGGGTCTCGGCGATGACCGACGCGCGGAACTCCTTGACGTGGAGGTCGTCCGGCCGCCGGCCCAGGAGCACCGTGCCGGTGCTGCTCAGTGCCGCCAGTCGCGCCGCGGGTACGGGCACCGCCGCGCCGCCGAGGCGGGGTTCCTCCGGGACGAACGCCTCCGGTATCTCGTGCAGGGCCAGGCCCGGAAGTCCGAGGACAGCGGTCATGTCAGCCCAGCTTCCGGATCACGCGCCGCGTGTACGGCCCGACGACCGTGCCGGGGGCGAGGTCGACCGTGCTCCGCAACAGCCCCTTGACCTCGGCGACCGCCGCGGGCAGATCCTCCTCGGACTCGGTGAGCAGCTGGGCCAGACGGGACCGCAGCCGGGGGTCGGGGCCACCTAGCTCCAGCAGTCTGACCAGCCACTTGGGTGCCGGGTTGGTCTCTCCGTCGAGGGCGAGCACCATCCGGGCGAAATGGGCGACGGCCTCCCGGAACATCCAGCACGCCGAGGCGTCGTTGCTCTCGGCGAGTTCCCCCTCGACATCGGTGAGCCGGTTGACGGCGGCCACCGCCTGGACGTTGACGTGGTACTCGGCCAGCCGGTGCGTGCCCGTCGCCGCCCGCAGTTTCTCGAGCCGCTCGGCACCGCGCAGCGGGACACCGGTACGGATGCGGTGCAGCACCTTGAGATCGTTCTGGCTCTCCAGCTGGACGATCCCGCCGCCGTCGGACAGCGCGGCCAGACAGTCCTGGAAGGAGCGTGTCAGCTCCTCGATCCCGGTGGGTTCCAGGATCGAGAGGCTGACCTCGCGCCCGTCGAGCTCGCCGATGGTGCCGCTCTTCTCGCCCTTGCGGACGGTGGTGTCGGCCCCGACGACCGCGGCCCCGTCGCCGCCCAGGAAGTAGACGTCCAGGTCGGAGTTGCGGTTGGCCAGTCCGTCGACGACCGACCCGGCGACGAACAGCACGCCGTCCGCCGGGTCCGCCACGGCGCCGAGCGCCAGCTCCGCCACGGAGTCGAGGAAGGGCCCGGACAGGTTCAGCACGACTTTCTCTTCTCTCTGCGCAGACGGCAGCGCCGCCCGAAGGATTCCAGGATGGTCCGGTTCAGCGCGCTGTCCCCGGTGTGCTGCTCGAAGTGCCACTGGATGCCGAGGACATACCGAGCGGGATGGCCGACACTGATCGCCTCGAGCACACCGTCGGGCGCCACGGCCTCGACGCGTACGTCGTCCGGGAGCGCGCAGACCACCTGAGAGTGCTGGGAGTTGACGGGGACGGCGGTCCCGGCGAGCTCCCCGGGGAGCCCGGCGAGCAGTCCGCCCGGCCGGATGTGCACGGGGTGCGCGTCGGCCCAGCGGTCACCGCCCGCCGGACGCGGCGTGAAGCGGTGGACGGCGGTCTCGGCGCCCTCGGTGTCCCGCAGCGCCGCCCCGGCCGCCACCCCGATCTCCTGCATGCCCCGGCAACTGCCCAGCACCGGGAGGTCCGGCAGCTCACGGGCGCGGCGCAGCAGAGCGAGCGCGGCGGCGTCACGGTCGGTGTCGTACTCCCGCCCCGGGGTCTCCGCGCCGGCTTCCGCGGTGAAACGGGGGTGGACGAAGGAGCCGCTGCCGGGCAGGACCAGCCCGTCGAGGTCGTCCAGGGCCGAGGCGCCGGTCTCGTCGGGCGGGACGACGAGCGGCAGCACGCGCGCGTACCGCAGCAGGCTGTCGGTGAGGACGTCGTTGACCCGGGAGTAACTGGTGCCGTTGGCGCGCTGCTTGCGGCAGGCCAGGACGCCGACGAGCGGGAGGTCCGGCGGGTGCGCGGAGTTCGCACGGTCCGGCACGCGGGCCTACCGTCCCGTCCGGCGGCGGAGGTCCTCGAGGATCGCCGGGATCGTGTCCGGGTCCTGTGCCGTCACCACCACGACGACCTCGTCCTCGGGGGAGGGCCACTCGGCGGCGACCCGCACGGCCGGGTGCTCCGCGAGGCGGGAGAGCAGCGCCGGGACATCGGCGTCGGCCGGGACCGGCAGCAGGTGCATCGCCGCGGTGGTCACGAAGGGGGCGGGGCGGGGCAGTTCGCCGTCCGCGAGGGTCTCGACGAGCGAGCGGTACGGGTCTGCCGCGCCGTCGGTGGCGAGCGGCACGAGGTGGGAGTTGATCAGGTCGCCGCCGAGCCGTGCGCCGATCTCCAGGACGACGGGGCCCTCGGCGGCGTACCGCAGGTCCACGTGGAAGCCGCCGGTCTCGATGCCCACGGCGCGCACCGCGCGCTCGGCCGCCTCGTGGACCCGCTCGAGCCGTTCCGAGGTGAGCGCGGAGGGGACGACCGTGGTGGTCGTACGGAGTTCCCCGGGGGCCAGGTACTTGTCGGACACGGCGAGGATCACCACCTCGTTCCCGTGCACCAGCCCGGAGACCGAGTGCTCGCTGCCGTCGACGAGCTCCTCCACGAGGAAGGCGTCGGAGTCCTCGTAGTTGAGGGACGTCAGCTTCATCAGCTCGTCCGGTTCCGTGTCCGCGTCGAGCACGACGGAACCGCGCCCGCCCGAGGAGTGGGCGAGCTTGAAGATCAGGGGAAGGCCGAGTTCGCCGACCGCGGCCTTCAGTTCCCCGGCCGTATTGCCGGTGCGCCAGCGGGGGTTGAGACCGTGCGGTTCCAGCGCCCGGCGCTGCGCCGCCTTGTCGAGGCACACGGCGGCCGCGGTGACCGAGGGCCCGCGCAGGCCGAGCGCCTGCGCCACCCTGGCGGCGATGTCCACGTACCGGTCGCCCCAGCACAGCACCGCCGCGGGCCGGTGCCCGCCGTCCTGTGCCTGTCGCAGGGCGCGGGCCGCCACGTCCTCGGCGGGCTCCGTCCGGGTGAAGGCGGCGATCCGGTCGTCGGGCAGTCCGAGATGGCCGAGGCCGGTGTCGGAGTGGACGTACACGGCGTGGCCCAGCTGTGCGGCGGCGTCGATCTCGGGCTGCCACTCCAGGGGGGAGCGGCGCAGGCCGAGGTGGAGGACGGAACGGTCGGGGGACATGGGAGGCCCTTCCTGGGGTCGGTGTGCGGGCGGGAGGGGACAGGGGGCGGGAGCGGAGGGTGTCACAGTGCCGCCGCGGCGGGCGCGTGGCGTCGCTGGTACCAGGTGTTGCCGAAGTCCGAGACGACCAGGGCGGGTCCGGTGTGCTCCGAGCGGTCCGCGTGCGCCTGGTAGACGCTCTGGAGGACACGGCCGATGGCGATGGCCGCGCGCAGCTCCGGGACGCCGTAGGTCTCGCCGTCCGTGCGCATCAGGCGGAAGTCGTGGATTCCGGGCCGGTGGGCGCCGGCCAGGGTCAGGCCCAGCGGGACCCGGATGGCGTGCCGGACTCCGTTGGCGACATGGCCCTGGTGATGGTGCGAGGTCCACTCGGTCATGTCGGGCATGGTGGGAGCGTAGAACCAGTCCCGGTCCGCGAAGCTCGGGTGGTCGCTCGCACCGCTGGCGTGCGGCATGAAGTGCCAGCCGTTCCAGCGCATCCGGGCGGCGATCGCCCTGATGACCTGCGGCAGTTCCTCCGGGGCCCGGTCGAAGCGCCGGGTGAAGTCCTGGCCGGGCACCACACAGCAGTAGTAGTCGCTGGTCTTCCAGTGTCCGGGGTCCGGGCTGCCGGCGGCGACGAGTGCGGACAGGGTCGTGATGTCGCGGGGGCCGCGGGACATGCCGACATGGGACCCGGTCGACTCGGTGCCCGCCTCGACCAACCCGTGGATCACTTCCTCCAGGCCGGTGGCGAACCCGTCGTCGGCCGAGGGGCCGTGCAGTGCCGGCATCAACTGGGCCCAGGCCGCGACCAGGTGGTCCGGACGGTCCAGGTCCGCCCCCGGCAGCAGCTCCGTCACCTTCGCGGTGAAGGCGGCGGGCAGATCGGCGGAGGTGACCGGACGGTCGAGGAAGTGCTCCTGCTTGTTGATCGTCATGGCCTGGACCGTGCGGTAGATCTGCGGTCCCCGTTCGAGCTTGCCGGGGCGCGACCGCCTGGCGTGCGCCGCGAGCGCGAAGAGCCTGTCCACGAGCGGCAGTTGTTCCGTGGCGGCGGTCACCTCTCCTTCGTAGGAAGTGATCTTGGCGCGTATGAACGCCTCCAGGCGTCCGGCGGTCAGCTGGGTGCCGCTGAACTCCTCGGTCCTGGAAGGGGTTCCCGAGGCGATGAGCGCGGACATGCAGACGACGAAGACGGCGTCGTGGGCCGTCCACCGCTCGACCGGCACGCCGTCGATCCCGTTGAGCCGGCACTGCTCGGAGCCGGCGGAGACCGACTTGCCCACCAGATTGCTGTGTTCCCGGCCGAGGTTCGTGTAGCAGTGGTCGCCGATGTACACACGCATCGGCCCGACATGGGTCAGGGTCCGGCGCAGGTCCGCGACCATGGTGTCCACCGTGCCGGCCGGGCGGGCGCGCAGCCATGCGTGCAGCGTCAGCGACTCGGCGTCCTCGGCGCGCTGTTGCTCGTCCCAGCGCCGGTCGAGGTCCGCGGGGCGGCTGCCGTCCCAGTCGACGCGGCCGATCTCCAGCACCCCTTCCGGCGCGGGCTCGCCGTCGCGCAGAACACGCAGGCGTCCGGTGCCGGTCAGCACCATGCGCTCACCCACCGTGTCCCGCACGAGGGGGAGATGGCGGCGGGCGCCGGTGCTCCGCAGCTCGGCGAGCGCGACCGACTCGCCGCGGCTCAGGGCGCCGAGGCCCACCTCGGCCTTGAGTCGGCCGCCGAGCGTCGCGGCGTGCAGGGCCGCGGTGTACGCCGAATCCAGCGTGTCGGACTCCTCCGCGACGAGCTCCAGAAGCTTCGTGAATCCCTCTGTACGAAGGAGACCCAACGTAAGACACCTCGTTCCAGTGCGGTGACAAACAGTAAGAAAAACGGAGATAAAGGGCGTTGAGGGGCAGTCGTGTGCCCGGGGGTGTGGGGTGTGGTCAGGACTGCGGGGCTCTCGACCGCGTCAGCGCGCGATCGGGACCGGGACCGGGGCCGGGGGCCGGGAGGCGAGCAACGGCAGGGCCGCACCGGTGGCGGACAGCAGGACGGCGAGCCCGGCCCAGCCGGCCCAACCGCCCTCCAGACAGGCGACGACGAGGACGTACGGGGCGACGATCTCGGCCACCCCCATACCGAGCCCGAACACGCCCTGGTACTCGGTCATCCGCTCCTCGGGGGCCAGCCCGTAGCTGAGCTCGGAGGCACCCGCGGCGTGATACAGCTCGCCGGCCGTGTGCAGCCCGACGCCCGCCACCAGCAGGAGCACGGCGGGCACCGCGGCCACCTGCCCGGCGAGCAGCAGTGCGGCCAGGCTGACCAGGAAGAGCGCCCCGGAGACCCGTACCGCGCGGGCGGCCGCCGCGATCGTGCGGGCCCGCCGGCTGACCCGGATCTGGAAGAGCGCCACCAGCACCATGTTGAGCGCGAAGAGGGCGGGGACGACGGCTCGGGGCGCCGAGGTGTGCTCGTCGACCCACAGCGGGAGCACCAGCGTGATGACGAAGTACTCCAGGCACATCACGCCGTCGGCCAGCGTGACCGCCCCGTAGCGGGAGTCCCGCAGCGCCGAGCCGTACCGGTTCCGCCCGGCCGTGGCCAAACGGCCCGTGACCCGTATCGCGGGCACCAGCGCGGCGGCGAGCAGAAAGGTCACCGCGTCGGCGTGGACGAGGAGTTCGTAGGCCCGGTCGGTGCCGCTGACCACGGCCGCGGAGGACAGCAGGGCCCCGGCGGCGGTCCCCAGGTTGTTCACGGACCGCGAGACGGCCCGTACGTCGGCCCGGCGGGCGCCCGCCACCTGTCCGATCAGCGCGTTGTTCACCGCGCGAGCGCTCTTCTGCCCGGCGGCCCCCAGGGCGAGGACGGCGATGAGGACCCCGAACGACCGGACCGTCGGCAACAGGGCCATGGCCACGGCCTGGACCATCAGCAGCACACCGTAGGCGGCGCGCAGCGAGCGGCCGTCCAGGGCCCGGGTCACCGGCACGCTGGCGGCGAGCCCGAAGGCGGCGGCGACGGCCAGGCCCACCCCCATGCGGAGCGGTGACAGGTCCAGGACCTGGACGAAGAACAGCGTGCCGGCGACGGTGAAGAGGCCGTTGCCGACGGCGTTGACGAGGGTGACGGTGTGCAGGACGAGTTCGGCCCGCCGGGGTCCGCGCGCCACCGCGGCCCACCGGGAAACGACGGTCACGGCGCCTCCAGCGGAGCGGAGAACACGTCCAGGCGGGCGGCCGTGGTGTTGCTGAAGCCCGCCTTGAAGTGACCGATCGCCCGGAACTTCTCCGGCAGGTCGGGATACATGCCCGGGTAGAGCTGTTCACCGAGTTCGAAGTGGACACAGCCCAGCGCACGGGCGTGTTCCATGGCCCGCCACAGCACCCGGTGGCTCAGTCCGCTGCCGTAGCTGTCGGCGTCGTTGACGCCGGAGGCGTAGAGGCAGTAGCGGTCCGACACCGCGAAGTAGGCCATCGACACCGGCCTGTCGTCCTGGCGGCCGACCACCATGAACCCCTCGTCGGCACGGACCGAGGCCAGGATCGAGTCCCACGAGGCCCGCGTTCGCAGGGTCTTGCCGAAGAACTCCAGATGCAGCCGGACGAAGTCGTCCAGGTGCGCCCGGGTCACCTCGCGTGCGGTCACCACGTCGAGTGCGAAGCCGCCGCGCTCCCTGCGCAGGATCTTGCGGAAGTTCTTGCGCAGTTCGGCGAAGCGCTCCTCGGCGGGCGGGCGCAGGTCGACGGTCTGGGTGAAGTGGTGCCGGCTGACGCCCCCGTGCCGGAGCAGCACCTCGGTCAGGGGCGAGATCTCCCCGCCGACCAGGTAGTCCCTGGCGTGGTAGCGCTCGGCGCCGTAGTGCTCGGTGAGCTCCTGGAGCCGGGTGTGGATCGCGGCGGCGGCCTGTCTGCGCAGCCGTGCGGGTGCCGTGCGGTCCTCGACCAGCATCAGCGGCCGCCCGTAGGCGGACAGCCGGTGCCGTCCGGGCAGTACCTCGACGGTGAGCGCGAGTCCGGCCACCGGGCCGTCGGGGCCGGACGCCAGCAGGTGGTGCGGAACGAACCGCTCGGCGCACGGCCGGTACTCGCTGACGTCGCGTTCGGCGGGGAGGTAGTAGAGGCGGGTGTAGTGGGCGGCGCCGACCGCCAGTGAGGTGACGGTGTAGTTGGCGTGCTGGTGGTCGTCCGACCGCCACAGCCGCAGCCAGTCCTTGTCGGCGCTCAGGTCGTCGACCTCGGTGAGGATCACCGGCGCTGCCCTCCTCGTGGGTGTCCGACCGCGTCCACGACGTCCTCGAGCTCCGCCATGAGCGCCTCGGCGCGTTCCGGGGCGACGAGGCCGGGGAGGAAGGCGAGTTCGAGCGCGATGTCGGCGCCGTTGTCGCCGGCCCGGAGGCCGAGGGCGAAGGACGGCGTCAGCGCGATGTCGACGCGGACCGCCCGCGAGGTCACTCCGTCGAGCTCCAGCCGGTCCAGGCCCGAGCGGTCCTGGCTGCGGACGTTCAGGAACGCGTAGCGCGCGCTGCCGGCGAGGTCCTCGTGGCCGGGCAGCATCGTGGCGAGCCAGAACGGGAAGGGCACGGCCTCCCGCTGGGCCGCACGGCCCACCTCGCGGGCGGCGCGGTCGATCATCTCGGCGGGCGACAGACCGGCGGCGCGGCCCAGGAACACCGGGACGTTGTTGGCGAAGAAGCCCACCGAGCGGTCCGCGTCCGGGATGGTCCGGTTGGCGAACGTCGAGACCAGGGCGACCTCGTCGCGTCCCGACCAGCGGGCGAACGCGGTCGCGTAGAGCGCGGTGAGCACGGAGCCCATCGGGTGCCCGGTGGTCCGGGCGAGCTCGTGCACGGCCGCCGTGCGGTCAGCGTCGAGCCGTCTGCGGATGAGTGTCTCGCGGGCGTAGTGCGCGGGCGGGCTCGGCTCGATCGCCGGATAGAGCAGGGCGGCGGCCGGGTCCTCGGGCACCCCGGGCCGGCGGCCGAAGTCCGCGCGGAGGCGGGCCGCGAGGTCCTCGCCCAGCCAGGCGTTCTCCGCGCGCGCCCAGTCGAGGAACCTCAGGTCGGGCTCGGCCGCCGGCGGTGCCTCGCCGCGCAGGGCCGCGCGGTAACAGACGGCCAGGTCCTCATTGAGCACCCCCACCGACCAGCCGTCGAACACGATGTGGTCGGCGCACAGGAACAAGTGGTGCTCCCGCTCGGCGATCCGGATCAGCGTCGCCCGCAGCAGTCCGTCGTACGCCGTTCCGCTCCGCACGAAGGGGCGCTCCGCGTCCTCCTGGACGAGGGCCAGGGCCCGCTGCCGGGCGGCTTCGGCGGACAGCTGCGGGTCGAGCCGCACGATGCGCAGCGTGGGCGTCCAGTCGGTGAGCCGCTGGCGGTGCGCGCCCGGAGTCTCGTCGATCTCCAGGGCGAGCGCCGGGTGCCGGGCGACGAAATGCCGCAGCGCGGTCTCCAGGGCACCCGCGTCCAGTTCCCCCTGGAGGTGGTACGCCATGGGGACGTTGCTGATGCTCGGCAGTCCGTGCCGGGCCCGCCAGGCCTCCCGGTTCATCCGGTGCGCCTGGGTGAGGGCGACCGGCAGCCACGCGCCGCGCTCCGCGTCACCGGTGGCGGGACGGGGCCGGAAGTCGTCGTTCGCCTCGGTGGCCTCGAAGAAGGCGACACACGCGTCGAACTCCGGGCGCAGCAGCAGATCACCGACGGAGATCTTCCGCGCGAAGTGCCGGTTGAGCTCGACGACCAGGCGGACCGCGGTGAGCGAGTCGCCGCCCACGTCGAAGAACCGGACGCCGTCGGGCACGGCCCTGCCCAGGGCCCGCTGCCACACCGCGCGCACGGTCTCCCGGGCGCCCAGGGGCGGGCCGTCCTCGCCGGCCGGTGCGGGGGTGGCCCGAGCGGCGAGAGCGCGCCGGTCCACCTTGTTGGTGGCGGTACGGGGCAGCGTGTCAGCCGGCAGGAAACGCCGGGGGACGGCGTGTGCGGGCAGCAGCCGGGCCGTGAAGGCGCGCAGCCCGTCCTCGTCCGGCGTCGTTCCGCGGCGTGCCACCACGAAGGCCACCAGGTGCCGGGTGCCGGGGCCGTCCCCGACGGCGACCACCGCCACCTGGCCGACCTCCGGGTGCGCCGACACGGCGGCCTCGACCTCGCCCGTCTCGATGCGGTGCCCGCTGATCTTCACCTGGTCGTCGCGCCGGCCCCGGTAGTGCAGGACGCCGTCCTCGACGATCCCGAAGTCTCCCGTGCGGTACAGCCGTCGGATCCCGTCGAGATGACCGGCGGCGACGAATCTGCCGCGGGTGCGGTCGTCGTCGACGGCGTACCCGTCGGCGAGGGAGATCCCCGCGACGCAGATCTCCCCCTCGGTGCCCTCGGGCACGGGCGTCAGGGAGTCGTCGAGGAGCAGGACCGAGCAGTTGTCGAGGACCTCGCCGAGCGGCGGCACCCGCGGCCAGTCCCACGGCGATCCGCGCAGCACGCTCTGCGTCGCCGCATGGGTCTCGGTCGGTCCGTACTGGTTGGCGAGGGTGGGGTTGCCGGTGAGCTCGACGAAACGCTCCAGGGCGGGGGTGACGATCGGCTGCTCGCCCGCGGTGATGATCTCCGTCAGACGCGGCAGGTCCTGGTCGCCGTCGAACGCCCAGTCCGCCATGGACTGGAGGACGGCGAAGGGCACGAAGATCCGCTGTACGCCGTGATGGTGGGCCAGTTCGAGGACCCTGGCCGGGTCACGCCGGTCCTGTTCCCCGATGAGCACCAGTTCCCCGCCGCTGCACCAGGTCGAGAAGATCTCCTGGAAGGAGACGTCGAAGCCGATCGGCGCGAACTGGAGGGTGCGGGTGCCGATGCCCGCGGTCGAGGAGGCACGCTGCCACTCGATGAGGTTGACCAGCGGGCGGTGCGGCATCACCACGCCCTTGGGCCTGCCGGTGGATCCGGAGGTGAACAGCACGTACGCCTCGGACGAGGCCTGCGGGCGGGGCCGCCCCGGGTACGCCGCGACGCTCTCCCCGGACGGCCGCGGCGCCGTGATCACGGCGCCCGGCGGCCGCGGGCCCGTGTACGCGTCGTCGCTCACCAGCAGTTTCAGCCCGGCGTCGTCGATCATGCCGCGCAGCCGCTGCTCGGGCAGTGCCGGATCCAGCGGCACATAGCAGCCGCCCGCCATGAGGATGGCGAGGACGGACACCATCTGCGGAATCCCGCGCCGGGTGGCGAGGCCCACGCGCAGCCCGGCCCCCACCCCGTGACCGTCCGCCAGTGCCGTCGCCATCGAGGCGGCGGCGGAAAGGAGTTGGCCGTACGTCAGTGCCCGGTCGCCGTGGCGCACGGCCACCGACTCCGGATGCCTTTCGGCCTGCCGCACCACCAGCTCCACGACCGTGTCCGCCGTGAGCCGCCGGTGCGCTCCCGCGCGCACGGATGCTGTCGTCGTCATCGCCTGTCCCCCCGTCAGAATCGGTCGCCGCCGGCCAGAACCGCCTTCATCACCGAGCCGCCGGCGACGGCCGCCAGTGCCTGCCCGTGGTCCGCCAACGCGTACTCCGTCACGAGGTCCGCCAACGCGAACCGGCGCGTCAGGGCGGGCAACAGCCGTACGTACTCGACGAGATGGGCGCCGGTGAACGCCCAGGAACCGACGACGTCGAGCTGCCGGTACACGATCTGGTGCGGATTGATCAGGGTGTCGCCGCTGTCGGTGTACTGGCCGACGATCAGGTACGAGCCTCCGCGCCGGGCCAGTCCGAGCCCCTGCCCGACGGCCCCGGGCACCCCGGTGCACTCGACGACGAGGTCCGCGCCGGCTCCGCCCGTGAGGCGTTGGACCTCCGCGAGCGCGGTGCCGGTGTCGGCGGCCTCGACCAGATTGACGTGGTGGTCGCCGATGCCCGCCTTCGCCGCGAGCTCCAGCCGCTGCGCGGGGCCGCCGACGAGGATCACCCGGGCGGCTCCGGCGAGTTGGGCGAGCGCGGCGGCGGCGAGGCCGACGGGACCGGATCCCTGGACGACGACCGTCTCGCCGACGCGGACCGGCCTGCGCTCGTAGAAGGCGTGCACCATGGTGGGTCCCGCGCAGGCCAGCGACATCGCGGCCAACGCCCCCACCCCGTCCGGGACCTTGACCACGGTGGTACCGGGGTGCAGCACGATGTGGTCGGCCCAGGACCCGGCGAGGGGATACGTACCGGTCGCCGGCCGGTTCACCCCGTAGGTGCGGCGCTGCTCGCACAGCGTCGGCTCGCGGTGCAGCCGGCAGGGCGGACAGGTGCCGCAGGCGAGCGAGGACGCCCACATCACCTCGTCGCCGGGCGAGAGGGGAGCACCGGAGGCGTCGAGATGAGTGCCGGGGGCGAGGGTGTGCACGGTGCCGAGCCCCTCGTGGCCCAGGACCAGGGGCACCGGTACCGGCAGATGCCCCTGCTGGAGGTGCAGATCCGTACCGCAGATCCCGCCGTACCGGCCGGCCACGACCATGCCGCCCTCGGGCGGTCGCGGCAGCTCGAAGTCGCGCAGGGCGAGCGGGCGTCCGAACTCCTCGAGCACCACGGCGCGACTGCGTCCCCGCTCGGTCACACCGCCTCCCCGACGCCCACGAGAACGGGTGCCTCGTCGAGGACGCGCAGAGGAGTGGTGTCCCGGCACACGACATAGTCCGGCCGGGGCTCGCCCAGCGGCCGGGGCTCGTTGGTCACGTCGTTGTACGTGAGGATCAGCAGCCTGCGGTCGAACGGCGACATGTTGGGCGCGGAGCCGTGGACGATCTCGGGATCGAAGAAGATCACCGAACCCGCGGGGCCCTTGGGGCTGTCCATGCCGTGCTCGGCGGCGAGCGCCACCATGTCGGCGGGCCTGAGCGCGATGTCGTCGGGGTCCAGGTGCTGTGCGGACCTGGCGTCGGACCGGGTGCGGCCGCTGCGCACGAGACCGTCGCGGTGCGAGCCGGGCACGAAGATGACCGGGCCGTTGAACTCCGTGACGTCGTCGAGGAAGACCCCCACGTTCACCAGGCGCGGCGCGGGCAGGTTGTCGGCGATGCGCCAGGCCGCGAAGTCCTGGTGCCAGGCCCAACCGCCGCCGCCCATCGCCGGCTTCGCGTTGATCTTGAATTGGTATACGTAGACCTCCGCCCCCAGCAGCCGGCGTACCGGCCCCAGGACTCCCGGGTGCCGTACCAGGGCCGCGAACTCCGGCTGCCGCCGGTGGGAGGCGTACACCGCGCGGACGGCGCGTCCGTCGTCCTCGACGATGCGGTGCTCGCCGGGTATCTCACCGTCCCTGCGGAAGGACTCGCGCAGCGAATCCACCTCGTCCGGGCTGAACAGGGAGTCGACCACGACGAATCCCCGGTCCCGGTATTCTCTTTCCTGCTCTTCACTGAGAAGCATGTGTCTCCCGCCCCACATTCGTTTTCTGCTCGTCCACGGTGCCTTTCGTGGTGTTACGGCGTGGGCGTGGGCCACGAGGTGTCGAGCAGAACGGCCGACGGCTGCGCGGCCCTTACGTCGGTCGCGGCGGCGGATCCGGAATTCGCCGGAGTGGCCACGGCGAAAATCGCCAGAGCGAGCCCGAAGGCCGCCGTCCACGCCGACTTCTTGCTGTTGTTCTTGTTGCGGCTCTTGCGCTGATCCACGGCAGGCGTCCCTTTGTCTGTCGTACGAATCCTTCGCTCGAAATGCTGGCCGACCGCCGCATCCGCGTCCAGGGATTCGGGTTGACCGCGTGCGGCCATGGCCACTCCAGGTCAGTCCTGCCTTTCATGGCCGGCGCGCATACGGAAGACCCCGGCGGCCCAGTGGGCCGCCGGGGTGCGACGGAGGTGCGAGGGGGTGGCGGGGAGGGGCGGTGAGGGCGCGTCAGTCGTGCGGAGCGGCGTCCAGCCAGCCACGGGCCGTGGCCTCGACACCGGCCTGGAAGCGGCTCTCGCAGTCGAGCCGACGCATCAGGTCGGCGATGAGCCTGCGCAGCGTACGCGGTGAGACGCCCAGGTCGCGGGCGATGGCCTCGTCCTTGAGCCCCTTGGCCATGAGCCGCAGCAGCGCCTGCTCACGGCCGGTCAGCCGGTCGCCGCCGCTCTCCTCGGCCGCCTCGTCCTCCCCCTCCACGGCGCCTTCGACCCCAGGAGTGAGAGGGACCGCCTCATGGTCCCAGAGGTGATCGAAGAAACGGGTCAGGATCTCCAGGAAAGCGCCGCACTCCAGACGTAGCGCGGATCCTTCCTGTTCCATGGAAGGGGTCGAAACCAAAGCCACCCGGCGGTCCGCGATAACCAGCCGGGCGGGAAGTACCGCGGCGATACGGACACTTGCTCCCGCGCTCTCCAGATCCCGCAGATGGGCCGGACCGAACGAGGTGCGCAGCATCGCCGTGAGATGCATGGAACGCATGGCCACACCACGGTCCAGCAGTTTCTTGTTCCGGATCCGGCCTTCCGCGAGCCGTTCCGGAGAAATCGGAATACCGGGATGCATTCCGATCACCTCGGAACGGGCCAGACCCACGGCTTCTTCCAACGCGCGGGATATCTCCGCCGAACCGTTCAGCACGGTCGCCTGCGCCGGATCCGGCTCGCCTACGCGGGCCACCGCCAACCGGTCGACAATGTCGGAGAAGAGGCTGCGCGCGTGCTGCACTTCCGAGAAATGCCGCTCGAGAGAACGCTGCTGGGAGTCGAGCATCTCCCTGAGGGCCACCTCGGGGGACAGGACCGCGCCGTCCTGACGCGCGTCTGTCCAGTTCTGTCGGTGCATGTCCGCCCCATCGCCGAGCCCCCCAGCTCACGGCGACGGTGACGTGATGCTCCGTGGGCACGGCTGCCTCGCCAGGCCCTGCGTAACCATAGGGTTGCCCTCAGGCAACCTCAAGGGGCCGTCTTGTCATACGAGATGGAACGTGTCACTCCGGCCCCGATGATCATCTTCCCTGGCCAGACGGCCTTCACCGGGTCGGTGCCCCGCGCCCTGAACACCGTGTCCGGACCTTGAAGCACTGGTGAAAACCCTGTGGAAGCGGTGTCGGTGGTGCCCTTTATGCTGCACCGGACGATCACGCGGGACCAGGGGAGGGCGCGGCATGTTGGGCAAGCTGTTCGGGAGAAGTGCGGAGAGACAGGCGCACCCGCATGCCCTTCCGTCGCGCAAGCAGAAGCACGGGACGTACGCGTTGCGCGCGCTGGGGGACGCTCGGGTGCTCGCGCTGGTCGAGGCGGCCGACGCGGGTGACTGGGCGGCGGTCAAGGCGGCGCTGGCCCCCTTCGACCTCGGCCGCGAGCAGGCGGTCCTGGGGCAACTGACCGATGTGGACGGTGTGGAGGAGTGGATCGTCCGGGCCGCCGAGGAGGACAAGGACGATGAGGAGCTCCGCGCGACCGCCCTGCTGATATCGGGTGCGCGCCATGTCGCCTGGGGCTGGGAGGCGCGCACGTCCGCCCGTGCCGTGGACGTCGGCCGCGAGCAGTGGCAGACCTTCTACGAGCGGCTGGGCATCGCCGAGGAGCATCTGCTCGAGGCCGCCGAGCTGCGGCCCGGCTGGGTCACACCGTGGCGCCATCTGCTCACCTCGGGACGCGGCATGTCCGTCGACGACAGTGTCCAGGAGGCCCGGCTCGCGGCGGGTCTGCGCCGTGATCCGCTGAACCTGGACATCCATCTGGAGTGGGTGTCGCACCTGCAGCCTCGTTGGGGCGGAGAGCCGGGCCAGGCCACGGAGTTCGCCCAGAAGGCCTTCGCCGCCGCGCCCGACGGGCACCGTCTCGGCTGTGTCATCGCCATGGCACGTATCGAGGAGTGGGTGGAGTCCGATGACCGCGAGTGCCTGCAACAGCCGCGGATCCGGGCCGAGTTGAGAGAGGCCGCGGAGCGCAGCATCCTGCATCACGCGTACGAGCGCCGCCTGGGCTGGCAGGGCGACTACAACATCTTCGCCATGGCCCTCTCGCTGGCGGGCAGCAGCACGGCCTCCAATGTCTTCCGCGAGCTGGAGGGCGTGATCACCGAGTGGCCGTGGACCTTCATGTCGGACCCCGAGAAGGCGTACGCGCGCTTCCGCAAGGCCTTCTGAGCCACCGGCCACACCGGCCACACCGGCCACACCGGCTGGACGGGCCACGCCGTCGACGCCTGTCTCGGCCGGTCCGGCGGACCACCGCCCACCCCTGCCGTTCCCTCGACCCCGGACAACCTCATGCCCCTGCGCGACACCTCCGCCCACCAAGCCGCCACCGACCGCACCTTCCAGGTCGACCTCCGCGGCCTGGTGGACCTCCTCTCCCACCACCTCTACTCCAGCCCCCGCGTCTACCTGCGTGAACTGATGCAGAACGCGGTCGACGCCCTCACCGCACGGCACGCCATCGAGCCCCACGGCGCCTTCGGCATCCGCCTGTACGCGGACGGCTCCGTCGTACGCGTCGAGGACGACGGCGTCGGTCTCACCGAGGACGACGTACACACCTTCCTCGCCACGATCGGCCGCAGCAGCAAGCGCGCCGAGAAGATCGCCGAGCAACGCGCGGACTTCATCGGCCAGTTCGGCATCGGCCTGCTCTCCTGCTTCCTGGTCGCCGACGAGATCCACGTCCTGAGCCGCTCCGCCCGCACCCCGGACGCCCCGGCCGTGGAGTGGCGGGGACGCGGCGACGGCAGCTACACCGTGCGCACGCTCCCCGCCTCCGCCCGCCCCCGGCCGGGCACCACCGTCACACTGACGCCGCGCGCCGACGCGGGCGAGTGGACCCGCCCGGCCCAAGTGCACGCCCTGGCCCGGCACTTCGGTTCCCTGCTGCGCCATCAGGTGACCTTCGACGACGGCACGGGCGAGAGCGCACCGGTCAACCCCGAGCCCGCGCCCTGGTCGCGTACGTACCCCACCCCGGGAGCCCGCTCCCGCGCCCTGGCCGCGTACGGCGAGGAGGTCTTCGGCTTCACGCCGCTGGACACCATCGAACTGGACCTGCCCGCCGTGGGTCTGAAGGGCATCGCGTGCGTGCTGCCCGAGGCGGTCCCGGCCGGACGCCGTCACGGCCACCGGGTGCACGTCAAGGGCATGCTGCTGTCCGAGCAGGCCGAGGAGATCCTGCCCGAGTGGGCCTTCTTCGTCCGCTGCGTCGTCGACGCCGAGAGCCTGCGCCCGACGGCGTCCCGCGAGTCCCTGTACGAGGACGACACCCTCGCCGCCGTCCGCGACGCCCTCGCCGAGCGGCTGCGCGCATGGATCGCCCGGGCCGCCGCCAGCGACCCGGACCTGCTCCACCGCTTCCTCCAGGCCCACCACCTGGCCGTGAAGTCGCTCGCGGTGCACGACGACGAGATCCTGCGGATGCTGCTGCCCTGGCTGCCGTTCGAGACCACCGACGGCCACTGCACCCTCGACGAGTTCGCGCGCACCCACCGCACGGTGCTCGTGACGTCGAGCGTGGAGGAGTTCCGGCAGGTCGCGGCGATCGCCTCGGCGGCCGGACTGGGCGTCGTCAACGGCGGCTACACCTACGACCGTGAACTGGTCCACCGGCTGCCCGAGATCAGGCCCGAGGCCAGTGTTGCCGACCTCGACCCGGCGACCCTCACCGCCCATCTCGACCCCGTCGACCGGGAGACGGAACTGGCCGCCGCGGCCTACCTCGCCCAGGCCCGCGACGCCCTGTCCGTCTTCGACTGCGACGTCGCGCTGCGCACCTTCCAGCCCGCCTCCGCACCCGCCCTGCTGGTGGACAGCCGCGAGGCCCGGCACGAACGCACCCGCTCCCAGCTCGCCCGCGAGCAGGAGGGCGGCCTGTGGGGCGACATCCTCGGCGCCCTGCGCCAGGAGGCGCCGCGGGCCCAGCTGATCCTCAACCAGCTCAACCCGCTCGTCCGCACCGCCGTCACCATCGACGAGCCCGAACTGGCCCGCACCAGCGCCGAAGCCCTCTACGGACAGGCCGCGATGCTGTCCCGGCGTCCGCTCAGGCCCGCCGAGTCGAGCCTGATCAACCGCTCCTTCCTCGACCTTCTCGCCCACGCCCTGCGCAAGGACAGCTGACGATGCCGACCGCACCCCTTCCCCAGAACACGGACGAACTTTTCCAGGCGCTCCAGGAGAACGACCGGCGCCCGTACGGCCGTACCCGCACCGTCACCGCCGAGGAACTCGTCGACGCCGCCGAACAGTTCGATGACCCCGCCGTCCTCGTCCACGCCCTCCTCGAACTCCAGGAGGCGTACACCTACGGCTCCGAACCCCGGAAGTCGCCCGTCGTCTTCGCACGTCTGCTCACCCTCTTCGACGAGCAGCCCGACCTCTTCGACGAGCGCCTGCGTCACATGCTGTTCTGGCGGTTCAAGTGGGTGGCCCACGCCCTGCGCCAACTGCCCGAGATACCCCTGACCAGCCTGCGCCAGTGGCTGACGGAGATGCGCGACCGGTACGAGAAGGCCGACCTCGGCCTCCAGCCCTACTACGGACAGGCGTACCAGCTCGCCGTCCACGTAGGCGAGGACACCGCCCTCGCCTACGAGTTGTGGGCGGGCCGCACCCGCACCCGGCTCAGCGACTGCGAGGCCTGCGAGACCTGCCAGCGCGCCCGGTACCACCTCAGGGCGGGCGACGACGAGCGGGCCCTGCGCACCTGGGAGCCCGTCCTGGCCGGGAAGGAGTCCTGCAAGGAGGAGCCGGCCCGCTCCGCCTCGTACGCGCTGCTGCCCCTGCTGCGTACCGGCCGCACCGACCGGGCCCGCGAACTGCACCTCGTCGGCTACCGCGCCTGCCGCCGCAACCCCTCGATGTCCGAGGAGGTCGGCCGACACCTGGAGTTCTGCGCGCTCACCGGCAACGAGGCACGCGGCCTGGAACTGCTCGCCGAGAACCGGAACCTCTTCGACGAGGTCGACTCGCCGCTGGACCAGTTCGGCTTCCTCACCGGCGTGGAGGTCCTCCTCCAGCGCGTCGACCTCCTCGGCCACGGCGACCTGCCCACCGTCGGATACGCGGGCCGCACCTGGACGGTGTCCGGGCTGCGCGCCGAGGTCCGCAAGCGCGCCGACGACCTCGCCGCCCGCTTCGACACCCGCAACGGAACCACCGCCCACGCCGACCGCCGCAGGGCCCGCCTGGACCGGGCCCCGCTCCTGGACGCGCTGGAACTGACCCTGCGCCCCCGCAGCCTCGACGACGCGGCCCCGGCACCGGTCACCGTGCCCGTCGCCGCCCGTACGCCCGCCGTCGTCCCCGAAGCGCTGCCCGAACTCATCCTCAGGGCGCGAGCGGCGGAGGAGGAGGGGCACCCGGACGCAGTGGCCTGCTGGGCGCGGCTGCGCACGCTCGCGGCCGCCCGCGACTACATCCACCCCGACGACCCGGCCGTGGGCTCGCTCCTGCGGCTGCGCGCGGACCTGCTGGCCGACGAAGGGAACCGGGCGGGCGAGAAGGACGAGTTCGCCGACGCCGCCGCCCTCCACGAGGAGGCCGCGGCCCTGTACGACGACGCCGGGCTGCCGGGTCACGCGGCGCTCGCCCGCGCCTGCGCCCTGCTCGCCACCGCCGAGATCCCCGCGGAGCCGGCGGAGGGGGAGAGCGACGAAGGGGAGAGCAGCGACGGAGCCGAGGCGAAGGCCGCGGCGCTGACCGCCGCGCACGCGTCCATCGTCCGCCTCCATGAGGAGACGCCCGGACTCGCCCCGTACCAGGAGGCCCGCCTGCTGCGGCTGCGGGCGACCGCGCTCGCCCTGCGCCTGCAGACCTCGGGCAGCGAGGATCATGTCGCACCGGTCTTCGCCGAGGTGGACGCGCTGCACGCGCTCGCCGGCCGGCACGCCCTCGACGGGCAGATCTCCGGCGCCCTGCTGCTGCGGGCCAGCACCCACGCCATCTCCGGCAACCTGCCCACCGCCGTCACCGAGATCGACGCGCTCCTGGACCGGCTGAAGGCGCAGGGCCCCGCCTGGCACCTGCCCCGCACGCTCGGACTGCGCGGCCGGTTCCAGTTCGGCCTCCAGGACGCGCAGGCCGCGCACGCGGACCTGTCCGAGGCCCTGCGACTGGCCGCCGACTGGCCCGCCGACACCGTCGACACCGCCCGCCTCCACGGGGATGTGGCCCAGGCCTGCATGTACCTGGGCCGCCCCGACGAGGCACTACGGCATCTGACGCGCTCCGCGGAGCTGGAGCTTCGCCGCGGCAGCCGGACGGACGCGTTCTGCACCTACAGCAACGCCGCCCAGCTCAGCCTCGACCTGGGCCGTGTCGAGGACTGCATCGCGCTGCTCGACTCCCTGCTGGCCGAACCGGACGTCACCGCCGGAGAGCTGAACGACCGGATCGTCGCCCAGCTGCGCCTGACCCGTGCCCGCGCGCTGCACACGGGGGAGGACCTCAAGGCCGCCACGGCGGAGTTCGTCACCCTGTCCGCCGAGTCGGCCGGCTGGGACGACGACCCGGGGAGCCACGCCATGATCGCCGCGGAGACCGCCGTACTCCTCGGCGAGTCCGGCGAGTTCGAGCGGGCCCGCGAGGTCGCGGACCAGGCCCTCGCCGCCCACGCCCGGGCCCCGCGCTTCGAGCACCTCAGCAACTCCCTGCGCGAACTCGCCCGCCTCCAGGCCCAGCAGCAGGGCCCCGACGGCCTGACCGCAGCGCTCGCCTTCCTCACCGACGCGGGCCGCGTCGCCGACGAGGCGCGCGCCGCCGCGTACCAGGCCCAGGGCCGCTCCCTGGACACCGCCCTGGCCTACGAGCACGGCCGGGTCAACGCCTACGCCGGCGCGTACGACGACGCTCTGACCGCCCTGGACAAGGCCCTCGCCCTGCTCGGCGAGCCGGGACGGGACGACGACGCCGGCGAATGGGCCGAGTGCGTCCGCCTCGCGGGCGCCGTGGAAGGCCTCTACCTGGAACGCCCCGCGCCCGCCCTCACCCGCCTCGACGCGGCCGTCTCCCACCTGACCGCCCTGGGCCACACCGAGGAGACCGAGCCCCTGACCGCGTTGGCGGCCCGGCTGCGCGACGAGGAGTGACGCGACGGGCGCCCGGCGGGGACGTGCAGCGGGCACGCCCGAGCCACCGCCGGCCTCCGCGCCCTCCCATGTGAAGGGCTGTGTCCCCAGCCGACCCACAAGGAGCAGGCCGTGAACATCGAGATCGCCCCGCACGTCCGTGAGACCGCTTCCCAGCTCGGACAGGGTGTGACCTATGCGCTGAAGGTCCTGGCCGGCCGGCTGGCGGACGACCCGGACATGGGCGAGCCCTCGGCTCTGCCCGGCATCCTCACCGTGATGATCGACGGCGACCTCTTCGAGGACTGCCCCGCCCTGGCCGTCGGCTACCTTCGCGGGCCCGACCGGCAGGAACGGCAGGGGCGCCATCAGGAGCGGCCTGCCGTTCCCGGTGCCGAGGCGGTCACCGTACGGGAGGTCGCGGACGCCTGGCGGCGCATCACCGGCCGGCTCCGGGCCAACGCCCCCGACTCCACGGAGCCCACGGCTGGGGCTGCCTTCCGGGCAACAAGGCCCTGATGACCCTGGAGGCCGTGAGCGCCCTCCACCGCATGAAGACGACGGCCGCGCAGGCCCAAAGGAACCCCTCACCTCCGGCCGCCCCGAGGAGGAGCGGGTCACGGTGTGGCAGGCCACCTGGATTCCGGTGATCGCCCTCGGCCGACCAATCACACCTCGGGCCTGTATCTGGACGCCGCAACCGGCTTTCTGGGCCGTTGGTCCCGCTACCACGAAGAGCCGGACGAGGAACGCGACACCCTGGTCACCTCTCTGGAAGAGATGGCTGACACGCTGGAGTTCCCGGGCCTGGCCGCGCGGGACAAGCCGGGTCTGATCGGTGGGACGTTGGTGTGGCTCAGCAGCATCGACCCCGTGCGGGGAGACAGGTGTCAGCCCCTGACGGGCTGACACCGGCAGCCGACATCAGATCTCCGCACGTCCGGCCCGACCGAACCCGGGATCGGTAGGAGTCCCGGCAGCGAGAGCCTCGCCGCATGGACCTGCAGAGGATGCTCGGGCTGTGGTGGACGGTGCCCGCGGGGCTGGCATTGGTGGGTTACGCGTGTTCGCTGGCCGGGCTGACGCGGCCGCAGCGGGCGGTGTGGGCGACGGCCCGGGTCGTGGAGGTGCATCCGCCGGGGCACGGTGAGTCGGGGGAGCACGGGATACCGGTGACGATCGTGTACCAGGACCCCGGCACCGGACGGGAGTTCACGCTGCGGCACGAGAACAAGCGTGGCGACCGGGTGCAAGTGGCCTGGGTGGGGCAGGAGTTCCCGGTCCGGTTTCCCCGGCGGCGGCCGGAGCGTTTCTATCTCATGCTGGACAGCGAGGGGCGGACCTCCGGGGTCGGCGGACCGAACTGCACGGTGATCCTGCTGGTGTTGGGACTGGTCGTCCAGTCGTTCTTCGCGTGGGGCTGGCAGTGGGGTCTGATCTGCGTCGGTGGCCTGCTGCTCCTCGTCGTCGCGCTGAGCCGGGACGGCGAGTACGCCCGCGCCCGCGCCGCTCAACTGGCCGAGGGCGTCACCGTCCAGGGCCGCGTGGTCGCCGTCACCAGGGACATCCACTCCGACGGCGAGGGCGGCGAGAGCGTCAGCCACGCCTGCGTCGTCGCCTTCACCACCCACGAGGGCGTCGAGGTCACCGCGCTGTGCACGCAGGGCATCCGGGACATCGCCCGGTCCCTCGGCCGTGACATCCCCCTCCGCTACGCGCCCGCCGACCCGTCCCTGCTGACCGCCGACCCCGACCACGAACGCCGTGAGCGCGCCTGGAACATCAGGTTCATCACCACCCTGCTGGTCACCGGGACCTCCGCGATCGGGGTGGGCGGCTACTGCCTCCACCACCCCTGGCCCTTCACCTGACGATGCAGGTCAGGGCCGCCCACAGCAGGGGCGAGTGCTCGATCCGGCCGTCGGCGCGCCACCGGTCGAGCTGCTGCCGCTGCCAGGCGCCGAGACGGCGGACCGGGTCGTGGTCCTCGTGGGCCGCGTCCACGGCGACCACGGCCTCCGTGAGCGGCCGTACGGACTGAGGCAGACCGGCCAGACGGTGGAAGGCGAAGCTGGTGGGAAGCACCCAGCGGGTGGCGGTGACCAGGTGGGCGCCGTTGTGGATCATCGCCGTCGCCAGGCCGAAGGACTCGGCGAAACGGAGATCACCGCCGCTCTCGCAGGCGATCAGCGCGACGCGCGGCGGTGCGGGCCAGAGGTGAGCGCCCGGCACACCGTCCGCGCGCAGCGGGAGCGTGCCCAGCAGAAGGTCCTTGGCGGACAACGGGCGGTGGGTGCGCACCGGTTCGGTCATCCCCGTGGTCTCCGGGCCGCAGCACAGATGGAGGGTGACGTCCTCGCTCTGCCCGCCCTCGACGGGGGCGCCGCTGACGTGACCGACGTACATCAGGCGACGGGCACCCTTGCGCAACGCCTCGCCCAGCCAGTCGCGGTCGAGGTCGGGGCGGCGGAAGGCCTCGGCGGGGGTGGCGACGGACGGTACGACGGTGCCCGCGTCGAGCCTCCGCTGTACGAGGG
The DNA here is from genome assembly GCF_044742595.1 of Streptomyces sp. NPDC087859. Lineage (NCBI taxonomy): Bacteria > Bacillati > Actinomycetota > Actinomycetes > Kitasatosporales > Streptomycetaceae > Streptomyces > Streptomyces sp. NPDC087859. The sequence goes on along the minus strand of NZ_JBIUUU010000027.1, from coordinate 96,463 downwards.
ACAGCAGCGCCGGGTCCGAGCCGGGCTGTCCCAGGACCGAGCCGAGCGGGGAGTCGGCGCGGAAGCCGGGGACGCGGGGGTCCAGGACGAGAACCACGGCGTCCGAGTCCGGGTCCTGATCGGTCGGCGTGGTGCCTGCCCGTCGTAGCGATGCCGGTGCGGTGGTGGCGATGTCCACGAGGTCGATCAGGCGTACGCCGCTGTCGTCACCGTCCACGGCGAGCAGCTCCCACGGGACCTGGGCGACCCGGGGCGACGGCTGGAGCCGCATCAGCGGACGGCCCAGGTGGGCGGACACCTGGCGGATCTGGTCGGTCAGGCCCGGCGGCCACAGCACCTCGGCCAGCATGCGGGAGAGGCGGCGCTCTCCCTCGTACGTGGCCAGCGCGCCGGACTCGAACACGCGCCGCATGCCTTCCGTGCCGCAGCCCGGCAGTTCGGCGGCCAGCGCGCGGACGGCCTCGTCCACGTCCCGCCCCGGGGCGTACCCGGTGCCGAAGCCCTGGGCCCCACGGACCCACGTCCAGGTCATGTGCAGGTCACCGGCGTCGGCGAGGCGGACCTGGACCACCGGACGGTTCGGGTCGGTCAGAACGTCGGCGGACAGAACGGCACCTCCTCCTCGCTCACGATCCGCCGGTGATAGCGGAACTCGGCTGCCTGGACGTACTCCTGGAGCGCGGTACGGCCGCCCGCCTCCGCCGACATCACGATCTTCGGTGGCGGTGCGACCCGCAGGCCGACGGAGGCGGCGGCCTCGGCCGCGATGCCGCCCAGCGTCAGGGGAGCGTCGTCATCGGGGGCGTACGTCTTCATCGCGGCGTCCGGGAAGACCGCCGCCTTGTCGGCGGTGGACGTACGGCTCAGCGCCAGGGAGGCGCCCGCGCACCGGTGTTCCACCAGCTCGAAGATCAGCCCCTGGTCGTTGCCGCGGAGGGCCAGGCGGAAGACCAACTGCATTGCTTCATCGGCTAGTTGCAGCCACTGGCTGCGGGCGTGGGCGGTGGCGAAGTCGTAGCGGGCCGCTTCCAGCGTCAGGGCTGCGGGCAGGGCCAGCGACAGCGCGTTGGCGAGCGAGGTGCGTTCGTGGACGCCGTGGTCGGTCCGGTTCAGGTTGTCCTCAAGGGTTTGCGCGAGCATCAGGTCCACCTGGGCGCACCGCTCGTACACCCCGCGCTCCTGGTACACGTCCCGTGCGCCCTGAGCGAGCCGCTTCATCTCGTCGATGTCGCCCCGCTCGTAGGCGTGCCGGGCGCCCATCAGCATGGTGTCGGCTGCGGCGATCGCGGCACCGACCTGCTGGAAGCGGGCCAGGCTGGACGCCGTCAGAGCGGCAGCGCCCGCCGCGTCCCCGCGGTGTGCCGCGATGGCGGCACGGGCCTGTTCGCAGACCGCCAAGTCCTCGGCCTGGCCCTGCCGTTCGAAGATCTCGGCGGCCTCCGCGTACAACTCCTCCGCGCGGTCCAGGCGGCCGGCCCGCAGTGCGGCGTACGCCCGGTGGGAGAGCACCTGTTGGCGTCCCGCGTGGTGGCCCAGCGTCAGATAGGCCTCCTCCGCACGGGCGAAGTAGTCCTCCGCCTGCTCGAACCGTACGGTCGAGGCGCAGACGACCCCCAGGCAGTCCAGGAGGTACGGCTCGGTCGGCGGCGCGTCGGTCAGCAGCGCGGAGGCCAGTTCCTCGGCCGCGCCCCACGCGCTGCGGTCCATCAGCAGATGCACCCGGCTCAGGCCGATCTCGGCGGTGCGCAGTCCCTCGAGGTCGTCGAACTCCGACAACAGGGCCGTCGCCTCGTCCATCGCCTCCTGCGCCTCGTCGAACCGACCCGTCCTGCGCAGCAGTTCGACCCTGGCCAGCAGCGTCTTCAGCAGGACCTCCTGCCACAGCCGGCGGCCGTTCGGTCCCATCGGCACGGACGCGATGCCCCGCACCAGATCGAGGGACCGCCCGATGGACAGGGCCGCCCCGGGCAGATCCGTGGCCGCGAGCTGAACCGTTCCGATGTCGGACAACAGGTGCCCGCGCAGCAGCCGTACGTCGGGAGAGTCCTCGAACGACTCTGCCATGGCGAGGAGTTCGCCGTAGACGGCCAGCGCCGCCAGGAGATCCGGGGTGAGTTGATGGCGTTCGGCGAGCGCGAAGCCGCTGTCGAAGGGCTCGCCGTAGCTGAGCCCGGCCGCCTGCCCCTCCCGTTCCGCTGCGTCGTCCGGGTCTGCCAGGTCTCGCGGGTCTTCCGGCATGGGCTAGAAGTCCTCCTCCACGGCAGCGGCGGCCGCGATCTCGGCGAGGAACGGGTCCGGGTGTGCGGCCCCGCCGGCGTGCGGTGCCGCCGCGACGCCGAGCCGGTGCCGGGCCAGGGCTCGTACTGCCTCACGTGCCGCACGGTCATCGGCACCCGGTCCCGGGTCGAACCCCGGCAGCAGGATGCCGACTTCGATGCTCGGTGTCGTCGAGGCCGGGACGTCCAGGTCCGCCCTGCCGGTCCACACGTCGTCCCGCCTGGTCAGGGGAACGCGGTTCGGCGGGCCGCCGTCCACGTGGACCTCCGCCGCGAGGCGCACCCCGCCCGCGGGGGCCGCGATGTCGGCGACGACCTCGACCTCGATCCGCCGCCCGGCGCCGAGCGCGTACGCCGTCCAGGACACGGCGTCCTCGGCCCCGTCGACGAAGCCGGGAGGACAGCGGCACCAGTCGTTGGTCCCCGAACCCCGGGCGATCACGCGGCCGGTCGCAGTGCGGGGGCTTCCTGCCGCGAGGGCGAACTCCTGCTGTCCTGGGAAGAGTTCGGCGAGGTCGAGCGGCCCGGCGGCCGACGTGGGGTCCCGTTCCAGGGCTGACCGGAGGCGTCGCAGCGCCTCCCCGTCCAGTCCGACGCTGTCGGCCGCGTCGTCGATCAGCCGTAGAACGCCGTCCAGTTGGCGAGGCGGGGCCGCCGACTGCCGCCAACGGATCAGCGGGTCGAGCGCGGCAAGGTGCTCCTCCAGCAGTTCGGCACCCTCCAACTCCCCTGACTCGTCCAGGAGTTGCTGGCACTCGTGGGTAAGCGCAGCCAACTCGAGTCCCAGCACGTCCGGTTCGAGTGCGGGAATCCCGTCCAGGTACGACGTCGGCCACCAGCGGGCCGCCCAGTGCCCGAGGGCGAGGCGGCCGGCAGTGTCGGCGAGTGCGGTCGGCCGCTCGGGCAGCGTCAGCTCGGCGGCCGGGGTTCCCGACGCGACGGCGTCGACAGCGGCGGCCGTACGCTCGCCGTAGAGCGCCCACAGCCACTGCTGGGCCTGCCCCACGTCGTGGATCTCCGCCGCCGGCAGACCTGTCGGGCCGAGGACGGGCCAGGTCAGGACGGCACCCGCGACGTCGAGAACGGCCCGGGTGAAGGGGGGACCGGCGGAGGGCCCAGCGATGCGTACGGTGCAGTCCTCGGCTCGCGTGATGGCACAGCGCCGTTCAGGCATCACGCGCTCCTCGGCTCGGCGGCGGGCTCGGCGGACGCCGACAGGGCGCGCAGTGCCGTACGGACTCGTGCGCGGTGGTCCATCATCACCGAGCGGGCGACCCCGTCGAGCACGCTCCAGGCCGATGCCGCGTCGGGCAGTGGCGCGTCGCGGACGTCGCGCCCGTGCAGCCGTACCCAAAGGCGCCGCATGTACGCGGCCCACGGGGTGCGCAGGTCCTGGGCGAGGGCGTTCAGCACGCCGCCGTCCGGATCGGGGCCGGGGGAGACGGTCATCCTGCGGGCTCGGAGGACCGAAGCCTCCCGCTGCCAGCGGCTGTTGACGATACGGTGGGCCGAGGTCGACCCCGCCACGGAGGTCCCGGCGCCCAGCGGATCGAGCCCCACCGCGAGCCGGCCGCCGAGCACGACGGTGACGCGCAGGCTCTCGTCGTACAGGCCAAGCGGGGCGCAGCTGCGGTCGACTTCCCGCCGGACGAGCTCCGGCACGGTCGGCAGTTGCTCGCGGTGGGTCGACGCCTGGAGCACGGTGAAGAGCCGTTCGAAGAGCGTGCGGTCAAAAGGCGCGGGGAGTGTGGCGGTCGAGGCGTTCCGGCCGACCTCGGGGCGCGGGGGCACGCGGTGCGCGGTCAGTCCGAGGTGCGGGGGTACGTCGGCGCGGTCCCAGACGTCGGCCGGGGGCGCCGCCCACAGGGCTCGCCCGAGCAGGCCGCCATGCCCGGCCCGGACCATGGCGGCGAAGGCCGGTGAATCGTCCCCCGCCGCACCGCAGACCTCGAGCACCTCTGCCGCCAGGCCCATATCGGCGGCGGCGCCCGATACCGCTTCGCGTCCGTCCCACGCCGCCGCCAGCTCGGCGTCGAGCCGCGCGCACCGGGCGGCGTCCGCCAGGTGCTCCTTCAGCGCCTGCACTGTGCGTCCGCCGGACGCGTCCACGACGTCTTCGAGCACCGTCCTCGCCACCGCGTCCGCGCCGGACCCCGGCGCCCCGTGCTCGGTCGCCAGCTCGAAGCACCGCTGGAAATACAGGTCCTGGGGGTTGCCCGCCACGATCCCCAGCGCCCGGCGGGTCTTCTTCAGCAGCGTGAACCACTGTGCCGTCGCTTCCAGAACCGCACCGGACTCCCGTATCAGCGCGTCGAGGCGCTCCGCCTCCCGCGCGTCGAGGAAGTCGGCGGCGAGCTCCGGACGCAGCGCGGGCCGGACGATCAGCGGCAGCACGATCAGCTTGACCGTCCGGGTCAGCGGCGCGCCACCGGGCCCGCTCAGCGCCTGGGGACCCGGCCCGAGGCCGCGCCAAGCCGTGTCGATGACCATGGCGCGCGGACGGCGCTCGCCGCTCGACGGCTGGCTCGGGGACGGCATGGGCAGAGCGTACGTCCTGGGGGAACTGGTGGTCGAACCTGGGATCGGTAGGCGCCGCCCGCCTCCTAACGTCCACACCACCAGGCAGAACGGACCGGAAGGGCAGGCACAGCAATGGGAATCTTCGGCAAGGGCAAGAGCCGCGAGGAGAAGGCCGCCAAGATCGCGGAGCAGGTGGCCGGCGGCAAGGGTTTCTACGGCCGCATGACGCGCGCGACGCTCGGCGGCGAGGACTACGCCAAGCTCCAGCAGACGATCGGCGCCTACAACTCCGGTGCCGCTGTGCGGCAGTTGCTCGCCATGGGAGTACCGACGACGCCGGCCGTCGTCGTGTCGATCAGCGACACCGGCAAACTGGTCAACTTCGACCCGGTCGTCGACCTGGTCCTCCAGCTGACCGGGGTCACCGCCGACCCGATCACGCTCCAGACCATCGTCTCGAAACTGCGCATCCCCCGCGCCGGTGACCAGGTACTGCTGATCGCTGACCCCGCCAACCCCGGCGGTTACCTCTACGCGGGAGACGGCGCGACACCGTGACGACACCGCCGTACACGGTGTCCTTGTCGTGTCGGGTTGCCTGGAGCGCAACGACCGGACCAAGCTCCATCGACCGCCGACAGCGGGCTCTTTCAGGGCGGCCTGACGGGTTGAGCATTACTGTCAACCGACGTCGAAGAGATTCGGCAGTCGAAGGAGGTAACGGGTGCGGTCGTGGCGTTTGATCCGCTCGAACTCGGGGGCCCGGTACAGCGGGGTGACGGTGCAGCGTTCCGCGGCCGAACCGATCCCGTCCAGCAGGGCGTTGACGGCCTGCCGGGCCGAGGTGTTGGCGCCTTCCATGGTGGCCAGATCGATGGGCACGGCCACATAGTCGCCGGACAGGAAGAGGTTGGGGATCTTCGTAGCCGATCGCGGACGGTGGTGGAAGGTCCCTGTCGGATGGATGAGCAGCTGCTCCTCGTTGACCGGGTTCGGAGTGCCGAGGCCGTCGACGGCCGGATCGAGGAACCAGGAGTGCAGCACGGAGTCCTTCAGGACCGTACGGCCGCTGTCATTGAGCGCCGCTTTCAACTGCGCCCACACCTCGCGGGCGACTTCGGCGCGGGTGCACTGCTTGGCGGTCTTGCCGTACAGGATGCCCGGCTGGTCCCACTCGGAGACGTCCACGGACAGACAGTCCGCGACCGTGCCGTCGCCGAAGTCGGCAGGGAAGTCGTGGCCCGGCCAGTGCTGGGCCTGGGCGATCGCGGTCAGCGACCAGGGGGAGTCGATAAGGTCGAGGTGGCCGTGCAGTATCGGCGTACGTTCGGTCAGATAGAACTGGATGCCGGTCATCCAGTCCGTCTCCAGCCGGTCGCACTCGGCCAGTTGGGGATCGGCGGCGCGCACGGCGGAGTTCCAGGTCCGGCGCGCGTGCTCGACCGGCATGGCCGAGATGTAGTGGTCGGCGGTGACAGTCCGGCGGGCACCACCCGGGTCCTCCACGACGGCGCCGGCGATCCGGCCCGCGCCCAGGATCAGGTCCCGTACGGTCCAGCCGATGTGGAACTCGACCCCGAGTGACCTCAGGTACGTCACCCAGGGGTCGATCCAGGCCTCGTTGGTGGGCGCGTTGAGGATCCGGTCCAGCGGTCCGTCCGCGCCCCGCCCGAGGAGATTGAAGGCGAAGGCCTCCAGCAGGGTGGCGACGGTACGGGTGCTGGCCTCTTCCGCCTTGGTGGCCACGATGTTGCGGGTGATGCCAATGGCGAGGATCCGCTGGTAGTCGTACGACATCCGTCCGGCCCTTACGAACTCCCACCACGGCATCTGCTCCCAGGCCTCGTCGCGGCGTTCATCGCAGCTGGTGAGGAAGACCAGGAAGCGGTTGGCGAAGTACAGGGCCTCGTGGAGGGGGAGGTTGAAGGCGGTGTCCAGGACCGAGGTGAGGGCGCGGCGGATCTCGTCGGGGGTGAGTTCGGCCGGGGTGTTGCCGGGCCACGGAAGCGGGATCCGGATGTCCTCGCGGCCGCCCGACCGGGCGAACAGCATCTCCTTGGGGGCGACGAGGTTGTCGTGGACACCGTTGGGGTTGCCGGGGAAGGGGATGCGCCGCATGGTGTCGGGCAGGTTGTGGTAGATGCCGGGGATGAAGCGGAAGCCGTGCTCCCCGGGCAGGGGCCCGCGGCCGCCCGTGCCGCTGTCCGGTACGTCCATGCTGCGCGCCTTGCCGCCCAGCGCCTTGCGTTCGTAGACCGTGACCCGGAAGCCGCGTTCGGCGAGTTCGTGGGCGGCCGTGAGCCCGGCGACGCCTCCGCCCAGTACGGCCACGGTCTGTGCGGCGCCGGCGCCGTTCCGGGCCGCGGCCCGTTGGGGGGTCGCGAGGGCGACTCCGCCGCCGGCGGCCGCGGCCGAACCCAGGAACCCTCTGCGTGTGGTGCCGCCCATCGCTACCCCTTACCGTAGGTAACCACCGGCGCACGAGGATATGGGCGACGCACCGATCCCGGAAGACGGCCAACGGAGCTTGGGCCTCTTTGGCTTGATGCCGCATCACCTCGGCGCACCCGACGGCGTGCGGCCAAGGCGTTCCAGATCCCACTGCGGTCAGCCGCATGCCGAGAGGCGGGGAAGTGTGGAGGGAGCGAATTTCACCCTGGAGCGGAGCAACGGACTCATAATCCGCTACGCGTCGAGAATCCGGACCAGCCGCGGGCCAAACGGCACCCCCGTGGCACCAATTCCGAGGGGTGTCCCCAGCGCGACTCAGCCAGGAAGCTGCGCATCACGATGGCGAGTTGCGGATGTCCTTCCCAGGATCGTGATTCGTCGTCGGGGAGACGGTCGTACAGTCCCCAAGTCGACTGCACGCACGTCCCGTGTGCTCAGCGGACAGCGCTAGGTCCCTTTCCAGCGATCGCCAGGCTTGGGCACCATTCCACTGGACCAACTTCAGCCGGAGCTCGAACTGTGACGCGAAGTGACTTGTTGATCGCGTAGGGCGGCCGCCGCGTCGGGTTGCCTGGAGCGCAACGGCGCCTCCAGGCAACCGACTTCAGGCTTTAGAAGAACCCGAGTTTCTTCGGACTGTAGGAAACGAGCAGGTTCTTCGTCTGCTGGTGGTACAGCCTCTGTACGGCCCTGATCAGCGTAAATGGGAGGGTTGGAGGTGGGTCGGCAGGTGCTGGCCCGCATATGGTCCGGATCTTGGGTGAGGGCTTGGGCGGTGGTGCTTGGCTCCGGCAATCGCGGGGCTTGCTGGTCCTGGGGCCTTGCCGTATGCAGGCACCTGCTCCCTAAGTGGTCGCCTGCTGGCCGTCCGTGAGGGCTGCGGCCATGAGCCCCGTCGGCGCCTTGCGCCGCACTGCGGCCAGCTGGTCCGGATCCATTCGACCAGAACATGCGGGACTCGGTAGGTCCGGCCGACTGTGGAGTCTGGGCTTACGGTGCGGTATACGCAAACTACCGGCCAGGACTCGTACTCCTCGTGGTCACCGGTGTGTTCGGCATTGCCCTCAGTGGTTACGGTGACTTCTTCCGGCCCCACCGAGGTGACTCCAGCGGGCCCCAGTTTGTGAAGCCCGCTCCGGGGCGACCTGAATCGGCCCCGCCGGTGACCGGCCAGGAGGGCCAAATGGGGCCACTCGAACCCGCCTTCGCGGGCGGCGGATCTTCACAGATCGGGGCCGATTCGGGACGCCTCGGTGGTCCCAAACGGCGCCGCCGTAGCCAGCCCTCAACGCCGCACAGCTGGTGGTCTACTCCGGACGGGTGGGCTTTGTCTTCCATGGCGGGCTGTGGTCCGTTGTGTACCAGGACGGGCAGGTGACGGTGTGCCGGGTGCCATCCCTGTCGTCGTAGGTCCGAGTGCGATCGGGGCTGTGGCCGTTTCGTTGGTCCGCCCGGCACATGAGGCCAGCGATCTGCTTACGGGCTGCCTCGGGCTCGCCAAGTGCGCGCTGATGTCGCTGATCAGTTCGTCGAACCTCTGCGAGATTGAGCATCGGAAGTCGCCGCCGGCGACGAAGTCCAGGTGGGTGCTTCGTTGTTGATCTGGGCCACGCGGAAGGCCAGGATGCCGTCCTTGTGTGTCTGAGTGCGTTCCTCGACCACCTAGTCGATGGGCACCTTTTTGATCTTCTGGCGCCGACCGAACAGGCCGCGGCGTTCAATGTCGTAGCCGAGTTGGTGCATGGTGCGGTTGACCGGACCTTCCAGCTTGCTCCAGCGCTGTGACGCTGATACCACAGCATCCCGCAGAGCCTTGCGTGTCCCCGTGGGGACAGGATCGGCCAGCTTCCCCATTGCCTGAAGCGCAGATTGTGCTGCGGCCTGGTTGGTCGCCAGCAGTGGCAGCATCACCCCATCCATGAGGCGGCGACGGGACGAGCCGCTGCTGATGTGAGCCTCCTCCCACAGCAACAGCACGGCGTTGCGCGCACCTTGATTGGTCGATTCCTTAAACCGCGCGATTAGCACGTCGGCCGCCGCGGAATTCGGAAGCCGCGCCCAACCCAGGTCGTCGAGCACGGTCCGGGAAGGGATGCTGGGGCCGGGCGTTCCGACCAGCGTCTGCCAGAAATGAGTCTTGTCACGGGCAGGCAAATGATTGAGCTGCTCACCCGCTATGCGAACCATCGCCCGGTCGGGGGCGGGGCGTCCGCTGCACGTTAGCGGAGTCAGGACCGTGAGCAGGTCTGCGGCGGACGGACGGCTCAGCTGGATCCATGCCGCCAGGGCGGGTCCTTCGTGGGCGGGATGCGCGAGGGCGAAGGCCTGCATCGACTGGGAGTTCGGCAAGGGATGGAGTTTCGTGCCAGCGGGCAACTCCCGGATGCTGTGGCGGGCGGTGAGGATGAGCAAGGTACGGTCGGGCTCGGCAATCCAGGAGCATTCGTCGAGGGACGTGAGGAGCTCCTGGACCTGCTCCTGCGACAGCGGATGTCGGCCATGGCTGTCGAATCCGTCGAGGCATTCGACGATCATTTCGTTGAGGTACCGCTGCAGGGGTGATCCGGATGTTGGGCTGTCGACGCCAGCGGACCGGAGCGTTTGCACGAGAGCTAGGGCCTCGTGGCGCAACACGGCGGGGTTGTCCAGCAGTCCGTTGTCGACGAACGGGCGAGACGCTGACAGGATGGCCCGCCGCTCGTCGGCTTCGGCGTCGGTCTCGGCGAACCCCTCCAGGTCGTGGATGACAACTTTAGTGAGGTCGTAGAGGTCGCCTGCAGACCGATCTCCGATGAGCCGGAGGCAGCCGACAGCGATGGGATCGACGTGCTCACCGGCCTGTGGCTCGCTGCTTCTGGCGTCCTGCCACAAGATCTCCAGCAACTGTGTGATGCCATTCGCCAAGGCGCTCGTATCCAGCGGAGCATCCAGTGCTCCGAGCCACCGGGGCCACGTGGAGAAGGGACGGCGGGCCGCGCGGGAGAGCATACTCACAGCCAGGGTGTCTTCACAGATAGCCGGGAGATCCTCCAAGACGTCCTCGATGAGGCGGTCGATTTGCGTCTCGTCCAGGTGCAGCAGCAGGTCAAGTACAGCGTGGGCGGCATTCGGGGCATGCGACGACCATGCTTGGAGAAGAGCCTGCAGCTCCAACAGCGCATCCGTCGGCCACTCTGCTTCGGGGCTGCTGGTGGGAGTGTGACCCGTCGTCGCCGTAGCTGGCGTCGTCATGCCACCGGATTGAGCGGCCTCTTTCGCCGCGTCGATGACCGTGCGCAATTCTTTGCCCAGTGCGGGAGCCAGGGCCACCATCAGCTGGTCAGCGTCGCTGGCCCCCAGGCTCGACAATGCCGCCCTGGCTTGTGCTGCGTTGCCTGACAAGAGGTGCCCACACAGCAGATCTGCCACCCGCTCGGTATCTGCGGCCAGTGCAGCCGGCACGTCCTGCAAAATTGTCGCCACCAGCTCCGCATCCTCTTCAAGAGCCGGGTGTTGGAGAACACGCGCAGCGAGCTGCCCTGCCGCGCCACCACTGCCGGCCAGAGCGAGGCACCACGCCCCACCGAGCACACGCGCATGCAGCTCATGCGGAATCTGCACGAGCACAGGCGTGATCACTCCGAGAGCGGAGTCAGCACGCTCCGGCAACGCGATACCGTCGAAGCCGCAGGCGAGGAGAACCGACTGCGCCACATTCCAGGCCTCCACCCCCATCGCCGCGCGGACTTGCTGAATGAGGAGGGAGAAAGCCGCAGACCGCTCCTCGTGCGACAGCTCCTCCAACAGCTCGTGCAACTGCCCCAATGCGGCGTTTTGCGCATGCTGCTCCAGTGCTTCGGCCGAGGCCGAAGCTAGACCGACGACGCTGCCGGTCGTCTGCATGAAGATCAAATCCTTTTGAGGCCCGGCAACAATGCTGGTCCGGCCTAGATAATCCAACAACTGCTGTCCCTGGGCGGTGCGCACTGCATTCGCATCCTCGGGGTTCTGCGAGCCGTCGACGAGAGACCGGTCCACCGGCGCCTGCTGCCCGGCGTAGCCCAAGGCGGCTTTCCGTACAGCCGGGGGAACATATGAGCCAAGATCCGCGTCAGGATTTTCCACCAGAGCGAGGACGTACTGCGGCATCCTGTGATCCAGCGTCAGGTCCCGGGCGAACAGAGGGAACTCCACTCGCAGGCAGACTAGTCGGGCGATTTCGTCCGCCCGGGCGGCGACATTGGTCTCCAGTAGCCCGGAAGCCTGCCTCAGCTGCGCGAGACGGTATGCCAGAGCGAAGGCGTTGAGGAGCGCCTTCACCCTCCTCGGACTGCGAACATGGGACGGGACGAGGATGCTCACAACGAGATCGACATCCACCTCCTCCCACATCCCGCCCCGCTTCGACACCAGATCTGCGGCGAAACGCGTTACCTGAGGCACGAGCAAGGGAGGCATGTTCACCTGGTACTGGAACACCTTGTCCAGATACCCGCTGCCGCTGCTGTAGTACGGATTGATGACGTCGGCAGGCGTGGCCTGTTCCAGGGCCTCGGTCAGGGCCTGTTCCAGCACCTGTTGATCGGCCGCCACCACGAATACGCAGCGACGCACACCCAGAAAGGTCCGCAACGCATCGAGAGTGGCCACCACGTCTTTCGGTGCACAGCGGTCCAGCTCGTCGACGAACACCACCAGCCGTTCGACCTGGGAGCGGCTGACGAGCTTGTCGAAGATCCTCTCGAACTCCTCATCGCTGTGTGCCGCATCGACCTTGTGCTCCGTCGTCAACGTCCGCGACACCAGGACGCCGAGAGACGTCAGCAAGGCGGCCGGAGCGAGCCCCGCCCGCATTGCCTCGCCAGCCATAGCGGTGAACCCTGGCCAGAACGAAGCATCTCGCACCCCCACCAACAGAGCCACAGCCCCCAATGACACCCCGCACACGAGGGCAAACATCCGCAGATACATCCACAACAGCTGACGCGCATGTTTCGCCGTGAACGAGAACTCCGCCGTGACCTTGCCGCTGTACAGATGCGCGTGGAACTGAGGGTCGGAAATCCCCAGCTCGGTAGCGACAGCAGTGATGAAGTTCCGCCGGAGAGGGTTCTCGGCGTACTTGAAGGCGTCGAACCGAACGAAGCGAGTGCGGTCGCGGCGATCGATTCGCTGTTTGAGAAGATTGGCGACTCCACTCTTGCCGGACCCCCAAGGGCCCCACACAGCAACATTCGTGGGCGTCGGGACAGACAGTACAAGGTGCTGCAGTTGCTCAGCCACGTGTAGGTGCGCGAGCCGGTCGTCCGCAGGGGCGCTCACCTCGCTGTCCTGGATGAGGTCTTCTTGACTGAGCCAGTCACCTGTCGGTGTTGCCATCGTGCCTCGATCCTTCTCTCGCAGCACAAGAGTCAGCAGGAAACGCCTCAGACGCCCCAAGCGGCCTCACAGCACAATAGGGGCACCCACTGACAGTCGGGTTCCCGTGCTACCGCCTGGCTGCCCGGCCTGCGGCCAAGACGGGTCAAAGCGGCAAAGGGGGGACTCTCGGTAGCGGTTGACATCCGCGTTGGTGGCGCCGGTTCCTGCTCGCAGCGGTCATACCGGCTTGACGGGCAAGATCCTGACGAGTTCGCCCAGCCAGTAGTTGCCGGCAGACATTGCAGAGGTGGCCGTGATTCGGCTGGCCAGCAAGTGCGGATTCCTAACGTCCGGCCAGCGGGCATATCAATGGTCCAGATAGTTGATGACCGTCTCGACGGCGGATTCGTCCAGAAGGCGGTCCAGCCCCCTCGTGGTCCAGGAGTCGCCCAGCACAGTTCACCTGGCCAGAAGCATCGTGGAGATCTGGCGGGCAGCGCATGTGCTCCGGACCGAGCGACGACAACCCCAGGCCTATATCTTCCGGCTGCTCCAACCGTGTCGGCGGTCCCAGCAAGGAAACCACTGACCGTTGAACGCCAAGAACAAGGAGGGCCTCGCCGGATTGGGGGACTGCGCGACGAGATCAGGCCGTTGGAGCGCGATCTCACGAAGGAGCAAGCTGATTGCTGCGCTGGGCGCGTACGAGGAGGCGAGGGCGGACCGGCTGGGGACGTCGGCCCGTAGTCGACGCCGTCGCCTTGGTGTCCCATCTGGGCCCGAGGCGCCTGCGGGCGGCCCGGCGAACCAAGCGAGACGCGTGATGACCGTCCACCACGAAGACGTTGCGGGACGGATTGGCAGTGGAGGCGTCAGCTCAGCCGCAGCAGGGGAAGGACCAGCGCGAGGATGAGGAACGTGCCGGAAAACGCGCCTGCGGCGGAGGCCAGTCGCTTCGCCTTGCTCGAGCCGGGTGTGGGGGCGCCTCCGGCGGGTGAAACGCGCGGGCCGGTAACGTCGTACGCAATGTATGCAGCAACGCCTGCGACGAAGACCGTGACGGCGGTAAGTGCGACGCGTGGTCCGCTTGTGGCGCCGTCGGCAAGGTCGAGGGCGGCGGCGGCGATGCATACGTCACCGAACGTGGCAATGATGGCGGCGCCGGCCACACCCCAGGCCAGGGCGTGGGGGGCGCCGTCACTTAGGGCGGTGCGGAAGCCGATGCGTGCGGCAACCGCGGCGGCCAGGACAGTGCACCCTAGAAGCACGGCAACGACGATGGACACGGCGACCCCTTGGGGCGAAGTGCATGGCAGGCACGACGAATGGGCGGGGTCGTCTGTGGTCTTCCCCATACACACTGTCCCAGAATTCCTGAGACAATGAAAACAATGCACGTCAGAGGAGGCGAGTAGTCATGAGCGAGCAGCGCGCGGGGCGTCCGCGCAAGCCTCTTCCCGCCGGCCTCTCGCCTGCGTTCAAGCGATTCACCCTGGAACTTCGTCGCCATGTCGAAGAATCCGCCCTCACAACGCGCCAGTTGGCCGTGCGTGCACGTATCAGTCCGGCTGCTACCTCCCGTGCCCTGAACGGCGAGCGCCGCATCCCTGCGCACGAACTGGACAGCTTTATCAAGGCGCTCGGGCTGAACGGCACACAGCGCGCATCCCTCGTCTTCCTCTACCAGCAGGCAGCGGACGAAGCGCACGGGGCGCGGTCAGGCCCGCGGGAGGACACTGCCGCGGGCATGGCGGGTAGCCTGGCTGAGCTCCGCCGGGAGGCGGCGCTCAGCATCCGGGAGATCTCGCACCGCCTTACCGTGGCGGGCTCCCCCATGGCGAAGTCGACCGTTGAACGTGTCCTCGTAGACCCCGAGAGGTCTCCGCTGCAGGCGCTCCAGGTGGGGTCCATCCTCATCGAGGCTCTGCCGGATCATGTACGGGGCCCGGCAGCCGAGAAGCTCCACCGGACCTTTCTTGGCTCTGTCGGCAGCACCGCCTTCTATGTAATGGGCCAGCCCGGCGCCGGGAAGTCGAAGCTGCTGGCGTCGACTTGGCCTCGCGTGCCGGCGGCGTCCGACGAGACGGTGGCCTCCTTGGCACGCAGGCTGGATCTGCCGTTCGCTGAGCTCGTGGCTCTCCGCGAGACTGCCCAGGCCGATCAGGCGCCGGGCCGGCCGATCAGTGAATGGAGCCCTCTCGAGCTTGGGGTTCATCGTGTGGCAGTGCAGAGCGGAACCAACGAGAGCGAGGAGCCGGAGCTCCCTCCCTACATTCCGCGATCACACGACGAACTGCTCGCTGACGCGGTAGGAGACGCCGCAGCAGGCCGGAGCCAGATGCTGGTGTTGACCGGAAACGCAACCACCGGCAAGACGCGTGCTTGCTGGGAGGCCGTGCAGCCGCTGGCCCAACACGGTTGGCGGCTGTGGCACCCCTTCAATCCCACTCCGGCTGAGGCGGTCTTGGACCGAATCTCCCGAGTCGAGCCGCGCACGGTGGTATGGCTCGACGATGTTGAACGCTACCTGCTGGCACCCGAGTTCGGCGAGCGGGTCGCGTCCGCCCTTCAGCGCTTGCTGCACCAACTTGACCGCGGACCGATCCTGGTCCTGGGCACCATCCCGCCTAGGGATCTGGCCCACCTATCGGCACCGCCTGAGCCTGATGTACCCGACTTGCACGAACACGCCAGACGACTGCTGTCCGGCAGGACCGTCTTGGTCCCAAGGCGTTTCGAACCGACCGCCCTGGACTCGCCCCAGGCTCAAAGCGCCATCAGGCACCCGCTCCTGGCCCAAGCTCTTGAGCAAGCCCGTAGTGATGGCCACATCGCTCAATACCTGGCCGTCGGCCCCCTGCTCATGAACCTCTACAGCACGGCGATGCCAGCCAGCGAGGCCGTATTGGACGCGGCGATGGACGCCTGCCGTCTCGGCACCAGCAATCCATTGCCTCAGTCATTCCTCACGGACGCTGCAATCGACTACCTCAGTGACTCCGCGTTCGACATGCTCACCGAGGACTGGGTGGAGCAAGTCTTCGCCGAACTCACCCGTCCAGTCGCTGAAGGAGCAAGTCTGCTCCGGCGGATTCAGTCGCTCCCGCCATCGCGTACTCCCGGCCCGCCGTCTACTCACGACGTACCCCTCCGGCCGGTCGGCCCGGCTTATCGGCTTGCGGACTACCTTGACCAGGCAGGCCGCACAACCCGCAAGTTCCTGTGTCCGCCCGCTTCCTTCTGGCTTGCCGCCTACAACCACCTCACGTTCCCGGAAGACCTCGAAGCCTTGGCTGAAGCAGCCGACGACCGCGATCGCCGGCAGTGGGCATTCCACCTGCGCCGCCGGGCTGCTGAAGTCGCCGATGGCCAGGGCCTGCTGCGCCTCACGCGACTGCATGAGGAGGCAGGTGACCGCGAGCAGGCCGAGCACTTCGCCCGTTCAGCCGCCAAGGCTGGCTATACCTCGGGGCTGCGGGAACTGGTCCGTATGCGGGAGGAAGCGGGAGACTTCGTAAGCGCGCAGGCCCTCGCGCGGCAGGCTGCTGAGTTCGGCGACAGCCTTGCCCTGGCCGAACTTGCTTGGACGCATGAGGAGCAAGGCGATTCCATTTTTGCCGAACGGCTTGCCCGGCGGGCGGCTGCCGTCGGCGACACCTTCGCATTGCGGGAACTAGCCCGAATGAGAGAGGCCTCCGGAGACATCACCAGCGCCGAGACTTTGTATCGCCAGGCGGCCGTGGACTTCGCCGACACTCCATCCCTTCTCCGCCTTGCCGAAATGCGACAGGAAGCCGGGGACCAGGACGAAGCGGAGCGCTTTGCGCGCGCCGC
Organism: Streptomyces sp. NPDC087859; assembly: GCF_044742595.1. Taxonomy (NCBI): domain Bacteria; kingdom Bacillati; phylum Actinomycetota; class Actinomycetes; order Kitasatosporales; family Streptomycetaceae; genus Streptomyces; species Streptomyces sp. NPDC087859. The sequence continues at coordinate 80,042 of NZ_JBIUUU010000027.1, read as the reverse complement.
GGACACCAGTGGCTTCATCCCCCTCCTCGATTCAGCTCGGGCGCGGTTGGAAGAAGGAGACCGGGAAGGGGCCGAAACGCTCTATCGCGAGGCGGCCGACGCAGGTAACGCCTTCGCCCTGGCGGCCCTAGCCCGCATGCGGGAAGAAGCGGGGGACCGAATTAGCGCTGAAGCTCTCTACCGCCAGACCGCGGATGCCGGCTTGGCCTGGCTCGTCAACCCCGCACGGCGGTGGCCGCACGGCCTGGACCCTGACGGTGCTCCCACGCCTCCTTGGGAGCGAGTATGACCTTGCATTGTCAGAACAGTAGCGGTGTGAGCGCCGAGCCGGACCGGGTCATTGCCGCCGCGTTCGACGAGGCAGAGGCCCGTGATCCGCAGCACCGCCGGTGCTGGATGGTCCTGGTCGACGGCGCCGCCCACCAGGTCGAGTTGATCCATGCGGAGGCCGCACGACGAGGCGTCACCATCCATGTCGTCCTCGACATCGTCCACGTGATCGAGAAGTTGTGGGCGGCCTCACGGTGTTTCCATACCGCCACCGACCCCGCTGCCGAGACCTGGGTCGGGGCCAAGGCCGCCCGGATCCTGGTCGGCGACGCCTTGGGCGCCGTCGCCGGCATCCGCACGCAAGCCGACGGCTGGGCCTGTCCACAGATCAACGGGCCGCAGCGGACAGGGCCTGCCGCTACCTGGAGAACAACGCCGCCAATCTCCGCTACGACAAGGCCCTCGGTGCTGGCTGGCCGATCGCCAACGGCATCGTCGAAGGAGCAGCCCGCCATCTGACTGTTGGCCGACCGGCTTGATATCACCGGCAGTAGGTGGACCGTCCCTGGAGCCGAAGCCGTCCTGACCCTCCAGGCCCTCATCAGCAACGGCGACTTCCCGCACTACTGGATCTTCCACACCCACAGAGAACGCGAACGCCTCTACCGCCGGCCCAACCAGCACAACTACGAACTCCTGGCCTGACAGGCGAGCTCACGCCAGAAGACCCGCACCCTGTTCGTTTCTGCGCGCCCTTCCTCTACGCTCAAGGAGGTCATCAACTACCGCATGACATCTGCCTGGTGACGGAGTCGGCGTGGGGTGCGCGTCCCCGCTCCACGCCACCACTGGACGGCTTCAGGCGCAGCCACGGCTCGGCACATCCGGACGCCGACGACGAAGAAGTGTGGCGCGTCCCGCCGGGCGGCGAAAGGGATGCGTCGTGCCTTCGGCTACGGCGAACTACGGCACTCTGCTGCGCTTCGGGTGCTGCGGCCTTCTTCCTTCCGGCCGCTGTAGGGCGTCTGGGCATCGCTATGACGGGGATCGGCATCGTCTGGATGCTACACGCCCGCACCGGGTCGTATGCCGCCGCGGGTCTTGTCACTGGCGGGTTCGCTGTCGCGGACGCTGTCGCCGGGCCCCAACTCGGGCGTCTCACAGACCGGTTCGGGCGGGCGCGGGTGCTTCCGTACGCTCTGGCCGCACATGCCGGAGCCGTGGCGCTGCTGCTCGTCGGCGCCGTTCCGGACCTCGTCGCAGGAGTGCTCGTCGGGGCGACGCTGCCCCAGCTCAGTGCCCTGTCCGCCGCTCGCTGGTCCGCCCTGCTATCCGGCGAACGGGCGACCGTACTGCCCACCGCCTTCGCCCTGGAGGCCCTCGCCAACGGCGTTTCCTACCTGGCCGGCCCGGCCTGGCCCTGGTGAGCGTCCTCGGCGCGGCGGGCCACCCGGGCGCCGGGGTGCTGCTCGCCGCCGCGCTCGTCGTCGGCGGCGCGCTCGCCCTCGCCGCCCAACGCCGCCCCTCGCCGGCCGCGCCGAACGGCAGCACGCGGGTGTGTCATTCCTGTAGGAGTGGGGTCGGTCAAGTGGGTGTCTTGTCCGCGTTTCTTCTGGTTCCTGTCTGCTGTTGGGCAGGCAGAAGTGCGCGGTCAGGCTGAAGTGCCGTGAACACGCGTGGGGTTGAGGGTGAAGTTGTGGGTGGCGCCCCTGATGCGGTTGTGAAGGTGGGCAGGCTCGGCTGCTGGTCATTCCTTCGCAGGCGCCCGTCCGGCATGGGCCGGGCGGGCCTTGGCATGGGGCGGTTCGCGACGGTCGACGGGATCATTCAATTTCACGGCCGCACCACCGAGGCGGGGGCCAGACATACCTCGATCACGCGACGACCGTGTTCCGGCCTGCTCACGCCCTGGTCCGTTCGGCCAGGCAACGGACTTCTCCGTCGCGCAAGGCGTAGTAGACCAGGGTAAGCAGCTTGCGGGCCGCGGCGGTCTTGGCCGTGCTGCGGGCCTGGACGCCGCGGCGATCCACGATGCGGTTCCTCAGCCGGCCCATCGGCGTGTCGGCGCCGCTGCGCTGGATGGCCTCCACACAGGCCCAGCGCAACAGCTTCGATCCCTGTTTTGTGATCGAACCACGGTGGACCTTGGTGTCCGAGGCGCGGTGACGCGGCGTGAGCCCGGCCCAGGAGCACAGCTTTGCGGGTGAGGCGAAGCGATGGACATCGCCGATCTCGGCCACCATGACGGCGGCCAGGACGGGGCCGATGCCCGGAATTGCCTGCACTGCCCGGTAGCCGGGATCATCAGCGAGCAGGCCGGTGGTCTGCTTCTCCACCGCGGCAATCTCTGCGCTGAGGAACGCGATCAGACGCAGCAGCGAGTCGACGCGCAGGCGGTAGGTGCCGTGCAGACCGGCGCGGGCGAGCCACTCGGCACCGGCGCGGCCGAACAGATGATTGACGGGCACCTGGATGCCCGCCTTGCCGAGCACTGCGTGTACCTGGGCCTTGGCGGAGGTCCGCGCACCCAGCAGCCGGTGCCGGTAGCGCACCAACTCTCGCACCTCACGCACGTCTTGCGGAGCGATCCACGCCTCCGCAAGCCGTCCCATGCGCAGGAGGTCCGCCAGGTCGGCGGCGTCCCTCTCGTCAGTCTTCACCCGCCGGTAGGAGAACATCTTGACTCCCAGCGGATGCGCCAGGTGCACCTCCGCGCCCGCTTCGGCCAGGGCGTCGGCCGCCCAGTACCAGCCATAGGTGGCCTCCAACACCACCCTCGGGGCCGGACCCGCCTTGGCGATCTCTGCCTTCAAAGCAGCCGGGCTGTTGTCAATGCGTGTCCGGCCCAACCGCTCGCCCGCGCCGGTCGTCCGCACCAGCACCGAACGACAGCGGTGCAGGTCCATGCCCACGATCTCGGGCCCGGCGTAGCCTGATTGTCGGTCCATCAGGGGCCTCCTACCTGTGGACAGCGTCCTTGTCTCCTGGACCGAGCATCGTCCGCACCCGGCCGGAACGGGAGGCCCCGCTCCTACATCGCATCAATTTAACGGCCCTGTCTCACATTCGGTGGTGACAGAGCGTCATCCTTAATATGCCCGGCCCAAGCTCCGAGGAAAGCAATCGCATATGGGTCGTCAGGCGGAGCGTGCACGGTGTCGACGGTCGCTTCACGCATGCTGGTCTGGGGGTCTTACTGCCAGCCACGGCAGCTACTTACCGTTACCACCGGATGTGAGACAGGACCGTTAGATTTACACTCCCGTTTGCAGTTGTCTTGGCGCGCCCAGGTGCCTGCTACCGGTTCGTGACCCTGCCTCGAGCGGCAGTCGACGTGGCGCGGGACCGCATGCGGGATGGTGCTCCGGCACAGGCTGTCGTTTCACCGTGAGGACTCATCCTTGCCCAGCCAATCCTGTAGGGCGGCTGGTTCGGCGGGTGTGACCAGCTGCATCAGGGTGGTGCCAGGGGATTCGCCTGGGGTGTAAAGATGTGCGGCAAAGGTGGGCAGGTCGAAGTAGTCCCAGGCCTGCTGGCGAGTGAGGGCAGGCCGGCCGTCGGCGGACTTGCTCTCGAAGGTGTAGCGACCTTCGGTGACGGTCAGCAGCGCGATCCCGTGGGCTTGGGCGAAGGCCACAGCGCCGCGTTGGTAGGGCGCGCTAGACACCATCAGCGCCTTCTGCGCGCCGACACTCATGAGCTTTTGGTGCAGGACCTGCACGAGTTCCCGCTTGATGGGATGTCGGTGGTGCTTGGCCTCGACCAGGACGAGAAAGTCCATGCCGAGGAATGCGTAGCGCACTGTCGCATCGATGTCGTAGTCGCCATCCGTACCCCGGACTGTCTCGTGCGACGTCACCGTGAAGTCCAGGCCTGCGGGTTCTACCGAGCGCAGCAGCTCCACCACGAACTCCTCGAACTCCGCAGACGTCATGTCGGGCTGAGGGTAGCGGGCCGTGAAGCGGGCGACGGCGCTCTCATCCTGCTGCGCTGCACGTGCTTCCAAAACCACTCCTATCCTTGCCGGCCGCGCACGCGACCGATGCGGCACCATGGGAACGGCAGCCGTTGAAGTCGGCTTCGCGGTCGAGAAGCGCTCCCATCCTCACACGCCCCCGGAACCAATACCACGAGAGCGAATCTGCCGATGGCTGTGGCATTGCGCGCGTCCTTCCCGCAGCACATGCGCACCTCTGCCTACGCCGAAGCGGACGGCCTCGCTGTCCTCGACGACCTCGCCGATGCACGGACCAGACTGGTCCAGGCATCGGCGCCCCTCGCGCCTTTACGACTTGCGCGGCAGTAGCTCCCGAGAAGTGTCGCGCTTTCTACGGTAAGGCGGCCGGCTCTTCCCTCATATCGCCACTTGCTTCAGTTGGTGGGCATATGGTTCGCGAGGTGGTACTGCATTGGCGGGGCACGGGAGACGTGCTGCCCGGGAGACGCTCAGCAGGGGTATGGCAGTGACCTGGCGGCTGAGGCAGCGGAAGCGGGAAGAGCGGGGAACGTGGCGACGTGGTTTGAGCGAATGGCGGCCGTGCCCGGCATGCATTTCACGGGTAGTCCTGGTGTTGTTCGCGAGGCGCTGCCAGAGGCACGAGTCCGCCCGGAGGTGTCGTACGGATCACCGATGTGGCCGACTGCTGAGGGAAGTACGTCGGCAACGCCGGCCAGTCGGCATGTGCCTATAGAGGCGGGCGGAGCGGACCTGGTCGCCCAGGTCTGGAAGGCGCTGGAGCTTCCCGGTGGGGCAATGGATTACCACTTCGTCCTGCAGGGCGCGGTTGACCGCTTGTGGAGCGGCCGGCGCTCCTATCCTGAAGGGCTTGAGCTGCTTGAGGTGTTCGCGCTGCTGGACCTGGAGTTGATGGAGGCAGCCCCTCAGGCGGTGTCCTTCGACACCGGTCCCGTCCCGGAGTCGTTCGTGCATGTGACGTCCGTGTCCCGGCTCATTGTGCTGCTGGAACGCGAAGGCGCTCTCGAAGAAGCTCTTGGCGTGGCACGGCGGTTGGCCCGTTTCGGACAGGGCGAGGACGCGGTGGCCCGGCTGTCGGAGAAGGCCGGTGCGTTGGTGCAGGAAGCTGCGGTTGGCGGGGCTGCATGAGCACGGGACTTCACCAGGTGATCCCTTCGGCCTCCTATCTGGAAGAGGCGTTCTTGCGCTGGGTGCTCACTCCGGCTGCGGAGCGGGGCATCGTGGCGCACGTGCGCAGCCAGCATCCGGTGACGGTCAATGAACGCACCTACCGGCTGGACTACCTGATCTCAGGCGAGTCGCTGCAACTGGCCGTCGAGTTGGATGGGTTCACCTTCCACAGTGACCGGGGGGCCTTCACCTACGACAGGCTACGGCAGAACGACCTGGCCGCCAGGGGCTGACGGTTCTGCGGTTTTCCTATGATGCGGTGCGCCTGGACACCGCGCGCTGCGTTGCCCAGCTGCAGACGATGCTGCGCCAGGATGCGGCGCTTGCGCCGTTAGTGGTCGCCGTACCGCGCATCGAGGTCCCGGAGATGGCGGGGGATCCCTTGCGGGCGGCCGATCCGCCTCTGGGCGCCCAGCCAGCGGCCGGTGGGTCCTACTTCACCGGTGCGCGCGCTTCGGTGGCGCGGGAGCCGTTGCGGGCGTGCCAGGACGAGGCTCTGGCCGCGCTGGCCAACTACTACGCGTCCGGAGGACGGCATGCGGCCACGGTGATGGCGGTCGGGGCCGGCAAGACCGCACTGGGAGTGGCGGCCGCGTTGTCCTTCAGCAGGCGGCGGGCGCTGGTGGTGACTCCGGGCTCGGTCATCCGCGGCACGTTCGCCAAGGCACTCGATCCGGGTACGCCGGGCAATGTTCTGTACGGACTGGCGGGCGGCCCGCTGCTGCCGGGCGCGCGCCCGCCGGCCACGCTGGTCCTGGACAGGGACGACGGGCAGATCAGCCGGGTGAGCAGACAGCGGCTGCTGGCCGGGGATGTGCTGGTCACGAACTTCCACGCGCTCGGCACCGGCGACAAGGATGGGGACCTGCTGTCTAAGCTGGAGCCGGAGGATGTCGACTTCATCGTCGTGGACGAGGCACACATCGCGGCCAGCGCCTCCTACCAGCGGCTCTTCGCCCACTTCGAGGGTGCACGCACGCTGCTGATGTCGGCGTGCTTCCAGCGCCTGGACGGCAAACCGATCGACGCCGATGTCGTCTACCGCTACCGGCTGGTGGACTCCGTCGCGGACGGCTCGGCGAAGAACCTGCGCGTGCACCGGTTCGCCCCGGAGGCGGCGACGACGGTGTACGAGGCGGTGTGGCCCGACGGACGCCGCGAACAGATCATGGGCCGTGATGCCTTGCTGGCCGCGTTGGGGAACGAGCGGAAGATGGCTCGCATTACGGCGCAGTCCGAGGCGTCGATCCGGCACGTGATGACCGTGACGCGGGCCTGTCTGGATGCCCAGGCCAAGCTGCTGGCCCCGGTCAAACCCCGGGCGCTGTTCGCGGCGATGGGTGAGGCCCATGCGCAGCAGATCGCCCGGATTGCCGAAGAGCACGGCATCCCCTGCGGCACGCTGCACCACAGCATGTCGGCCTCGACGATCAAAGCCACCCGGCGGCGTTTCGAGTCCGACGCGGGAGACCTGCAAGGCATCGTCCAGCTGCGGATGCTCGGCCAGGGCTACGACTTCCCGCCCATCACCGTGGTGGTGCCGGTGCGCCCCTACGGCAGCTTCGGCGAGTTCTACCAGTTCATCGGGCGTGGTGTGCGCGTACTGAGGCATCCCGGCCTGGCTGTCGACCAGCAGTACCTGGACGTGGTCTGCCACGCCGAACTCGGCCTGGAGGACCACCTGGAGGCCATGTGCGCGGACAACGACATGGATCCAGCAGTGCTGCTCGACGTCCCTCTGATTAACCCCGGCACGCTGGAACAGGTACAGGACGGTGACGGCACTGGGGAGGCGGCCTCTGATGGCGCAGTCCCAGGCGGGGTTGATGCGTTCGTGCTGTACGAGCAGGGGCGTGTCGAACAGCGGGTGGTGCACGATCTGGGCCGGGTGGAAGCTCGGCGGGCGGAGCGGGAGATGCAGCTGATGGCCCAGCGCTACGCCGTCTACGCACAAAACACCGCGACGCCGATGCCGTTTGAACAGTTCGTCGAGTACATGCGGAGGCTGACCGGTGGCCAGTGACGAGCCGCGCTGGTGACAGCCTGTCATCGGCGCATCCCCCGAAGACGGGCTTGCCTTGGAGGCGGCTGCCGGGCAGCACCAGCGCTTCGCCGAGCTCGACGCGCTCGCGTCCCGGCTGCTGGCCGCCGCACTGAGCGGCCAGCGAGTGGCCTCGGTGATCAGAGGCAAAGGACCACAGGCTGCGGACAGCGTTGAAGTGCTTGGGCTCAGCGGGCCGGAGAAAGCCTGGTGTGCTGAGAAGTTCGGAGTGCGGGAGCAACAGCAACGCGGTGCGTGGTACCTGCCGCAGAAGCTCTCCGTGAAGGCAGGAGCAGTCAACCTGCCGCATCTGCTGCGCGAACGCGCCGCTCACGCGGTGACGTTGGCCACCGATGACACCGCCCGGGTCAGTGTGGTGGAGGGCACGGACGCGGTACTGCTGTGGGCGCTGCTGGTGCCGTTGTTCGAGACGTTGCTGGAGCCGGTCCGGGTGCGGGCAGCCGGACCGGCCGGGACCGTCGAAGACCAACAGGAACAGTGGGCCGGTATCGAGGAACGCTACCGTCTGCTGGGCTTGGGCCAGGATGAGCTCGAGGAGTTCCGCTTCGGCGGCGGCTGGCACCGGCTAGACCGGCGCGGGCAGCAACGCGCCCGCCTCCGACTCCTGGACACCCTCACCGCCACTGATCCTCTGCAGCTTGTCACCCGTCACCGGATCCAGCAGACGCAGGCACTCATTGCCAGCTTCGCCAAAAAGGCCAAGGCCGGTACCGCTCTGGCCAGACGGGTCCTGACCCGGGCGCTGCAGCCGGTGGTTTCCGGCTACTTCGCCGGCGACTGGCTGACCGTACTGGACTACCTGAAGGCGCTACCGCACCCGGACGAGGAAGTCATTACCGCGCTGCCCGGGCCGCGCCTGTACGTGGGGATGTCTGCTCAGGCAGCCGGCTTGGCCGCCGAGGCGGGCATCCCGGAGGACGAAATCCATGCCATGCTCGCCGCCTTCCTCGGTGGCCCGACCTCCCTTTCCCCCGTCGAAGAACGTGCTGCAGCCCTGCGCGACTGGTGGTCAGCCTTCGACCACACGCACGCTGTCCAAAGCTCCGGCATGCGACCGCTATGGGGACTCGTCGACAACGAGATCATGTCCTTCGCCTGGCAGGACGACCACGGCATCACCCAGCAGCTTTACCGGCAGGTGCTGCCCGCCTCCGTCAACGAGCAGGTGGACCGCCTGTGGCAGACGGTGACGCTGCAGCGCCACCCTGGCGCCATCGTCAGCAATCCCCGGCCCCACCAGGTGATGGCCCAAACGCTCGGACCCGCCCTGGAGTTCTGGCACGGTGTCGCGCTGACCGCCTGGTTCGTGTGCGAAGGCCCCTACTCCCGCGCCCCTCTGTCCGGTGTGGCCGATTACTACAGCCGCACCCTTACCGCGCTGCATGCCGTCGGCTGTCCTGTCTCGACGGATCTGTTCGAGGAACTGCGCATTGCTGAGCAGCATTTGGGGCCGGAGGAGGAGATCGTCCGAGAGCGCAGGGAGCTACCGGTGGACACGGCGATCGGTTCCTTCACCCTGACGATGAGTCACAGCAGCGGCACCCGCCGCGAAGGCTTCGAGCGGGTCCGTAACATCGTCACCCGCCATCGCCGTGCCTGGACGGAGCAGTATCTTGATGCCTACCTGCAGGGGCGGTGGCGCACCGCATTGGAAGACGTTGCCCGTGCCCATCACCGGTTCGTGGCCGCCAAGGGCAAGCCGCCAACCTTGAATCAGTTTGCCCAAATCGCCACCAGCGCGGCCAATCAATGGACCGGTGGTGACCTCGGCGCCCTGTACACCGCGATCGGCGAGCCTGCTGCCGCCCAGCAACAGCGTCCGGCTCGTCTACTGCCGAATGACGGCCACGTCTTCGCCCAGCGCGTCTACACCGCGCTCGGCGGCACCGCCGTCGACAACGACCTCCGCATGAACCAGCCTGAAGAAGCCCAACGGCAGTGGCAGCTCAGCCGCCTGGCCGAGGAAAGCCTGCGCTATGTGCAGCTCTACGAGGCCCTCGGACATCCGCCTACACCTAAACAGTTCGGCGCCCACCGCCTGGCCTGGCCCTGGCCCGGCGAAGAAGCCCAAGGCTGGCTTCTCTTCCAGGACACCCTCGCCGCGCTAACCGGTACCAGCCGACCCGCAGAGGCATCCGACGCGGATGCGGTCAAGGCTGCCCCAGAGTCACACCACGAGGCCGGGAACGCGCTGGGCAAGGGCGCTAATGCCCATCTCGCATCCGAGCGGGTAATGGTGCGCGTCACCGCCACCGGTACGCCCGTTGATGTCTCCGCCGTCCTACTCACCCGCCACGGCAAGGTCCGCAGCGACCAGGACCTCGTCTGCTATAACCATCCCCACCACGACGGAGTCCGCACCGACGGCGACATCATCACCGCGGAGCTGCCCGAGATTCCCGACGACATCCACACCGTGGCAGTCATCGCCAGCATCGACCTCGAATCCCAGCCCATGGCTGTCTTCGACCAGCACTCCACGTGGCGCGCGGACATCACCCAACCCTCCGGTGAAAGATTGTCCTTCGAGCCAGCTCCCTTCGTTTCGCGCGAGACCGTCGCCATCGCTGTGGAGGTCTATCGACATGGTTCGGGCTGGAAGGTGCGTGCTGTCGGCCAGGGCTACGACACCGGGCTGGCGGGCTTGGCCGCGGACTACGGCATCACCGTCGATTCCTAGTGCCGTTTGTCAAGCCGCTCGGGCCATCGGCGGTGTGAGCTCATTACATCGTCTGTCGCGCAGGAGAGCCCAGAGAACGTTGCCCCTGGCGGCGGGAGAGCGCCATGACGGCCTGGGTGTGGCGTTTGCCTTTGGCAGGTTGTGACCGATGGTTACCGAGTCGGACCTTGGGAGCACGTGCCGCACGCGGTACGGCCTCTTCGGATGCTGGTCAGGGTGAGCGTGATATCCGTGTTGCATCCGCAGCGGCAGCGCCACCGGTCGGTGGTTTTCCCCGGATAGGGCTCCAACGGCTCGAACCCGGCGGAGCGCGCCTCCGCGGCGGCTGTCGCGGGATCGGTTCGGCCACCGGATCGGGGGCACTTCTTGCAGCCGGTCGTTCCCGACCGGACGGATGACAGGCGCGTCATGACCTCGCTTCCGCAGGAGCAGCAACAGCGCCAACGGTCCGTGGTACGGCCGGGGTACGGCTCCAGCGGCTCGAACCCGGCAGCTCGCATTTCCGCAGAAGCCCGCTCGCCGGTGGCCGAGTTGAGGGCGCAGAACCGGCAGCCCCTTGAACCACTGTTGACGTTGGAGTAGGTGGGGCTGGTTTTGCGACCGCATGTGGTGCAGCGGCACTGCCACGGTGTACTGCTGCCTGGGTAGGGTTCCAGCGGTTCGAGTCCGGCCGCGCGCATGGTTTCGCCGGCCTTGGGCGCGTTCGTGGCGGCGCGTTTCGCCTGAGTGTCCTTCGCCCGGCAGATGCGACAGCGCTGGCCCGCGTTACGGACGGCGCTGAACGTCGGACGTCCCTCGTGCCCGCAGGTCATGCAGCGCGAGGGCCAAGTCGCGTTGGTGCGGCCGGGATACGGAACGAGTGGTTCGTATCCGCAGGCCCGCATTTCTGCGGCTGCGGCCTCCGCGTCGATGAGGACTGCGGCACGGGGTCGGTCACCGACTCGGGGCGCATAGGGTTCCGCCGAGTTCCGGGTTTCCTCGTCGACCATGGCCCAGACCTCGGCCGCCGTGACGCGGGCCGCGGAGCAGGTTTCGGTCCAGCCGTTCGGCATGACGTCGCTCGTGAGGAAGGGAATGAGCCCGGCCTGGCGCAGGCGTCCCAGCACGGCCTGCTCGACGTCGTAGGCAGCCGCGCCGGTGGCGTATTCACGGGCCTGATGCAGTTGCCAGCCCTGGCGTTCGTGTTGGATGAGGCGCGAGGTGTAGCCGGTGCAGGCACCGATGCCGATCTTGACGGCTCGCCAGTCGCGGTGGGTGATCACGTAGACCTTCGAGGGTCCTGCCAGGTCGATGCCGTGGGTGGCACAGAACTTGCATCCGCCACCAGTACGGATCTTCATGAGGGTCGGGGAGACTTCGTTGCCGCAGGTCGTGCAGCGGCACCGCCACGCCGTCATCGAGGTGGCATAGGGCTCCAGAGGCTCCAGCCCGGCCGCGCGCATGGCAGCCACCGCGATGTCCGGGTCGGTCCTTCTGCCCGCTGCCGCTTTCACGTCCGCGCAGTGTCGGCAGCCTCCCTGACCCGCCAGAATGCCGCCCAGACTCGGTGACGTCTCGCGCCCGCAGCCGTTGCAGCGACACCGCCACGCCACGTCACGACGCCCCGCGTACGGTTCGAGTGGTTCCAGGCCGGCGGCGCGCATGAGAGCCTCGGCTTCGTCCGCAGGCCAGCGGCGTCGGCCACCCGGTGAGGGAGAGCAGTACGGGCAGGCCCGAAGGCCGCGCCTGAGGTTGCTCAACCTGATCTGGACGTCTCGGCCGCACGTGAGATGGCGGCAACGCCACAGGCCGCTCGGTCCCGGGTATGACTCCAGCGGCGCCAGATCGAAATCCTTGGCCTCGACTGCGGCCTGGTCGCCGTCCGTGCGGGGCAGTTCGCGGCGATGCGCCCATGCCTGGCTGATGCCCCGCCCGGCGTTCTTGCGCCCGCACGGGCCGCAGCCCCCTTGTCCGCCCTTGATCGACCCATGAGTGGGCGTCCCGATCGTTCCGCAGGTTGTGCAGCGGCACCGCCAGGGGACGTCGGTGCCGGGGTAGGGCTCCAATGGCTCCAGACCCGCCGACCTCATGAGCGCGGCGGCCTGGGTGGGATCGACCGGAGCGTTCGGCGCGCACCATCGACACGGTCCCCCTCCGCGCCTGATGTACGAGTAGCGCGGCTTGACCTCCCGACCGCACGGCACGTGTCGGCAGCGCCAAGGCGGTGTGGCCCCGGGATACGGCTCAAGCGGTTCCAAGCCTGCCGAGCGCATCAGCGTCACAGCCTCCTCTGGAGGAATCGGCGCCGTGCCTGAGCAGTAGCGACAGCCGCCCTGTCTGCCCGCAGCGATGTTGCCCAGCCGCGGTGTCACTTCTCTCCCGCACGTTTCATGGCGGCAACGCCAGGGCTTATCACCCCCTGGATAGGGCTCCAGCGGTTCGAGCCCGGCTTCCCGCATGATCAACACCGGATCGCGCGGATCCTTCCGAGGACGTCCCGTCGCCACCCGGCCTCCCTCTGCATTGTTCACTTTCGAGGGAGGATCGCATGCGGCACTGACAACGGCCTTGTTCACGCCGGGAATCTGGGGCGGGCCGACTTCACGGCGGCCTTCCCGCCCGGCCATTTCTGCTGTCCTCTCTCGGCGGTTCGGGTGCTGCCTCCGGGCATTGGACGGGTCGCTGCGCCTGTGGGCGGGCGGCTCGCGGGGGTAACGTCCTCCGGCATATATTGGTCCGCGACTGGTCCGAGTGGATCTTCACTGGGCGCCAGAGAGTGACTGGAAGAAACCAACTGATTGCATTGGGTAGCTGTAGTATCGGGCTGCCTGGAGCGCATCGGCACCTCCAGGCAACCGACTTGAGCCTCTAGAAGAACCCAAGTTTCTTCGGGCTGTATGAAACCAAAACGTTCTTCGTCTGCTGGTAGTGCTCCAGCATCATCTTGTGCGTCTCGCGGCCGATCCCGGACTGCTTGTAGCCGCCGAAGGCGGCGTGTGCCGGGTAGGCGTGGTAGCAGTTGGTCCAGACGCGGCCCGCCTGGATGGCGCGGCCGGCGCGGTAGGCGGTGTTGATGTCGCGGGTCCAGACGCCCGCTCCGAGGCCGTACAGGGTGTCGTTCGCGATCTTGATGGCGTCGTCGAAGTCGTCGAAGGACGCGACGGAGACGACCGGTCCGAAGATCTCCTCCTGGAAGATCCGCATCCGGTTGTCGCCCTCGAAGATGGTCGGCTGGACGTAGTACCCGCCCTTCAACTCACCGTCGTACTCGATGCGTTGGCCGCCGGTGAGGATCTTCGCGCCTTCCTGCCGGCCGATGTCGAGGTAGGAGAGGATCTTCTCCAGCTGGTCGTTGGAGGCCTGGGCGCCGATCATCGTGTCGGTGTCGAGGGGATGGCCCGGCTTGATCTGTTCGGTGCGGGCGACCGCCGCCTGAAGGAAGTCGGCGTAATTGCCGCGCTGGACCAGGGCCCGGGACGGGCAGGTGCACACCTCGCCCTGGTTGAGGGCGAACATGGTGAAGCCCTCGAGGGCCTTGTCGCGGAAGTCGTCGTCGTGCGCCCACACATCGTCGAAGAAGATGTTGGGGGACTTGCCGCCGAGTTCGAGTGTGACCGGCTTGATGTTCTCCGAGGCGTACTGCATGATCAGCCGCCCCGTCGTGGTCTCGCCGGTGAAGGCGACCTTCGCGACCCGCGCGCTGGACGCGAGCGGCTTGCCCGCCTCCACGCCGAAGCCGTTGACGATGTTGACCACGCCCGGCGGCAGCAGGTCGGCGATCAGGCTCATCCAGTAGTGGATGGACGCCGGGGTCTGTTCTGCCGGCTTGATGACGACCGCGTTGCCCGCGGCGAGGGCGGGGGCGAGCTTCCACACCGCCATCAGGATCGGGAAGTTCCACGGGATGATCTGCGCGACCACGCCGAGCGGTTCGTGGAAGTGGTACGCCACCGTGTCGTCGTCGACCTCGCCGAGCGAGCCCTCCTGCGCGCGGATCGCTCCCGCGAAATAACGGAAGTGGTCGATGGCGAGGGGGATGTCGGCCGCCAGCGTCTCGCGCACCGGCTTGCCGTTCTCCCAGCTCTCCGCGACGGCCAGCGGCTCCAGATACGCCTCCATACGGTCGGCGATCTTCAGCAGGATGTCGGAGCGCTCGGTCACCGACGTACGGCCCCATGCCGGGGCGGCCGCGTGTGCCGCGTCGAGCGCCCGCTCCACGTCCTCCGCCGTGCCGCGTGCGACCTCGGTGAACGGCTGCCCGTTGACCGGCGAGGGGTTCTCGAAGTACTGCCCGCGGGCCGGCGGGACGTACTCGCCGCCGATGAAGTGGTCGTAGCGCGCCTGGTAGGAGACGATCGCGCCCTCGGTGCCGGGCGCCGCGTAACGGGTCATGCTGGCCTGCCTCCCTGCAGCAGCGCTGCCCGCCGTTGGGCAGCTCTCTGCGCGAGGCTAGGGACGGGGACGTTGCAACTACGTTGCCGTCGGCCTCAGGGGGCGAGACCGGAACGCCTCCGTTGCCGTCGGCCTCAGGGACAGGGCCGGAGTGCCTTCGGTGCCGCGGATCCCCGGCGCCGTACGCCCGGTGCCGACAGCTCCGCCTCCAGCGCCGCCAGGCGCGAGCGCGCTGCCGCCGTCGGGCGGGCCGCCACCAGGGCCCGCCACACCTCGAAGTCGTCCTCGCCCCACGGCGTGTGCGCCCAGTCCGCCAGCAGATCCGGGTCGCGGCGGGCGATCAGCGCGGTACGGAGGCCGTCGGCGAGACGGCGCCTGAGCCGTACCACCGAGGGGGCCTGGGAAGCGGGCAGCAGCGGACCGGAGTACGCCGTCGCCGCCGCCGTGACCGCACCGGTCTCCAGCCGCCGTTCCACGACGGAGACATCGGACTCGACCGGCACGGTGAGCCGGTAGGGGCGCGACGCCAGCAGGCCGGGGCCGAGCACCCTGCGCAGCCGGGCCAGTTCGGCGCGCAGCGTCACCGGTGTCACCGACTCGTCCTCGTACAGCGCGCACAGCAGCTCGTCGCCGGTCAGGCCCTCCGGATGGCGGGTCAGCAGCACCATGATCTCGCTGTGCCGGCGGCTGAGCCTGATCCGGCGGCCCCCGGTGAGCAGCTGGGCCTCGTCCCGGCCCAGCGCGGTCAGCTCGGGCAGGTCGGCCGCGGGCATCTCCGGTGCGAGCAGCGCCAGATGGGACTCCGCGGCCCGCGCGACCGCCTGGACGAAGCCCAGACTGTGCGGATGCGCCAGCCCGTCCCCGCCGGTGATGTCCACGGCGCCCAGCACCCGCCCGGTACGGGGATCGTGCACCGGGGCCGCCGCGCAGGTCCACGGCTGCACCCGCCGGATGAAGTGCTCGGCGGCGAACACCTGCACCGGCCGGTCGAGGGCCACCGCCGTCCCCGGCGCGTTGGTCCCGACCGCGGTCTCCGCCCACCGCGCCCCCGGCACGAAGTTCATCAGCCCCGCCTGCCGCCGGGTCGACGCATGCCCCTCGACCCACAGCAGCCTGCCGTGCGCGTCGCAGACCGCGAGCAGATGCTCCCCGTCGGCCGCGAAGGTGCCCAGCAGTTCACGGAAGAGCGGCATCACCCGCGCCAGCGGATGCTCGGCCCGATAGACACCGAGGTCGCCGTCCATGAGCTCGACGCTCGCGCTCCCGTCCGGCCCGACGCCGGCCCGCGCGGAACGCCGCCACGAGTCCGCCACCACCGGGCGCACCGGCCGCGGCACGGTACCCGCCTCGGTGAACGTCTCGTGCGCGAGGCGCAGCATCCGCGCACGCTCGGCAGGGTCGGCCCCCGGCTCCAGGGCCACCCACGGATCGGTCAACTCGGCCTCCGAAAGGCGATGCGGCTGAAGACATCGTCACTCCCGGTACGCGTGCGGACAACCTTTTCGACCGGCGTCACCCGAACGACATCACCGCCCGGCGCGCTCGACCAGCCTCATATAGCGCTCCCAGTCCCAGTGCGGCCCGGGGTCGGTGTGATCCGAACCCGGCATCTCGTAGTGCGCGATGATGTGCGTCCGGTCTCTCGGGATCGCGTACTTGGCGCAGACGTCGGCAGTCAGCCGCGCCGACTGTTCGTACAGGACGTCGGTGAAGTACGCGGGGCGGTCCACCCACCCCTCGTGCTCGATGCCGATACTGCGCGTGTTGTAGTCCCAGTTCCCCGCGTGCCAGGCGATGTCGGCCTCGCGGACGCACTGCGCGATGTTGCCGTCCCGGGAACGGACCACATAGTGGGCGGACACCTGCTTTGCGGGACTGCGGAAGACACCGAGGGTCTTGCGGTAGCTCGTCTGCGTCACATGGATGATCACGAGGTCGATCGGGTGGCTCGTCGGACGGTTCGCCGAGGTGCGGTTGGCGGACGTCGCGGGCTGCCACTCGGCGAGCGGGTGGTCGACGGCGTGGGTGTCCGCTCCGGCGCGCGCCTCCGGCAGCAGTGCGTACGGGACGACGGTGAGGGCGGCGCCCTTCAGGAGGCGTCGTCTGCTCGGCAGCGGTCTTGCCCGTTCCATGGACGATCGCCTTTCGGTGGTGCGGTGTTGATCGAGACGCGGGTCAGGGACGGACGGTTGCCGCGATCTCCCTCAGTCGCGCGTGCACACCACGGTGCGTCTCCCGGGCGGGCAGCCACTGCTTGCGGATCTTCGCCACGCACGTGTAGTTGGTGTCGCACACATTGGCCAGTGGCGATTCCACGGCCTGGGTCGCGAACTGGTACGCGTCCAGCTCGCTGAACCCGTAGTCGCGCACCAGCCACCGCACCAGATCGAGTTGGGATATCCGGAAGGCGTCCTCCAGCGGTCGTGCGGACCCCGTCGAGATGATGTGGGTGTCCGACTCGATGCGTGGCCAGGGTGTCGCGATCCCCTTCAGCAGCTCCACGATCACGACGGTGTTCATCGCGCACTCGACGGCGACCCCGCAGGTCTCGCCCTCGCCCTGCCGGGCATGTCCGTCACCGAGGCTGAGCAGCGCGCCCTCGACGTTCACACCGAGGTAGCAGGTGACGCCGGCCCGCATCTCCGGTGTGTCCATGTTCCCGCCGTGCGCGTCGGGCACCAGCGCCGAGCGGACCTCCAGGTTGGCGGGGGCCACTCCCACGGTGCCGTGCATCGGGTCCATGGGAAGTTCGGCCTCGAAGTCGCTGTCGTGTGCCCGGAACAGTGCGGTGCGGCGGGTCCGGTCGAGTTGCCAGATCCAGACGGTCTCCGGGAGGGGTGGCTGCAGAGTGGCCGTGGTGTGGGTCGAGGTGAGTGCTCCGAAGAGGGGGACCGTGGTGGACGCGGCCCAGTCCCGGGCCGGCTCGATCGACACGAAGTGCACGGCGACCGTGTCGCCCGGCTCGGCGCCCTCCACGTGGAAGGGACCGGTCTGCGGGTTCAGGAAGGGGAACTCGCAGACTTCGGAGACCAGGTCCTTCTCGGACCGCACCCGTCCGGCGAAGCAGTCCTCGGTGAACAGGTCGAGAACCGTGCCGGGCGCGATGCGCGCCACGGGCGGCGCACCGCCGAACGTCCAGGCGTACTCGCCCGGTTCGGGCCGCACGGTCAGGATCCGGGGGTCGCTCATGGCTGCACTGCTCCGTTTCGCGGAAGGCGGGGAGGGCTCCTTGACGTGGACGCGGGTCGTTCCGGCCGTGCGTCCCGCGTGGCGTCGTATCAGGACGATCAGCACCAGGGGAGGCGGATGCCGCACTGGCAGGAGCGACTCGCGTGCATCACGGTACGGCGCCTGCGGGTTGGGCAGAAGGACGCGGCGGGTTTCGGTGGACGGCCCGCGACCTGTGGACAACTCGCTCACTCGGCCGAGTGAACGAGGCGAGCGGGCCGGAGCGAAGTCGGCCTGGGGTCAGGCCCGTTCGGCCACTGCGGCAGGGTCGTCGAGGACAGCCCGGACCACCGAGTGCGCGGCCCCCAGCAGCGGCCCCTCGGGACCCAGCCGGGACACGGACACCGGGCACGGCGGTCCCGCTGTCCGACTGGCGAGCTCGGCCTCCAGCGAGGGCAGCAGCCACGGGGCGAGCCCGGACAGCTCACCGCCCAGCACCACGTTCTCGGGGTCCAGCAGATTGACCGCCCCGGTCAGCGCGACGCCGAGCGCCCGCCCGGCATCCCGCAGGGCACGGCGTACGTCCTCGTCCCCTTGGGCGGCCCGCGCCGCGAGCAGCCCGACCCTGTCGCCCCCGGGCTCCAGACCGGCCGCACGCAAGACGGCCTCCTCACCGGCGTACTGCTCCAGGCATCCGCGCCCGCCGCACGGGCACTGCGGCCCCTCGGGTTCCACCGGTACGTGCCCCAGCTCGCCCGCGAAGCCGCGGGTCCCGCGCAGCAGACCGCCGGCCACGACGAGGGCCGCACCGATGCCGATCTCCGCCGACACATGCAGGAAGTCGAGCGGGGTGCCGTCGCCGAGCCAGAGTTCGGCGAGGGCGCCGAAGTTGGCCTCGTTGTCCACGGCCAGCGGGAACTCCGTGGGCAGCAGGGCGCCGAGGTCCGTGTCGTGCCAGTCGAGGTTCGGGGCGCGCACGACCGTACGGCCGTCGCGCGCCACCAGGCCGGGCACGGCCACGGCGAGTCCCGCCGGCCACAGGCCGTCGCCCTCCGCCTCGGTGACGACCCGGTCGATCAGCTCGGTGAGTTCCTCGATCACCGGCGCGGGGGAGCGGCCGCGGTTCGCACCGTGCCGTACGGCCCGGGCCCGTACCTGGCCGCGCAGATCGACCGCGCAGACCGCGAGGTGGTCGACGCCGACCTCGGCGCCGATCCCGGCGGGACCGTGCGCGCTGACGGCGAGCGCCGACCCGGGCCGGCCCACTCGGCCCGGCCGCTCGGGGCCGAGCTCCTCGAGCAGGCCCGACCGTATGAGCTCGTCGACGAGGGTCGACACGGCGGCACGGGTCAGCCCGATCCGTGAGGCGACGGCGGCCCGGGAGAGCGGTCCCTCGGCGCTGACGGTGTGCATCACGCGGGCCAGGTTGCGGCGGCGCATGCCCTGCTGGGTGTCGGGCAGCGCGCGCCCCGGTCCGGCCGGGTGGGCGTCGTGCAGCGGTGCGGTCATGCCTCCGTCAGTCCTCTGATGATCGATACGGTTCTCCGCGAGCCCGTCGGGCGGTGGCGGCCTCGGTGGGCCGCCGGGCGCCTGTCCGGCGGCGGACGTCTCAGCCGGTCTCCGCCGGCCTGTCCAGCAGCGGAGCCGCGTCGGAGAGTACCCCGGAGATCCTCGCCATCGTCGCCTCGTCCCGCTCCACGGCCTCCAGTACCGGGCCGGCGGTCGTGTTCCAGCGCCGGGCGACCGCGGCCGGGTCCTCGCCGGTCAGCAGGCCCGCCGCCTGGGCGGCCGCGCCGAGTGCGACGAGCTCCTTGGCCTCGGGGATCCGCACGGGACGGCCCGAGAGCCGGCGTACGGTCTCCTGCCAGGCGCTGCCCCGGGCGCCGCCGCCGATCAGCAGCAGCGGGACCGAACGGTCCGCGTCCTCGTCGAGGACCAGGTCGAGCGCGCCCAGCAGGGCGTGGACGGCACCGTCGTAGGCGGCCTGGAGGAGCTGGCCGCCGGTGGTGTCGTGCCGCAGGCCGTACAGGAGTCCGGAGGCGCCCGGCAGCGCGGGGGTGCGCTCGCCGTCCAGGTAGGGCAGGAGTGTGACACCGGTGGTGGGCTCCACGGCCTCCCGGTCGAGGCCGAGCAGGGCGGCGACGCGGTCGACGGCGAGCGTGCAGTTCAGGGTGCAGGCCAGGGGAAGCCAGTCGCCGTGCGCGTCGGCGAAGCCCGCCACGGTGCCGGTCGGGTCGGAGGGGCGCCGCTCGGAGACCGCGTACACCGTGCCCGACGTGCCCAGGCTCAGCACGGGGGTGCCGGGACGCAGTCCGAGGCCCAGTGCGGCGGCCGCGTTGTCGCCGGTGCCCGGGGCGACCAGGGTGCCCTTGGAGAACGGCAGGTCGTGGCGGTCACGCACGGTCCCCGCCACCTCGCCGGGCCGGACCACGCGGGGCAGCAGTGCGGGGTCGAGGCCGATGTGCGCGAGGGTCTCCTCGTCGTACGCCTCGGTCGCCGACGCCCACCAGCCGGTGCCGGAGGCGTCGCCGCGGTCTGTCGTGCCCTGGCCCGTGAGGCGCTCGGTGAGGTAGTCGTGCGGGAGGCGCACGGCCTTGGTCGCGCGGATCGCGTCCGGCTCGTGCTCGGCGAGCCAGGCCCACTTCGTGACGGTGAAGGACGGGCCCGGGACGCTGCCGGTGCGCTCGGCCCAGGCTTTCGGTCCGCCCAGTTCCTCGATGAGCCGGGCGGCCTGCGGCGCGGAGCGCACGTCGTTCCACAGCAGGGCGGGGCGTACCGGCTCGCCCTGCGCGTCCAGCGTGACGAGGCCGTGCTGCTGCCCGCCGATCGACACGGCGGCGGCCTCGCGGGCCGCGTCACCGCACTGGTGCAGGGCCTCGCACAGCGCGTCCCACCACTGACGCGGGTCGCTCTCGCGCCCCGCCCCGGAGGAGACGGTGTGCGACGCCTGTCCGCTCGCCACCACCCTTCCGGTCGACGCGTCGACGACCAGGGCCTTGGTGGACTGCGTGGACGTGTCCACGCCGACGACGAGCGGACCCTCGGCAGCTGACATCGGGCTCTCCCTTTTGCGTGCTCAAGCGGCTCGTGTCTCCGTCCGAAGACCGTCGGAGACATCTTGTCTCTTCCCAGAGACGCGATCGCATACTAATTTGTAAACGGCCATGACGAAATAGTCGCAAGCGAGCAAGGAGCCGCGACATGAACTACCAGCCCACCCCCGAGGACAGGTTCACCTTCGGCCTGTGGACCGTCGGCTGGCAGGGAAGGGACCCGTTCGGCGACGCCACGCGGCCTGCCCTCGACCCTGTCGAGACCGTGCGGCGCCTGGCCGAGCTCGGCGCCCACGGTGTGACCTTCCACGACGACGACCTGATCCCCTTCGGGTCCTCGGACACCGAGCGCGAGGGCCACATCAAGCGCTTCCGGGAGGCCCTCGACGCGACCGGCATGAAGGTGCCGATGGCCACCACCAACCTCTTCACGCACCCCGTCTTCAAGGACGGCGCGTTCACGGCGAACGACCGTGACGTGCGTCGCTACGCCCTGCGCAAGACGATCCGCAACATCGACCTGGCGGTCGAGCTCGGCGCCGAGACCTACGTCGCCTGGGGCGGCCGCGAGGGCGCGGAGTCCGGTGCCGCCAAGGACGTACGCGTGGCCCTGGACCGCATGAAGGAGGGCTTCGACCTCCTCGGCGAGTACGTGACCGAGCAGGGCTACGACCTGAAGTTCGCGATCGAGCCCAAGCCGAACGAGCCGCGCGGCGACATCCTGCTCCCCACGGTCGGGCACGCCCTGGCGTTCATCGAGCGCCTGGAGCGCCCGGAGCTCTACGGCGTCAACCCGGAGGTCGGCCACGAGCAGATGGCCGGGCTGAACTTCCCGCACGGCATCGCGCAGGCCCTGTGGGCGGGCAAGCTCTTCCACATCGACCTCAACGGACAGTCCGGCATCAAGTACGACCAGGACCTGCGCTTCGGCGCGGGTGACCTGCGGTCCGCCTTCTGGCTGGTCGACCTGCTGGAGACCGCCGGTTACGCGGGTCCGAAGCACTTCGACTTCAAGCCGCCGCGGACCGAGGACTTCGACGGTGTCTGGGCGTCGGCCGCGGGCTGCATGCGCAACTACCTCATCCTCAAGGAGCGGGCGGCCGCCTTCCGTGCCGACCCGCAGGTCCAGGAGGCGCTGCGGGCCGCGCGTCTGGACGAGCTGGCGCAGCCCACGGCGGCGGACGGCCTGAAGTCGCTGCTCGCGGACCGTACGGCCTTCGAGGAGTTCGACGTGGAGGCCGCCGCCGCGCGCGGTATGGCCTTCGAGCACCTCGACCAGCTGGCGATGGACCACCTGCTGGGCGCCCGCGGCTGAACGCACGCGCGCGTGCGTGTGTGATCGGTCTCCATGTCTGACCGGCCCCCGTGCGGAATGCTCCGGAACGATGCCGTCCACGGCATGAGTCGGTATCAACTTCCGTACGGGGGTCGCGCCGTGCCCCGGGCCCGGCGACCCTGGACGGTATGGCCATGCCGCCCGTACCGCCTCAGCCGCCCGGGCCGCCGGACGACACGCCGCCCTACGGCGGCGGCTTCGGCCCCCCTCCTGAAGGCTTCGGCTCCTCGGGAGGGGGCTATGGGCCGCCGGGCGGGTACGGCCCGCCTCCCGGAGGCAACGGACCGCCCTCGTACGGGGGATGGGAGCCGCCTCCTCCGCCGGAACCGCCCGGTGGCCCGGGCCGGGGCCGCAATCCGCTGTTCATCCTGCTCACCGTGCTCGTGGTCGGTGCCGCCGTCGCCGCCGTCGTGCTGATGGCGTCGGGCAACGACGACGACTCGCCGGGCGGCAAGCCCAGCGCGAGCGCGAGCAGCTCACCCCGCCCCACGCTGAGCCTGCCGAGCGGACTGCCCAGCGAGCTCCCGACGAAGCTGCCGACCCGGCTGCCCTCGGAGTTCCCCACCAACCTGCCGAGCGAGTTCCCGAGCGGCCTCGAATCACTGTTCCCGTCCTTCGCGTCCGACGAAGTGCCCTACTACCTGCTGCGGACCGGCGACTGCTTCGACACCGACGGCGACCGGCCCGGGCAGGCGGCCAAGCGCCCCTGCGGGAAACCGCACGACGCCGAGGTCGTGAAGATCGCGGAACTCCAGGGCGACTACACGACCGACGCGGCCCTGAAGAAGGCCGCGTCCGACCTGTGCGAGCGGACCCTGGACAGCAAGGCGGCGGACCAGCCCGACGGTGCCGTGCGCGGCACCCTGGTGCAGTACCCGGACCCCGCCGGCTACCGGCTCGGCATCGACAACGTCGCCTGCAGCCTGGCCGCCGACCCCCAGGGCACCCGCAAGCTCACCGCGCCCCTGACGTGATCGGACGCCGTGCGGCGGCCGCACGCGCGTCACCGTCGGCAGGGGCTCGTCCGGGCGTGGGTGAGGATGGGGCCCATGACGCGAGAGGTACTGGAAGTCGTGGCGGCCGCGATCGTCCGCGAGGGGCGGCTCCTGGTGGTGAGCAAGCAGGCGGCTCCCGAGGTCTTCTATGTGCCGGGCGGCAAACCGGACCCGGGCGAGGCGCCCCTGGAGACCCTGTACCGCGAGCTGGACGAGGAGTTGGGGGTACGGCCCCTGGAACCGCGCTTCCTGGCCGACGTCGAGGCCGTGGCGGCCCTCGAAGGCGTGCCCATGCGGATGTCCCTCTACGGCGCCCGCCTGGCCCAGGTGCCCCGCCCCGCCGCCGAACTCGCGCATCTGCGCTGGATCACCGGGCACGAGGACGACATCCGGATCGCGCCCGCGGTCAGGGACCACGTCCTGCCGATGCTGTGGCAGGGCCGCCTCACGGAGTCGTAGCAGGCTTCGCGGGTGCCAGGAACACGACCACGTCCGTCTCCCGGCCGGGCAGCGGTTCGGGCTCCGTCCAGCCGGTACGCCGGTAGAACGCGAGCGTGTCGTGCGCCTGGTCCCAGGTCAGCAACCACGCCCGGCCCTCGGGCACGCCGGCGGTCAGGGCCGACAGCAGCCGACGGCCCAGACCCGTGCCGCGGGCACGCGACCGTACGCCCAACTCATCGACCTCGAAGGCGCCGACCAGCAGCTCGTCGACCCGGTCGGCGCCGAGCCGTCGGGTGACCTTGCCGTACGCGCGGTCGCTGCGGAAGGGGGACGGCGTGGTCCAGCCCGTGACGAAGCCGTCCACCCCACCGCTGTCCGAGAGCGCCAGGACGGCACGGAAACCGGGGCGGTGCGCGTCCGTCTCCAGCCGCTCCCGGAACGCCGAGCGGGTCTCCTCGGCGTTCCGGTGCTCCCAGGGCGGGGCGGTGAAGATCTCGGCGTACGCCTCGGTGAGCTCGTCCGCGACGGTGAGGATGTCCTGGCCGAAGTGCCTCATGGCACGTCAACCTATCTCCAGGGCCTCCTGAGCCGCGGCCAGCGCCGTCGCGGGATCCTGGACGGCGACCCCCGCCGGCACCCAACGGCCCCGCTCCTTCCGGTACGGCCACCAGCGGCCGTCCCGTCCGAGGCGCAACTGGCTCGAAGAGCCCACGACCGTCCACCGGTTGCCCCTCGCCCGCAACGAGGGCCGCTCCTCCTCGTCCCACGCCGAGTCGATCGCGGCACGCGCGCGTACGAGCGTCTCACCCCCGACCGTCCATTCCTCCTCGAGCACGTCCAGCGCGGCCACGCCTCCGTCCCGCCACGCGCGCAGGGCGAGCGCCAACTCCTCCATGGTGCGCCCCGATCCCTCCGACAGCCGCTCCAGCACGGCCGTCCCGGGAGTGCCCACCGCGAGGCGGACGGCGTCCTGGGTGAGCGTCAACTCCTCGTCGAGAGCGTCCTGTCCGGCCAGCAGACGGTGTGCCTGGGCCGCGGTCCGGGCGGCCAGGAACTCCAGGGCGGCCGGATCGACATCGGAGGGGGCCGGCGTCTCGGTGTCCAGGGAGGGCGGTACGCCGGGCTCCTCGGGGAGTTCCGGCAGGGCGGGCAGCGGCGGAAGGATGTCCCCGGCCGCGTACGCCTCGGCAGCGTCCACCCCCTCCTGCTCCTGGAGGGCCGGCGCCTCATCGGGTACGGCGGTGCGGTCCTGGAGCGCCTCCAGCAGGGCGCGTTCACCGCGGCCCCGCATCAGCAGCAGGACGAAGGGGTCCTCGTCCAGCAGCCGCGCCACCTGGTAGCAGAGCGCCGCCGTGTGCCCGCAGTGGTCCCAGGCACCGCAGTCGCACCGCGGCTCCAGGTCGCCCATCCCGGGCAGGAGTTCGACACCAGCGGCCGCCGCGTCCTCGACCAGATGCGGGGGCATGTCACGGTCCAGGAGAGCCGCGACATGGCCGGCACGCTCGACGGTCATGTCCAGGAAACTGTCCCACTGGTCGTCGGACAGCTGCTCGAGCAGTACATCGGCCCGGTGCGGTGTGCGGTCGCGGTCTTGGACGACGGCCGTGATCCGCCCCGGCCGTACCGACACCGCGCCGACGGCACCCGCGCGCGCGAGCCTTCGGCCGGTCTTCACCTGCGCGGTGTCGAGCGCGGCGTCCTCCAGCGCCTTCAGCCAGGCCTGGCCCCACCAGCTCTGCGCGAAGCCCCTCCCGTGCGGGGGAGGGAACGCGGCGAACGTGCGCTCCGTCTCGTCACTCATCGTGTGCCCCCTCGCAGTTCGACCAGATCCGCCAGCTCCGCGTCCGTCAGTTCCGTCAGCGCCGCCTCCCCGGCACCGAGCACCGCGTCGGCCAACTCCCGTTTGCGGCTCAGCATGTCGGCGATGCGGTCCTCGATGGTGCCCTCGGCGATCAGCCGGTGCACCTGCACCGGCCGGTTCTGCCCGATCCGGTACGCACGGTCGGTGGCCTGCGCCTCCACGGCCGGGTTCCACCAGCGGTCGTAGTGCACGACATGTTCGGCCCGGGTCAGGTTCAGCCCCGTGCCCGCCGCCTTCAACGACAGCAGGAAGACCGGGACCTCGCCGTCCTGGAAGTGCTGGACCATCGCCTCCCGCCGGGCGACGGGCGTGCCGCCGTGCAGGAACTGCGAGGGCACCCCGCGGGAGGCCAGGTGCCGCTCGATGAGGCGGGCCATCTGCACGTACTGCGTGAAGACCAGCACGCTCGCCCCCTCGGAGAGGATGGTGTCGAGCAACTCGTCCAGGAGCTCCAGCTTTCCGGACCGTCCGACGATCCTCGGCCGGTCCTCCTTGAGGTACTGCGCCGGGTGGTTGCAGATCTGCTTCAGCCCGGTCAGCAGCTTCACGATCAGCCCCCGCCGCGCCATGTCGTCGGCGCCGGAGATCTCCGCGAGCGTCTCGCGCACCACCGCCTCGTACAGGCCCGTCTGCTCCTTGGTGAGCGACACCGCGCGGTCCGTCTCCGTCTTCGGCGGCAGCTCCGGAGCGATGCCCGGATCCGACTTGCGGCGGCGCAGCAGGAACGGGCTCACCAGCCGGGCCAGCCGCTCGGCGGCCCTCGGGTCCCGGCCGCCCTCGATGGCCCGCGCGTACCGCGCGCGGAACGTGCCGAGGCGGCCCAGCAGGCCGGGAGTCGTCCAGTCGAGGATGGCCCACAGCTCCGACAGGTTGTTCTCCACCGGGGTGCCGGTGAGCGCCACGCGTGCGCGTGCGCCGATGGAACGCAGCTGCCGTGCCGTCGCCGAGTACGGGTTCTTGACGTGCTGCGCCTCGTCCGCCACGACCATGCCCCACGACACGTCGGCCAGCCGGTCGGCGTCGAGTCGCATCGTGCCGTACGTGGTGAGCACGAACTCCCCCTCGGCCAGGGCGCCCAGGTCCCGGCGCGGCCCGTGGAAGCGGCGCACGCGCGTGCCGGGGGCGAACTTCTCGATCTCGCGCTGCCAGTTGCCCATGAGGGACGTCGGGCACACCACGAGCGTGGGTCCGGCGGTGGAGGCGTCCGTCTGCCGGTGCAGATGCAGGGCGATGAGCGTGATCGTCTTGCCGAGTCCCATGTCGTCGGCGAGACAGCAGCCCAGCCCCAGGGAGGTCATCCGCGCCAGCCAGTTGAGGCCGCGCCGCTGGTAGTCCCGGAGCGTGGCCGCGAGCTCCGCCGGCTGCTCGACCGGCTGTTGCGCCTCGGGGTCCGCGAGCCGTTCCCGTAGGGCCGCGAGCCATCCTGTGGGGTGCACCTCGACCCGGTGGCCGTCGATCTCCGTGGAGCCCGTGAGAGCGGCGCCGAG
This sequence comes from Streptomyces sp. NPDC087859, assembly GCF_044742595.1. Taxonomy (NCBI): domain Bacteria; kingdom Bacillati; phylum Actinomycetota; class Actinomycetes; order Kitasatosporales; family Streptomycetaceae; genus Streptomyces; species Streptomyces sp. NPDC087859. The sequence goes on along the minus strand of NZ_JBIUUU010000027.1, from coordinate 53,172 downwards.
CGCGTCGACGGGGGTGATCTTGCGGTCCTGCTGGGCGCGGGCCCGGCGCACCTCCTGCGGGTCGATCAGGACCCACTGGTCGCGCAGCCGCACGACAGGGCGGCTCGACTCGGCCAGTCGGTCGAGCTCCTCGCGGGTGAGCTGTTGGTCGCCGAGCGCGAACCGCCAGTTGAAGGCCAGCAGCGCGTCGGCGGAGAGGAACGACGGGGTGTCCGAGGAGAGTCTGCCGGGCTCCTGCGCGTCGTCCGGCGGGCCGACCACCGCGCGGGCCGTCAGTTCGCGGGCGAGCTCCTTGGGCCAGTGCACGTCGACGCCGGCGACGGCGAGGGTCCGGGCGCCGGCCGAGAGGAGATCGACGACCTCCTCGTCGGCGAGTTCGATCTCGTCCGGCACGGCCGCCGAGAGCAGGGGCGCGAGCGGCGGCCAGGCGCGGGCGGCGCGGCGCAGCGCGAGCAGGGCGTCCATCCGCGCACGGGGGCCGAACGCCCCGCCCGGCCCTGCCCACACCTCGGCGGCGTCCGCGACCAGTGCCGGATCGCTCACGTCGTGCACCTGCAACACGGCCCGGAAAGCCGGGGCGGCCTCGTCCTGCGCCGCGCTCGAGAGACCGGCTACCTCGATCCGCAGCGACAGCCGTACGCCTGCATCGTGGCCGGCCGCCACATCGGCCGCCCAGGCCCGGTGCCCGGGCACGTGCTGCGGTTCCGGCGTCGCGTAGGCGGGACCGCCGGTCACGAGCGACGCGGCGGGGGAGCGGGGCAGGGTGTCGGCGATGGCGTCGAGGAAGGCGCGCAGCAGCCGCTCGGGGTCGGGCAGCCGCAGCGGTGTGCCGCCGTCGAGCGGTACGGCGTGTGCCTCGGGCGGCATCGCCGCGGCCAGCGCCCGGACGCGCTCGACGTCCTCGGGGCGCAACGGACCCACGCGCCAGGCGTCGTGGTCGCCCTCGGACAGGCCGGGAAGCAGCAGTCCGCGGGCCGCGAGCTGCAGTGCGTGCACGGCGGCCGTGCCCCAGAACACGGTCGCCCGATGGCCGTTGGTGGCGGCACGCGCACGCGTGAGGACGGGCAGGGCCGCTCGCACCGGCAGCAGCACGGCCGGCACGGCCACCGTCTCCACCCCTTCCTCGCCGGGCACGACGACGGTCAGGTCCTCGACGGACCCCGACGCGACGGCCGGCGGCATGTCACCCTCGGGGTCCCAGAAGGCCACCGAACCGGTGCGGGCGGGGTCGCCGGGGACGAACACGGCACAGCAACGGGCCAGTTCAGCGATCTCGGTCGGTGTTGCCGCGGGAATCCTCGGCACAGGAATGCGACACTCCTCAAACTTGACTACTCAGCGCGGAGTGGCCGAGGGTACAGCACGTGCCCAGCCGACCCGGAATGGCCGGGCCGTGATCTGGGTCACCTCATGGAGAGGGTGGGTATCCCTGTCTCAGGGACGCCTGGGGGTAGCGACTCAGGGATGTCTCAGGGTCGTGGTGCGGAACCGTGGAGAGCGCGGGCCCGTTCTCAGGACAGAGAGCGGCAGTGGCCGCGGAGGAGGCGACACATGTCGAAGAGAGCGAAGATCGCCGCAGGAGGTGTGGCGGTCGGCATCCTTCTGCTGATCTGGCTGCCGTGGTGGGCCGCACTCCTGATCGTCCTGGGAGTACCGGCCGCCGCGTACCTCACGCTGGACCCCTCGCAGCGGCGCAGGTTGCGCCGTGTCACACGCAAGGAGCTCGGTCGCTGAGACCCCTTGGGCTACCGGGCCGCCTCGGCCCGGCCGGCCAGGGGGCAGGAGTCGACCACGTCGCCGCTCGCGGGCCTGCTCACGGCATGGTCCGCGGGCGGCGGGGTGCCCCGCTCCCCCCATGACACGAGCGCGTCGAAGGCCGACCGGTAGCAGGGCAGGATCGGCCGCAGCCGGTCCGGATAGGTGTCGTACAGGCCGTCGACGTGCGTGCCGCCCTCGACCGTGTAGTAGCGATGCAGACGGCCCCTGCCGCTCGCGTCGATCATGCGCGCGTACACGTCGGAGTCGGCGGCCTCGGGCAGCAGCGCGTCCAGGTCGCCGTGCAGGGTGATCAGCGGGCGCCCGATCCGTCCGGTCAGCGCCACCCGGGCCACGGCGCGATGGACGGACGCCGGGCGCGCGGCGTAGTCGTAGCCCGCGTCGCCGGCACAGGGCGCCAGCACCTGTTCCGTGGTGGTCCCGGCGGTCGGGCCGGGGCAGGCGGGGTCGTAGGCCGGGTCGAACTCGGCGCGGTAGATCTTCTGCGTGACTCCCCAATAGGCCTTCTCGTGGTACGGCCACAGGAACTCCGAGCCGCGCGCGAAGCCCACCGCGTACAGGTCCTCGTCCCGCGCCGAACCGGTCATTCGGGCCACCGCCGCGGGCAGCGAGGTGAGCAGATTCGGGCCGTCCGCGGTCCACAGCGCCCCCTCCCAGTCCACGCCGCCGTCGTACAGCTCCGGACGATTCTCCAGCTGCCAGCGCGTCAGATAGCCACCGTTGGAGATCCCCGTCATGTACGTGCGCCTCGGCGCGTGTCCGTAACGCTGGGCCACCGCACGCTTGGCCGCGCGCGTGAGCTGGGTGGTGCGCGCGTTCCACTCCGCGACCGCGTCACCGGGGCGGGTGCCGTCGCGGTAGAAGTCGGCGCCGTTGTTGCCCTTGTCGGTCGCGGCGTAGGCGTAGCCCTGCGCGAGCACTCGGTCGGAGATCGCCGTGTCCGTGGCGTACTGCCTGCGCGTACCCGGTGCGCCGGTGACGACGAGTCCGCCGTTCCAGCGGTCCGGCAGCCTGATCACGAACTGGGCGTCGTGCTGCCATCCGTGGGTGGCGTTGAACCGGGAGGAGTCCGGGAAGTAGCCGTCGATCTGCACACCCGGAACGCCGGACGGGGTGCGGGTCGCCCTGACCGTCAGCCCCGCCTGGTCGGCCATGTCGGTGTACGGGGTGCCGGCCAGCCCGGTGGTTGTCAGGTCCGTGAGGCACGCGCTCCGTTGGAAGGCCGCGCCCGGCACGTGGACGCGGTCCTGTCGTGCGCAGTGACCATCTGCCGTGCCTGCGGCGGGAGTCGGCCAGCTGAGAGTGGTCGCCACCAGTGTGGCGGCGAGGAGCGGGACGCCTCGGGACAGGCGCATGAGGGCCTCCATGACGGGTCGGGGAGTCGCGGGCTGCCTCATGGTGCGAGTGCTGTACGACGCCATCCATGGGGCGGGGCCACATGGAATGAGGGCGCCGTATGTGAAGTGCCGTGCGGAGGAAGGAGATCGAAGAGGCGCGACAAATCCGGTTGCGCGGGTGATCGGCGGCACCCCACCATGACCGACATGACTTTCGGAAAGGGGGCCCAGCGACTCCACGGTGAGCGCTGATGGCCGCATACGAGGCGTCCCCGACGCCGTCCCGACAGCCCCAGAACCCGCCGGCACCTTTGACGTCCGCCTGGCTGAGGGCCCACTTCGACACCCTGCCCTTCCCGGCCCGTACCAGCGCCCTGGCGCGGTACGCCCGCACCCTCGCTCCGGGCGCCTACGAGACGCTCCACCGCGCCCTCGACCACGGCGATCCCGCCGACCGGCACACCGCCCTGTTCCTCGCGGTGGTCCGCCGCGACCTGGAACGGGTGGCGGAGGCTCTCGCGGACCCGCTGCTGGGACGCCGGGCCCGCTCGGCGGCCATCCGGCTGCCCGTACCCGAACAGGCCCTGGAACGCCTGGCCCTGAGCGACATCAGGGCCGTGCGCCACGACACCTATCGCCTCCTCAAACTGAGCCGCCGCACGGCACTGGCGGCCAGGCTGCTGCCGCGGATCCACGAACGCCACGGCGGTCGCGAGGCGGCCGCACTCCTGCCCGCCTGCCCTCCCGAGACGGTGGCCGCATGGCTGCCCCGCGTCGAACCGGCACCCGGCCTCCTCAACTCCCTGGCCCGTACCGCCCCCTACGCCGTCGCCGCACACGTGACGGATCAATGCGCGCACCGGCCCCAGCACTCGACCCGCCAGTTCCGTGCCGTTGCGTCGCTCGCCGCCCGGCGTGACCCACACGCGGCGCTCCTGCTGCTGGAACGGACACCGCTGCTGCTCACTCCCGCAGCCGTCCTCTCCGCCCTGACCCGGCCCGCCGAAGCACTGGCCGTGCTGCGCACCCCAGCCCCCGGCCCCGGCGACCGCGGCCGTGAGCGCCTCGTTCCCGTGGGCCCACTGCCGCCCTCACTGCGCCGCAAGCTCCTCGCCCTGCCCGCACACGACCTGGTGGAACTCGCCGAGCACTGCCGCTGCACCGGACGCCGCCCCACCGCACCCGGCCGCACCGACGTCACCCCGGACGGTCTGCTCGGTCTCCTCCCACCCGCCGAGCGGCGCCGCATCGTCGAGAAGCACACCGGCACGACGTCCCGGCCCGTCCCGGCACTGGTGGGCGCGCTGGCCGCCCTCGAACCCGTCGACCGGGCAGATCTGGTCCGCCCCTCGGCGGCGGGCAGCGAACGCCGCCCGTGGAGCCTGGTCCGAGCGGCACAGGCCCTGCCGCTCGCAGAGGGTGAACCGTTGCTGAAGGCGCTCGCGGACAACCACCGCCTCCAACACCGCTCCCTGGCATGGCCCGCCCTGCTGGTCTGCGCCGAACTCGAAGGCGACCCCGAACAGTTCGCACGCGTCGCCGCCGACTGCGAACGGGCCTGGCACGACCAGGACGCCGTGCGCCGTCCCGCGCTGGAACAACTCGCGGGCGCCGCAGGACACTTGCTCGCCGCACTGCCCGAACGCGTCCTGCGTGACGCCGTCCTCACCACCGTCCAGGCACGCGACGCGACGGAAGGCACCGTCAGGGCCGCGCGACGACTGCTTTACCGGGTCGCCGCGCGGGCGGCGGCGACCGGCCGGCCGGACCGGGCTGCCTCCGCGGCCGGACTGCTCGGCGAACTCGTCACACGGCCGGAACAGACCGAGGCGCTGGCCCCGTTGCACGTCGGCGAGACGACCGCCCGGGCCATCTGGACGGCGATCGCACCGACGGCCCTGCGCCGACCCGAGGTGGGCACCGCCCTCGCCGAACTCCTCGCGGCACACCTCACCGCACTGCCGGAACTCGACGCCGAGGCGCGACGGGTCGCCGTCGAGTGCGACGATCCGGACCTCGCGACGCGTGCCGCGGCGGCATGGGTGCGGCCGCCGCGGGTGCGCGAGCAGCGCTGCGCCGAACTGATCGCCCTGGACCCGACCTTCGTCACCGTTCCCGTCGTCCTTCGGACCGTCGCCACCCGTCGCACCGATCTGCTCGCCCCGGTCCTGGCCGCCGCACGCGAGGGCCTCACGGGCCGGCTGCGGACCCGCCGTACCGCGTGGACACCGCACCTCGCGCCCGGCGTCGCCGGAAGGTGGCTGCCTGCCCAGCGGGACGCCTGGGAGGAGCATCACGCGCGCGTGGTGCTCGACGAATCGGCTCCGCTGCGCGTGCGGACCGATGCGGCGCGGCTGCTGAGGGACCCCGAACGTCTGACGGCTCTCGCGCGGGACGCCCCGCAACCGGTGGCAGCGGCGGCCCTCGTGGCCCTCGGTGACGTCCCGGGCCGCGATCCCGTGACCCTCCTGCTGCGGCACGCGGGAACCGGGGGCGTGCGCGGCCGCGCCGCGATGGCCTCGGTGCGGCGGCTCATCGCACGGCTGCCGGACGACGACGCGGTACCCCTGCTGGCACCGGTGGCCTGCGCCGCGGACAGCCCGGTGGGCGCCCGCAAGGAAGCCGTACGGGCGCTGGCCGACCTCCCACGGCAGGACGCCTTCCAAGCCCTCCTGGCGGCCTGGGACGTGCCGCACCAGCATCGGGACGTACGCGCCGTCCTCGCCCGCGTCCTGCTGCCGGCGATCGACCGCGGGGACGTGGCCGACCGTCTGACGGGGGCCGTCCATGAGGCCGCCGTGCGCGACGAGGTCGTGCACGCGCGCGTGGGCCTCGGGTTCACGGTGCCGAGGGAGGCTTACGCCGCCTTCCTGGTGCGGCTGGTGGAGACGGGCGACGAGGACACCGTGGTCGCCGCGTGCCAGGTGCTTCCGACGTGGCCGGCGCCCGCCGGGCCGGGCGGTGCCCATGCGCTCGCGGAGGCCCTCGCGGCCCCCACCCGCCCGCGCAGGGTGTGGGACGCGGCCGCGCGCCAACTCGTCCGGCTGCCGCCCGGACCGCTGACCGAGGCGGCGCTCCGACGCGCCTTCGACGATCTGGCCGCACGAGCCGTGGACCCACGCACGCGTGCCGACGCGCTGCGGCGCCTGCACGCGTGCGCCGAGTACTCGGACGCGGGAGCCGGCGAGGAGCCGTCGGCGGTGCTGGACGCGCTCGCCGACACACTGGAGGCCGTGGGACTCCACGCCGACGCCGCGCGGGTGAGCTGGGACAGCGCCATGGCACGCGTACGCAACGGCGAACACGACGAGCACCGGTGGGAAAGGGTCGCGCGGCAGTGCGAGGCAGGGGCGGGACGGCTGCCGACGCGGCACGACGTACCGGCCGATCTGCACCGGCCACGCGTGCGTGCCGCCCTGCTCGCCGCCGCGCGGACCCTCCGCGCCCGAGGCTCCGCCGTGACCGGCCGCCTCGCGCTGGACCTCGTCCGGGCAGGCGGCCGGGCGGCGTCCTGGGACGAACCCTGGCGGGCCGAACTCGACGCGCTCAGAGCCCACCAGGACGCGGACACCGTCGTGGACGCCCTGCTGGTGGACCCGGACGGCCGCGGCCGTCGATGACCCGGCTCAGAGGGGACGTACGGCCATCTTGTCGAGCGCCTCCAGCAGCCCCGGCAGCTCCGGGCCGCGGCCGACCGGCAGCACCTCGCCGGGCTCGTCGTCGAGCAGCACGAACGCGATGTCGTCGGTCCTGGCCACGAGCGACCAGCCGGGGCCGTCGGCGCGCAGGGTGCGGGCGTCGCCCGGCGCGAAGGACGACCGGACCCGGCCCAGGGGCGGCGGCGTGTCCACGTACCCGCGGGCCTCCGCGAGGACACGCCGGATGCCGCTGTGGCCCCCGGGAGCGTCCTCCTGGCCCTTCTCGGCCGACTCGACCGGTTCCGGCACCGGGAAGTCGGCGTCGTCGATCTGCTCACGCCACGTGGCCCACTGGAGGGCGATCTCGTCGGCCCCCAGCCGGCGCTGGGCCGGCCCCCACGTGCTGGTGTCCGGCGGTGTCAGCGGGGGACCGTCGATCTCCGGCGCGGGATCGTGCGGCGCGGGCACGTTCGGAGCCGCGACGGCGACCGCGAGAGGCCAGCCCGGCAGGGCGGCCACAACCGTGCGTTCGTCGGGCGACAGGTCGTACTCCATGCCGCAGTCCCAGGACGCGATGGCGACGGCGACCAGCGAGACGTCGTCGATGACGACCGTCCAGCGGGAGCCGTCGCCGTCCTGGCCGAGCACCAGGCCGTACCCGTCGGCAAGCGGCGCGAGACCGAGCGCCGCACAGGCCTCCGGATAGTCGTCGCCCAGCACGCTCGGGAACTTCGCCGGCGTCAACAGCACCGCCGTCAGCACATAGAGCGCGTCGTCCGCGGCGGCGACGGTGTCCTCGTCCGTCCCGGCCATCCCAGCCTCCCCATCGGTATGTCCAACGGCGCGCACCCTAGTGTGCGCGGAAGCCGCTTGTCACGACTCCCCAGCCCACCCGGAGCTGCTGTTTTCCGGCCGGACAGGGCGAATCGGCCTCTTTGGACCGTCGATCAGGCCGCCGGAAGCCCCAGGAGGGCACGGGCCACGGTCTGCGGCGACTCGTCGCGTTCCCGCGCGAGCGCGATGACCGCCCGGCACGCCAGCTCGCTCACCCCGAACGACAACGCCTCCGGAGACACCCAGCCGACGGCTTCGTCGATCTGGTCCTGGTCGTCCTCGGCACATGCCGAGACGTAGGCCGCCGCGGCCTCGAACAGGTTGTGCGTGCGTTTGTCCCGGTCGTTGCCCTTATCGGCGCGAGCGGTGTCGAAGAATCTGGCGAAGGACTTGCGGACCCTGCCGAACATGCTGACCACCTTCCCCCTGCGTGGTTGGCTGACCGATCGTTCATCTCCCCCTACTCAACGTAGGGTTGGATCTCCGGCGACAGAAGGGGGGCGGCGCGTCTCCCCCTGGCGGACGGGCCCTCACGGGATGGCGGGTTCGAGATGCCCTGAAGGGCCGGAACACGGTCAACGCTCCTTGCGGCGAAGGATACTTGTGCCTTCTCACCACATGGCGACCAAGGGAGCGGATCGGTGAACTCTGCCGTAGGAACGGGCCGTCGGAGCGAGGGCGGCGGTCGGGGCGAGCGACATGCGGTCGTCGTGGGCGGCAGCCTGGCGGGGCTGCTCGCGGCGCACGTCCTGGCCGGGCACTGCGACCGGGTGACCGTCGTCGAGCGTGACCGGTTCCCGGAGGTCGCCGCGTCACGGCCGGGCGTACCCCAGGGTCGGCATCCCCATGTCCTGCTGGAGGGCGGGCAGACGGCCCTGGAGTCGCTGCTGCCGGGCTTCCTGACGGAACTGGACATGGCGGGGGCGCCGCGGGTGGGGATGCCGTCGGACATGGTGCTGTGGCAGAACGGCCGCTGGCTCCGCCGGTGGCCCGCGTCGACGCACATCTACACCGGCTCCCGCGCGCAGCTGGAGGAGCTGATCCGGCGGCGGGTTCTCGCCAATCCGGTGATCGGCGTCGTGGAGGGGGCCGAGGCCGTCGGGCTTCTCGGTGATGCCTCGCGCGTACGGGGCGTACTCCTGCGGGAGCGTTCCGGTGACGTCGGCGCGGAATCCCGGGCCCTGGAGGCCGACCTGGTGGTCGACGCCTCCGGCAGCGGCACCAAGGCGCCGCAGTGGCTCGCGGCGATCGGCGCCGAGAGCGCGCACGAGGAGACCATCGACACCGGGCTCGCCTACGCCTCGCGCGTCTACCGCGGGCGGAAGGGCACCCTCGACGGCGAGACCCTCGGCCACTACGTCTATCCCGGGCCCGACCAGGTCAACGGCGGTGGTGCGCTGCCCCTGGAGGACGGCAGTCATCTGGTCATCGTCTCGGGGCTGCGCGGCGACGAACCGCCCACGGGCGACGACGAGTTCGAGGCGTACGCCAAGCGACTGTCGCACCCGCTCCTGGACCGCTGGCTGGACGAGGCCGAACCGCTCTCGCCGGCGTTCGGCTACCGGCGGACCGCGAACATCCGGCGCCGCTACGACCTGCCCGGCCGCCGCCCGGCCGGATTCCTCGCCACCGGCGACGCCCTGTGCACCTTCAACCCGATCTACGGACAGGGCATGGCCATCGCCGCGATGAGCGCGGTCGCCCTGCGTGACACGCTCGCCGACCGCCGCCGCACCCCCACCACGCGCCGCGTGCAGCGGGCGCTGCTCGCGGCATCCCGGCAGGCGTGGGACATCTCCGCCGGAGCGGACCGCGGGATGCCGGGCGCGGTCGGCACCGCGGTCGCGGCCGGCCCCGCGGACCGTGTCGCGGGGTGGTACCTGCGCCGCGTCACGGAACGGTCGCCCGGCGACCCCGTCGTGGGGCGTGCCTTCCGTGCCGTGCTGGTCCTCGCCGAGCCGGTCACCGCCCTGTTCGCCCCCTCCGTCGCGCGGGCCGTTCTCTTCGGCCGGCCCGGGCCGACGCCCGCCGAGCCGCCGGCCAACCCGGAGCCGCAGGAGCGGTGAGCGTCAGAGCCCGGTCCCGTCGCGGCGGCAGTACAGGAAGAGATGGGGCTCGGGCCCCGCGGCGGGGTGGTCCGGGGTGAAGGTGAGGCTGTGCCGGGACAGCACCGTCAGCCCGGCCGCCTCCACCATGCCGATCACGTCGTCCTCGGCGAAGCTCGTCGCGCGGACCGGTTGGCCCATGAAGACCACCTCGACGTCCTCCACGTCCGCCGGCACGGTGGCCAGCACCAGATGCCCACCGGGCCTCAGGGCCAGGGCCAGGCGCCGCACCAGGGCCGACTGCTGGGCACGGGTCATCTGGAGCAGCGAGAAGAACACGCATACGCCGTCCAACGAGTCCGCGGCCAGCGGGACATCCCGGATGTCGGCGCTGCGGAACTCGGCCCCGGGCACCTGACGGGCGGCGAGTTCCACCATGACGGGGGAGACGTCGACGCCCAGCACCGAGTGCCCCGCCCCGACGAGCGCCGCCGCGGTGGGCCGCCCGGTGCCGCTGCCCACGTCCAGTGTCCGCGCGGCGGGCGGCAGCCGCTCGATCAGCCACTCCAGTGCGGACAGGTGCGCGGGGGCATGGGCGAACGCCTTCTCGTAGTCGGCGCCCAGCGCGTCGAACAGCACGGCGGCGGGCGGCCGTTGGTCCTCGTGCGTCACGTCCGTGTCCCTTCGCTCGCCGACCCGCATCGTCGCATCCGTCGTACGCGTGCCACAACGGTCGCCCGGTGCGCGTCCCGGCGCACCGGACAGGGGAGAATGGGGCCGTAACCCCACGATCGACTCTTGCGGAGGAGCGGGCACATGCAGGACGCGCGAGCGGGACAGGTCGCCGGGCCCGAGGACCTCATCGATGTGGCCCGCCTGGTCACGGCGTACTACGCGCTGCACCCCGACCCGGCCGAACCCGGGCAGCGAGTGGCGTTCGGTACCTCCGGACATCGCGGCTCGTCGCTCGCGGCGGCCTTCAACGAGGACCACATCGCCGCCACCAGCCAGGCCATCTGCGAGTACCGCGCCGCCCAGCGCACCGACGGCCCGCTCTTCCTCGGCGCCGACACCCACGCCCTGTCCGAGCCCGCGCGGATCACGGCACTGGAGGTGTTCGCCGCCAACGACGTGAGCGTCCTCATCGACGTGGCCGACGGCTACACACCCACGCCGGCGGTCTCGCACGCCATCCTCGCCCACAACCGGAACCGCACCTCCGGCTTCGCGGACGGCGTGGTGGTCACCCCCTCGCACAACCCGCCCGCCGACGGCGGCTTCAAGTACAACCCGCCGAACGGCGGCCCCGCCGGGTCCGAGGCGACCTCCTGGATCCAGGACCGCGCCAACGAGATCATCACCGGCGGTCTGAAGGACGTACGGCGCATCCCCTACGCCCGTGCCCTGGCCGCACCCGGCACCGGCCGCTACGACTTCCTCGGCACGTACGTGGCCGACCTGCCGAGCGTGCTGGACCTGAACGCGATCCGGGCCGCCGGTGTGCGGATCGGCGCCGACCCGCTGGGCGGTGCCTCGGTCGCCTACTGGGGCCGGATCGCCGAACAGCACCGGCTCGACCTGACGGTGGTCAACCCGCTCACCGACCCCACCTGGCGCTTCATGACGCTGGACTGGGACGGCAAGATCCGCATGGACTGCTCCTCGCCGTACGCCATGGCCTCGCTCATCGAGCAGCGCGACCGGTTCGACATCGCCACCGGCAACGACGCCGACGCCGACCGCCACGGCATCGTCACGCCGGACGGGGGCCTCATGAACCCCAACCACTATCTGGCGGTGGCGATCTCGTATCTGTTCTCGCACCGGGAGCAGTGGCCCGCGAGCGCCGGGATCGGCAAGACCCTGGTGTCGTCCAGCATGATCGACCGGGTCGCGGCGGACGTCGGCCGGCCGCTGGTCGAGGTCCCGGTCGGCTTCAAGTGGTTCGTGGACGGCCTGTCGGACGGCTCGCTCGGCTTCGGCGGCGAGGAGTCGGCGGGAGCGTCCTTCCTGCGCCGGGACGGCTCGGTGTGGACCACCGACAAGGACGGCATCATCCTGGCGCTGCTCGCCTCCGAGATCACGGCGGTCACGGGCAGGACCCCGTCGCAGCACTACGCCGGTCTCACGGACCGCTTCGGCGCCCCCGCCTACGCGCGCGTGGACGCCCCGGCCTCCCGTGAGGAGAAGGCGCTGCTCGCCAAGTTGTCCCCGCGCCAGGTCACCGCCGACACCCTCGCCGGCGAGCCGGTCACCACGGTGCTCACCGAGGCCCCCGGCAACGGCGCCGCCCTCGGCGGCATCAAGGTCGCCACTGCCAACGCCTGGTTCGCGGCCCGCCCTTCGGGCACGGAGGACGTCTACAAGATCTACGGTGAGTCCTTCCTCGGCGCGGACCATCTGCGGCAGGTCCAGGAGGAGGCCCGGTCCGTGGTGCTCGCCGCGCTGGGCGCGTGACGCCCACGACCGGCGGTGAGGTGTTCTCAGCCGTCCAGTGAGGCGAGGGTGTCCCGCAGCCAGGTGAGTTCCGCCTGGGACGTGGCGCGCGCGATCGTCAGGATTCCGCGCCGGAAGGGATCGTCCAGTTCCTCGGCGCGCAGCGGCCGGTCACCCTCGTAGAAGAAGCTCGCGGGTTCCTCCAGGAACGCCAGCCTGCGCCGCAGTACGGCCGCCTGCGGCGCGGCGTCGTCCAGGTGCCGGAGGAACGCGAGCAGGGTGAACCAGCGGTTCTCGTCGGTGATGTCGCGCTGTACGGGCTGGGCGAGCCGGCGGCGCAGATCGCGGCGGCCGTCCTGGGTGAGCGTCAGGACGTGTCGTGGCGCGGCGACGGAACCGGGCTCCGTCGCGCGCTCCAGCAGCCCTGCCTTCTCCAGGCGCTTGATGGCCGGATAGAGCGTGCTCTCCGCGATGGGCTTCACATGCCCCGTCAGCGCCGCGATGCGTTTGCGCAGCTCGTAGCCGTGCAGGGGGGCGTCGTACAGGAATCCGAGGATGGCGAGCTCCAGCATGCCCGCATTCTGCCGTACGTCCGGTGTACATCGCCTGATTAATACATCGCATTCTCAATACCTCGCAACCGAGGTATTGTCGGGGCGATGGTTCGCAAGGGCGGCGCGCGAAGGTGCCGCCAGGGACGCCGCCACGCCGCTCAGGGAGGACGCGATGAAGCAGGCCGAGTTCGACGGCAAGGGAAGCTGCATCCGCTGGACGGAGGTGCCCGGCGAGGAGCCCGCGCGCGTGTACGTGCACGGACTGGGGTCGGTCTCGTCCGTGTACCACGCCCATATCGCGGCCCGGCCCGAACTCGCGGGCAACCGAAGCCTGTTCGTGGATCTGCCCGGACACGGCATCAGCGACCGGCCCGAACACTTCGGTTACACGCTCGACGACCACGCCGGCGCGCTGGCGGCGGCACTGGACACTGCGGGTGTCACGGGGGCCGAGCTCATCGCGCACAGCATGGGCGGCGCCGTCGCCCTGGTGCTCGCCCACCGGCGGCCCGAACTGGTCTCCCGGCTGGTGCTCACGGAGGCCAACCTGGACGCGTTCCCACCGCCCGCCGCGGGCAGCAGCGGCATCGCCTCCCACGAGGAGCAGGCCTTCGTCGACGGTGGCTACGCGCGCGTGCTGGAACAGGTCGGGCCGCTGTGGGCGGCGACCATGCGACTGGCCGACCCGCGCGCCCTGCACCGGACGGCCGTCGGGCTGAGGTGCGGCTCAGACCCTGTCATGCGGGACATTCTCGAAGACCTCACCGTGGAGCGCGTGTATCTGCAGGGCGAGTTGAGCGGTGAGCTCGAGGGCAGGGGCGATCTGGAGGCCGCGGGGGTGCGCGTGGTGACCGTGCCCGGCGCGGGTCACAACGTCATGTTCGACAACCCCGACGCCTTCGTGGCGGAGGTCGCCGGGCGGGGCTGAAGGGGCGGTGCCGCAGGTCAGGCGTCCCGCACGGCCAGTGCCAGGAACCGGGTGTCCTCGTCGGCGTACGACGTCATGCGCCACCCGGAACCGGCCAGCAGAGGCCGGAGGTTGGGCTCTGCGCGCAGGTCGTCCGGCGTGATCTGCCGGCCCTGTCGTGCCGCGAGCGCCGCCCTGCCGATCGGGTGGAAGAGCGCCAGCGTGCCGCCCGGCCGCACTACACGCGCCAACTCCCGCAGGTTCTCGGCCGGATCGGGCAGATGGGAGATCAGCCCCGCCCCGAACACCGCGTCGAGCGACTGCGCACGCAGCGGCAGCGCGGCCACGTCCGCCAGCAGCAACTGCCCGTCCCGGTCCCGCCCGGCCCGTACGGCGGCCTGGAGCATGGCCGGGGTCAGATCGGCCCCGAGAACCACTCCCGAGGGCCCCACGGCCGTACGCAGGGGCGGCAGGGCGCGCCCGGTGCCGCAGCCGGCGTCGAGCACGCGATCCCCCTCACGCAGCCCGAGGACGGCGACCGCGGCGGCGTAGGCGGGGCCGTCGTCGGGGAAGCGGGCATCCCAGTCGGCGGCTCGGGCGCCGAAGAACTCCTGGACATGTGTGTGGTCGTCGCTCATGTTCCGCATGATCTCTCACCGACAAGGATGATGCTCCTGTGCACACGTTCGAGCGCGGCGCGATCGTTCAGGTGCATCTCTGCGTCATATTGCAACACCTTTCGAACTGCGCCCCCTTTGTGCGCCCATGCCCCGACTAGCGTCCCGGAGCCATGGGACACCTGGACCACGCCGCACTCGGCTGGCTGACCCCCGTGCTGTCGTACGTGATGGCGTGCATCGGCGCCGCACTCGGGCTGCGCTGCACCGTCCGCGCGCTCGGCGCCACGGGGCGTTCACGCCGTAACTGGCTCATCACCGCCGCCTCCGCGATCGGAACCGGCATCTGGACCATGCACTTCGTGGCCATGCTCGGCTTCAGCGTCACCGGCACCGACATCCGCTACGACGTGCCGCTCACCATCGTGAGCCTGCTCGTCGCCATGATCGTCGTCTGTGCCGGCGTCTTCGCCGTCGGCTACAGCAAGGACCGCGCGCGGGCGCTCTTCCTGGGCGGGCTCACCACCGGACTCGGCGTGGCGAGCATGCACTACCTGGGCATGGCCGCCGTCCGTCTGCACGGCGACGTGAGGTACGACCCGGCCCTCGTCGGACTGTCCGTGCTGATCGCCGTCGTCGCCGCGACGGCCGCCCTGTGGGCCGCGCTCAACATCAAGTCGCCCGTCGCCGTCACCGTCGCCTCGCTCATCATGGGAGCCGCGGTGACCAGCATGCACTACACCGGAATGTTCTCGGTGAGCGTGCGCGTCAGCCCTTCCGGCGCGGCCCTGCCCGGGGCCACCGCGATGCAGTTCATCTTCCCCCTCGCCGTCGGCCTCGGGTCCTATCTCTTCCTGACCTCCGCCTTCGTCGCGCTGTCGCCGACATCGGGGGAGCGCGAGGCGTCCGCCTCGGCCCAGCGGCCGGTCGAGAGCGCCGTCCGCTGACGGGCCGCCGGGCCCGCCCACCGACCACTTCCGAGGCAGGAGGCCATGCGTACACCCCGTAGGACCCACACGAACGGCGCCGAGGCATCGGCTCCGTCCCCCGCCCGCGGCCGCCGCGCCCACGCCGGACCACCGGCCGACGAACGCCTGGACGACCCGGTGGGCGCCGTACCGGACGAGACGCCCAAGCGCGCGGGACGGTGGCTGATACGCCCGCGCACCGTGCGCGCCAAGATCGTCTGCCTGCTGATGGTGCCGGTGGTCTCGCTGCTGGCCCTGTGGGCGTACGCCACCGTCACCACCGCCCAGGACGTCTCCCGGCTGCGGCAGTTGCAGCGGGTGGACGCCGAGATCAGGGCCCCTGTCGCGACCGCCGTCGCCGCGCTCCAGGCGGAACGCGCGGCCGCTGTGCGCTATGCGATCGCCCCGACCGGCGGCCGCGGCGCAGACCTCAAGACCCTCGCGGAACGCACGGACGAAGCCCTGGACAAGCTCCGGCTCGGCGACGACAACACCGTCGCCGACGGCGAGGAACTGCCCGCCGGAGTGGCCCAGCGTCTCGAGACCTTCGTGACCGGCGGCGAGCAACTGCGCTCCGTGCGGACCGCGGTGCTCGACCGCCGCGCCGGCTGGGACGAGACGTACGGGCGCTATACACGGACCATCGCCACGGCCTTCGGTGTCGGCGGCGCCCTCACCGGCATCCAGGACGCCGAACTGGGCTCCGACGCGCGCGTGCTGCTCGAGTTCTCCCGCGCGGGAGAGTCGTTGGCCCAGGAGGACGTCCTGCTGGCCGGAGCACGTCTCGCCGGGCGCATCGACGGTGAGCGGCTGAGGCTGTTCATTGGCGCCGTCGAAACCCGCCGGACCCTCACCGAGTCCGCCGTCGCCGACCTGCGCGGCCCCGAACGCGCCGCCTGGCAGGACCTCGCCGACGGCAGCGACTACGCGGCGGTGGACACCGTCGAGGACAAGGTCCTCGCGAGCCGGGCGGGCGCGTCGGCGATCGCCGCGGCACCCGAGGCCACCTGGAGCAAGGCACACGCGCGCGTGCAGGACGCGATGCGGACCATCGAGGAGGACGCCGGACGGGACGTCGCGGACCAGGCGGACCCGTTCACCCGCGGTCTGCTCACCCCGGCCGGTGCCGCCGTCCTGTTCGGCCTCGCCGCCGTCCTCGCCTCGCTCGTCATCTCCGTACGCATCGGACGCGGCCTGGTCGTCGAGCTGGAGGGGCTGCGTAACCTCGCCCTGGAGATCGCGCGGCGCAAACTCCCCGAGGCGATGCGGAAGTTGCGCGCCGGCGAGGAGATCGATGTCCAGGCCGAGGCCCCGCCCGGACCCCCCTCGGAGGACGAGACGGGACAGGTCGCCGAGGCCCTCGGGACCGTGCACCGCGCCGCGCTGCGGGCCGCCGTGGAACGCGCCGAACTCGCCAGCGGCATCTCCGGGGTGTTCGTCAACCTCGCCCGCCGCAGCCAGGTCCTCGTGCATCGCCAGCTGAGCCTGCTGGACAACATGGAACGCCGCTCCGAGGACCCCAACGAGCTGAGCGACCTCTTCCGGCTCGACCACCTCACCACCCGTATGCGGCGGCACGCGGAGAGCCTGATCATCCTCTCCGGAGCGGCACCCGGCCGGGCCTGGCGCATGCCGGTCTCCCTGACCAACGTGGTGCGCGCGGCCGTCTCCGAGGTGGAGGACTACGCGCGCGTGGAGGTACGACAGCTCCCCGAGGCGTCCGTCATCGGCGGGGCCGTCGCCGACGTCACCCACCTCCTGGCCGAGATCGTCGAGAACGCCGCGCAGTTCTCGCCCCCGCACACGCGCGTGCGCGTCACCGGTGAACCGGTGGGCAACGGCTACGCGATCGAGGTCGAGGACCGGGGGCTCGGCATGGGCAAGGAGTCCCTCGCCGAGGCCAACCACCGCATCGAGCAGTCCGAGGCACTCGACCTGTTCGACAGCGACCGGCTCGGACTCTTCGTGGTCAGCAGGCTCGCCGCCCGGCACGGCATCAAGGTCCACCTGCGCACCTCGCCCTACGGCGGCACCACGGCCGTCGTCCTTCTGCCCACCTCCCTGCTGCACAGCGGTTCGGAGGAACGTTCCCCCCGCAAGGCCGTGGACCAGGAACACGTGTACGCGCGCGTGCCCGGAGCGGCCAGGCCGCAGGAGTCCGTGCACGCCCCGGCCGACCGGCCGGCACTCGTGGCCCCCGCACCGGTCGCGGCGGAGGCCAGGGCGGAGGTCGCGGCGCCGGCGAGGGCGGAGTCAGGGTCCGACACCCCACCCCCCGGAGTCACCACCTTGCGACTGCACCGTCCCCCGGACGACTCCGAGGAATCGGACGACCTCCCACGCCGCGTACGCCAGGCGAACCTCGCCCCTCAGCTGCGCGAACCACGTACGGAGGAAACGGAACCACACTCCGACCCACGGGGTGAGGACGGGCGCACCCCCGAGCTCGTACGGGACCGGATGGCGGCCTACCGCGAAGGCTGGGCGCGCGGCGGCGGCCGCCGGCCCGGTCGCGGTGCCACCCCGGATTCCGCCGCGGTCAGCGACAGCAGCGAAGGAGACCCCGCATGATCCAGGACCCCAGCATGAGGGACGGCGTGGGGGTCCCCCCGCGCGAGCGGAGCCGAGAGTGGGGGCGGTCCGGTGAACTCGACTGGCTGCTGGACGACTTGGTGCTGCGCGTCAGCGAGGTACGGCACGCCGTCGTGCTGTCCAACGACGGTCTGGCCGTGGGGGCGTCGACCGATCTGCGCCGCGAGGACGCGGAGCACCTGGCCGCGGTGGCCTCCGGCTTCCACAGCCTGGCCAAGGGTGCCGGCCGCCACTTCGGGGCGGGCGGAGTGCGCCAGACCATGGTCGAGATGGACGACGGCTTCCTGTTCGTGGCCGCCGCCGGTGACGGCTCGTGCCTCGCGCTGCTCACCGCCGTGACCGCCGACATCGGTCTGGTGGCCTACGAGATGGCACGGCTCGTCAAGCGCGTCGGCGAGCACCTGTACACGGCGCCGCGCGTCGCCGCGCGGCCTCCCGCCGGATGAGACGAGAAGGCGGTCCACGCTCATGACGGAGGACATGACGGACGCCCCGCGGGAGCAGGGCAGTCAGTGGTACGACGGTGAGGCGGGGCCTCTCGTCCGCCCGTACGCCATGACGGGCGGACGCACCAAACCCGGCCCCACCGGGGTGCGTTTCGACCTCATCGCCCTGGTCACCCTGGACGCGGCCGCGCCCGGCGTCGACGACGACACCGCGCTCGGACCCGAACACCGGACCCTGATCGAACTGTGCCGTATCGAGACCCAGTCGGTCGCCGAACTCGCCGCGGACGCCGACCTGCCCGTCGGCGTGGTCAGGGTGCTCCTCGGCGACCTGCTGGAACTCGGCTGCGTCACCGTCAGCCGCCCGGTACCGCCCGCGCAGCTTCCTGACGAACGGATTCTGCGCGAGGTGATCGAAGGACTGCGGGCACTGTAGATGAAACTTCGTAACCGAACGCGCGCGAACCGGCCACATCGGTCAAATAGCGGTGCAACCCCGCGAAGGGGTGCCGCAGTTGTCATCATGCTGACTTCGCACACCTGCACCGTCGGCCGTTGCCGGTACTCCCGAGAGAAGTGATCAATGGTCTCCGAGACTTCCGATGCCCAGGGCGGCGGCGACTCGACCGCGCTGGCGTTGAAGATACTGGTCGCCGGCGGATTCGGCGTGGGCAAGACCACCCTGGTGGGCGCGGTCAGTGAGATCAGGCCGCTGCGCACCGAGGAACTCCTCAGCGAGGCAGGTCAGTTGGTGGACGACACCGGCGGTGTGGACCAGAAGGTCACGACGACGGTCGCCATGGACTTCGGCCGCATCACCATCCGCTCCGGTCTCTCCCTCTACCTCTTCGGCACGCCCGGCCAGGACCGCTTCTGGTTCCTGTGGGACGAGTTGTCGCAAGGCGCCCTGGGCGCCGTGGTCCTCGCGGACACCCGGCGCCTGGAGGACTGCTTCCCGGCGGTCGACTACTTCGAGCACCGGCACATCCCGTTCGTCGTGGCCGTCAACTGCTTCACGGGCGCCCGCACCTACAACGCCGGCGACGTCTCCCGCGCCCTCGACCTCGACCGCGGCACCCCCGTGGTGCTCTGTGACGCCCGGGACCGTGACTCGGGCAAGGAAGTGCTCATCCGGCTCGTCGAGTACGCGGGACGGATGCACACCGCCCGACTGCTCGACTCGGTGGGATGACCGTCGGTAACCGTGCAAAGGTTCGGCCATCTTCGGCGGCTTGGCCCGTCCTCCTTGCCGAGTCCCTGGCCGTCGGGAAGGGTGGCCAGGAGATCCTCCGGCCAGGGGGAGACGTCACACGGGGAGACGGAAACATGGCGCAGAACCAGGGACTCGGCTGGTTGCTGGACGATCTGACGGAGCGTGTCGACCACGTACGGCACGCACTGGTCCTGTCCAACGACGGGCTGGTGGCGGCAGCGAGCACGGGGCTGCGCCGCGAGGACGCGGAGCACCTCGCCGCCGTCGCGTCCGGACTGCACAGCCTGGCCAAGGGGTCCGGACGCCACTTCGGCGCCGGCAGAGTGCGCCAGACGATGGTCGAGTTCGACGACGCGGTGCTGTTCGTCACCGCGGCGGGGACCGGCAGCTGTCTGTGCGTGCTCAGCGGCGCGGAGGCCGACATCGGGCAGATCGCCTATGAGATGACCCTGCTCGTCAATCGCGTGGGCGAGCACATCGGAGTGGACGTCCGCCGACCCGAACAGAGCTCGGCCATGGACCTCTGACCTGCTCCTTCTTCCTCCCCCGCGGAGTTGTCCACAGGCTCACCCGAAGATCCGCCGGACCGGTTACGGTTTCTTCACGGCGAGCGCACACAGCGTGAGCGACCGACTCCACGGGGGAGTACGACCATGTCAGGCAGCACCATCAACGCATCCCACCAGCTCTCCTGCGCGCCGAACCGCGCGGCACGGGAACTGGGCCTCAAACGCAGTGAGTTCGACCTCGCCGTCCACCTCGGCCACATCTGGACCGTCCCCGACGAAGGCGGTGGGGGCCGCCGCGTCACCCGCTCCGAGATCGACCGGCTGCGCACGGAGGACGGCTTCCCCGACACACTGCGGGAACGTGTGCGGGTCGTGGGCACCAGCGAGTGCGCGGCCGTCATGGATGTGCCCGTCAGCAGGTTCACGCGCCTGGCGCGACTGGGCGCGGTGGCGCCGGTGCGCTTCTATCTGAACCGGTACCGGGCGGTGGTCTGGCTGTATCTGGCCGAGGAACTCCGGCAGTTCGCGGCCGATGAGGAGAACGCCACCCTGCTGAACGCCCGTCGTACGCCCGAGGGGATGCGCGACCTGCTGGACGCGGGGCTGGATCTGAGGGCGCGCAACTGGCGCGGACGTCACCGCGAGTTCCTGCTGCGCGTGGCCGACGGTCCCTGGGAGAGTGCCGGGGCCCTGGCCGCCTTCCTCGACCCCGTCCAGATCTCGGAGATCGTGCCGGACCCCTACGAGCGCTCGCATCTCATCCGCTTCCGGCCGGGCCCGCCGGCCCAGGGCGCGCAGGGTTCACCCGCCGCCTACCTCGCCGAGAGGATCATGACGGCGGACGACCCGGACGAGATCAGCCGGCTGAGGGCCGATCTGACCCGGACGCTGGAGGACGCCCGCAGGCTCCGGCCCGCGCCACGACCCGCCGCGAAGCAAACGACGCCCGTGCCGGAGCAGAGGGCCACCGCCTGCGAGCAGCCGTTCGCCGCCGTCCCCGAGCAGCCGTCCCGAGGCCTGCTCGGCTGGCTGCGCCGCAAAAGCGCGTGACCCGCCGCAGAGACCGGACGACCTACAGCGCCCGGAACAGCCCTTCCTGGACGACCGACACCAACAGCCGCCCCTCCACGTCGTAGATCCGCCCGCGGGCCAGGCCTCGGCCGCCCGTCGCGACGGGCGACTCCTGGTCGTACAGGAACCACTCGTCCGCGCGGAACGGCCGATGGAACCACATGGCGTGGTCCAACGACGCGATGTCGAAGCTCCGCGGGCCCCACAGGGGCTCGACCGGGATACGGACGGCGTCCAGGAGGGTCATGTCACTGGCGTAGGTGAGCGCGCACGTGTGCACGACCGGATCGTCGCCGAGCGGCCCGACCGCGCGCATCCACACCGCGCTGCGCGGCTCGGCGTCCTTGACCTCCTCGGGCGTCCAGCGCAGCCGGTCCACATAGCGGATGTCGAAGGGCTGGCGGCGCGCCATCCGCTCCAGCTGTTCCGGCAGCGCGCCCAGATGCTCCCGGATCTCGTCGGTGACCGACGGCAGCGACTCCGGGTCCGGGACCTTGCGGGCCGGCGGCAGCTGGTGCTCGAAGGAACCTTCCTCAGGCTTGTGAAAGGAGGCGGTGAGATTGAAGATCGTGCGGCCCTGCTGCACGGCGGTGACCCGGCGGGTCGTGAACGACCTGCCGTCCCGCACCCGTTCGACCTGGTACACGATCGGCACACCCGGCCGGCCCGGGCGCAGGAAGTACGCGTGCAGCGAGTGCACCGGGCGGTCGCCCTCGGTGGTGCGGTTGGCGGCGACCAGTGCCTGGCCCGCCACCTGGCCGCCGAAGACCCGCTGCAGGGATTCGTTCGGGCTCAGGCCGCGGAAGATGTTGAGCTCGATCTGCTCCAGGTCGAGCAGGTCGACCAGCTTTTCGGCCGGGTTCGTCATGGGTGGGATTCTCCTGTGCTCACAGCTGACCGACATCGGAGACGCGGACGACCGCGCGGCCCTCCGCGTCGGAGGCCGTCAGATCGACCTCCGCGCTGATGCCCCAGTCATGATCGTCGTTCGGGTCGTCGAAGATCTGGCGGACCCGCCACAGACGGTTCTCCGGCTCCTCCTCGATCAGGAGCAGCTTGGGGCCGCGGGCGTCGGGACCGGTGCCGAGGTCGTCGTACTCGTCCCAGTACTTGTCCATCGCCTCGCCCCAGGCGTCGGCGTCCCAGCCGGCCTCGGCGTCCAGCTCGCCCAGCTCCTCGACCTGGTCCAGGGCGGCGAGCTCGACACGGCGGAACATGGCGTTGCGGACGAGGACCCGGAAGGCGCGCGCGTTGGTGGTGACCGGCTTGACCTCGTCGGCCTTCTCCTGGGCCTCCTCGGCGGTCATCTCCTCCGGGTTGGCGAGCTGCTCCCACTCGTCCAGCAGGCTGGAGTCGACCTGGCGCACCATCTCGCCGAGCCACTCGATGAGGTCCTGGAGGTCCTCCGACTTGAGGTCGTCCGGGATGTTGTGGTCGAGCGTCTTGTAGGCACTGGCGAGGTAACGCAGGACGATGCCCTCGGTGCGGGCGAGCTCGTAGAAGGACACCAACTCCGTGAAGGACATGGCCCGTTCGTACATGTCCCGGATGACGGACTTCGGGGAGAGCGGATGGTCGCCGACCCAGGGGTGGCTCTTGCGGTACGTGTCGTACGCGTGGAAGAGGAGCTCTTCCAGAGGCTTCGGGTAGCTGATGTCCTGGAGGCGCTCCATGCGCTCCTCGTACTCGATGCCGTCCGCCTTCATCGCGGCCACGGCCTCGCCCTTCGCCTTGTTCAGCTGGGCGACGAGGATCTGACGCGGATCGTCCAGCGTCGACTCGACGACGGAGACCATGTCCAGCGCGTAGGAAGGCGATTCGGGGTCGAGGAGTTCGAACGCGGCGAGCGCGAAGGTGGACAGCGGCTGGTTGAGCGCGAAGTCCTGCTGGAGGTCCACGGTGAGGCGGACGATGCGACCGCTGGCGTCCGGCTCGTCGAGCTTCTCGACGATGCCGCCGTCCAGCAGCGAGCGGTAGATCGCGATCGCCCGCCGGATGTGCTTCAGCTGCTGCTTGCGCGGCTCGTGGTTGTCCTCCAACAGGTGCCGCATCGCCTCGAAGGCGTTGCCGGGACGGGCGATCACCGACAGCAGCATCGTGTGCGTGACCCGGAAGCGGGACGTCAGCGGCTCGGGGTCCGAGGAGATGAGCTTGTCGAAGGTGTTCTGCGTCCAGGCGACGAAGCCCTCCGGAGCCTTCTTGCGGACCACCTTGCGGCGCTTCTTCGGGTCGTCGCCCGCCTTGGCGAGCGCCTTCTCGTTCTCGACGACATGCTCGGGCGCCTGGGCGACGACGTAGCCCGCCGTGTCGTAGCCGGCCCGCCCGGCGCGTCCGGCGATCTGGTGGAATTCACGGTTGCGCAGGGTGCGGACGCGGTTTCCGTCGTACTTGGTGAGAGCCGTGAACAGCACCGTGCGGATGGGGACGTTGACGCCCACGCCGAGCGTGTCCGTGCCGCAGATGACCTTCAGCAGACCGGCCTGCGCGAGCTTCTCCACCAGACGCCGGTACTTGGGCAGCATGCCGGCGTGGTGGACGCCGATGCCGTGCCGCACGTAACGGGAGAGGTTGCGGCCGAACTTGGTGGTGAAGCGGAAGTTGCCGATCAGGGCGGCGATCTGCTCCTTCTCCTCCTTCGAGCACATGTTGATGCTCATCAGCGCCTGTGCCCGCTCCACGGCCTGCGCCTGCGTGAAGTGCACGATGTAGACCGGCGCCTGCCGGGTCTGCAAAAGCTCGGTCAGGGTCTCGGTGAGCGGGGTGAACTTGTACTCGTAGTACAGCGGCACCGGACGGGTCGCCGAGCGGACCACCGCCGTGGGGCGGCCGGTGCGCCGGGTGAGGTCCTCCTCGAACATCGAGACATCGCCGAGCGTGGCCGACATCAGGATGAACTGCGCCTGGGGCAGCTCCAGGATGGGGATCTGCCAGGCCCAGCCGCGGTCCCCCTCCGCGTAGAAGTGGAACTCGTCCATGACGACCTGGCCGACGTCCGCCTGCTTGCCGTCGCGCAGCGCGATCGAGGCGAGCACCTCGGCGGTGCAGCAGATGACGGGGGCGTCGGCGTTGACGGACGCGTCGCCGGTCAGCATGCCCACGTTCTCGGTGCCGAAGATCTTGCACAGCTCGAAGAACTTCTCCGAGACCAGCGCCTTGATCGGCGCGGTGTAGAAGGTGACCTCGTCCCGGGCCAGCGCGGCGAAGTGCGCGGCCGCCGCGATCATGCTCTTGCCGGAGCCGGTGGGCGTCGACACGATCACGTTCGCACCGGAGACCACCTCGATCAGCGCCTCCTCCTGATGGGGGTAGAGCGTGAGACCGCGCTCCACGGCCCACGACTCGAAGGCTTCGTAGAGGGCGTCGGGGTCTGCGGTCTGCGGCAGCTGATCGATGAGGGTCACCCACCCATCTTGCCTGCCCTCCTGCTCCATAGGGGAATCGGATGCGGCGGCGAAGATCACGAGCAGTACGCTGTGTCGCCGACAGAGCGTCAGCACGGCCGTTCAACTGGACAGCGGCACAAGAGGAATGGGGCGGGCCACGGCGATGATGGGACCAGCACACTCACTGTCGGGGGCTGCCGCCTGGCTCGGCGTCGGAGCCGCGGCCGCCGCGACGGGCCACACGATGCCCTGGCCGGTCCTGCTGGCCGGCGCGCTGATCTGCGCGGGGGCGGCGCTCGCCCCCGACCTCGACCACAAGGCGGCCACCATCTCGCGGGCCTTCGGCCCGATCTCACGGGGCCTGTGCGAGATCGTCGACAAGCTGTCGTACGCCGTCTACAAGGCGACGAAGAAGCAGGGCGACTCCCGTCGCTCCGGCGGCCACCGCACCCTCACCCACACCTGGCTGTGGGCCGTGCTGATCGGTGCGGGCGCTTCGGTCGCGGCGATCACGGGCGGGCGCTGGGCGGTCCTCGCGCTGCTCTTCGTGCACATGGTGCTGGCCATCGAGGGTCTGCTGTGGCGGGCGACCCGCGGCTCCAGCGCCGACATCCTGGTGTGGCTGCTGGCCGCGACCAGCTCGTGGATCCTCGCCGGCGTCCTGGACAAGCCGGGCAACGGCTCGGACTGGCTGTTCACGGCGCCGGGCCAGGAATACCTGTGGCTGGGCCTGCCCGTCCTGCTGGGCGCGCTGGTCCACGACATCGGGGACGCGCTGACGGTCTCCGGCTGCCCGATCCTGTGGCCGATCCCGGTGGGCCGCAAGCGCTGGTACCCGATCGGGCCGCCCAAGGCCCTGCGGTTCCGGGCGGGCAGCTGGGTCGAGCTGAAGGTGCTGATGCCGGCGTTCATGCTGCTCGGTGGCGTGGGCTGCGCGGCGGCGCTGAACTTCATCTGAGGAAGAGGAAGGGGCCGGGAGCAGGCGACCGGGGCGGCCTCAAGGGGCGCTCGCCCCGTACCGTCCCGTCCCGGCTCGGCCGACGCTCACCCTTCGGCGCCCTGCCCGGTCCCACCGCCGTACCGTCGCTCGAACTGCGCGATCCGCCCCTCCGAGTCCACCGTCCGGGCCTTGCCGGTGTAGAAGGGGTGGCTCTCCGAGGAGATCTCCACGTCCACGACGGGGTAGGTCTCGCCGTCGTCCCACTCGATGGTCCGGTCGCTCGTGGCGGTGGACCGGGTCAGGAAGGCGTAACCGGCGGCGCGGTCGCGGAAGACGACCTCGCGGTAGTCGGGGTGCTTGTCCTGCCGCATGTGTGCTCCTCGGGGTCAGCCGGACAGGGCGTCCTCGTCGACGATGTGCATCGCGGCCTCCTCGGCCGACGCCGCAGCACCGTCGATGCCCACGTCCGTGGCGATCAGGCCACTCTCGTCGTCCTCGTGGGCGCCCTCGTCGGGGGCCACGAGCCGGCCGGAGCGGCGGGCGCCCACCTCGTTGTCCAGGAGTTCGCCGTCGCCGCCGTCGTAGTCGCCGATGCCGTCACCCTCGGGTACGGGGGACTCCGGCATCTCCTCGGCGAGTCGCTGGTCCAGGGTCTCGCGTTCGGCCGCCGTCACACCGGTGTGCTCGACCGCCCAGGGACGCTCCGGAGGAGACCAGCCCCGGTCGAGGGGGTCGCCGACACCGTCGTCTTCGAGGGTGTCCTCCGCGTCCAGCAGGCCGGCGTCGTCCTGGACCTCGGACCCGTCGGGCTGGTAGACGTCGTCTCCCCATCCGTCGGCGCTGTTCACGGATACCTCCAGGTGGTGGGGCCGGGCCCGTGGCCACCGCGGCCGTCCGCGGTGCGGGCACAAGCTGCGTCCGGCGCGAAACGCGTGGTTTCCGGACGCTCCCCGAACCGGTGCCGCTCTCCAGCCTTCCACCCCTTTTCCCCCCGGCGCAACGGCACGGAGCGTGGACGGGCCGCGGAGCATGAGGTTCGGGTCACGTCGTGCCTGGTCGGTGACGGGTCCGGTCCGCCGGGACGGGCCACGCCTGACCAGGCCGGCGGAGGGCCCGAGGCCCGGGGACGCTCCGCCGCCTCGCACCGGAGCGCCGCACGGACTCCGGAGCGAGCGGGTCGCAACTCCGTCACCGGATCGCCCGCGCGGCTCACACCGCCCGGGCCACACCCCACCCCGTCGCCGGACGGCGACGTGAGGGCGTACCCGCCCACCGAACGGCCAGGGAGCCGCCGCACCGGAGTACGACGGCTCCCGACACGGGCCGGGCTGCGGTGTCAGCCGTGCCACGACCTCCACAGCGACGCGTACGCCCCGTCCGCCGCCACCAGCTCGTCGTGGCTGCCCAGCTCGCTGATGCGGCCGTTCTCCACGACCGCGATGACATCCGCGTCATGGGCGGTGTGCAGACGGTGGGCGATGGCGACGACCGTGCGGCCGTCGAGGACACGGGCCAGGGACCGCTCCAGGTGCCGGGCCGCGCGCGGGTCCAGCAGGGACGTCGCCTCGTCGAGGACCAGCGTGTGCGGGTCGGCAAGCACCAGACGGGCCAGCGCGATCTGCTGCGCCTGGGCCGGGGTGAGGGCGAGACCGCCCGAGCCGACCTCCGTGTCCAACCCCTCGTCCAGGGCCCGCGCCCAGCCGTCCGCGTCGACCGCGCCCAAAGCCGCCCACAGTTCGGCCTCGACGGCGGAGGTACGGGCCAGGAGCAGGTTGTCGCGGAGCGAGCCCACGAAGACGTGGTGCTCCTGGTTCACCAGGGCCACGTGCGTACGGACCCGCTCGGCCGGCATCCGGGACAGTTCCGCACCGCCCAGGGTGATCCGGCCGTCCCGGGGCGCGTAGATCCCCGCGAGCAGCCTGCCCAGGGTGGACTTGCCCGCCCCGGACGGGCCGACCAGCGCGAGCCGGGTGCCGGGAGCGACCTCCAGGGACACCTTGCGCAGCACGTCCACGCCCTCGAGGTAGCCGAAGTGCACCCGGTCCGCGTGCACCTCGCGCCCGTCGGGACTCACCGAGTCGTCGCCGGCGTCCGGCTCGACGTCCCGGACACCGACCAGCCGGGCCAGCGACACCTGGGCCACCTGGAGCTCGTCGTACCAGCGCAGGATCAGCCCGACCGGGTCGACGAGCATCTGCGCGATCAGCGCACCGGTCGTCAGCTGACCGACGTCGATCCAGCCCCGCAGGACGAACACACCGCCGACCATCAGGACCGAGGAGAGGATCAGCACGTGGGTGACGTTGATGAACGGGAAGAGCACCGACCGCAGATAGAGCGTGTAGCGCTCCCACGCCGTCCACTCCTTGATCCGCTGCTCCGACAGTTCGACGCGGCGCGTGCCGAGGCGATGTGCCTCGACGGTGTGCCCGGCGTCCACGGTCTCGGCGAGCGCGGCGGCGACGGCCGCGTACCCGGCGGCCTCCGAGCGGTAGGCGGACGGCGCCCGCTTGAAGTACCAGCGGCACCCGATCACCAGCACCGGCAGGGCGAGCAGCACGGCGGCGGCCAGCGGCGGCGCGGTGACGACGAGCCCGCCGAGCAGCAGGACGACCCACACCACACCGATGGACAGCTGGGGCACGGCCTCGCGCATCGCATTGGCCAGCCGGTCGATGTCGGTCGTGATCCGGGACAGCAGATCACCCGTGCCGGCCCGCTCCAGGACACCCGGCGGCAGCCCGACCGACCGCACGAGGAAGTCCTCGCGCAGGTCGGCCAGCATCCGCTCGCCGAGCATCGCGCCGCGCAGCCGTACCTGCCGCACGAACACGGCCTGGACGACGAGCGCGAGCACGAACAGCCCGGCGGTCAGCTCCAGATGAAGTTCACGAGCCTCTTCCGAGACCCGCTCCACGAGCCCGCCGAGGAGCCACGGCCCCACCATCGACGCCAGCACGGACACCGTGTTGACGGCGATCAGGACGAGAAAGGCACGGCGGTGCCGGTGGAACAGTTCGGTCACGTACGCGCGCACGGTCGCGGAGCCACCGACGGGCAGGGTGTTCGCCGTCGTCGGGGCCGCCGGATCGTACGCCGGTGGCGCCACGCCGATCATGCCGTCTCCTCGATCTCTTCCAGTACGCCTGTCAGGGCGTCGTCGTCGGTGGATGGGGTCTCGCGGGTCACGACCGCGCGGTACCGGGATTCCTTGTGCACCAGTTCGCGGTGCACGCCCACGGCCACGACCTCGCCCTCGTGCACCAGCACGACCCGGTCGGCACGGTCCAGGAGCAGCGGCGACGAGGTGAAGACCACGGTCGTGCGGCCGGAGCGCAGGTTCCGGACGCCCTCGGCGATCCGGGCCTCGGTGTGCGAGTCGACGGCGGAGGTCGGCTCGTCCAGGACCAGCACCTCCGGGTCCGTGAACAGCGACCGGGCCAGGGCGAGCCGCTGGCGCTGGCCGCCCGACAGAGAGCGTCCGCGTTCGGTGATCCGGGCGTCCATCGGGTCCTCGGCGCCCAGCGAGCCCTGCACGAGCGCGGCGAGGACGTCGTCGCACTGCGCCGCCGCCAGCGCCTCCCCCGGGTCGATGTCACCCGAGGCGGGCACGTCGAGCAGCTCGCGCAGCGTGCCGGACAACAGGACCGGGTCCTTGTCCTGGACGAGGACGGCGGTCCGCGCGACCGAGAGCGGCAGCTCGTCCAGCGGCACCCCGCCCAGCAGCACGGACGTCCCCTCCTCGGCGGGGTGGCCGCCGAGGCGTTCCGCCAGCTGTCCCGCCGCGTCCGGGTCGCCGCACACCACCGCGGTGAGCCGGCCGGACGGCGCGAGCACACCGGTCGCCGGGTCGTACAGGTCTCCGGACGGCGCGTCACCGGCCAGCGAACCCTCCTCGGACGTGGCGCGCTCCAGCGACAGCACCCGCGCGGCCCGGCGGGCCGAGGGACGCGAGAAGGAGTACGCCATGGCGATCTCCTCGAAGTGCCGCAGCGGATAGGTGAGGATCATGACCGAGCTGTAGGTGGCGACGAGTTCACCGATGGTGATCCGGCCCTCGCGGGCCAGCCCGACGCCGTGCCAGACGACCGCGATCAGCAGCAGCCCCGGCAGCAGCACCTGGATCGCGGAGATCAGGGACCACATGCGGGCGCTGCGCACGGCGGCATGGCGCACCTCCTGGGAGGCGCTGCGGTAGCGGTCGAGGAAGAGCTCCTCGCCGCCGATGCCGCGCAGCACTCGCAGTCCGGCGACCGTGTCCGAGGCCAGCTCGGTGGCACGGCCCGCCTTCTCCCGCTGGAAGTCGGCACGCCGGGTGGCGCGGGGCAGCAGCGGCAGTACGGCGACCGCGAGTACCGGCAGCCCCACGGCGACCACGACGCCGAGCGCCGGCTGGTAGACCACCAGGCCCACGCAGACGATCACGATGGTGAGCGCCGCGGCGGTGAACCGGGAGACGGCCTCCACGAACCAGCCGATCTTCTCGATGTCACCCGTGGAGACGGCGACGACCTCGCCGGCCGAGACCCGTCGGGTGAGCCCCGAGCCCAGCGAGGAGGCCTTGCGGGCCAGCAGTTGCTGGACGCGGGCGGCGGCGGTGATCCAGTTGGTGATGGCGGTGCGGTGCAGGAAGGTGTCGCCGATCGCGTTGCCGGCGCAGGCTAGTGCCAGCAGTGCGCCCGCGAGCGCGAGCCGGCTGCCGGACCGGTCGATGACGGCCTGTACGGCGAAGCCCACACAGAACGGCAGGGCGGAGACGGACACGAAGTGCACCAGTCCCCAGGCCAGGGATCTGAGTTGGCCGCCCAGCTGATTCCTGAAGAGCCACCACAGGAACCGGGGGCCCGAGCGCGCGTCCGGCACACCCGGGTCGGGATAAGGAAGGTCGTGAATCTGCATGACGGATGACGTCCCAGTGGCTCGTGTCAGGGGGGTGGGGGGACCGCGGACGGCGGTAGCAAACCGTGAAAGGTTCGCGTCATCGCGGGGTCGGAGGCAAACGGTTTTACGGTCGGACGGATGCGACCATGGCGGGGTGGCGAGCGATGGACGACGTGCGGTGGCCTGCGGGATCCTCCTGGCGGCCCTGGCCGCCTGCGCGAGCCCCCGCACCGAACCGGCGAAACCGGCGGCGAGGCCGACGACCGCCGCCCCCGCCGCCGCCCCCACCGGCGTCCCGGACATCGGCGACCGCTTCCGACGCCGCGTCCCCGACGACTCCCGCCAGGTCGTCGCGGTCTACGGCGACGGGAGGAACTCGCCCGATTCCACGGTCGTTCTCTACACGAAGCACGGCTCCGCCTGGGAGCGCGCCCGCAGTTGGCCCGCGCACAACGGCAAGAAGGGCTGGACCACCGACCATCGCGAGGGCGACAAGCGCAGCCCTGTCGGCGTGTTCACCCTCACCGACGCGGGCGGCGTCCTGAAGAACCCCGGCTCGAAACTCCCCTACACCCGCTCCGCCGCGTTCGCGGCGCCGCGCTGGTGGGCCGAGTCCCACTGGCACGACTTCGACTATGTCATCGCCATCGACTACAACCGGGTCAGAGGCACCCCGCCGAACGACCCCACCCGGCCCGGCGGCGACGCCAAGGGCGGCGGTATCTGGCTGCACATGGACCACGGCAGCGGTACGTCCGCCTGCGTCAGCCTGTCCAGATCGGCGATGCGGTACCTGCTGCGCACGCTCGACCCGGACCGGCATCCTGTGGTGGTGATGGGGGACAGGGACGGCCTGGCGAGCTAGCACTCGCGGGGGAGGCCTCATTGCGGAGGGCGCCCGACTGGCCGTAGAACACCGGCCATGAAGAGACGGATCATCATGTCCATGCTCGCCGGAGCGACCCTCCTGGCGAGCACCCTCCTCGGGGCGACCCCCGCCCAGTCGACCGACGCGTTCGTCCGGTCGAGCGGCACGCCCGCCCGATCCGCCGACGTCCCGGCCGAGTTCGGCTCCGACTGGCACGATCCCCTCACCGCCGCCCCGCCCGTCACCAGACCTTCCGGCAGGCCCTGCGAAGTCACGCTCGCCGAGGCGCAGTTCCGTGACTTCACGCCGTACAAGGGCACTTACACCCCGCCCGAGGGCTGCGGCGACCGCTGGAGCAAGGTCGTGCTGCGGATGGACGGCAAGGTGAAGGGGCGTCAGTACGACCGGCTCGGTTATCTGCACGTCGGCGGGATCGAGATCTTCCGTACGTCGACCCCGCAGCCGTCGCCCGACGGGATCGAGTGGGCGGTCGAGAAGGACGTCACGCGCTACAGCGACACCCTCCGCGCCGGCCACGACGTCGAGATGCTCATCGGGAACGTCGTCGACGACACGTACACCGGCATCATCGACGTCAAGGTCACCCTGACGTTCTACGCCGGCCGCCCCGCCGCGACCCCCGACCGGGTCCTCACCCCGACCGACGGCACCGTCACCACCCCGCGCAACAGCGAACGCATCGTCGCCGAGGTGTACGCCACCGGATCCGGCGGCGGCTGCGAGGAGTACTGGTATCTGACGGTGCCCGACGAGGCGCCGTACTCCTGCAAGGCGACGGGCGGCCCCTACCGCGAGGTGCAGATCAAGGTCGACGGCCGACTCGCCGGGATCGCCGCGCCGTTCCCGCACGTGTGGACCGGCGGCTGGTCCAACCCCTTCCTCTGGTACGTCGTTCCGGGACCGCGCGCCTTCGACGTCAAGCCGATCGAATACGACCTGACGCCGTTCGCCGGGATGCTCAACGACGGCCGCCCCCACCGCGTAGAGGTCGACGTCGTCGGTGTCCCCGAGGGACAGACCGGCTGGAGCGCCCCCGTGAACGTGCTCGTCTGGCAGGACGCGAAGAGCACGCGGGTCACCGGCAAGCTC
The DNA here is from genome assembly GCF_044742595.1 of Streptomyces sp. NPDC087859. Taxonomy (NCBI): domain Bacteria; kingdom Bacillati; phylum Actinomycetota; class Actinomycetes; order Kitasatosporales; family Streptomycetaceae; genus Streptomyces; species Streptomyces sp. NPDC087859. The sequence goes on along the minus strand of NZ_JBIUUU010000027.1, from coordinate 21,047 downwards.
ACCACGCACACCGTCGGCGACCTCGCCGACTCCTCGACGTACACCCCCGGTTCGGAGCACCGCCTGGACACCGAGGGCGCGCACCGGATCACCGTCGCCGGATACGTCGACACCTCGCACGGCCGGGTGACCACCACCGTCCGGCGCGCGCTCACCAACACCTCCACCCACCGCTGGACCGACGGCGAGAACGTCGACGCGCTCCAGGCCACCTGGGCGGACGACGAGTCGGTCACCGTCGACGGACGGGGCCCCGCCCGCACCACGCGTACGCATCGGACGTACACCATGGACGGCACCACCACGCTCGGCGCGGACGACCGGCTGCGGACCGTGCTGACGCTCGGCGACCGGGCCGCGGTCACCGTCACGCGCGATGACCGCCGAACAGCGTGGTCGCGGCTCGACGACACCTACACCGGCGACGCCACCTGGACCGTCAACGTCCCGCGCGACCAGCGGCACGCGGTCGGCACGACGAGCGAGCGCTACCGGCTGTACGGATCGGACGGCTGCCACGACCGCTCCCTGACCAGTGTTCAGGGGGTGCTCACCGAGGATCGCCGAGGCTGCTGAGGCCAGTTGTGTGCGATGCGTCACTCAGGGACGTGATTTACGCGGCGGAAACACGGCGGTTTCGCGGGAGATCAACGGCGCCTTCAAAGTGATCGCCACGGAAGCCGCTTTCCGTATCGCAGAAGTCTCCGACGTCCCCTCGGGGCCTCTGCGCACCGACGTCCCCCACAAGGAGTGCCCGTGCCGCCGTCCGTCCCGTCCCTGCCGCGACGCGTCGCACGCATACTGCGTACCTCACTCTTCGCCCAGGTCGCCGTCGCGCTGGTCCTCGGCATCGTTGTCGGAAAGCTCTGGCCCGACTTCGCCTCCGACCTCCAGCCGCTCGGCGACGGCTTCACTCGGCTCATCAAGACGATCATCTCGCCGCTCGTGTTCTGCGTGGTCGTCGTCGGTATCGCCAAGGCCGGTGACCTCAAGGCCTTCGGCCGGATCGGGCTCAAGGCCCTGATCTGGTTCGAGGTCGCGAGCACGCTGGCCCTGATCATCGGTCTCCTCGCGGCCAACCTCGTCCAGCCCGGCTCGGGGATGAACGTCGACCCGTCCACGCTGAACAGCGCGGCGGTCGACGCGAAGACCGGCGGCGGCTCGCTGCCCACGACGACCGAGTTCATCGTCAACGCGATCCCCACCAGTTTCATCGGCGCCTTCGCCGAGAACCAGCTCCTCCAGGTGCTGATCCTGGCCTGTCTGGTGGGTGCCGCGCTGCTCCACCTCGGCCACACCAAGGTGCCGAAGGTGCTGCCCGCCATCGAGCAGGCCCAGGAGATCATCTTCGCGGTCGTCGGCTTCATCATGCGCCTCGCCCCGATCGCGGTGTTCGGTGCGATGGCCGTCCTGATCGGCCAGTACGGCCTCGGGGTCATCGAGACCTACGCCAAGCTGATCATCCTGTGCTACGCGGCCGCCGCGCTCTTCATCGCGCTGCTCGCCGTCGCCCTCAAGATGGTCACCGGGCTCAGCCTCTGGAAGTTCCTGCGCTACATCCGCGAGGAGATGCTCCTGGCCCTCGGCACGGCGTCCACCGAGTCCGTCATGCCGCGCGTGATGCAGAAGCTGCGCAAGGCCGGCGCCCGCGACGACGCCGTCGGTCTGGTGCTGCCGACCGGCTACTCCTTCAACCTCGACGGCGCCTCGCTCTACCTGTCCATCGGCACGCTGTTCATCGCCCAGGCCGTCGGTGTCGACCTCAGCCTCGGTCAGCAGATCACCGTGGTCCTGGTGCTGATGCTGACCAGCAAGGGCATGGCGGGCATCCCCGGCTCGGCCTTCCTCGCCCTGTCCGCGACCGCCTCCTCGCTGGGCGCGATCCCGGCCGGTGCCGTCGCCCTGCTGCTCGGCGTGGACCGCATCATGGACTCGATGCGCGTCGTGACCAACCTCCTCGGCAACTGTGTCGCCGTCTTCGCGGTGTCCCGCTGGGAGGGTGCGCTGGACCTGGAGAAGGCGAAGAGGCTGCTGGACGCAGGGAAGGTCGACCCCGACCCCGAGCCCGACTCCGGCTCCGAGCCCGGCCCCGAGCCGGAAGAGGCCGAGAAGGCGATCGCCGCGGTACCCACCCAGAAGGCCAAGGAGACCGCCTCCGACGCCAGTTGACAGCAGCTGCACGAAAAAGGAGGGCCGCGGCGACCAGCCGCGGCCCTCCTTCATGCCCTCAACAGCGTTTGCCCAGCTCGGGCACGGCCCCGTCCACCAACGTGTCCAGCAACCCGCCCAGCACCTCGCGCTGCTCCTTTGTCAGCGGCGCCAGGATCTCGGCCGCCGCCGACCTCCGAGCCCCCCGCAGCTCGCGCAGCGCCTTGTGCCCGTCGTCCGTGAGCTCGATCCGGATGACCCGCCGGTTCGTCGGATCCGGCACCCGTCGCACCTTGCCGCTCGCCTCGAGACCATCGACCAGCGACGTCACCGCGCGCGGCACGACCTCCAGATGCTCCGCCAGATCGGCCATGCGCGGCGGCGAGCCGTAGTGCGCGAGGGTGCGCAGCAACCGCGACTGGGCAGGAGTGACACCCAGGCCGCTCTGCTCGATGTGCCGCTTCTGGATGCGGTGCACGCGCCGCGTGAACCGCAGCAGCTGCTCGGCGAGCGGGCCGTCGGAATCGGGGGTGGTCATACGGGAACAATAACAGGACCATGTTCATTGTGAGTATAGGTAACAATGAGCTAAGGTCCGTGAGTCCCTCACGACGAGTCTCCCGAAGGAGCCCATGCACCCCGACAACGAACTCGCCAGGCCGTCGCCCGGCGACTCCGAGGAACAGCCCCGGCAGGTGCGCCGCATCCTGAGGCTGTTCCGCCCCTACCGCAGCCGACTGGCCGTGGTCGGCCTCCTGGTCGGCGCCGCGTCGCTGGTCTCGGTCGCCACTCCCTTCATGCTGAAGGAAACGCTGGACGTCGCGATCCCGGAGGGCCGCACCGGCCTGCTCAGCCTGCTCGCGCTCGGCATGATCCTCAGCGCCGTGCTGACCAGCGTCTTCGGCGTCCTGCAGACCCTGATCTCCACGACGGTCGGCCAGCGCGTCATGCACGACCTGCGCACCGCCGTCTACGACCGCCTCCAGCGCATGTCGCTCGCGTTCTTCACGCGCACCCGCACCGGCGAGGTCCAGTCCCGCATCGCCAACGACATCGGCGGCATGCAGGCGACCGTCACCTCCACCGCCACCTCGCTGGTCTCCAACGCCACGAGCGTGGTCGCCACGATCGTCGCGATGATCGCCCTCGACTGGCGCCTGACCGTGGTCTCCCTGCTTCTGCTGCCGGTCTTCGTGTGGATCAGCCGCCGCGTCGGCAACGAACGCAAGAAGATCACCACCCAGCGCCAGAAACAGATGGCCGCGATGGCCGCCACGGTCACCGAGTCCCTCTCGGTCAGCGGCATCCTCCTGGGCCGCACCATGGGCCGCTCCGATTCGCTCACCCAGTCCTTCTCGGACGAGTCCGAGCGCCTGGTCGACCTCGAAGTCCGCGCGAGCATGGCCGGCCGCTGGCGCATGGCCGTCATCACGATCGTCATGGCCGCGATGCCCGCCGTCATCTACTGGACCGCGGGCCTCGCGCTCCAGATGGGCGGCCCGGACGTCTCGATCGGCACGATCGTCGCCTTCGTCTCGCTCCAGCAGGGCCTGTTCCGCCCAGCGGTCAGCCTGCTCGGCACCGGCGTCCAGATCCAGGCCTCGCTCGCGCTCTTCCAGCGCATCTTCGAGTACCTCGACCTGCCGATGGACATCACCGAGCGGGAGCGTCCGGTCCACCTCGACACCATCAAGGGCGAGGTCCGCTTCGAGGACGTCGAGTTCGGATACGACGGCAAGGGCGCCCCCATCCTCGACGGCATCGACATCACCGTCCCCGCGGGTGGCAGCCTCGCGGTCGTCGGCCCGACCGGCGCCGGAAAGTCGACGCTCGGCCACCTGGTCCCGCGGCTGTACGACGTCACGGGCGGCCGCGTCACCCTCGACGGGATCGACGTGCGCGACCTCGACTTCGACACGCTCGCCCGCGCGGTCGGCGTCGTCTCCCAGGAGACGTACCTCTTCCACGCCACCGTCGCCGACAACCTGCGCTTCGCCAAGCCCGACGCCACCGACGAGGAACTGCACGCGGCGGCGAAGGCGGCCCAGATCCACGAGCACATCGCCGGTCTGCCCGACGGCTACGACACGGTCGTCGGCGAGCGCGGCCATCGCTTCTCCGGTGGCGAGAAACAGCGCCTGGCCATCGCCCGTACGATCCTGCGCGACCCGCCGGTCCTGATCCTGGACGAGGCGACCAGCGCCCTGGACACCCGTACCGAAGCGGCCGTGCAGGACGCCATCGACGCCCTGTCCGCCAACCGCACCACGCTCACCATCGCGCACCGGCTGTCCACCGTCCGGGGCGCCGACCAGATCGTGGTCCTGGACTCCGGGAGCGTGGCCGAGCGCGGCACGCACGAGGAACTGCTGGAGAAGGACGGACGGTACGCCGCCCTCGTACGCCGGGATGCTCAACTGGAACCGACAAGCTGAAGATATGCCGGGTTAGTAACGATATGGGGGTTACCGTGCCCGCATGTACCAGAACACTCCGTCACGGAGCTCGATTCGACTGACCCGCCGGGGCCGCCTCGTCCTCATCGCGACCGGGGCCGTCGTGGCCGGCACCGCCGTGGCGGTGCCGCTGCTGGGCCTGGACAGCGACAAGGACGCCAAGCCCACTTCGCTGGTGATCCCGGAGGGCTGGCGCGCGAGCCAGATCTACGACGCCGTCGACAAGGTCCTCGCCCGCCCGGCCGGCACCACCAAGAAGGCCCTCGCCAAGGCGAACCTGAAGCTGCCGACCGACGCCGAGGGCAATCCGGAGGGCTACCTCTTCCCGGCGACGTATCCGCTGAACGACAAGACCACGCCCGAGGCGCTGCTGACGTTCATGGCCGACACGGCCCACCAGAAGTTCAACGGCGCCCCGATCGCCGCCGGCGCCCAGCGCAACGCCATGAACGTCTACCAGGCCGTCACCATCGCGAGCATCGTCCAGGCCGAGGCCGCCACCAAGGCCGACATGGGCAAGGTGGCCCGGGTCATCTTCAACCGCCTCGAGCGCGGGATGCCCCTCCAGATGGACTCCACCATCAACTACGCGCTGGGCCGCTCCACGCTCCGGACGAGCGAGGCGGACACGCGGATCGACAGTCCTTACAACTCGTACCAGCGCATGGGCCTGCCCCCGACCCCGATCGACAACCCGGGCGAGGAGGCCGTACGCGCGGCGATCACCCCGACGCCCGGTGACTGGCTGTACTTCGTCACGGTCAAGCCGGGCGACACCCGCTTCACGGCCGACTACCAGGAGCACCTGCGCAACGTGGCCGAGTTCAACGCCCAGCACAAGAGCGGCGGTTCGTCCGCTTCGCAGCAGCCGCCGAAGTGACCGTGCGGGGCCTCAGGCGGCGACCGTTTCCCCTTCCAGCAGCCGCCTGATGTCTCGTACGGCCGCGCGGCCCGCCCTGTTGGCGCCGATGGTGCTGGCCGACGGGCCGTAACCGACGAGGTGGATACGGGGGTCGGCGACCGCGCGCGTCCCCTCGACGCGGATCCCACCACCCGGCTCGCGCAGTTTCAGCGGACTCAGATGATCGACGGCGGCCCGGAAACCGGTCGCCCACAGGATGACGTCGACGTCCGCACGCCGCCCGTCGTTCCACTCCACACCGTCCGGAGTGATCCGGTCGAACATGGGCTGACGGTCCAGGACTCCGTCCTCGATGCCCTGCCGGATCGCGTCGTTGAGCGGCAGCCCGGTCACCGAGACCACACTCCTCGGCGGCAGCCCCTGCCGCACCCGTTCCTCGACGAGCGCGACGGCCTCCCGGCCGATCTCCTCGGTGAACGGGCCCTCGCGGAAGACCGGCGGACGCCGCGTGACCCACGTCGTGGAGGCCGCGTACGGGGCGATCTCCAGCAGGTGCTGGGTGCCCGACGCGCCCCCGCCCACCACGAGGACCCGCTGACCCGCGAACTCCTCGGGCCCCGGGTACTGCGCGGTGTGCAACTGCCGCCCCCGGAACGTCTCCTGGCCGGGATAGCGCGGCCAGAAGGGCCGGTCCCAGGTGCCGGTCGCGTTGATCAGCGCCCGAGTCGCCCACGTCCCGGCCGAGGTCTCCACCAGGAGGCGCCGGTCCGTGCCCTCCCGCACCGCGTGCACATCGACGGGCCGTCGCACCCGCAGGTCGAAGGTGCGCTCGTAGCTGTCGAAGTACTCGGCGATCACCTCGGAGGACGCGCGCGAGGGATCGGCGTCGGTGAGCTCCATGCCCGGCAGAGCGTGCATCCCGTGCACCTTGCCGTACGTCAGCGAGGGCCACCGGAACTGCCAGGCGCCGCCCGGGCCGGGGGAGTGGTCCAGGACGACGAAGTCCCGCTCCGGCTCGAAACCGGTCCGGCGCAGGTGATAGGCGCTGGACAGACCGGCCTGACCAGCGCCTATGACGACGACCTCGATGTTGTTCACGCTTCTACCAACTGCGCCGAGGTCGCAGATCTTCCCCGTCGTCGGCCTACGACTTCTCGCCGCGCGCGGGGGTCGTGGACGGCGGCAGATCCGCGTTGAAACGCGTGTCCACGTAGTCCGCGAAGTCGACCTTGTTCGGGATCAGCTTCAGCTCGGTGAAGGCGTCCGCGATCTCCTGCTCGGAGGCGATGAGCGGCTTGTCGACCGCGACCGAGATCCGGCTGGCATTGGTGCGCCTCACCGACGCCAGCGCCACCTCGTACGGCAGGCCGGTGTCCTTCGCCCACACCTCGGCCCACTCCTCCTGATGGTCGTGGACCCAGGCGGTCGCCCGGCGCAGCCGCTCCAGGTAGTCCCTGATCGCGGCGGCCTTCTTCTTGTCCTGCAACGCGCTCGGCGCCGCCACCTGGAAGGTGAGGCCGTTGGTGATGTCCTCGCCGGTGGTGAGGACGCGGCCCTGCTTGCCCTGGAGGATCTGGGAGGTGTACGGGTCCCAGACCGCCCACGCGTCGACCTTGCCGGAGGTGAACGCGGCCAGCGCGTCGGCCGGCTGGAGGTACTTGACCTTGACGTCGCTCAGACTCAGACCGGCCTCCTTGAGGGAGGCGACCAACTGGTAGTTGGCGGAGGAACCCTGAGCCACGGCGACCGACCTGCCCTTGAGCTGCTCGGCCTTCGTCAGCTTCGAGTCGTTCGGTACGAGGATGGCGTCACCCTTGGACGTGCCGTGGAAGGCGGCCACGACCTTGATCCTGGAGCCGGCTCCGGCGGCGAACACCGGCGGGGTGTTGCCGACGCCGCCGATGTCGACGGCCTTGGCGTTGACGGCCTCCAGCAGGGGAGGGCCGGAGGTGAACGTCGACCACTTGATCTTGTAGTCGAGGTTCTTGAGTTCGCCCGCGGCACGCAGGATCGCCTCCGAACCACCCTTCTGGTCACCGACGTCGAGCGTGAGGGAGCCCTGGCCGTCGGTGTCGGTCCCCGTACCGGCGGTCGCGTCGCCGCCGCAGGCGGTGAGCAGGAGGGCGAGGGGGAGGAGCAGTGCGGCGGGGGCGAGACGTCGTCGCATGGGGGTTCCGTTCTGTGGTGTCGCTGTGGTCGTGAGGGGTTTCAGGCGGCTTCGGCGGCGGTGTCGACGCCCAGGCGTTCCAGGAGGCCGGCGCGCAGTTCCGCGAAGCGGGGGTCGGTGATGTCGCGCGGGCGGTCGAGGTCGATCCGCTGCTCGTGGGCGATGACCCCGTCGTCCATCACCAGGACACGGTCGGCGAGCAGGACGGCCTCCTCGACGTCGTGCGTGACGAGCAGCACGGCGCAGCCGCGGCGCTGCCACAACTCGCCCACCAGACGCTGGGCCTTGATACGGGTGAGTGCGTCGAGCGCGCCGAACGGCTCGTCGAGCAGCAGGAGATCGGGCTCCCGCACCAACGCCCTGGCCAGCGAGGCGCGTTGGGCCTCGCCGCCGGAGAGGGTCTTGGGCCAGGCGTCCGAGCGGTGGCTCAGTCCGACCTCGTCCAGGGCCTTGTCGGCGACGGTGCGTGCGGGCTTGCCCGGCAGACCGAGCAGGACGTTGCGCCACACCTTCTTCCACGGCATCAGCCGGGGTGCCTGGAAGGCGACGGCCTTGCGGCGCGGCACCAGGACGGTGCCCTCGATGTCCCGGTCGAGACCGGCGAGGATGCGCAGCAGGGTGGACTTGCCGCAGCCGCTGCGGCCGAGGAGCGCCACGAACTCGCCCGGCCGGACGTCGAGTTCGAGGTCGTCGATGACGGCGCGGCCGTCGAAGGAGCGGGTCAGCCCCTCGACACGGACCGCGTGCGGGGTGCGGGGAGCCGGGGGCGTGTCCGGCCCCTTGGTGGTCACCGGCCGGTGAACGTCGGTCGCCATTGCAGCAGCAGCCTTTCGAGGGAGCGGACGATGAAGTCGGCGAGCAGGCCGAGGAAGGCGTAGACGATCAGGCAGACCACGATCACGTCGGTCCGCAGGAAGTCCCGTGCCTGGACCATGAGGAATCCGATCCCGGAGTCCGCGTTGACCTGCTCGGCGAAGACCAGCGCCAGCCAGGCGATGCCGAGGGAGTAGCGCAGACCGGTCAGGGCGCCGGGCAGCGCTCCCGGCAGGACGACGTGCCGCACCAGCCCCCATCGCGAGAGGCCGAGGGACTCGCCCGCCTCGATCAACTGGGCGTCGACACCGCGGATCCCGGCGTAGACATTGAGATAGAGCGGGAACGTCACGCCGAGCGTGATGATCGCGACCTTGGGCGCCTCGCCGATGCCGAACCAGATGATGAACAACGGGATGAGACCGACGAACGGCACGGTCCGCAGCATCTGGACAGGGGCGTCCACGAGGTCCTCGCCGATCCGGAACAGGCCCGAGACGAGGGCGAGTCCGGTGCCGACGAGGGTGCCGAGGAGCAGACCGGCGGCGACGCGCTGGAGCGAGGTGGTCATGGCGGAGGCCAGCGAGCCGTCGGAGATCAGATCGCTCCCGACCTGCGCGATCCGGCCCGGTGAGGCGAGTACGTCGGCGGCCAGCACACCTGTGGCGCTGAGGAGTTGCCAGAGCACCAGCAGGAGGACCGGGCCGGTGGTGCGGCGCAGCCAGCGGGGGACGCGGGTGCGCCGGGAGGAGATGGGGACGATGGGTTCGAGGTCGAGAGGGGCGCCCGACTCGGACTTGACCGAAATATCGGGTTCGTGGGGGTGTGGCGGGGCATGGCTGATGCTCATGAGTGCTCCACGGAGGGGAGAGCGGCCGATGAGGGGGCGTTGGGGGCCGCGACCGTGCGCCGTCGTCTCAGGCGTGCACCGAGGTGAGGGGGTGCGCGCGGATCAGACGTGCGGGCAGAGGGGAGCGCAGGCGCGAGGGGGTGTGAAGAAGGGCGTCAGCAGCCGCGGCGACACGCGGCGGAGGCCACCCGCAGCAGGTCGATGTGACCGCGCGTGGTGAGCAGAGCTGAACGCAACATGCCGCCGAAAGTAGCCAGATGGCGTGGCCATGGTCAATGGTGTCTCGCGGAGTGGACCGGCCGTATCAACCGTCGGGCGGCCGGTCGCTCGCGACACCGGGCGAATGGGCGAGGATGGGTGTATGTCAGATGCGTTCACCACCCGGGTTCTGAACATCACTTCCGGTTCGACGGAGCGGGTCGTCGACCTGACCGCCGACTGCGAGACGTTCCTGCGGGAGGCGGCCGACGGTCGCGACGGCCTCCTCAACATCTTCGTCCCGCATGCCACCGCGGGCATCGCGATCATCGAGACGGGCGCCGGCAGCGACAACGACCTCCTCGCCGCCCTGCACACCCTCCTCCCCTCCGACGACCGCTGGCAGCACCGCCACGGCAGCCCCGGCCACGGCCGCGACCATGTCCTCCCCGCGTTCGTGCCACCGCACGCGACACTGCCGGTGGTGGACGGGCGGCTGGAGCTGGGGACGTGGCAGTCGGTGTGCCTGGTGGATACGAACCGGGACAACCCGGACAGGAAGGTCCGTTTGTCCTTCCTTGGGTGAGGCCCTGATCGCGAGGTCGCCTGAGGCTGCCCTGTCCGTCAGTTGCCGTACGCCTGCTTCCAGCGCGCCCGGTGGCGGGAATCTCCCTGTCCACGGCCGCTCACGCCGCTCAACGACAAGAGGGAAGCACCGTTGTTCCACAATCCGAGGTGATCCCGGTGCACGGCGAGGATTCCGTGCTCCACCGCGAACCTCTCCGAGGGACGACTGAATCGCGTAGTCGTCACGAACACGGCCACATCCGCCCGGAAGTGCACCCTGGCTCCCAGCAGATCGCGCAACTCCCGACTCGCGATGGTGCTGCTCGGTGCGTACCGCTTGCACTGGACCACCATGGTCCGGCCGTCCGGGAGACGCCCCAGGACGTCAGCACCGTTGTCGTGCGAACCGCCCACCCGCCGGACCTCCGTGCACCCGTCGCGGCGGCACAAGCTCGCTACCAGCTCCTCGAACTCCGTGCCCGTCATGGCATCCACCTCGGCGAGGGTCCGGCGGCCGGCCCTCACCTCCTCGTCCTGTCGCCAACGATGGTCCCGTGCACGCACACTCCGGTCCGTGCGCCACAGCCACCAGCTGATCGTCCCGATGCCGCCGAGGAGCAGGGCCGCCGTGACATACGGCCACACGGCCGACCAGTACGCCACGAGGAAGGCAAGCAGCACACCGCCGCCGATCACGGCCGACTTCAGCCGAGCCTTCCGCCTCCTACGAGCAGTTGTGCCCCGTCCGCGCCGAGCAGCCATCCCAGCCTCCCCCTGCCATTCCTGATGGGCAGTCTGGGCAGTTCAGAGCCGTGCGAGAAGGGCGCGAGTCAGCCATGGCCCGATCGGCTCACGGCACGGGAAGCGCGCCGCGTGCACCACGCGACACTCCGGCGTCACCACCCGAGCCTTCGTCCAGCAGTTCTCGAACCAGTCAGGAAAACCGAGGCCACTGACTGTGAACCCCCTTGCACGCGAGCGGGAGCGCCCCAGTTCGGCGCCGACCGCGTCGCGGTCAGTAGACCGACAGTCCGTAGGCGCTCAGCGCTTCCTGGATGGGCTGGTAGAACGTGGTCCCTCCCGAGGTGCAGTTGCCGGAGCCGCCGGAGAGGATGCCGATGACCTTGTCGCCGGCGTAGAGCGGGCCGCCGCTGTCGCCGGGTTCGGCGCAGATGTTGGTCTGGATCAGGCCGTAGACGATGTATCCGCTCGCGTAGTTGACGGTCGCGTTGAGCGCGGTGACCCTGCCGCAGCGGACGCCGGTGGTCGCTCCCCGACGGCAGACGGCCTGGCCGACATAGGCGGTCGCGGTTCCGGTGATGTCCACGGATCCGATGGTGCCGGGGTGCGGTACGGCCGGGTTGGAGTACCGGACGACACCGAAGTCGTTGCCGGGGAAGCTGGTGGCGGTGGTGGAGCCGATCGTCGTGGTCTGGGCGGAGCTGGTGTACCAGGTGGTCGCGCCGTCGGTGCAGTGGCCCGCGGTGACGAAGTAGTAGGTGGATCCGCTCTGCACGTTGACCCCGGCCGAACAGCGCCAGGCGGACGTGTAGATGCCGTCGCCGCCCGAGAGGAGGGTGCGGAGCGGGCCGTCGAGCCGTTCGACGCTCACGGCTCCGGGGAAACGCCCGGTGGTGCGCCGCAGTTGTGCCAGGCCGGTCTCCGTGACCGTGGAGTCGGCGAGCACCCGCAACGTCCCGGTGCGCTCGTCGACGGCCCAGCTCGTCCCCGCGATGCCCAGGGAACCGACGGCCGAGGCTGCGTCGGACACCGAGGTGGCCGAGGGCGCGGCGCCGGTCGTGGGCTCTGTGGCCGCGCCGGCGTCGGACACCGCGAGCGCGGTCACGACGAGCAGGCTCAGCGCCGAGGCGATCAGCCGTGGACGTCCGGTGGTGGTACGGCGTGCTCTGATCACCGAAGTCTCCCCGAGGTCGGTAGGCCGGGTTCGCGGCAGGCCCGAACGGTCGTCGGGCGTGCCGTACTTCCGTGCGTGGTGCTCCGGCGCCGTGATGCGGTGGGCGAGTGCCCAGGGCGCTTTTGTGGCGGGACGCGGCCTCAGTGTGCCCGGCCGCGCCCGGCGGGGGTAGGCGGTCGTCGGCCGACCTGGAACCGGCGGGTCAGCCGTCGGCCCGGAGGTGTTCGAGCAGCAGACGGTTCAGCGACTCGGGTGCCTCCTCCGGGATCCAGTGGCTGACACCTCGCAGGGTCTCGAACCGGTACGGTCCCTTGACCCACTGCGCGGTCTCCCGCGCGGCCACCGGTCCGAACGCGAGGTCCGCCGTGCTCCAGACGTACAGCGTGGGTACGTCGACGACGCCGATGGCGCGTTCGGGGCGGCCGGCCCGGTACCAGTTCAGCGCCGCCGTGAGGGCGCCCGGTCGGGACAGATGCCGTACGTAGGCCTCGGCACTGGCCCGCGGGACCTTTCCGGCGTAGAAGGCGCGCAGCTTCTCGGCGTCGTGGGCCAGCATCTCGTTCTCGGTGGCGGGAGTCTCGCGCCAGTCGATCATGTAGCGCGACCGTGCACGCTGGTCGTCGTCGGTGCGCAGGGCGTGGGCGAGGGCGCCGGGATGCGGGGTCGAGACGACCGTCAGCGTGCGTACGCGGGCGGGATGGGTGTCGGCGGTCCACCAGGCCACCGCGCCTCCCCAGTCGTGGCCGACCAGGTCGAACGTCGTCCAGCCCAGTCGCTCCGTGATCGCGACGACGTCGTCGACCAGGATGTCGACGCGGTAGTCCTCGGGCCGCTCGGGGCGGACCCCGGGGGAGTATCCGCGCTGGTCGGGCGCGACCACGCGGTAGCCGTGCGCGGCCAGTGTCGCGATCTGGTGCCGCCACGCCGGCCTCGTCTGCGGGAATCCGTGCAGGAGCAGTACCGGACGGCCGTCCGGTGGGCCCGCCACGGTGGCGTCGAACGCGCCCGCGGGGGTGGGGATGCTCAGCTCGGCCACGGCCGACTCCTTCATACCGACTGGTCGGTCAGCCTTCTGGCGCAGGGCCGGGATGTCAAGGCGGAGGGGGCCGAGCGACGGCACGGACTCACGCCGAGGCCGGTCGGGCGGTCTCCGCTGCCGGAGAGGGGCCGCTGCGACCACCGGGGCGTCGCCGGACGGCGGGAAGGGGCTCGCCGAACGACAAGGGCAGAAAGCGCTCGGCCATGCGGGCATAGCCGGCCGCGTTCGGATGCAGGCCGTCCGGAAGGTCGGCGATGTCCTCGGGCCCGAACAATGCCGTTCCGTCGATGAGCCGGAGTCGGTCGTCGCCGTCCTTGCGGCGCTGTTCGACGTGCTGTGCGAGCAGCTCGCGGACGCGGGTGAGGGTGAGCGCCCCCAGGGAGAGTTCGACGGGGCGGTCCACGGTGCGCACGCGCAGGTCGGGGCCCACGAGGGTGGGGCCGGGCCGGTTTTCGGCGGCCGGGCAGACGATGGGGGTGATGATCAGGATCGGGGTGTCCGGGTGCCCGTCGCGGATGGTGTCGAGGAAGCCGTGGAAGGCCGGGACGAAGGCGCGCTCCCGCATGCTGTCGGCGTTCAGGACGTTGATGCCGAGTTCGAGACTGATCGTGTCCGCGGGCAGGTCCCGGATGGCGCGGGCCATGAAGGGGTCGAGATGGCACTGCCCGCCCAGGGCGAGGTTGAGCAGGGACAGACCCGCGGAGCGGGCGACGATCGCCGGCCAGGTGCCGGTCGGCCGGTCCGCCTCCGCGCACTGGCTGATCGAGCTGCCGTGATGCACCCACAGCGGACCGCTCGCGGGAGCCGCACGCACCGACGCCCCGTCCGGCACGCGTACGTCGAGCAGTTCGAGCGTCGAGGCGACAGGGAGCCAGATCTCGACATGGCGCTCACGGGAATCGGGGCCGACGGGGAAGCGGACGGTGGCGGGTTCGGCCGGCCGGGTCTCCTGGTCCCCGGAGACGGGGTCGAGGAAGACCAGGGACTGTCGCGTGGCCACGACCGGTTCGCGCAGTTCGCCGTCGACCACCAGGTCGAAGACAGTGCCGTCGGCCGGCATTCCCGGCGGCAGGACCACGGTCAGCCGGACATCGAGCTCGATGTCGGTGGCGTCGGTGAGCAGGTCGAACCGGACACCTGAAGGCACGGCACTGTTGAACTCGAACGCTTCGTCGGCCAGTTGGGCACGCCCCGCATCCGGTGACCGGTGCAGGGTCACTCCGGACGGGCCGGCGGTCTTCCCGAGGGCGCCGACGACACACTCGAGCGCGAGACCGAGGACGGATTGCACAGCTGGGCCTTTCGGTCGTGGTCCTCGATCCGCCGGGTCACCTCGGACGGAGCGTCCTCGCCGGGCGGCGCGGTGACCTCGGCGACCTCATCGGCCACCGTGTTCCCCGAGAAGCCGCGGACAATCGCGAATCCTCACCGACCGGTGACGGCCGGGCGCGGGGGAGCCGTCGAGGCGCGGACGACGAGGTCGACCGGCGGGGCGCTCGCCGGCAGGGGGCCGGCGTCCGGGTTCTCGATGGCGTGCACCAGACGCTTGAGCCCCTCCTGTGCCACGGCGTCGAACGGCTGCCGCACCGTGGTCAGGGGCGGAGTGACGTAGGCGGCGACCGGAATGTCGTCGAAGCCCACCACGCTGACGTCGCCGGGCACGTGCCGCCCGGCCTCCGTCAGTGCGCGGACCAGCCCGATCGCCATGTCGTCGTTGGCGGCGAACACAGCGGTGACCTCGGGGTCCTGAGCGAACGCGCGGCCCGCCGCATACCCGGACGCGGCCGACCAGTCGCCCTCGACGACGGAGGGCACGTCCCTCCCGTGCGAGGCCAGTGTGGTCCGCCACCCTTCCAGCCGGTCCCGGGCGGCGAACCACCGCTGCGGGCCCGCCAGATGATGGACCGTCACATGACCCAGCCCCAGCAGGTGTTCGGTGGCGGCCCGGGCCATCAGATCGGCACCCCCGCCCGCGGCCAGCACCGCCGGGGAGTCGAGAGGCGGCGGCGGAGCGCCGATCACCAGGACCGGGACGCCGACGCGGAGGGGTCCGGCTTCGCCGCCTGGCTCGTCGATCGGCTCGGAGACGACGATGCCGTCCACGCCCTGGTCGAGAAGCGAGTCCACGGCACCGGCGAGCCCGGCCGGGTCGCCCTCCATCGTGTTGACCACGCGCAGCGCGTACCCCGTGTCCCGGACGACCCGTTCGACGCCCATGAGGAGGGACGCGGGCCCGTACAGGGCGGTGCCCAGCGTGATCACACCGATCGAGCGCGTCCGTCCCGACGCCAGTGCCCGGGCGGCGTTGTTGCGCCGGTAACCGAGCTGTTCCGCGGCTTCGAGGACGCGTCTGCGTGCCTCGGCGGAGACGTAGGGCTCTTCGTTGAAGACTCTCGACACCGTCTTCTGGGAGACCCCGGCGAGACGCGCCACATCCACGCTGTTCGGCGCCGCGGAGCTGCTGCTCCGTCCTGTGCCTCGCTTCATGGTGTCTCCCGATGACCACACGATCGAGCCGCAATGATGCCAGACGCCACTGCCGGGCTACGGGGACGTCGTACCGGCGCAGGATCCCGCGGCCCGGACAGTACTGCGGTTTCAGTAGAAGGTCCTGCGGATGCGGTGGTCGGGAGTGCCAGTAGCCGCACGACGACGGGAGGGGGTCCGCCAGGACAGCCTGATCGGGTAAACGAGAGCAGATGCGGAGTTCCCTGACGTGGCTGATTTTCTGTATCGACTGGGCCGTCTGGCCTTCCGGCGGCGCGGTTACGTCGCCCTGATATGGCTGGCGGTGCTGACCGCCGTAGGACTGGGCGCCCTCCAGGCGCCGGGGGCCTCCGACGAGGAGTTCTCGATGCCGGGCATCGAGTCGCAGAAGGCGTACGACCTGATGCAGGAGCGCTTCCCCGGAGCCGCCGCCGACGGCGCCACCGCCCGGGTGGTGTTCGTCGCCCCCGACGGGCGGAAGGTCACCGCGACCGCCACCAGACAGGCGATCGAGGAGGCGGTGACCACCCTCGGTGACGGCTCGCAGGTGGCCGGCGTCGTCGATCCCTTCGAGGCGAAGGCGGTCAGCCAAGACGGTTCGACCGCGTACGCCACCGTCACCTACAAGGTGAAGTCGTCCGAGGTCACCGACGCCAGCCGGACGGCGGTGGAGAAGGCCGTCGACCAGGCCCGGGAGAGCGGTCTGACCGTGGAGACGGGCGGCAGCGCCATGGACAGCGGGGGTGGTCCCGGCGGGGTCGCCGAGATCATCGGCATCGCGGTGGCCGCCCTCGTCCTGCTGATCACCTTCGGCTCGTCGGCCGCCGCCGGACTGCCACTGCTGACGGCGATCCTCGGCGTCGGCGTCAGCATGTTCACCATCACCATGACGGCCGACGCGTTCGGGCTGTCCACGAGCACCGGCACCCTGGCGATGATGCTGGGCCTCGCGGTCGGCATCGACTACGCCCTGTTCGTCGTGTCCCGCTACCGCGAGGAACGCGGCGAGGGACACACACCCGAGGAAGCGGCCGGTCTCGCGGTCGGCACGGCCGGTTCGGCGGTCGTCTTCGCGGGCCTGACCGTCGTCATCGCCCTGGCCGGTCTGACGGTCGTCGGCATTCCGATGCTGACCAAGATGGGCCTGACCGCCGCCGGTGCCGTGATCGTCGCCGTGCTCATCGCCCTGACCGTCGTGCCCGCGCTCGTCGGCTTCTGGCCGAACGCCGTGCTGTCGGGCGCGGTGCGCGGGCAGGGACGGGACGGCCGCCCGTCCCTGCCCCGCCTACTCCGGTTCCGGATGCTCCGGTTCCGTCCGCTCCGCTCCAGGAAGCCGTCGGAGCGGCACGAGTCCGACAACCGCGGAACCCGCTGGGCCCGGTTCGTGCTGCGCCGCCCGATCCCCGTCCTGCTGCTGGGCGTCGTGGGCCTCGGTGCCCTCGCCATCCCGATGACCCAGTTGCAGCTCGGCATGCCCGGCGACGAGGCCAAGTCCACCTCCACCACCGAGCGTCGCGCCTACGACGCACTCGCGGAGGGCTTCGGCCCCGGCTTCAACGGGCCGCTCACCATCGTTGTCGACGCCGAGGGCACCGACGACGCCAAGGCGGCGGTGGACGCGGTCCACCAGGACATCAGCGACACGAAGGGTGTCGTCTCGGTCGCCACGCCCCGCTTCAACGAGGCCGGGGACACGGCCGTGTTCACCGCGACACCGGCCACCAGCCCGACCGACGAGAAGACCAAGACCCTCGTGAAGACCATTCGGGGCGAACGCCCGCGGATCGAGTCGGCGACCGGCGCGTCCTTCGAGGTCACCGGCACCACCGCGCTGAACATCGACATCGCGACGAAGGTACAGGCCGCGCTGGTGCCGTATCTGATCACCGTCGTCGGTCTGGCCGTCGTCCTCCTGCTGGCGGTCTTCCGGTCCCTGCTCGTCCCCCTCAAGGCGGCGCTCGGCTTCCTGCTCTCGGTCCTCGCGGCCCTGGGTGCGGTCGTCCTGGTCTTCCAACAGGGCCACGGGGCAGGTGTGTTCGGGGTGGAACAGACGGGTCCGATCATGAGCCTGATGCCGATCTTCCTGGTGGGCATCGTGTTCGGGCTGGCGATGGACTACGAGGTCTTCCTCGTCTCGCGGATGCGGGAGGCGTACGTCCATGGCGAACCGGCCGACCGGGCGATCGTCTCGGGGTTCCGGCACAGCGCCCGGGTCGTCGTGGCCGCCGCGCTCATCATGATCGCCGTCTTCGCGGGCTTCATCGGCGAGAGCGACTCCATGATCAAGATGATCGGTTTCGGCATGGCCACCGCCGTGCTTCTCGACGCCTTCGTCGTCCGCATGGCGATCGTGCCCGCCGTCCTCGCCCTGCTGGGCGACCGGGCCTGGTGGCTGCCGAAGTGGCTGGACCGGCGGCTGCCCCGGGTCGACGTGGAGGGCGAGGCCCTCACCCGGCGCCCGGCCGCCGACACGGCCGACCGGGACTCCGACCCCGATGCCGAGCCTGTCGAGGCGCGCGTCTGACCGGGGCCACCGTCCCTCCCGGGGCCGCCCGTGGCGAAGGCCGCGGGCGGCCCGCACGCCGTACGTCGTCCACCATGGGGCTCAGGCCCTTCACCCGGAGAGACAGATGACCACCAGCCCGGACCGCCGCACAGGGCGCCGATACACCGCCACGGACGTCATCCTGGTCCTGGGGCTGCTCGGCACCGTGACCCTCGGCGCGTCCATCGCCATCCCCGGCGTCAGCCAGCCGCGCGAGGACTGGCCCGCCGAAGCCCTCGCGGCCGTCTCCTGCCTCGCCCAGCTGAGGGCCCGCACCTACCCGCGCAGCGCACTCGTCGTCGCCACCGTCGCGACAGTGATCACCGTGGCGCTGGGCTACCTGGTGACACCCCTGATCCTCGCCCCCCTGATGATCGCCCTGTTCCGGCTGGCCGCCGGCACCGACACCAGGACCACGCGGGTGTGGGGGGCCCTGACCATTGCCGTGGTGGTCGCCACCGCCGTGTTCGACATGGACACTTATGAGACGGGGATGATCCTGCTGCGCACGCTCGGCCCCGTGCTGTGGCTGATGCTGCCCCTGGTCGGCGGCAGCCGGGACCGGCTGCGCCGTGCCCACACGGAGTCGGTGCAGGCACGTGCCGCGTACGCCGAGCGCACCCGTGAGGAGGAGGCCCGGCTGCGGGTCGCCGAGGAGCGGCTACGGATCGCCCGCGAACTCCACGACGTCGTCGCCCACCACATGGCCGTCGCCAACGCACAGGCCGGAACCGCCCGCCACCTCGCCCCCACCCACCCCGAACAGGCGATGAAACTGCTCGACGAGCTGACCGCCACCACCTCCTCCGCGCTCCTCGAACTCCGTGCCACGGTAGGGGTGTTGCGCCAGATCGGCGACGACCTCGGCGACGACTCCCTGGAGCCAGCCCCCGGCCTGGACCGCCTCCCCGAGCTGATCGCGACCTGCGAGAGCGCCGGCGTCGAGGTCACCGTCGTCACCGAGGGCGAGCCCCGGCCGCTGTCACCGGGTGTGGACCTGACGGCGTACCGGATCATCCAGGAGGCCCTCACCAACGTAACCAAGCACGGCGCGGGGACGGGGGCGAGCGTGCGGCTGACGTACTCGGACTCCCGTGTGCTGATCTCGGTCACCAACGACGCGGCCACCACGTCGTCGGTCCCGGGCGGAGGTTACGGTCTGATGGGCATGCGTGAACGCGCGCACTCCATCGGAGGCGATCTGCACGCCGGCCCTCGCCCCGGGGGCGGCTTCGAGGTCGCCACCGCGCTGCCGCTGCACCCCCTCGCCCCGGACGAGAACGAGGCAATCCTGTGACCATCCGTGTCCTGCTCGCCGACGACCAGGCCCTGCTGCGCGGCACGTTCCGGCTGCTGATCGACTCCTGCGAGGACATGGAGGTGGTCGGCGAGGCCGCCAACGGCCAGGAGGCGGTGGACCTCGCCCGCGCCCACCGCCCCGACATCGTCCTGATGGACATCCGCATGCCCGGCACGGACGGCCTCGCCGCCACCGCCACGATCTGCGAGGACCCCGAACTCGCCGGCACCCGGGTGCTGGTGCTGACGATGTTCGAGACCGACGAGTACGTCGCCAAGGCGCTGCGCGTCGGCGCCAGCGGTTTCCTCGGCAAGTACGTCACCACCGACGCCCTCCTGGCGGGCATCCGCACGGTGGCCGCGGGCGAAGCCCTCCTCTCGCCCGGCGCCACCCGCGCCCTCATCACCCGCTTCCTCACCGCCCCGGCCCCCGGCGCCCTCCTCGCACCCCCGGAGCGCCTCAACGACCTCACCCCCCGCGAACGCGAGGTCACCTGCCTCGCCGCCCGAGGCAGGTCCAACGACCAGATCGCCGAGGAACTCGTCCTCAGCGTCCTGACCGTCCGCAGCCACATCCAGCGCGCCCTGACGAAGCTGGGCGCCCGCGATCGTGCGCAACTCGTGGTGATCGCGTACCAGACCGGGCTCGTACGACCTGCCTCCCCCTCGGGGCCCGGCGGGCATGCTCGGGTCCCCACCCCCAAGGGAAGATGACGTCATGACCGACAAGCTCACCGTGAGCGTCCTCGGCACCGGAATCATGGGTGCCGCGATGGCCCGCAACCTCGCCCGCGCCGGACACACCGTCCGCGCCTGGAACCGAAGCCGCGCCAAGGCCGAACCGCTCGCCGCCGACGGCATCGCCGTCGCCGGCACCCCCGCCGAGGCCGTCGAGGGCGCGGACGTCGTCCTGACCATGCTCTACGACGGTTCCGCCGCCCTCGACGTCATGCGGCAGGCCGCCGCCGCGCTGCGCCCCGGCACCGCCTGGGTGCAGTCCACCACCGCCGGTATCGAGGGCGTCGCCGACCTGGCCGCCTTCGCCCGCGAGCAGGACCTCGTCTTCTACGACGCCCCCGTGCTCGGCACCCGCCAGCCCGCGGAGGCCGGACAGCTCCTCGTCCTCGCCGCGGGGCCGGTGGACGGACGGCACAAGGTGATGCCCGTCCTCGACGCCGTCGGCGCCCGCACGGTGTGGACCGGCGAGGACGGCGCCGAAGGCAGCGCCACCCGGCTGAAGCTGGTCGCCAACAGCTGGGTCATCGCGACCACCAACGCGATGGGCGAGGTCCTGGCCCTGTCGAAGGCGCTCGACGTCGACCCGCAGAACTTCTTCGACGCCATCGCCGGCGGCCCGCTGGACATGGGCTACCTGCGCGCCAAGTCCGCGCTGATCCTCGACGACAAGCTGTCCCCGCCCCAGTTCGCCGTGTCGACCGCCGCCAAGGACGCCCGGCTGATCGTCGAGGCCGGCGAACGAGGCGGCGTCCGGCTCGACGTGGCCGCCGCGAGCGCGGAGCGCCTGGAGCGGGCCGCCGCGCAGGGCCACGGGGACGAGGACATGGCCGCCGCGTACTTCGCCAGCTTCGACGAGAAGGCCTGATGCGGGGGGGTGCCCCTATGTCTTTGGTCAAGGTGGTCGGGTCGGTGTCTGGTGGGTCTGGCAGTGTGGCTGTCGTGAGTGATGACGTGTCTGTTCGG